>NZ_CP056122.1:2400000-3138333 GCF_018219455.1 Moritella sp. 5
ATTATCTATTTGTAATTAATAGTATATTTGGTACTGTTTATAATAATTAAATTAAACTGGAATTCATGTTATACGGGATTCTGTATAACAAACAGTTAGGATTACTCTTTGAGAGTGGAGTCAAAATTGATAGAAAAAATTATTAAACTTGAACTTGAGCTTTTAAAACCTGAAGTGAGAACTTCTTTAGCTGAACTTGAGCGTTTAATTGCCGATGATTTTTTGGAATTTGGAGCGTCTGGTCTTAGCTTTGGTAAGAAAGAGGTAATAGCACGCCTACCTGAAGAAGTACCACCCGAATTTACGGCGAGTGATTTTAAACTCCGCGAACTGAGTCCAAATGTCGTCCAACTGGTATATAGAGCGACCATGAAAAAAACAACTGATGATGGCATTCGTTATTCACTTCGAAGTTCAATTTGGAAATTAAATAATGAAGTATGGCAAATGGAGTTTCATCAAGGCACGCCTTGTGAATCCTTTGAGCCGTAACCTTAACAAGAACCTGAATGCGACAGCTAACACTGTCGTATTTTTTCGCAAACAACAAAAAGCGCAAAACCTGCGCCAGCATTATCTGCGGTTTAGGTTAGCGTTAGGCGTCACGGAGTAGATTCATGGAACTAGTTAAAATATACCCACCTAGCACCTAGTGGGGAGTCATTATGTCTATGTCTTTCAGGAGATTCCATGAAGTTTTATCGTGCTGAAGAATATCAGGTATCTTGTGAAGAGCAGTTTCAGCGATACCACCGGGAGATACTGACGTTGCTTCCTGATGCAGTTATTGAGCATATTGGGGCATCTTCTATTCCTATGGCTGTATCTAAAGGTGATCTAGATATATTAGTAGGTGTAGATGGTGCCGAACTAGAAGAGGCAGTTAAACTCCTCACGACTTTAGGCTTTCAAGAGAAAGCCGATACGTTAAGAACACCTGAACTCTGCATGTTGGAAGCCACCTCTGGCGAAGATGTCGCATTTCAAGTAGTCGCTAATGATTCAGAGTTTGAGTGCTTTTTAGATTTTCGCGATAAACTACGTGAAAACAGCTCTCTAGTTCAGGAATACAATGAGCTCAAAATATCTTGTACAGGCTGCCTCAAGATGAGTACCGCTTAAAAAAGTCAGCCTTTGTAGAGCACGTCTTAGCGCAGGCACAACCAATCAATCCGAGTTTAGGTAGTATATGGAATATAAATTAGATATAGAGCCATTAGATAATGATATCAATGAGATCCGTTGTGGTTTAATCAAGCATAACACTCCATTTTTGGGCGGTATTATCAAGTCAGAGGTTAGCTACTACGCCGTAGAGGGGGACAAAAAAATGGGTGGCATTGTCGCTGACCTTTGGGGGAATTGGTTACTTATTAAATTCCTTTGGGTTGATGATTCCATGAGAGGTAAGCAAGTCGGTAGCGAGCTTCTTCATCTTATTGAAGAGTATGCAAAATCGGAAGGGTGTAAGTCAGCACTTGTTGATACATTAAGCTTCCAAGCCAAACCCTTTTATGAAAAGCATGGGTACAAATGCCAAATGGTGTTGGAGAACTACCCTTTAGATTCATCGCTTTCATTTCTCACCAAATCGCTCAATGATAATAGTCTTTATAGCTAATACCATTGACATCATCAAAGGCGAACACGTTTCTTAAGGGGCCGTATGAAAATTGACACAGCGACTAAAGCTGAATATTTAGAATTAATAAAAATTTGGGAGTCATCTGTTCGTGCTACTCATGATTTTTTGAGTGACGAAAATATCTCATCGTTAAAGCCGCTAATACTTGAACATTATTTTGATGCTGTCGACTTACGAGTAGCTAAAAATGACAGTAAAACAATTGCTGGCTTTATTGGGGTCGCAGATTGTAACGTAGAAATGTTATTTATTTCGCCAGACTACAGAAATAAAGGTGTTGGTTCACTTCTACTTAAAAATGCGATTGAAAATCAATCCGCCAATAAAGTAGATGTAAATGAACAGAATCCAGATGCAGTGGGCTTTTACAAACATTTAGGTTTTAGCGTTATCGGTCGTTCGCCATTAGATGGGCAAGGTAATCCTTTCCCGTTAATCCATATGGCGTTAACCGACACATAACAAGAAAATAAACGAGGGCACGTAACAGTTGGTTACGTTTCGCTATATATTTTTAGCCCATTATTTGGGCATTAGGCATCAAAGGATAGACATGAGTAGTCTGAATATAAGAGTTCTAAATAAGGAAGACTGGGCAATTTATAAAGAACTCCGCCTCTTATCTCTACAAGACTCGCCAGATTCGTTTGGCAGTAGTTATGAACATGAGGTTCAGTTTCCTAATGAAGAGTGGGTTTCTCGTCTTGATCCTGATAATCGGGCGAAATATGCACGGCCACTTATTGCAGAGCTAAATGGTGTTGCAATAGGTCTAGCTTGGGGAATGCTTCACAGTCCGAGCGATAAAACAGCCCATATCTATCAAATGTGGGTTTCTTCTCGTGTTCGTGGTCAAGGTGTTGGTCGATTATTGCTTAACAAAATCATTGAATGGGCAAAAAACTGTGGTTTGGATTATATTTCTTTAGCAGTAACAACGACCAATATGGCCGCTGTTCATCTATATAAAACGATTGGGTTTGAGCCTTGTGGGTCATTAGGAAGGCTCCGAGAAATATCAGTGCTGTCTGTTCAACCAATGAGATTGAAATTGTGTACTAATGTTGCCTAACAAACGCTTGAATACAGCGGGTTTAGAGCGTCTAAATCTCTATTTGTTCTCAAGGGGTAAGTATGGATATCCAGTTTAAAAGTGCTTCTGAGATGAAATATGCAGAGTCACTAACTCAGTCCAATATGTCTCGTTATTATTTAACTCGGAATATCGTTTGGGATAGCAATTTGTTTATAAATAACTGGGCCAAATTGGATAATTTTGACATATTCGCGGATGGACTTCGTGTTGGTGTTGTTCGTTTTAGTTATAACGAATCAACCACTTTTCTACGAGATTTACAGTTAAGTCCAGAATTTCAAGGAAAGGGAATTGGAAGTAAAAGTCTCGATATTATTGTTGAACATGCAAGGCAGCATAAATCGACAAAGTTACTTCTTCGCGTTTTTAGTGAAAACCCAGCCGTCAAACTATATAAAGAAAAAAAGTTTACTCAAACCGTAGAAGTGAATGGGTTAATAGAAATGGAATTTATTTTAAGTTCAAGCTTGCCCTTTAGCATAACCAGAGTTTAAAAACGGAATGAAAACATTTTCCAAATATTTTAGGCGTTTCATGATTAAGAAGTTTTTGTCAGCGATTTCGATTTATCGCGGTTTACCGAAAAATATCTATTATCTAGCGGTCGCAAGAATGATTTTAGGAATGGGTAATTTTATCATTCCCTTTTTAGTTTTATTTTTAACAGATAAATTGGGTTATTCAGCTACGGTCGCAGGCTCTCTAGCTATGGGGGTTACTGGGACTTATCTTTTGGGTAGTTTTTTAGGTGGGAAGTTATCGGATATATTAGGGTATAAACTGGTCATGGTTTTCGGCGAGTTTATAGGGGCTCTATTACTCATTTTCTGTGGTTTCTTTTCTGATGCTCCTGTATTGGTGCCAGCATTTTTATTTGGTGCTTATTTCTTTATTGGTTTGGCATTACCAGCAAGTAACGCTTTAGTCGCAGATCTATCAAATGCGAATAATCGTGATGCGGTCATGTCGTTGAGCTATCTAGCCTATAATTTTGGTTCAGCTTTAGGTCCAATTATGGCGGGGTATTTATTCTGGAATTATACCGAATGGATATTTTTTGGTAATGGTTTCGCCGCATTGTTTGGCGTTTTGATTGTAGCTATGTTTATTCAGGTACAACCTGAAACTGAATCTATAAACGAAAGTGAGTTAGAAAAACCTGTTTCTGGCTCAGTCTGGTCTGTCCTGAGGGCAAGACCAAGACTATTGTTTTTCACTTTCCTTTGCGGATTATTGTGGTACTCATTAAATCAAATGACGATGGCAAGCCCGCTATATTTGAGCCATATATTTGGAGACGCGGGGCCCATTTTATTTGGGCAGCTAATGACCTATGCGTGTGTATTAGTCGTATTTATTACGCCAATTTTGATGAAGTTTACGGCGAATAAAGCTGAAACAATCAGCTTGGCATATGCAGGTTTTATGTTTGCATTTGGATATACGCTAGTCATGCTGTTCCCAAATATCCCTGTGCATTTTATCGCTTGGTTGTTTCTATCTGCTGGTGAAGTCCTGCTGTTGACGAAAGAGGGCATATATTTAGCAAATAACTCTCCATCTAGTCATCGAGGGAGAATTCAAGGTGTGTTAGTTACGCTCCGAAGTATTTTGGTTATGCCAAGTTTTATCGTTATCGGTTACTTTATCGATAATTATGGTTACCGTTTTACTTGGTATAGTGTGATCGCAATTTCAATTGTTGCTGCTATCGGACTTTATGTAATGACAATCAAAAACAAGCAGGGTCCTGTAGTTGCTATTGAAAAATATTCATAACAAGCAATCAAGGTCATCAATTTTATTAGGCAATATTGTAAAGACTTATGGTATTGCTTTTCGTCGTATAGATCATATCTGAGCGTGGAACAGTATTACTTAGCCACTACATAGCACTACAAGCTTTAAGTGAGTCACTTGTTAAAACCCTACCTATGTGTACCGACAGTAATAGTCCTGTAAACCATCTAATTTAATCTTATTCGCCTACACTTAGCAGATAAAAATAACTAAATGGTGATAACTAAGATGTTTAATACAACATTGTGTACCCGTTTATTCATCCTGACATGCCCCTTTACAACTCAGCTTTATGCCGCCGACTGGAAAATGAATGCAGGGGTGCATGATTTTTTCGTCGCTCAGGAGAGCTCGCATACGTTCGGTGCTGGGGTTGGACTTGTCGTATTACACACAACAGAGAATGAGATTCTGTTAACTGGAAGTGTTGATGCTTTTATTGATCGAGATAAGGATGAGCTTGATCAAGACCATATTCCTATTTGGTATCAATTTAAGTTGTTAAGTAAAGCCTTACTCGCGCGGCTTTCTAAAGACGTATCGGTTAATTGGTTAATAGACATCAAGGGGAGGTGCAATACAGTAAGTGCAGTAGAGCAAGAGTTTAAGTTGATGCCGGGAGTTAATCTCCAGTACGACTCACCTTCTTTGTCTATAGCCTCGACGTTTTTAACGGGCTATTACTTCTTAGAAATAGATGATGATGCGCCGAAACTACGTGGTTACGCTCGAGATGATTTGCAAAATAAAAGCGGGGCAATGTCACTCAGTGCGGATGTGCGCTTTGCTTTAAGGGAAAAGCTGGAAATGAACGCCTCAGCGCAACAATGGCATGATGGTGATACCTGGCTTGAAAATCAATATACGTTTAGCCTAGTTTATAATACAACTGATTGGATTAAAAAGAGCAATACTATTATCAGTGCCGTGTACACAAAATATAATTTAGATCCTTATGATAATAAACCTGCGAGTGCACCTGATTATCAAGCGATATTGGCTTGGGATAACGATATGGTGATCCGCGCTTATATTAGCTTTCCACTCGGTTGGTGATGTCAATCACAATCACAATCTTACAATCACTCTAACTCGATTCTTCCGCTTCTGTTCTTCACCAAATGTCCTATAAAAGATCCCTTTAAATAAAAGTCTCAATATTGCGGAATAAGGTGGTTAAGATCTATATCCAACCGTATGGTTTTAAATGTATGATATTAATTGGGATATCATCGTTAATTATAATTTAAGGATTAAAAATAATTAAAATGAAACATATTTTACTTGTAGCGTTCCCTGTTGCTTTTTTTGTTCTTTCAGGTTGTTCAAATACTAATAAACCGCTAGATACTATCAAATATGAAACGCGAGATGCTGTTAAATATGAGCCGTTGTCTTCGCCATATGAGTTGGCCGTTATGTATTACCGTGATGACGATATTTCTCAGGGCTATTCAGATACCGTAGCTTTGTTTCATAGAAGAGTGGAGCAGGGGCTCACTGAAACGCAAGCGGAAAACTATATTGGTGTTATGCATGAGAATGGACAAGATATACCACTGAGCGATATAGAGGCCGCTCAGTGGTATCGTAAAGCTGCCGAGCAAGGTAATGTTTATGGACAATTACTGCTTGGTTATATGTATAAATATGGGAAAGGTGTTTCTCAGAGCAATACCGAAGCAATCATGTGGTTTCATGAGGCGGCAGAGCAAGGTAACTCGGAAGCGCAATATGAACTTGCTCGTATATATTTTAGTGGACCAGATGATTTTAAAAATGGCAGCGAAGCAGTCATTTGGTATCGTAAATCGGCTGACCAAGGGGATGTCAGAGCACAAACCATGCTTAGTGTTATGTACTTGGAGGGACTGTTTGTTGTTCAGAATGATAGTGAGTCAATAAATTGGTTACGTAAGGCTGCTAATCAAAATGAAGCTTATGCTCAAGCCCTTCTCGGTTCGATATATTATCAGGGGCTAGGTACTACGATTGCTCAAAATTATAACGAAGCGGCGTTATGGCTTGGTAAAGCTGCGGCGCATAATTATGCTGGTGCGCAATATTATCTTGGCCTTATGTATTTAAATGGACAAGGTGTACCTCAGGAAAATGCAGAGGCTATAAACTTACTTCATAGTTCGGCAAAACAGGGCTATGCTAAGGCACAATATCAGATTGGAGCCATGTATTATCATGGTAAAGGTGTAACAAAGAGTTATTCCAAGGCTGTTAATTGGCTTAGTAAAGCGGCGAAACAAGGAAATGCCGAGGCGCAACTCGTTCTTGCTCTTATGTATGATATCGGAAAGGATCAACCTAAGAATTACCCTGAAGCAGAAAAGCTGTACCTGCAATCGGCAGAGCAGGGACTTGCAGTCGCACAGTATTACCTTGGTAGCATGTATAGATTTGGTCGAGGGTGTTCTATAGATTATAAAAAAGCGGTGCGCTGGTTCCAAAAAGCGGCCGAACAAGGACATCCTAAAGCACAAAATAATCTTGCTGATTTATATTATAATGGACTCGGTGTGTCTCTGAGCTATAAAAAAGCGGCATATTGGTTCAGAAAAGCGGCTGAACAAGGCGTTGAATCAGCACAATCTAACCTTGGGTTAATCTATGAGTACGGGCTAGGTATACCTCAGAGTTATAGCGAAGCAGTGAACCTGTACCGAAAATCAGCCGCACAGGGTTTTGCAGAAGGTCAATATAACCTTGGTATTATGTATTTAACTGGGAGAGGCTTACCTCAGAATAATGCTGAAGCCATAAAATTATTTCGTAAAGCTGCTGCGCAAGGTTATACCGCCGCTCTGGATAAATTGAAAGTTGCAGGGGCTATCTAAGCATTACCATGAATAGTCTCGTTATAAGTTAGGAATGTTTTTATCGAGAGGCGCGATAGAAACCTGTTAAGCTCTAGGGGGAACCATTGGAAATCACAGACAATCCAAAAGAAGAAGATATACGCATTATTAGTTCGAATGTAAGGCATTATAACCTAGAGTTCATGCCAAATGATTTCAGTGAGTTAGCTGTATTTGAACGAGATATTCAGGGAGTATTAATTGCGGGGTTAACTGCAAAGACATATTGGGAAAGGCTTGATATTGATTATTTGTGGGTGTCCTCCGAACACAGGGGTAAAGGTATTGCCCGAGAGTTACTTTTAAAGGCCGAAGAAGAGGCTATTCACCGTGGTTGTAAATACGCTCAACTTGATACCTTCGATTTTCAGGCTAAAGAGTTTTATGAAAAGTTAGGATATGAAATTTTTGGTAAGCTTGATGGTTATAAAAATGGACATAAGAGATTTTATTTGAAAAAGTGTTTAAAGCTGACTTAACAGGCCGCTGAGATCCTCTCCATAAAATTATGAAGAGGAGAAGGACTATAGTATCAATCTAAAAGACCTAATAACAAGGCCGCAGCTGCTGTTTGTAAAGCTTCATCATCATCTTTAGCGTTTTTGATTACACCGACTTCTTGTAAAAAATGTGGATTATTACCTTTATACACCTTGCCCCACTTAGCACTATAGCTAGTAGAGCTCGCACATTCGTATCGACCTATTTCTTCTCCAAAAACATCATAAATTTTGTGCCATTTAGCACTGTAACCTGTTGTTGATTCATTTTCCCATTTTCCGACTTCGTTTGAATCTTTGTACACTTTGCCCCATTTAGCACTGTAACCTGTTGTTGATTGACTTTCGCATTGTCCAACTTCAGTTGAATCTTGGTACACTTTGCCCCATTTACCACTGTAACTAGTAGAATGTGCAGTTTCAAAGACCCCTACCATTTCTGAGTAACCTGAATCACTTTTGTAAATATCAGCCATTTAATCATCCTTAATTTTAGTGAGAATATCTAACTTGTCGAATGTATCACTAAGAATAACACTTAACCTATTGATTATATGACTAAGATTGAAAAATGTGATTCGACGTCAGTTCGCTGATTTTTTTCGTCCTTCATACCTAATTTACTGGGTACACTATTTTAATAAGGCTAGAATAGATGGATTTGGGTTACATGATAGGGTATGCAATTATTAGCGCTCGAGTAAAGACAGCTTATTTTCGACTCCATCCCATACGTCAGCATCTGCTGGTGGCTCGCATTTATCTGTAATAACAGGCCATAGTTCAGAGAGCTCTTCATTTAATTCGATAAATATCTCTTGATCTTCAGGCACTTCATCTTCTTGGAAAATTGCATCGACAGGACATTCTGGTACGCAAAGTCCACAATCAATACAGGCTATTGGATTTATGACTAAAAAGTTTGGTCCTTCATGAAAGGCATCAGCAGGGCATACAGGGACACAATCACCATGTTTACATTTAATACAGTTTTCGGTTACGACAAAAGCCATGATGCTTGTTCCTCAATTTTCAAAGTGCTGGCATTATACGTAAGCACGACTTAAAAGCAATTAACATCCTATAAAGGCAGTAAAAGAGGCTTGAAAAACAACCTAATTTCAAATAATAAAATGCATATTTATTAATAATAACGTAAAATACCCGCCCTAAGATTTTAGTTTTCTGGCTAGTGCTCTAACAGCGCGATGCACTTTGATATTTGGATAATTTTCTATGTTACGTTTAACCGATGTAAAACTTCCGCTAGATCATGATGATCAAGCTATTAATGAATATATTTTACAGAGATTGTCACTTCAACCTGAACAATTGATTGAATATACTGTTTTTCGTCGTGGTTATGATGCACGTAAACGTGATGTGATTATCTTAATGTACACATTAGATATTACGTTGGCTGATAGCGTAGATGAGCAAACGCTTCTGGCTAAGTTTGAAAAAGATCAACATGTTCGTATTACTCCTGATATGGAATACAAATTTGTTGCTGAAAAAACAGAAGAGCTAGAGCAGCGTCCTGTTGTGATTGGCTTTGGCCCATGTGGTTTATTTACTGCATTAATTCTTGCTCAAATGGGATTAAAACCAATTGTACTTGAACGTGGTAAAGAAGTTCGTGAAAGAACGAAGGATACATTCGGATTTTGGCGTAAGCGTGAATTAAACCCTGAATCGAATGTTCAATTTGGTGAAGGCGGTGCGGGGACATTCTCTGACGGCAAATTATATAGCCAAGTTAAAGATCCTAAATTTCATGCGCGTAAGATCTTAACTGAATTTGTTAAAGCTGGCGCACCTGAAGAGATCATGTACTTAAGTAAGCCGCACATTGGCACATTTAAACTGGTTACTATGATTGAGCGTATGCGAAAAGATATCATTGCGCTAGGCGGTGAAATTCGTTTTAGTGCTCGTGTTGATGATATTTTAATTGAAAATGATCAAGTTACAGGTGTTGAGCTTGCTGGTGGCGAAATTATTGAAACAAACCATGTTTCTCTGGCTATTGGCCACAGTGCGCGTGATACAT
This sequence comes from Moritella sp. 5, assembly GCF_018219455.1. Lineage (NCBI taxonomy): Bacteria > Pseudomonadati > Pseudomonadota > Gammaproteobacteria > Alteromonadales > Moritellaceae > Moritella > Moritella sp. 5. Next base: position 2,409,965 of record NZ_CP056122.1, read on the forward strand.
TCGAAATGTTACAAAACCGTGGTGTTTACCTCGAAGCGAAGCCTTTCTCAATTGGTTTCCGTATTGAACACAAACAATCAGCTATTGATGACGCGCGTTTTGGTAAAAATGCAGGTAACCCACTACTAGGTTCAGCCGATTATAAACTTGTTCATCATTGTAAGAATGGCCGTTCAGTTTATAGCTTCTGCATGTGTCCAGGCGGCACTGTTGTTGCTGCAACGTCAGAAGAGGGTCACGTTGTTACCAATGGCATGAGCCAATATTCACGAAATGAAATGAATGCGAACAGCGCTATCGTTGTTGGTATCACACCAGAAGATTACCCAGGTAATCCATTGGCTGGTATAGACTTACAGCGTAAGTGGGAAAAAAATGCATTCGTTATTGGTGGTAGCAACTACGATGCTCCGGGACAAACTGTAGGTGATTTCCTTACTGGTCGTGGCGAAGGTGAGTTTGGTGATGTGGTTCCTTCATACAAGCCTGGTCTTAAATTTACAGACTTAAGCAAAACTCTTCCTCCGTTTGCTGTTGCAGCTATTCGTGAAGCCATTCCTGCTTTTGAAAAGAAAATTAAAGGTTTCTCTGCGAAAGACGCAACACTAACGGGTGTTGAAACTCGTACATCATCGCCTGTAAGTATTAAACGTGGTCGTGATTTCCAAAGTATTAGTACGAAAGGTTTATACCCTGCTGGTGAAGGTGCTGGTTATGCTGGTGGCATTTTATCTGCGGGCATAGATGGCATTAAAGTAGCGGAAGCAATGGCGCTTTCTATGCTTGTAAAAGAAGTTTAATTACTTATTTAGTGAGTTTAAATAAGTTTTAGAAAATCGGTATTAAAAAGGAGAGCTAATTAGCTCTCCTTTTCATTTTAACGTTTTAATCAATCTGCGATTTGATACCCGAAGGTATTAATCGATAAGATTATAATCGTCACGTAATATTTTAATGATTTCAGCTTTCGGATTATCAGATAAAATAATCTTTTCGCCAGTGATCTTCTCTGCGATATTCAAATAAGTTTCAGAAACAGACATTAATACAGATGTCGGTAATACATTATGTTCAGCAAGCGCTAAACGTTCATCCATTCTGTTTTTATTGAGTAAAATATCAGGTTCAGGGAAGTAGTTAAGTAATAACTGACGGAAACCTTCTTTTGAGTTTTCAACCACATCACCTTCACGGAAAGCTGCTGCATCCCAAATACGTGATGAATCCGGTGTACCAACTTCATCCATATAGATAAGCTTGTCTTGACCTTTACTGTCTGTTACATAGCCAAATTCGAATTTAGTATCAACAAACATTTGGTCAACATCCGCTAATGCATCACTGATTACGTTAAAGCCTTCTTTTAGTAACTTTTCGTAGTAAGTAATATCATCAGGTGATTTGAAGTTAAATGCTTCGTAGTTATCTGAAATATTTTTGCGGGTGATATTCACATCATCGACAGCTGGAACACCTGGTATGTCTTCTAAAATACCTTTAGTAGACGGTGTAATGAGTAGCTCTGGTAATTTTTGGTCTTTAGTTAAACCTTCAGGTAGTTCAATACCACAGAAATTACGCTCGCCTTGGCTATAAGCACGCCACATAGAACCTGTGATGTATTGGCGGCAAATAGCTTCAATCATTACTGGTCTGGCTTTTTGAACGATCCAAATGAATGGGTGAGGGATATCAAGAATATGACTATCAGCTAAACCGTTTTCACGGAAAGACTTAAACCAATGGTTTGAAATTGCGTTTAACGCCGCACCTTTCCCAGGTACACCGCGCATGCCGCCTTCACCGTGCCAAATGCATTCAAACGCAGAAATACGGTCACTAATAACCATAATTGCAAGTGGTGCATCCGCCGCTACATCGTAACCTTTTTCTTCGATCAGACGACGACTGTCAGCTTCAGTTAACCAGTAAACAGAACGCACTTTACCGCTGTGAACAGGTTTATCTGTACGTATCGGTAAATCATTGTTTACAGCTAATACTTTATCAGCAAGACTCATTGTTAACTATCCTTATTGAGTTTAATCGTTTAAATAAAACTTACACCTAAGTAACTTGGAAGAGTTTCTTTCAATATCCCTGAAGGCTCTTCCAAGTTACTTTGGACTCATTTAGCTAGATTCGAGGTGTTGCTGTCGATTTGACGGCGATTTTACCAGATGTGGAGAGTGATGCCACTATTACTGATTAATTTTGTTAAAAAGAACAAACTATAAGGAGGTGACTTTCTAAAATAGGGTCGAAAAATAACCATAAACTCGATTTTATAAAACATCAATTTGATTATTACGACGAGTGATGATATTAAATGCTGTCTTATAAAACTATATGGAAACTTGTTTGTGATAGAGCAATATTTTTTATCGGGTGGCGCTTTAGCCAAGGTCATCGATGGCTATACCGCTCGTCAACCACAAATTGATATGGCAAAAGCCATTAATTCAGTGATCACAAACAAGGGGAGTTTAATCGTTGAAGCTGAAACGGGGACTGGTAAAACGTTTGCCTATCTAATACCAGCATTGATTAATGATAAAACAACAATTATCAGTACGGGTAGTAAAAATCTTCAAGAGCAATTATTCAATCGCGATTTACCCTTTATTATTGATGCATTAAACAGTAAAGCAAAAACTGCGTTACTCAAAGGTCGAAGTAATTACCTGTGCACGGAGCGATTAACGCGGTTAGGGCGAGAAACTCAATATCAAAATCAAACTATATTAAGTGATTATGTTAAAGTAAAGGGTTGGTCCAATATCACTATTAGCGGTGATATGAGTTCAGTGCCGGGTCTTAAAGACGACGCAGAAATTTTACCCTTAGTTACCTCTACTAATGATAATTGCTTAGGGCGAGATTGTCCTGACTATGACGATTGTTTTTTAGTCAAAGCGCGCCGTAAGGCGCTTGAAGCGGATGTAGTGGTTGTTAATCATCATTTATACTTTGCTGATTTGAATGTTAAAGACTCAGGGTTTGGTCGACTCTTACCAGACGCTGATGTGATTGTTTTTGATGAAGCTCACCAAGTACCAGATATTGCTTCAGAGTATTTTGGTAAAAGAATCACCAGTAAACAGATACAAGCACTTTGTAAAGATGTGCAGTATTTAGGGCGAACAGATCTTAAGGACTCAATACAAGTAACTAAAGCTGCGAATGGTTTAGCGAATGCTACGCAAGATTTAAGATTGAGTTTTTCGATGGAATCTGGACGTGGAAATTGGCGGCATTTATTCAGTCAACAAGCGGTAATGAAAACGATTATACGCTTTCAAGATCAACTCGACTTCATATATGAAGTGATCAAGCTTAATCTTGGTCGAACGGAACTTGTCGATCAATGCTTTGATCGCGTGGTGGAAATTAAAGCAACATTTCAACAAATAATGGCGGTTAATAATACTGGCGAGAGCTATTGGTATGAATGCACTAAGCGAAACTTTACTTTAAATATAACGCCACTTAATATTGCAGAACGTTTTAGCGCTGAACAAGAAAAAAGCAAATCAACCTGGATTTTTACTTCTGCGACATTAGCTGTCGATAATGGTTTCTCACATTATCGCCAACAAATGGGACTCGCAGATGCGAAAGAGTTAATTCTAGCAAGCCCATTTGATTATCACAACCAGGCAATGTTGTGCGTACCGCGTAATATACCTGAGCCAAATGATCCAAATATAGCCCGTATACTGGTTGAAAAATTAGCACCTATTATTATAGCCAATAAAGGTCGCTGTTTTTTCTTATGCACAAGTCATTACATGATTAGGCAAGTAGCGAGTTTATTACAACAACAGCTGACTATGCCGATCTTTGTCCAAGGACAAGATAATAAACAAGTCTTACTCGACCAATTTATTGAGCACGGTAATGCGTTACTGATTGGGACATACTCGTTCTGGGAAGGTATCGATGTACGTGGGCAAACATTAAGCTGTGTTATTATTGATAAATTGCCTTTTGCGTCACCAGATGATCCTCTTTTACAAGCGCGTATTGAAGATTGCCAGCGTAAAGGTGAAGATCCTTTCTCTGCATTGCAAATACCAAAGGCTGTTATTAATTTAAAGCAAGGAGTAGGGCGTTTAATCCGTGATGTCAAAGACACGGGATGTGTTATTATTTGTGATACACGTATCGTCTCTCGTGGATATGGCGCAACGTTTATCAATAGCTTACCCGATATGCCACGAACCAGAGATATAAATAGCGTTTTATCTTTTATTAAGAAAACTAACAATTAGAAAGTGAATTTTATGAGTAATATTTTAGCACTAGATACATCAACAGAAAATTGTTCTGCCGCATTGAGCATTAACGGCCAGGTATTAGTGAGAGAGCTAGAAAGCCCACGCGAGCACACTAAGCGTATATTGCCTATGGTCGATAGCTTATTGACTGAAGCAGGGGTTAAATTAAAAGATTTAGATGCACTCGCATTTGGTCGTGGACCAGGCAGCTTTACCGGTGTTCGTATTGGGACGGGGATTGCGCAAGGTTTAGCATTTGGTGCTGATTTACCAATGCTACCAATTTCAACCCTGGCAGCGATGGCGCAAGGTGCTCATCGTTTACACAATGTAACTGACGTATTACCGGCAATTGATGCACGTATGGGCGAAATATATTTTGCTCATTACAAGCTCAATGGAGCGGGCGTAATGACACTAGTTGATAAAGAAATTGTAGTTACGCCAGATCAGCTATTGGCTGATTTTAATAAATCAGAAACTGCATTCCATACGCTTGGAACGGGTTGGTCTACCTATGCTGAACAACTTGCTGATTTAAGCGTTGCTCAACTAACAGCATGTGAAGGTATACAGTTCCCAAGTTCACAAGATATGCTCATTATTGCAGCGGCTGAATTCGAACAAGGGAATGCGGTTTCAGTTGAAGATGCTATGCCTGTTTACGTTCGCGATACAGTAACCTGGAAAAAACTACCGGGTAGAGAGTAAATTCTAATGAATAGCTTTAGTATAGAGGTCAATGGTAAAACTATTGCTGGTTTACGCTATGGTGATAAGTCCAAACCTATTTTACTGGCTGTTCATGGGTGGTTAGACAATGCTGCAAGCTTTATTCCTCTTGTTGAAGAACTAAAGCGTAATTTAGATGATGGCTCATTACCCTATCAATTGATTGCGATAGATTTACCCGGTCATGGTCATTCTGATCATAAGAAAGGTCATTACAATTTCATTGAATGGGTAGAAGACCTTTATCAAATAATTAAAACACAGCATTGGGGCACCGTCAGTATAGTTGGGCACTCAATGGGCGCAATGATCAGTTCCATTTTTGCAGCAACATTTCCAGAACTTGTTAATCGTTTGATACTAATTGAAGGGTTGGGCGCAATTTCAGCAGAAGCTGAACAAACAGTAAACCAATTGCGTAAAGGGATAGAACGCTGTTACAATTACCACCAAAGTGTTAGTCGTGGGGCTGATGCTTTGACATTGGAAAAGGTCGTTAAAGCACGTTGTTTTGTTTCTGATTTGACGGAGCAAAATGCTGTATTGATATGTAGAAGAAATTTAATTATTAATGCAGAAAAAATAACATGGCGATCTGATCCTAAGCTCAAACTACGATCTTTGGTTAGGTTGACAGAGCCTCAGGTTGTTGATATTTTATCATCTATATCAACGAGATGCCTGATTATTGTTGGTGATAAAGGTTATTCTTTAATTGTTGATAAATTAAAGTTGGACATATTTAATAAAGAAAATTTTGATATTTTGACACTTACCGGCGGGCATCATGTTCATATGGATAATGCTGTCGAAACTGCAAGTGCGATCGTTAAATTTGTTGATAAATTAAAATAATAGTTTATTTAATCGATAAAAATAGAGTTTATATTATCTAATTCTAAATAATGAAGATTTAAATAAGCGTGTAATATAGATATTTCATTTGTTAATTGAGTGTTAATCAATTAAGATCTGTTCACAATAAATAATTTCATCAATAGCGGCTAAATATTATAAATGGATTAATAATACTTAGTCGTTTTGTTAAATTAATAAGTTAAATAAAAAGGAGTGGTAAGGTGGAAAAGGTTTGGTTAAATAGATACCCGGAAAATGTTCCCGCAGAAATTGACTTTGGTTCATTTCGTTCTTTGAACGATATATTCGATCAAACAGTTCAAAAATTTAGTAACAACCCTGCATATGTAAATATGGGTTGTTCATTAACTTATGGTGAAATCGAAGAAAAATCTCGTGCTTTTGCAGCTTACCTTCAAAACGAGCTTAAATTAAATAAAGGCGACCGTGTCGCGTTAATGATGCCAAACTTACTTCAATACCCGATTGCCTTATTTGGTGTATTGCGTGCGGGTTTGGTGATTGTTAATGTAAATCCTTTATATACACCGCGTGAATTAAAACATCAGCTAAACGATTCTGGTGCAAAAGCAATTGTTATTATCTCAAACTTTGCAAGCGTTTTGGAAAAGGTGATTAAAGACTCACCTGTTGAACATGTAATTTTAACGCAATTGGGTGACTTGTTCTCTCCAGTTAAAGGTGCTATCACAAACTTAGTTGTTAAGTACGTGAAGAAAATGGTCCCTAAGTTTAGCTTACCAAATGCGATCACATTCAACCGCGTGTTGAATAAAGGTCGTTCAATGAAGTTTACCAAAGTTGAAACTGGTTTTGATGATATTGCTTTCCTTCAGTATACAGGCGGTACCACCGGTGTATCTAAAGGTGCAATATTAACGCACAAAAATATGCTTGCGAATGTATTACAGGCTGAAGGTGCATACGGCAGTATTATTGACCGTGGTACTGAAACAGTTATTACGGCATTACCGCTATATCATGTATTTGCCTTAACAGTGAATGGTTTGTTGTTCTTCTTGAGCGGTGGTAAGAATATTCTTATTACAAACCCTCGTGATCTTCCTGCATTAATTAAAGAAATTGACGACCATAAACCAACTGCAATTACAGGTGTAAACACCTTGTTTAATGCGCTTGTAAATGATGAAACATTCGCAAAGATTAATTTCTCTGGATTGAAGCTTTCAGTTGGTGGCGGTATGGCTGTTCAACGTTCTGTAGCGGAAAAATGGAAGAAAATAACGGGTAATCACTTACTTGAAGGTTATGGTTTAACTGAATGTTCACCACTTGTAACTGTAAATCCTTACGATCTACATGAATACAATGGCTCAATCGGTTTACCTGTATCATCGACGGATGTTCGTATCATTGATGAAGACGGTGGCGTTTTAACAAAACCTGGCGCAGTTGGTGAGATGCAAGTTCGTGGTCCTCAAGTCATGCAGGGTTATTGGCAGCGTCCACAAGACACAGCTGAAGTGATTACTGCCGATGGCTGGTTAAACACAGGTGATATCGCTCGTATGGATGAAGATGGTTTCTTCTACATCGTTGACCGTAAAAAAGATATGATCCTTGTGTCAGGCTTTAACGTATTCCCTAACGAAATTGAAGACGTACTAACGTTAAATGACAACATTCTTGAAGCCGCTGCTATTGGTGTTCCTCATGAGTCGTCAGGCGAAACAGTTAAAATCTTCGTTGTGAAGAAAGGTGAAATTTCGAAAGAAGAGATTGTTGCGCATTGTCGTGAGCACCTTACTGCCTATAAAATTCCTCGTATTATTGAATTCCGTGATGAATTACCTAAGAGTAACGTAGGTAAAATTTTACGCCGTGAATTACGCGATTAGTACTAGATCTAATTTAAAGTAATAAAACACTTATCATTAGTAATATATTTCGCTAAAATTAAGCCACTTTCTAAATTGTAAGAAAGTGGCTTTTTTTTGAGGTTATAAGTGGAATATATTTTAGTTGAAGATCAAATAACATTGCAGAAGATGATAGCTCAATGTGCGGAAGTTGAAATTTTAGCTATCGACACTGAATTTATCAGACAGCGTACTTATTACCCAATCTTAGGATTGTTTCAGTTATATAATGGTACTGAAACGTATTTAGTTGATCCACTCGCTATTGATGACCTTAGCGCATTATGGCAACTCCTCGATCGTCAACCTGTTGTTCTTCACGCTTGTTCTGAAGATCTCGATGTATTCATGACGGTTGCAAATAAATTTCCTGATTTTTTCCATGATACACAAATCGCAGCTGCATTTTGTGGACTCGGTTCTTCTCTCGGTTTTGGTGGTTTAGTTTCTGAATTTCAAAATATCACGTTAGATAAAGGTGAGTCTCGTTCTAACTGGTTAGCACGTCCATTAACAACTAAGCAGTTAAGTTATGCCGCTGCTGATGTGTATCATTTGCTGCCATGCTGGCATGAATTAAAATCCAAACTTGATGAACTAGGCTATTACGATTTTTATTTGCAAGAGTTAGATAATTTACGTCGCAGAAAAATGATCAATAAGAATCCTAAAACAGTCTATAAACAATTCAAAAATGCATCTTTTTTATCACCTCGTGAGCTTGCAATCTTACAAGCGCTAGGCGAATGGCGTGAGACCAATGCGGTTAACCGTGATATGGCTGTCAATTTTGTGGTTAAAGAAGCCCACCTTCTGGAAGTCGCGAAACAGCAGCCTAAATCATTACGAGATCTAAATAAGTTAGGGTTACTTCCTATCGAGATTAAGCGTCACGGAAAACAGATTATCGATCTTGTTAAACAAGCTCAAAGTCTTTCAGATGAAGAGTTGCCTGAAGAGTTAACGCGAATTTCTGATTACCCTGGCTATAAAAAAATAGTACAAGGAATACGTAATAAGATTGCTATCGTTGCCGATAAAACGAATATTCCAGCAGAACTAATTGGTTCAAAGAAAATTATCAATGAATTATTAAACTGGGTCTGGAAATTGACAGAGGAGGAGCGTGCTGTCGGTAGTAAACCTGTGTTGTTAAGTGATTGGCGTTCAGAACTGATCGGTAATCACTTGTTTGAAGGTTTAATGGCTAATAAGTAATAAGTAATAAGTAATAGCAAGTGTACATGAATGTTGTACACTTGCTTAAATGCTTACTGGTCTTCAGAAAGAGTCACGTTCAGTTCTAAAACTGAAAGATTGTTGTCTCTTTGGTCAAGTTGAACATGAACCTGATCTGATGTTACAGCAACATACTTTTTGATTACTTCAAGTATATCCAGCTTTAACTGTGGTAAATAATCTGGCGTGCTGTCACGTATGTTACGTTCATGTGCAACAATTATTTGTAAGCGGTCTTTCGCTAAATTAGCAGATGACACATCCGGTTTTGATGTGCGAAAATAATCAAGTAACGACATTTAACCTCCAAAAATTCTGCTTAAAAAGCCTTTCTTTTCTACGTCAAGAAAACGAAATTCGCGTTCTTCACCTAAAATTCTAGAAACAGTATCTGCATAAGCTTGTCCTGCATCACTTTCTGTGTCAAGGATCACAGGTTGGCCACAGTTAGATGCTTTCAATACGGCTGCTGATTCAGGGATGACACCTGCAAGCGGTACGGCTAAAATTTCAGTGATGTTTTCAACACTTAACATATCACCACGCGCAACGCGTTCTGGTACGTAGCGAGTAATAAGCAAATGTTCTTTAATCGGTTCTAGACCTTGTTCGGCACGACGAGAACGGCTTTGTAGCATACCTATAATACGGTCTGAATCGCGCACTGACGAGACTTCTGGGTTTGTGGTAATAACCGCTACATCTGCAAAGTATAATGCCATCATAGCGCCTGCTTCGATTCCTGCAGGTGAATCGCAAATGATGTAATCATGATTTTCAGCAAGTTGGTCTAATACTTTACCAACGCCTTCTTTTGTGAGTGCATCTTTATCACGCGTTTGCGAAGCGGGTAGAATATTCAGGTTCGCTACGCGTTTATCTTTAATCAAAGCTTGCGACAGGTTTGCTTCACCGTTGATTACATTAACAAAGTCATAAACCACACGGCGTTCACAGCCCATGATTAAGTCTAAATTACGTAAACCGATATCGAAATCGATAACAACAGTTCTTTTCCCTCGCATTGCTAATCCAGTTGCAATAGCGGCGCTTGTAGTCGTCTTACCTACACCACCTTTACCGGATGTTACGACAATAATCTCAGCCATTTTAATTCCTTGAATTTAATCGAACTTTGTAATTTCTAATTTGTTATTAATACAATTGATTTGCGCTCGAGCATTTAAAAATTCTGACTGCACGGCATCACTTAAAATATAAGTGCCATTAATTGATAATAATTCTGGGTCTAATTTGTTACAAAAAATTTGTGCGCTACCGTCACCTTTAGCACCAGCTATTGCACGGCCACGTAATGCACCATATATATGAATTGAACCATCTGCAATAACTTCAGCACCTGCGCTTATATTACCCAAAACGGTTAAAGAAGCATCTTGAGCATAAATTTGTTGCCCAGATCGTATCTGCCCTTTATGAACTATGGTCTTAGTTACAGATTTTTCAACAATAACTGTCTGAATTTCTGGTTTTATTTTTGACGTTGATACAAATGTGCTTGTATTATTTTTAGCTGTATTCGATATAACGGAAAGGCCAGCCTCTCGAACACTTAGTTTTTGTTCTGCCGTTTTACAACCCTCAATACCTACAAGATTCATCCCATTATTGGTGATGACATGTTCAATAGCTTGAAAGTCGATATCGTCGGCTAAGTTCGCCACGTTAACAACAACCGGTGCAGATTTAAAAAATGCAGGTGCTTGGCATACTTTGTCGGCAATAAAGGAATGAAGATTAGCCATTGCAGCATCATTTTCGATATGAATTACTGAAAGCGTAAAGCTAGTCCCTTTAAATTTTATTGACTGATCTGCCATCATTTTTCCCTGGTTGCTTAGTTTTTATGCCTGTTTTTGCATTTATTGTTATAGCACTTAGTTAATTCATTATGCCATGTTATATTTTACTTGCAAAATAGGCAAGTTCATAACCAAAGAGAAAAACAATGCTGTGTTCAATTTATAAAACTAATAAAAAAGAAGAGATGTATTTATTTATTTCCCGCCGTGACGATTTTAGCCAAGTTCCTGAAACTTTATTAGGTATGTTTGGTCAACCTAAGTTAGTTGTCACGATGAATTTGACTGAAACACGAAAGTTGCCATTTGCCGATACTAAGAAAGTATTAGATAACTTAACAACAACGGGCTTTTATTTACAGATGCCACCACCGCCTGTAAATCATTTAGATGAATATAAAAAATGGCGTGATGAAAACAAATAGCACGTCATTGAAGGGTACATAAGGAGATAAAATGAAATTAGCAGGACTAGTGTTATTAGCTTTAAGTTCAACATCTGTGTATGCCAAGCCGACATTCGATGAATATTTATCGACCTTACGCACTGAATCCGAATTATTAGGGCTCAGTGAACAAACGATTAATGATGCGTTCGGTACTATTAACTATAGAAAAAAAACAATCGTACATGACAAAGCGCAACCGGAACGCCAAAAAATAACACTTGATGCGTATATTCCTAGAGCTGTTCCAGAATGGAAAATAGCGAAAGCGCGTAAATTGTTCCAAGAAAATAAAGAACTATTAGACCGAATTGGAAAAGACTTTGGTGTTCAACCAAGATTCATTGTCGCGCTGTGGGGAGTTGAAACAAACTTCGGTAGTTATACTGGGAACTTCTCTACATTATCTGCACTTGCGACACTTGCCTATGACGGTAGACGTGAAACTTTTTTCAAAAAAGAATTCTTTGCAGCATTAAAAATTATTGATGAAGGCCATATTACACCTGCTGATATGAAAGGATCATGGGCTGGTGCTATGGGGCAAGTTCAATTCATGCCGTCTTCATTTAATGCGTATGCGGTTGATTATAACAAAGACGGAAAAAAGGATATTTGGAACAATACAGCCGATGCGTTGGCTTCTGCTGCAAACTACCTAAAACAAGCAAAGTGGGATGATACTTATACTTGGGGTCGACAGGTATTGTTACCTAATAATTATGATGCACAAGTATCAGGTCTTAAGTTAACAAAGAAATTAAATGAATGGCAGTCACTCGGTATACGGACTTACGAAGGAAACAACCTACCTAAAGTTGATCTTGATGCGTCTCTGATTATGCCTGATGGTGAAAATGGCCGTATCTATTTAGTATATAACAACTATAAAAGCATTATGCGTTGGAATCGTTCTGATTATTTTGCTACTTCTGTTGCACATTTGTCTGATGCAATAAAATTCAAGGATTGAAAATGAGCTACTCCCTTTATCAACATAAGAACATCAGTGATAATACGTTAGACTTACCCGCAGGTAAGGTTGTTTGTATCGGTCGAAATTACCTCGACCACATTCGTGAGCTTGGTAACGAAGTTCCAGAGCAAGCATTATTGTTCATGAAACCCGCTACAGCACTTGTTAGTCTTGATGAGCCATTATTATTACCAGCAGGACTTGGCGAATGTCATAACGAACTTGAAGTCGCTTTATTGATAAGTTCACCAATTCAACGTGGTGATGTTATAAATATCGCAGAAATGATATGGGGAGTAGGGCTTGGTCTTGATTTAACATTAAGGGACTTACAATCAAAGCTCAAAGATAAAGGCCAGCCGTGGGAACGGGCTAAAGCCTTTGATTATTCGTGTCCGATATCAAGATTTATTCCAATTAATGAATTTCATGATTTGAATCAGCTTGAATTTAGTTTAACCGTTAATAATATAACTAGGCAGCAGGGCAATACTGCTAAAATGATGCGTTCAATAGAGTCATTGATCTCTGAAATTACGGACTGTTTTACACTGCTACCCGGTGATATTGTGCTCACAGGTACACCAGCAGGCGTCGGCGTGCTAAATAGCGGAGATAAACTTGCATTAACGCTAGCAAACCGTTATAAGTTCGGCTGCGAGATTATTTAGAGATTAATGAAATGGTAGAAAAATTTTGGCAGACTAAAACACTAGCTAAAATGTCTGATACAGAGTGGGAGTCACTTTGTGATGGTTGCGGAAAATGTTGTTTGCATAAGATTATCGAAGATGAAACGGATGAAATACATTTCACCAATGTTGCTTGTGAGTTATTAAATACCAAATCATGTCGCTGTAAGAAGTACGAGAAACGTTTTAAGTATGTTTCAGATTGTTTTAAGGTGACATTAGATGATATAGATGCATTTCATTGGTTACCTGAAACTTGTGCTTACAAGCGTTTACTTGAAGGGAGTGATATTCCTGAATGGCACCCGCTAATTACAGGTAGTCAATCTGAGATGCATAAATTAGGTTATTCAATTCGTGGTAAAGCCGTTGCTGAATCACAAGCAGGTGACTTAGAAGACCATATCATAACGTTTAAACTGTAATTATTGAGGATAAGATGACCGAATCTATTCATGGTAGAGAAATCGTAGCGCTATTAGCTGCGCAGTCACAGGTAATGAAAAAGGCTGAACTATTAAATCTTATAGGTAAGCAATTTCCTCAAGATTTATTTCACACATGCAAAATAAAAGGCATGGATAAAACACAAATACTAGCAAACATGATGACGAAAGGTCGCATTGTAGAGAGAAACAATGTTTTAGTTGCTGAAACGAGTTGTGGGTGTAAAAACAAATAATGATTCAGGGGCTATTTAGCCTCTGAATATCTCAAAGTCAGAGAAAATATTATCATTTTAAATAATACGGGAAATTGTTTAGACCATCATGCAATAGTGTTTCTATATTCTAAATAAACGCAGACTTTAATTTAACGCTACAACTTAAGTAAAGCTATAACGTTAAATCATTCAAAGTTGAACAGGGTAGTTAATTAAGGGCTTCTAGAAGATCACCAATCTTCTCGATTTGTATTATCTTCGCACCATTATTTTCCATTGATTTGTGGTAATTTGCTTTCGGTATATAGATCACATCAAAACCGTGTTTAATCGCTTCGTTAACGCGCGGAACACCACCATTAATGGGTCTAACTTCACCACTTAACGAAATTTCGCCCATAAAACAGTGTTTACGAGACATTTCTTTATCGTTCAGAGAGCTAATTAATGATGCAGCAATGGCTAAGTCAGCACTTGTATCTGTTTCAGGTAGCTTTAAACCACCAACTAAGTTGACATAAACATCATGGAACAGCTTAATTCGTCCATGTTTACGTAGCACTGCGGTAATCATTTTTAATCGATTAAAACTAAGACCAATACTCACGCGTTGTTGATTTTCTGCCTCACATTCAGAGACTAAACATTGTACTTCAAGTAATAAATTACGATTACCGTCACGAATACAAGTAATTGCAGAGCCTGCTACGTGCTCGTCGGCACCAGATAGGAACAACTTACTTGGATTATCGACAGAGAGCATACCTTTACTGTGCATTTGGAAGATACCGACTTGGTCTACATCACCAAAACGGTTTTTACTTGCACGTATTGTACGAATAATACTGTCGTTAACCTCAATATGGAGCAGGGTATCAACAATATGTTCGAGGGTTTTTGGACCCGCTAAGTCACTGCCTTTGGTTACGTGGCCAATAATGATAAGTGTAATACCATGCTGCTTGGCAAATCGGCTCAGTTCTTGAGCACAGCCTTTAACTTGACTAACAGAGCCGGCACTACCGTTACAGTGTTCACTTTCTAAAGCTTGGATCGAGTCTATAATTAAAAATTTAACTTTAGCCTCTAAAGCCCGCTCCATAATGTTAGACACAATATATTCAGACATCAGTAACAAGTTTTCTTCTACAAAATGAATTTTCAAACGTTCTATGGCGCGACTTTTGAACTGTTCTAAGCTTTCTTCCGCAGTACAGTACATCGAAACCATTTGCTTGCTAAGATTTGCAGAGAGCTGTGTCAATATCGTCGTTTTTCCGGCACCTGGATCACCAGAAATCAGCACAATAGAGCCCACGGTTAGACCGTTACCGAGTACACGGTCTAATTCACCTATCTCTGTATCTATTTTATTTAATGCGACGTGTGATACTTCAGACATCTTTTTAACGGTATTGCCGAGTGTACCGGCATAACCACCTTGAGATGCTATTGCACGTTGTTGACTCGGTAATGTCGCTTCTTTGAATTCAGCTAATGTATTCCATGCTTTACAGGCATTACACTGGCCTTGCCAGCGAGGGAAGTTAGCACCACATTCTGAACAGAGGAAGCTTATTTTTGTTTTGGGAGTTTTGGCCATGATTTAACTATAAAAAAATACTCATGCCATAATAATAGCATGAGTATATGGATGTTTATACAGTTGTTTTCGTTTAATAAAATTACAAACTCTTTTTGGCTGGTAATACCGCGTTTGCTAAAATCATACCCGCAAGGATCGCAATAAAGATCATGAAAACAAAACCACTGTCATTAATATTATTTAATATTTCATGTCCTGAAATATAAGTATTTAATTCCATATAAGTTCTACTACCAGGAACTAACAATACAATACCTTGAATCAAGACTATTGATGCGGGTCTGTTTTTAATTATTGCATATATATTACTAAATAAACCGACGGTGAAAGAACCGACGAAAGTACCTAAAGTGAAGCCTAAGTATTGGGCGGCAAAGGTACTAACAACATAAGCAATAAGACCTGCTGAAATCCCCCAAAGCATGTCAGATTTATGCACATTAAACGCAACGACAAGGCCTGTTGATAGCGCAACTACAGCGATGTAGTTTTTCCAATCGGGTAACGAGTAACTCATATCAAGCATTAGCGGGTCAATTGTCCAAATCAGATTCCCTAACGTGATACCAAGTAAAGCGCCGAAATAGAGTTTAAAAAGCAACATGATGGCATCAACTAGTTTAGAAGTACCAGAAACCAAATCTTTGTTTACGATCTCACTTAGCGCGACAGTAATGGCTAACCCTGGAATGAAAATAATAACAGATGATAATATGACAAATGGAACATTAATATTCACTTCGAGGCTGGCGAAAAAACACGCCAACAGCGCGGAAATAAAAGGTGCGAAGAACTCTACAATTGAAGCAAGTCGTGACGAGTGCGCAGACAGTTTGTATAAAACAAAGACAAGAAAAGAAAAGAAAAATGAGCTTACAATGTCTAAACTTGAATCAGACAGCAGCATTGCAAACGCGCCACCGGTCACACACCAACCAAGCGCTTCAGTTTTTACGCCATAAAAACCAGGTTGTTGCTTCGCTTCAATTAATAAATCGATAGCCTGGTCCAACGTAACTTCTGAATCTACAACTTTTTCGACAATTTCATCAATTGTTGCCAGTTTACCAAGGTCGTTACCCGCCGGTTTAACGCGTGCAATATGCGTATGCTGATCGTCTGGGTTACTTGAAAATATGAATGTAAACGCTGTCGGAGTGACAAGAAAACTTGCTTCGATATTCCAGAACTTAGCTAAATTTATTAAATGATTTTCAATTCGATAACTTGTTGCACCACAACGATGTAAGGCGAGCCCGAGTTTAATAATAAAATTTATTTGAAGCTTATATGTCTGACTGTGCATAGTTATATTCTGGGAGATGCAAAAAGAGCTATATTTTAGTTCCATTTAAGTTAATTTGTTAGCTTAAATGTTGGTTATTTTCAATTTAATCGAAAATTGTAGGTGACTTGTTAAATTAAAAGTTGTTTGTAGTGTGTGAGACCACTTAAGTAACTTAAATTTTGGAATGTAACTTCTAATTTCCCTCGATAATATATAAATCATAAAATTTATATTGTATTAGCGGCTTCAAAAAGGGTTTCTTATGTCGAAAGTAATTACTGCAGCAAAACAAGTATGGTCTGCAAAAGATCAAATTACACGTAATATTTGGTTAGCAGGTTTAGGTGCCTATGATAAAGGTTATGAATCAGCATCAAACACGGTAACGAAAAGCCAATCAATCTTCGATGAATTAGTTGAGCGAGGCCGTAAGTTAGAAGCAGACACAACACAAACTCTTACGTCTCAAAAAAATAAATTAACATCAGCAAGTCAATGTGCGACAGATGCGTTACAAGATAAAGTACATAAGGCCGTCACGACGTTAACGCATATTGATGTTAATACATTCGATAACATTATTGATAAAATTGATCAAATCGAAAAGGCACTTTCAGAAGCTAAAACACAGCAAAATAAAGACGTAATCGTCGAAGTTGAAGCGATTAAAGACGTTGTTGAAAAAGTAGAGATTGCTGTAACGGGAAAAGTGGCGAGTGTGGCAGCCCAAGTAACCGCTGCAGTGGAAACTGTCGCCGACGTTATTGCGCCAGCAACAACCAATCCAGTAGTTGTACAGGCAAGTGAAAGCGTTTCAAGTGTTGTCGCTCAAGTGACCACGGCGGTTGAAACTGTTGCTGATGTTATTGCGCCTACAGCAGTTAATCCAGTTGTAAAAGAAGCTGTTGCAACAGTTAAGCAATCGGTTAAGCAAACGTCAAAAAAAGTACCAAACAAACGAGTTAAAAAAGCAGTCGCGAAAAAAAAATAATAATGTAGTGTAACTTATTGTGGTGGTTGGTAGGACTGCCACAATAAGATTTTATTATTTCAAGTATGCCAACCTCTGTAATCATATAGCTCCCTTATTTATATAATCCTTCCATATAGTTAGCGCCGATTTTGTCGTTTAATAACATCCTAATAATCTAACTTTAATACGTATCACATAACACAAATAAATTACCTAAAATAGGTATTTCATCGTGCGGAAAAGACACAATAATGATATGGTTAATATAAGATTTATTACAAAGAGAAGTTAAATGTTCGACTACTATAACAACATAGTAATCCTTACAGGTTCAGGTATTTCTGCTGAATCAGGTATTGAAACATTCCGTGCAAGTGATGGATTATGGGCTAAACATCACATAGATGATATTGCCACTCTAGATGGTTATCGTCGAGATCCAGAGTTAGTTTATAGTTTTTATAATCAACGATTTAACCAATTATCTTTGCCTAGTATTCAACCTAATGACGCACATATAGCATTAGCTGAGCTACAAAAAAACTATTCTGGTAACGTTAGTATTATCACGCAAAATATAGATAATTTACACGAGCGTGGTGGTGCGGAGAATGTTATTCATATGCATGGCGAGTTAATTAAAGCACGTTGTGAAAAGACGCATAAATTATTCCCCTACAAGCAATTAAATAAGACACTAAAATGCCGATGTTGCAAAGAAGCCGGTAACCTTCGCCCACATGTTGTCTGGTTTAATGAAATTCCTTTATCTATGAATGATATTTATAAAACATTAAGCACTGTAGATCTCTTTATTGCTATCGGTACATCAGGCTCGGTTTACCCTGCGGCTGATTTTGTTAATGAAGCACATAAAGCGTGTGCGCATACCATCGAAATAAATTTAGACTCTACGCATATCTCGGATAACTTTCAAGAACACCGAATCGGTAAAGCAACGGATGAAGTGAGAGAGTTGGTTGATGAATTAATGGCGAGAGATAAGCAATTCTTTTAAAGAATCAATTAGAATTGAACGCGATAAAAAGGTGCATACATGATGCACCTTTTTATTATCACTTCTAAGCTGCGTTTAACCTTACAGGTTTTGCGCTTTTAGTTTTTCGTAATAGCGTTCGTAAATGATATTTGCTTCACCAACATCTGAGTGGAACTCACCGTTTTCAATTGTTTCTGCATCAGGGAATACAATCTTGTTTTCAGTAAACTCTTTAGGTAATAATTTTTTAGCTGCCTTGTTAGGCGTTGGGTAACCAATCTCTAAAGCAACTTCAGCAGCAACTTCTGGGCGTAGTAAGAAGTCGATAAGCTTGTGTACGGCATCAACGTTCTTGGCATTCTTAGGAATTGCTAAGCTATCCATCCAAAATACAGCGCCTTCTTTTGGATATACCATCGTAATATCACTATCTTCTTGTTGGGCCATGTACGTGCTGCCGTTCCAAATCATACCAAACTCTACTTCGCCTGCTATATAAGGGTTAGCTGGTGTGTCAGAGTTAAATACAAGCACGTTAGGCATTAGTTTTTTCAATAATTCATATGCTTGTGCTAATTCTTCTTTGTCTTGTGTATTAGCTGAGTGACCTTGTATTTTTAATGCCATGTGGAAAATTTCACGAGCATCGTCAGTCAATAGTAACTGACCTTTCCATTTCGGGTCCCACAAGTCTTCCCAGCTTGTTATTGACGATAATTCAATATTTGCAGTGTTGACACCAATACCCGTTGCACCCCAGATATATGGAATACTATAACGGTTACCTAAATCATATTCTTTGTTTAACAAAGACGGTTCTAGGTTACCAAAATTAGTTAGCTTCTTATGATCTATTTCTTGAAGCATACCTTCTTTCTTCATTTTACTAATGAAGTAAGTTGACGGTACAACAAGATCATAACCGTTCTTATCATACGTTTTTAATTTGGCGTACATTGACTCGTTAGATTCATACGTTGAATAAACGACTTTAATACCTGTTTCTTCAGTGAAACGAGCTAACAAACCTGGCGGAATATATTCAGACCAGTTATAAAAATTAATGGTTGTTGCGTAAGCTGAGCTACTAAAAAGTAGGGCAGTGGCAATACACTTTATGGTTGATTTAAACATAGTAATTTGACATCTTCTTTTATTGAATAGTAAACAATTGCAGCATAAGGCTGCATAACAAGTAAAAGTAGATTCTAGAGAATCTACTTTTCACCTTTATTAATAAGGGCTGCGGCAATAACAAACGAAATCGATATTAAAATCATAACTGTCGCCAATGCATTAACCTCGGGCGAAACGCCCACTTTAACCATCGAATATATCTTCAATGGGAGTACTTCAAAACTAGGGCCTGTCACGAACGAGCTCACAATTACATCATCAAGCGATAAGGTAAATGATAATAGCCAACTCGCAATAATGGCGGGCTTAGCAATGGGTAAAATAATGCGTTTAAAGATGGTTGCTTCGCTTGCGCCTAAATCTTTACCGGCTTCTAATATCGCGTTATCAAAATTACTTAAACGACTGTAAACCGTGATGACAACAAACGGGATGCAAAAGGTTATGTGAGCGATAAGTAAGGTCACAAAGCCAAGATCTAAACCAAGTATAATAAATAAAGATAATAATGAAATCGCCATCACAATATCGGGAGACATCATCACAACAAAGAGTAGCCCAGATATAAACTTTTTACCTTTAAACTTATGCTTAAATAAAGCGACGGCGCCCAATGTACCTATAACGACGGCAATTGATGATGCAAAAACAGCAATTGTTATCGAGTTAAATGCGGCTTGGAGTAATGTATCGTTACTCCAAAGTAGTTCATACCACTTTGTTGTCAATCCTTTCCACTTTAAGCCGTATTTAGAGGCATTAAACGAATTTCCGATTAAAATAAAGATGGGTGTATACAAGTATATATATACTAATAGCAACAAGACTTTGGATATATGACGTTTAAGCATTGTTACCTCTGTTTTTAATCGATTTACCTACCTTATAATAGAAAAACAGTAAGCCCGCCATGAACACTGTTAAAGTGATACTTGCGGCAGAACCAAACGGCCAATCTCGAATATTCAAAAATTGTGTTTTGATTGTATTACCAATCAGTAAGTTTTTAGCTCCCCCGACCAGGTCTGCAATATAAAACATCCCCATAGCAGGTAAAAATACTAATAACATACCTGCGATAATCCCCGGCATCGTCAAAGGTAATTCAACTTTTAAAAAAGTAGTAAACTTAGAAGCACCAAGATCTTTCGCAGCTTCAATCAAGCTTTTATCTATTTTTTCAATACTCGAATACAATGGTAAAATCATAAATGGCAGTAATATATAGACCAAAGCAAAAATGACGGCAAATTCGGTGTACATCAGCTTTAACGGCTTATCAATGATATGTAAATTGAGTAATAAAGCGTTAAGTAGACCCTTTTTAGCTAATAAGATCTTAATTCCGTATGTTCTAATTAATGAATTTGTCCAAAACGGGACAATAATTAGGAATAACAACACAGGTCGTACTTTTTTAGGTAACAGGGCTATCGTATAAGCAAAAGGGTAGCCAATAATTAAGCAGACAAATGTTGCTATACTCGCCATATATACTGAATGACTTAATACCTTGAAGTACAAGGGATCAAATAAACGCACATAGTTGTCTAACGTAAAAGTTAAGCTTATTAAGTTTGCATCATCACGTGTTAAAAAACTGGTGACGATAATCATCAAATTAGGTACTAAAACGAAGACACTTAGCCAAACAAGTAACAGTCCAATAGAGAAACGCTTAAAAAGCGACGAATTAATCATTTGTTAAGATAACCTCCCAGCTTTCTACCCATGAAACAGCCACTTTTTGTCCGAGGCTATGGTCAAAATCGGGATCATCTTCATCAAAGAATTCACTGATTTGTACTCTTTCACCTGAATCTAAGCGGATAACCGAATCTAGCGTCATCCCTTTGTAATTCCGTTCGATAATATGCCCAGTAATCTGTGCTGACGTAGCTTTAGCGTCTATTTCTTTAATTCTTAAATCTTCTGGTCGTAATAAAATATTGATTTGCTGATCGAGTTCTAATGATAGTGCTGTTGAAATCGTATACTGACAGCCATGTACACTGGCAATGTATTTATCTTCACCTAAGCATGATTCAATAGCACCAGGGAAGATATTAATTTCACCAATAAACTTAGCCACGAATAAGTTTATTGGCGTTTCATATATTTCTCGAGGTGTACCTATCTGTTCAACATTCCCGTTGTTCATTACAATAATACGATCAGACATTGTTAATGCTTCTTCTTGATCGTGCGTAACGAATATAAAGGTAATGTTTAACTTTCGTTGCAACATTTTAAGCTCGTTCTGCATTTCCTTACGCAGCTTATAATCTAATGCGCTTAACGATTCATCCAATAGCAGTACTTTTGGCTGGTTAATTACAGCGCGTGCAATTGCAACACGTTGCTGTTGACCACCTGAAAGTTGGGCTGGCTTGCGATCTTTAAAATCAGTTAACTTAACGATAGCGAGAATATCTTCAACACGTTGTTTGATTTCTGATTCCGCAATTTTTTTCATACGCAAACCAAAGGCTATATTTTCAAACACCGTCATGTGAGGGAACAGAGCATAGCCTTGAAAAACGGTATTGGTATTACGCTTTTCTGCCGGGACATCTGTGATACATGTATTTTCAAGGTATACATCACCGCTATCAAGCGTTTCTAATCCAGCAAGCACACGCAATGCAGTTGTTTTGCCACAGCCAGAAGGGCCTAAAATTGTGACAAATTCACCATCATAAATATCTAATGTTAAATCATTAATAATAAGTTTGTTATCAAATGACTTTTTTGCGTTAGCAAGTCTAATGATTGAGTTTTGATTTTTATTAAGCATCAATAAACCTAAATGATAAGAGGCCCATCTAATCGAATAAGATGAACAATTTGCGTGAATTCTAATGCTATAGTTCACAGAAATGAAGCATAAATTTGAACTTCAATAAAAATAATGCATTTAAAACATATTCAGGTCATTTTTAAAACTTTAAAAGTAATAAAGTCGGAATATGTGCTCTAATTTATGACTTATTTTAGGTATAATCAGCGAGAGAATAATACCCCCTTACTTTTACTTACTTATTTATTAAGGAACCAGATCATGTTTAATAACCATTTCATCAAAGTGGTGCTTCTTTCAAGTCTCCTTGTCCCTTCTTTAAGCGCCCAAGAATTAGTCGTTGGTTATGATGGTTTTTATAACAGAATAAAAAATAGTAAAAAAGAACAGTACGTTAATACAAAGATTGGTGTTTTCCTTAATAATAGTCAGACAGGTAAACATTGCCAGATCGAAAATGCATTTATTAATTTCGAAGGCGCGATCACTGATGTTAAAATTGGAGCTGACTCTGAGTTACTGCTTCCTTACGATAAAGATTTACGTGATAATAAAGCAAAACTGCACGTGAATGTGACCGATACCGCGTCATGTGACCTTGCGTTTCAAATTATGGCTGCAGACAATAACAGTGTTGAATATTCAACTTTATCTTTAGTGAAGCAAATTGAAGAGTTTGATCTATTTTTAGGTAATATGGCGGGTTACTTTGGCCGGATGAATTTACCTGCAACTGTAGGCGTACAATTTATTTTTGATGAACCTGTTGACGCTTATACCACCAGCGGAGATTTATTTAAAAGTGGTCAACAAATTTCGTTATCTCAGGATGAAATTATTCGTGATAAAATTGCGGGAATAAAATTCAGTAAACAACCACTACGTATCATTCCGCTAACTGAAATTTGATTTACTCTGAATTAGGTAAAGTTCAAAATTTAGTAAAAAAAAGCACTGCGATAATGCAGTGCTTTTTTATTTCTAAAATTCGAAACGTTTATAATTCAACAACAGTAATAGCGTCGTTTGGATCAAAATTTTCTACACCTGTTTTAGATTTTTCAACAGGAACCATTTCAATTTCATTATCAAACGCTGTATCGAGTTCAGTTAACTCATCAGCGCGCTCTAAATCCATATTCACAAAATCAAACGCGTTGGTGTCTGCAAGGTGGCTTGGCACTATGTTACGAATAGCATTAAAGCAATTATTCACACGACCAGGGTTTGCTTCATCCCACTGTGCTAGCATTGCCTTAACCGCTTGGCGTTGTAAATTTTCTTGTGAACCACATAGGTTACAAGGGATAATAGGGAATTCTTTAAAGGCTGAGTAAGCTTTAATATCTGCTTCGCGGCAATATGCAAGTGGGCGAATAACAATATTACGCTTATCGTCAGAAATTAGTTTTGGTGGCATTGTTTTCATTTTGGCACCATGAAACATATTCAAGAATAATGTTTCAACGATATCATCAGCATGATGGCCAAGTGCAAGTTTGGTCGCACGAAGCTCTACCGCTGCATTATACAGAATACCACGACGTAAACGAGAACAAAGGCTACACGTTGTTTTACCTTCTGGAATTTTATCTTTAACGATACTGTAAGTATCTTTCTGAACAATTTTGTATTCAATTCCAAGATTTTCAAGGTAGCGGGGAAGAATATCTTCAGGGAAGCCCGGTTGTTTTTGATCTAAGTTAACCGCAATAATATCGAAACTAATCGGTGCAGCTGCTTGTAATTGAATTAAAATATCAAGCATTGTAAAACTATCAGCACCACCAGACAAACAAACCATGACTCTGTCACCATCTTCAATCATATTATAATCTACGATTGCTTTACCTGTTTCATGGCGCAGTTTTTTTTGCAGTTTAGCAAATTGCTTTTTTTCTAAAGCGGTAAGGTTTTCTGGATTCATTGGGTCACTCAGGATAAATATTGCTGTAAGCAGCGCAGTATACCCAAGCAAGCTGGAAAAGCAAGTTCCAGAGCAAGGGCAGAGTGTTACCGTAAAGTTTTACATTAGAAATTGATCATTATTTTAATGCGAGAAGGTCACAGTTAATTGAATCAATCACCATTTCAGCCGTATTGCCGATTAAAAATGCAGAAAACCCGTTACGCGTTGGTGCACCGAGTATGACTAACTCGGCATCTACTGCTTGAACTACATCAGCAATCACGTCTTCCGGAGCTCCCGACTGAACATGTACATTTTCTTTAGCGACATTAAATTTAGCGGCATGACTATACATAGTGCTTTTATGATGGTCTTCAATCTCTTGATTATATGCGACCGCATCAAAATTAGGGATTTCTATCGATATATGTTCAGGTGTACTTGGATAAGCATTCACTAAATGTATATTTGCATTAAGTAATTCTTTTAGCTGCAGCGCTTCTTGGGTAATTCGTCCATTAATAGAGTTACCATCTTCTGAGCTGAGGCTCGTTGTTTCAAGTACTTGAATAGCGGCAACAATATTCCCCCCAACCGGCCATTCATGCTCTTTAACAAGCAATACTGGACATTGACTTTTACGCAACAGATGCCAGTCAGTTGGTGTAAACATAACTGCACTTAGCTTATTATGATCGTGTGTACTTTTTACAATCAAATCGTGATTATTGAGTTTAGCTTCTTCTAAGATTGATTCGAAAGGACGCTTATGCCAAATAAGCTTTAACTTTAAATTTGTACCTGAATAATCTTGTTTTAATTGCTGTGTAAATGATTTTTTTTCTTCGGCAACAATAGCATCTTGCATTGATTGACGTTCATCACTCGAAAATAGAGACGTTAGTTCATAAGAAAGGTCATAGATAACAAGAAGAAGGGTAATTGATACATTATCTTGTTGAGATGCTAGATACAATGCACGGGATAATGCGATTTGTGGCGTATTAACGGGATCTGCAACCACTAGAATATTTTTATATTTATTCATAAGGCACCTTCATCACAAATTGAATATAGAGTAAGTATATGTTTCTTATATTGATTATACACCATCAACAATTTTACTTATTTAACTATATCTCAATTTGTGATAGATGCCATAAATGTATTGCATTTTATGGGCTATAAGTTAGCACTGTGAACTAAGACTATTTCTTACCAGCGAGTAAAGCTAAACCCTCACGATCTAAGATCGTGATGTATTTTCCTTTAACTTCAATCATTTTACTTATTTGGAAGCGACCAAGTAGGCGGCTGATGGTTTCAACTGTAAGCCCTAAATAATTACCAATATCACCACGTGTCATGGTCAATCGGAATTCTTTAGGCGAAAATCCACGCTCAGAGAAACGCGCTGAAAGGTTATTTAAGAAAGCGGCAAGACGTTGTTCAGCGTTCTTTTTACTTAATAAAAGAATCATTTCTTGATCAGCGGCAATTTCGCCACTCATTAAACGCATTATTTGGCGACGTAACATCGGCATTTTACCAATTAAGTCATCAAGGGTGTCATAAGGTATTTCACAAACCATAGACGTTTCTAATGCTTGAGAAAAACTTGGGTGAATACCAGAGCTCAATGCATCAAAACCGATTAAGTCACCAGCTAGATGGAAACCTGTAATTTGCTCATCACCTTGTTCTGTAATTGTATATGATTTTACAGATCCTGAACGGATAGCGTAAAGTGATTTAATTTTATCACCAGCTTTAAAAATTTCATCGTGCTTTTGAAAAGGTTTTTTGCGTTCAATAATTTGGTCGAGAGAATCTAGCTCTGAATCATTCAAAGAATATGGTATGCAAAGTTGGCTAATGCTGCAGTTTTGACAGTGGATTTCACACTTTGAAGTAGCAATTCGTGTAGGGATCTTGTTATCTAGGGCCATAATTCCAATAAACTCTTTTGATATATGTCAATATTGTAGCAAAATTAAATGCCAGAAGCACTTAATTGTACTAATGCTATATAAATAATATGTAAACCGAATAAAACGAGTAATAAACCACTCACTTTCTTGAATCTGGTGTTTTGTATTAAATGGTTGAATTTATTCGATAAGTTCCCAACTAAGAACATGATAGGAAAGGTTCCTAACCCGAAAGAAAACATCGTTAATGCCGACTCTAATGCTGACCCGCTTGATAACGCGAGAGTTAATGCTGAATAAACTAAGCCACACGGTAACCAACCCCATAAAAATCCGAGCGGGAAGGCGTGATAAGGTGTTTTTAATGGCAAAAATTGGCGAGCCAGAGGTTGAATATATCGCCAGACTAAACGACCAACTTTTTCAAGTTGGAGAATTGCTGAATTGATTTGCGCAATATATAAACCAATCAATATTAATGTAATACCAGAAACAAAGCGTAAAATCACTAATAAGTCATAGCCAGCACCAAAATTTAAGCCAATTTGTGCAGTATAACCGACAATTAGGCCAATTAGCGTGTAGCTAGAGATTCGTCCTAGATTATAAAATAGTGGGGCGAGTGATGCAGTTTGAGGTGATGATTGCGTGTTTGCATGTGCGATTGCGCCAGAAATACCGCCACACATTGCAATACAATGACCAGCCCCTAAGATACCAATCATAAAAGCAGCGAAAAAACTAGTTATCATGTTTGACAACTGGTTTAGTAACCGGTGATTCGTTGTTATTATTATCGTCGTCGTCAAACAAGATATTACTGCCTTCACGTTCTAAATCTTCAAATTGGTCTGACTTAACGGCCCAAAAAAAGATACCTACAGCGATTGCAACAAAAATTATCGCAATCGGGATTAACATAAAAATAATTTCCATTACTTTAACAGCCTTAATGAATTACCAATAACGAGCAGTGAGCTGAGTGACATTCCAATAACAGCAATATAGGGAGGGACGCTTCCTGACATTGCTAACGGTAAAATTAATGAATTGTAACCAAGTGCCCACATTAAGTTTTGTTTTATTATTTTATATGTTTTTGTCGCAGTAGCCAGCATATATTTCATTGCAATGAAATCAGTCGTTAATAACACCACATCTGCACTGTTTTTCGCAAGATCAGAGCCTTCACCCATTGCAACAGATACAGTCGCAGCACTGAGTACTGGCGCATCGTTAACCCCATCGCCAACCATTAGCATTAATTTTCCTTGTGCTTGTTGTTGATTGATGTAGGCAAGTTTACTTTCTGGTGATTGGCTGGTTTTTATATTTGTTATTGCCAAACCGTTGATCACTTTATTGGTGTTGTTTTCTGTATCGCCAGTAAGCAGGGTAACGTCTAAGCCAGTATTGGCAATATAATCCAATGTGGTTGAAACGTTCTCTCGCATTTCATCTTGAATATAAAAACGTGCAATTAACTGATTGTTTTTAATTAAATAAACAACAATTTCTTTACCATCTGATGTTGAACTTGTTTGCTGTGTAAAGGCAGAAGAACCTATTTTGTAAGTATTCTCGCCAAGTGTTCCCGTAATACCTAAACCAATATGATTTTGTGTTGTATCAAATTGAATTATTTCTATATTCGATTTAAACGCAGATGCTATCGGGTGTGTTGAGTGTTGCTCTAAAGACGTTGCTATGCGTAATAATTCATTTTCTTGTAATTCACTGTCCGATTTAATACTCGTTAGCGAGAATGAACCTTTTGTTAACGTTCCTGTTTTATCGAATGCGATTTCATCAACTTTAGTTAGCGATTCAAGCACGTGTTCTTTACGAATTAAAATACCACGTTGAGATAAGAAGCTGGTTGCGCAGGTTAGTGCCGTTGGCGTAGCCAATGATAAAGCACAAGGGCAGGTTGCTACAAGAACAGACAAGGTGACCCAAAACGCTTTCTCAGGTTCATAACCCAACCAGAAAAGGTAAGTACTTGCGGATATGACCAATAGCGCGAGAACAAAATAACGTGATATTTTATCAGCCAAGATTGAAATCTGAGGTTTTGATGACTGCGCTGTATTTTGTAACCGGATAATTTCTGAAATCAAATTGTGCTTGTGTGTTTTAGTAACGCATACCTTAATTGTTTGTTCAACATTAAGACTACCTGTGTACACACCACAATCAACCGATTTTGTAATGGGTAAGAACTCACCAGTTAGCATTGATTCATCTACACTTGTTTCACCTGCTACAATGGTGCCATCACAAGGGATCACTTCGCCGATTTTGACAATGACGAGATCGTTGATTTCAAGCTGTTTTGTAGGAATTAGTTTTTCAGTTTTATCTTTATTAACACGCAATGCCATATTTGGAATAAGCTTTGCCATGTTTGCACTCAGTTCGGACGTTTTCTTTCTGGCTCTTAGTTCTAGATAACGACCAAATAATAAGAAGAAAGTGAACATTGAAATAGATTCGAAGTAAACTTCGCCTGTTCCAGTCATGGTTGCATAAGCAGAGGCTGAATAAGCGCCAAGTAATGCGATTGAAACAGGTACGTCCATACCCAGCGTTCTGGTACGTAAATTACGTAAGGCATTAGAATAAAAAGGCTGTGCGGAATAAAGTAATACAGGCGTTGCAACAATCAAACTTACCCATCGGAAAAGTTGGCGATACATCTCTTCCATATCACCGAACCAAGTAGAGTAGAGCGCTACTGCAAACATCATTACTTGCATTGTTGCTAACCCAGCTAACCCTAATCGTCTGAAATAAGATTTAAGTTGCTTGTTGTACATCAATTCATGTTGGTCTGCTTGAAAAGGCGATGCACTGTAACCTAAATTGCTGATTCGTTTTAAAATATCACTTAACTTTATTTCTTCATCAACCCACTTTATCGTAATGCGATTACTTGTCGCGTTGACGTTGATGAAGTGAATACCTTGGGTATTACGTAAACTTTTTTCAATTAACCAAGCACAAGCGGCACAGGTTAATCCTTCAACGGTGAGGGTGATTTCTTTTATTTCACCGTCTTGATAAACAAACTCATCTTGAATTTCATTATCATCGTATATTTCTAATCGTAATAACTCATCCGGTACTAATTGCTTTGCTGTGGGAGATAAATCAGTTCTGTGTTCATAATATGAGCTTAAGCCTGAACCGACAATCATTTCAGCGACAGACATACAACCTGGGCAACACATTTCACGTTCTTCAGGTGCGATATACACTTTATATTTATTTTTATCTGCAGTTAAAACATCTTCGCCACAGTGATAACAATTAGTACCGTTTGACATTAATCTTGCTCGCCGTCTAACTTAATTACAGAAGTATTTGGATATTGAACGTATTCTTGAACACGCCATGTATGATCAAAAGACTCTGCACGCACACGCCATTTTCCTTGTAGCATATCTTTTGGTATTTCTACACGGTAACTCCCGTCAGCCGCTGCTGTAGCTAACATTGAAATATCATGTTTTGCCAACGTTACGTGGAAAAATGAAATGTTAAGCGCTTCGTTCTCTGTTATATCACCTGTGGCTGGTGTGAACACAGCAAAGCCGTTGTCGAATTTTAAATTGAATGTAATATTTCGAGCTAACGCTTCATGGTATTTAGTTAAGTCTTGGTTAATTTTTTTACCATCTTTATAGTAATCTTCAGAAACCATGTTTGGCTGGTTATGTTGAAAAACAATAAATGTCGAAGTACCTGCAACCACAGACAAAAAAGGAAAGAAAAAAACGAACCAGAACCAAGGTTCTTTATACCAATAAGATTTCATTGTGAACTCCAAAAAGGGAAAAGCGAAATTTAACAAAGTTACAGCTAAAAAAAAAGCTCCATTTAGTAAATGGAGCTTTAAATTACCACTATTACGTTACTTTACACTTAAGCTGTAAACATAACTGCTTAATAGCGTTACTTTGTCTTCACCAAGGATGTGACTCCATGCTGGCATTACACCGCTACGACCGTAACTGATTGTTTGTTGGATTACTTTACGCGAACCACCGTACAACCAAGTTTTGTCCGTTAGGTTAGGTGCACCTAGCATCGTCATGCCTTTAGCATCTGCACCATGACAAGCAGAACAAGTTTGAAGGAATACTTCTTTACCTGCGGCTTGATCACGAGCGTTAACTTTACGACCAGATAGGCCTACAACATAAGTTGTAACGAGATCTACTTTCTCATCGCCAAGTACAGGCAACCAAGCTGGCATTACACCTGCACGGCCGTGCATGATAGTGGTTTTGATATCAGCAGTCGTACCGCCGTATAACCAATCACCATCAGTTAGGTTAGGGAAGCCTTTAGCACCACGTGCATCAGAACCATGACACTGTGAACAGTTTTGCAAAAATAGGCGTTGACCTACTTTAACCGCTTCCGGATCCTTCGCTATGTCAGCAATTTCACGGTATTCTGTGAAGTTACTTTCTTCTGTTTTAACTAATTTGTTAAATACAGCTGCATATTTTTCATCTGCAGACGACACTTCGCGTTGGTATTCATTAGTGCTCGTCCAACCTAATAGGCCCTTATAAGCACCTAAACCAGGGTAAAGTGCAAAATAGATGAAACCACCAATACATGTGAAAATAAACAAGTATTTCCACCATGTTGGTAATGGATTATTTAACTCTTCGATACCATCGAAAGAGTGACCCATTGATTCGCCTTCTTTAACACCCGTATCATTCTTGTTACATAGCCAAAGTAGCCATAAGCAACCAAAAATACTACCGAGCGTGATCACTGTGATCCAAATACTCCAAAAAGTACTCATAATCATAAACTCCTAAATACGAGCAGATGTATTTCTCTGCTCTCCATTAAGTGAATCACTGTGGACTTTTTCATCAGCAAATACTAAGTTAGCAGCTTCATCAAACGAACGTTTTTGACGTTTGCTGTAAGCCCAAGCAATAATACCGATAATAATGGCCATTAGTATTAGGGTATAAACCCCTTGAAATGTACCGTAATCCATACGTTATACCCCTATTTTAATGCATGACCTAATGATTGCAGGTAAGCAACCAAAGCGTCTAGTTCAGTTTTACCTTTAACCGCGGCTTCTGCACCAGCAATATCGGCATCTGTGTAAGGAACATCAAAGTAGTTTTTGAAGATACTTAGTTTCTTAGCAGATTCTGAACCATCTAATACATTTTCAGCTAACCAAGGGAAAGCTGGCATGTTTGATTCAGGAACAACACTACGTGGGTCAAGTAAATGAGCACGATGCCAATCATCAGAATAACGACCGCCAACACGCGCTAGATCTGGGCCAGTACGTTTAGAACCCCATAGGAATGGATGCTCCCAAACAGACTCACCAGCAACAGAATATGCACCGTAGCGCTCTGTTTCTGCACGGAAAGGTCGGATCATTTGACTATGACAAACTGAACAGTTCTCACGGATGTAGATATCACGACCTTCCATCTCTAGCGCCGTATAAGGGCGCAGGGTATCTAAAGGTTCAGTGGTATCTTTTTGCCAGAATAGTGGCGTAATTTCAACCATTGCGCCAAAGCTGATAGCAATGACGATGAAGATCGCTAATAAACCGATGTTCTTTTCAATTAATTCATGTTTCATAACATATCTCCTAAGTTATGCAGCTTCAGCATCAGCTTTGATTGAATGATCTGCGGCAGAGATTGTCTTAAAGACATTATATGCCATAAGAAGCATACCTGTTACAAAGAACACACCACCAATGAAGCGCACAAAGTAGAATGGGTATGAAGCTTGCAGTGATTCAACGAAGCTATACGTTAAAGTACCGTCAGCATTTACCGCTCTCCACATTAGCCCTTGCATAACGCCTGAGATCCACATTGCAACAATGTAAAGAACTGTACCGACAGTTGCCAACCAGAAGTGAACATTGATAAGCTTAACGCTATACATACGACCTTGGTTAAATAACACAGGGATTAAATGGTAGATAGCACCAATAGAGACCATTGCAACCCAACCTAGGGCACCAGAGTGTACGTGACCAATAGTCCAGTCAGTGTAATGCGATAATGCGTTTACACTCTTAATTGCCATCATAGGGCCTTCGAACGTAGACATACCGTAGAAAGATAAAGATACAATTAGGAAACGTAGGATAGGGTCATAACGTAGTTTATGCCATGCACCTGAAAGCGTCATGATACCATTAATCATACCACCCCAAGATGGCGCAAATAGGATTAACGACATGACCATACCAACTGACTGAGTCCAATCAGGTAACGCTGTGTAATGAAGGTGGTGAGGACCAGCCCAGATGTACAGCGATATTAATGCCCAGAAGTGAACAATAGATAAACGATATGAGTAAACAGGACGATTCGCTTGTTTAGGAACAAAGTAATACATCATACCTAGGAAACCTGCCGTTAGAAGGAAACCTACTGCATTATGGCCATACCACCACTGAACCATTGCATCAATAGCTCCACCGTAGATAGAATAGGATTTCATCATATTCAGTGGGATTGCAGCATTATTCACTATATGTAGAATAGCAACAGTTAGAATGAATGCGCCAAAGAACCAGTTCGCAACATAAATATGTGACGTACGTCGTTTAACAATGGTGCCAAAGAATACAATTGCGTAGATAACCCAAACAATTGCAATTAAAATACTAATTGGCCATTCAAGTTCTGCGTATTCTTTTGAGGTGTTATAACCCTGTGGTAATGATATAACGGCGGAGATAATAACAAGTTGCCAACCCCAAAATACAACTGCTGGTAAAACACCGCCAAATAAGCGGGTTTGACAGGTACGTTGAACAACATAAAAAGATGTTGCCATTAGGGCCGAAGTACCAAATGCAAAGATTACTGCATTGGTATGTAGGGGACGAAGACGGCTATAAGTTAACCAAGGTGTATCGAAATTTAGTGCAGGCCAAATTAGCTGTGCTGCAATTAGCACACCAACTGACATACCAACAATACCCCAGATAACAGCCATCACAGTAAACTGTCGTACAACTTTATAGTTATAGTCAGTTTTTATAGGTGAATGAGAGCTCATATTTTGCTTCCGGTGCTACGAATAATTAAACATCTTACGATGCGTGAATACCCAAAAAAGTACGTGTAAATATAGGTGTTCTAAATTGACTACCGTACTCAGATGGGGATATTACGCGATTTTACGTAACATTAACAGCGGAATTTGTTTGTTATTTTGTTAAAAAGACACTATAAATAGGTGTATTTATCTTGGTTGATTTAGATCAATGAATTTGGGATTAAAAATAGATTTTTCAATGTTGAATTGATAATAATCAAGCAAAAATAGTGCTAAGAACATAACAGGGTGTAAAATGATTCGTGTTCTTTTTGAGTCTAGCGCAACATAAGGTTATTAGCTTGTTAATAAAAAAGGTTGCTTAGCTCTGCTGTATTAAGAGAGTTAGGCAACCTTTTGGCTCGTACTAGATTAAAGTATGAGATTAAACGTGTTAATTAATCGCTTAAGCTTTTAATGCTGCTGATACAATTTCTTGTGCTTCGCTTAAAATTAACGCTAAATGCGCTTCATTTTTAAAGCTTTCTGCATAAATTTTGTAAATAGCTTCTGTGCCTGATGGGCGCGCAGCAAACCAACCATTTTCAGTCGTTACTTTTAAACCACCAATTTTCCCATTGTTGCCTGGCGCGTTTGTTAATTTAGCCGTGATAGTTTCACCGGCCAATGTTTTAGCCTGAACCGACTCTGGTGATAAATTCGAAAGAATCGCTTTTTCTTCAAATGAAGCTGGCGCATCGATACGGTTATAAACGGGAGAGCCAAACTCTTCAGTCAGTGCTGCATAAAGTTGTGCAGGATCTTTACCTGTTACCGCAAGAATCTCTGCAGAAAGTAATGCTAGAATGATGCCGTCTTTATCCGTAGTCCAAACGGTACCGTTTTTACGTAGGAATGATGCACCCGCACTTTCTTCGCCGCCAAAGGCAAAATCGGCAGTATGTAAACCGTCAACAAACCACTTAAAACCAACAGGAACTTCACATAATGGACGTTCAATCTTAGTTGCGACACGATCAATCATAGAACTTGATACAAGTGTTTTACCTATTTTCGCATTCACTGGCCAATCTTTGCGATGACTAAATAAGTATTGAATTGCGACTGCAAGGTAATGGTTCGGATTCATCAAGCCACTTTTCGTCACAATACCATGGCGGTCATAATCGGGATCATTGCCAATGGCAATATCAAAATCGTCTTTTAAATTGATCAAACTTGCCATTGCATAGGGTGATGAACAGTCCATGCGGATCTTGCCATCTTTATCTAGGCACATAAATGAAAAACTTGGGTCTACGCGGTCGTTTACTACTTCAATATCTAAATTATATTTCGCAGCAATCACTTCCCAGTATGCAAAACCAGAACCGCCTAACGTATCGACACCGATTTTAATGCCTGCATCTGAAATCGCTTTAAGGTTGAGCACATTTTCTAAATCTGCAACATAGCCTGCTACATAATCAATTTCTTGATAATGAGCAGACTCAATAGCAATAGCAAAGCTAATACGTTTAACAGCAGTTAAGCCTTCTGCAATAATATCGTTGGCACGGTTTTCAATTATTTTCGTTACATCACCATCAGCCGGGCCACCATGTGGCGGATTATATTTAATGCCGCCATCTTGTGGTGGGTTGTGTGATGGCGTGATAACAATACCGTCAGCTTGAATTTTGTTGCTATTGTTATGCGTTAAAATTGCATGTGAGATAACCGGCGTCGGTGTAAAACCATCATCCGCTTGAATGCGTACATCAACACCATTTGCAACTAATACTTCGATAACTGAAATATTTGCTGGTTCAGATAATGCGTGTGTATCTTTACCGATAAATAAAGGGCCTGTAATGCCTTGTTCATGGCGATATTCAGCAATCGCTTGAGAAATAGCGAGGATATGGTCTTCATTAAAAGAAGACGCAAAAGCGTTACCACGATGACCAGATGTGCCAAATGCAACACGCTCAGCAATTTTACTCACATCAGGTTTGTTGATGTAATAATGAGAGACAAGTGCAGGGATATTACAAAGATCAGAATTTAATGCCTTTTGTCCGGCTCTTTGGTGAACTGCCATGTGCAATTATTTCCTTAATATATGAAAGCGATTATTTGTTTTAATTGTTACCATTATACCTCTTATAAGTTAATAGTGGCACACTGTTTCATTTGAAATGACAAAAAACTGGTCTTAGTTGTTGTTTCTGCGCTTTCTATAACCAGTGATTAGTAGCTGCGTATTAAGATTATAGGCATTGGTGTATCGATTGTGTTAAAATGCGTGATTGTAAATTATTTATTTAGAGTTAATTTAGTTATGGCGCGTACAGCTGCAGCATTACATATCTTAGTAAAGCACCAAGATAAAGCATATGAAATTTTAGAACAGCTAGAAAAAGGTGGCAACTTCCAAAAGCTAGCTAAATCACATTCTCTTTGCCCATCAGGTAAGAAGGATGGTGGTAACTTAGGTGAGTTCAGAAAAGGTGCGATGGTTCCCGCCTTCGATAAGGTTTGTTTCAATGCTGAAATTCTTACTCCACATCTTGTTAAGACCAAGCATGGTTGGCACATCGTTAAGATATTGTATAGAACGTAATTAGCTTGTAATAAAAAGCCCTCAATTAATGTGAGGGCTTTTTATGCTTCGTTATTAAACTATTTACCTGAATATACTTTTTTTACTTCACTTGCAATAAGCGCTTTTAATGGTGCGTCGCCAAAAGTTGTCAGTTTCACGCCGTTAACATAGAAGGTCGGTGTCTTTAATACTTTTAGCGTTTTAGCATCTTGTGTATCTTGAGCCAATTTGTCAGTAATAACTGTTTTCTTCATATCAATTTTAAGCTTTTCAATATCAATACCAGCGTCCTGCAGATATGGATATAACAACTCTACATTGGCAGTATGATTGATTGCCCAACGACTTTGATTATATAGCGTCGTACTCAGTGCATCCCAGTATTTACCTTGCATTTTAGTTGCTTCTAATGCGGTAACAACAGGTCCTACATTTTTATGGAATGCCACTGGTCGAACAATTAAGTTCACTTTGCCTTTATATTTCTTTATTTGGCTTTTAACGAGAGGGTAAAAGGCACGACAAGACTCACATGCGGGGTCAAAGAATTCAACAATAGTCACTTTGGCATTTTGATTACCAAAAATAAGTGCATTTTCACTGTAGAGATATTGATCTATATTTTTATTTGTCTCTTGAGTCATAAATGCAAAGGCACTGATTACAACAGCTATACATAATATAGCCATTGATATTATTTTATTTTTCTTTTTTATTTCTAAACTTTTTGTTGTCACTAATTTTTTCATGAATAAACCTAAATAGAAAATGAAATACACAGCGTATTCTAGATTTAAAAATCAATAACGTCTTGATCAAACGCTAATTTACGGATAAAAAGTACAGGTAATTACTCTATCGGTTCATGAAATCAACACCAAGCTAAGTAATGCGTAACATCTGCACGTAGAATTAAAAAAACCAGCTGCCAATTTTAGCATCTGGTTTTTGTTATCTATATTGCTTTGCTATATAAGAGGCAAATTGTTAGAAACCGTATTCAAGACCTACACGAGCAAATGTTTCTTGGCTATCAGACGTTTTTGCACCCCAGCCAAGTTTGTCTGTCATACCAACTCGCACATAAGGAACAAAACCGTTCACAACACCCATCACTTGTAGTGATGTTACAGAAGAGCCTTTTCTTTCGTTTGAGTTGTCTTCTGAATCTACGTCTTCCGTTGCCGCGTAACCCAATTTAATACCCAGTGGGCCATTCCAATATTGCGCAACAACAGAATATGAACCTTGTGAGTCAACTTTTTTAGTCGCTATATTCTCAGCTTGGCCGTATTTATACGCGGCAGCAATGCTGATGCCAGTATCTAAAATTGGTGCTTCAAAACCAACGAGATAGGTAAAAGTGTCCGTTATAACTGCGTCTATTGGATCTACAGCAGCAACAGGTACAATCACACCATTCGCATCAATTTTATGTCCTGCTGCGACACCATCTACAGCTGCTTTTGATTGTCTACTATTACCATACTCAAACGTCGCATGTAATGTGACCGTATCAAATGCTTTATACTTAGCTGCGCCACCGAACCAATGGCCATTTTCATCACTGCCAGCACGACCCGTTGCAACATTAACATTCAGATTTCCCATCGCAGGGGCAAAATAACGAATAGACTCCGTACGATCGTACATGTAAGCAATATCTCCTGTTGCGGCAGGGTCAAATACGCGGCCTAAGCCAGGGTTAGTAAAAGGCCAGTCCACAACTTCGTACATAGGCGTTAACTGTCGGCCAACAGTTACTTTACCGTAATCACCTTCAACACCCACGAATGTATCGCGGAAACCTAAACCGCCACCAGACCAGTCATCTACATCTGTATATCCTGATTCAACTTGAAATATGACATTTATCTCATCTGTCATTTGCTTACTACCGCGAAAACCTACACGTGTTTCGTTATCAATACTGTAATCTGCCAGATTTGTATCATCACCCGTGTGGCCATAAGTAGATACTGCTACGACACCGTAGATTTCCACATTGCCTGTATTTTCGGTGCCTAATACGTATGCACTCGCGCCAGTTGAAAACAAAACAGTTGATACCGCTAGGGATACTGCCGATAGACTTAACTTATTCATTCTAAATTCCTTTTAGTAGATGTAAATGCTGTTTGTTATTTGTCGTAAATTAATAATGAACTTTATAACTTGTTGATTTTGAGTCTACTCAATTAAATTCGCGTTACAAATTAAGTTGTTTTCATACGTGATAAAAATCACAATAAAATTAATATAAAGTTATAAATAATGATTAAGATCTCATTAATAACTATGGCCTACCATTAATTCACTGTAATAATTTACATGGTAAACTATGTGATCTGGATTTATTTATGAAATGAACTTTCATTACGCCTCTAACAATAAAGACTGAAATGATAATTATTTACACGTAGGTAGCTGATTTTTAGTCATATTAATATCATCCCATTTAGAGTTGGCCTGCGAGAATTATGTTAATTATGATTATGCTTCATTTAATCAGAGGTGGTTTTTATGTTTGTTATTTCTCATACTGTGATTATTTAATTTATTCCTCACGCTTAGTTATTCATTAATAATGACTTTAATCACGTAACATCCATAAAATTCATTATAAAAGTGATTTTTGTCACATTGGGTAGAAATCCTGCTGGTAAATACAGTTGATTATTTTATAGTCCAAATTAAGTTTAAGGTTAAAACTGATTTCATGCAAAGGAAGGGGTGGATATGAAAAAAACAGCAATAGCACTTGGATTAAGTCTTGCACTGGCAGGTTGTACTACAATGCCAGAAACGTTATCGACACAAACGGTGGTTGATGCAATATCTTCATCTGTACAAGTTACTTATCAGGTAAATCAAAAGCTTGAATCTGATTCGGCTGCAATATGTAAAACACTTGGCGCTGGATGGGCAGCATGTCAAGATGCGACAATTCAACTGACTAATAACGGTGCTGCGATTAATTCTAATGAGTGGGAAATATACTTTCATAGTATTCGTCGTATCTTAGATGTGAAATCACCTGAATTTACGATTGAACATATTAATGGTGACCTACATAAACTAACACCTACAGATAAATTTAAAGGCTTTGATGCAAATTCAACAGTAGAAATAAACTTCATCGCAGAGTACCCGTCATTATTTGAAACCGATGTGATCCCACGCTATTACGTAACAGCCGAAAATGCAGAACCAAAAGTCATCGCAAGTACTGATACCGAAGATATGTCAAAGATCATCACACCATTAACAGGCGAAAACTTAAAGCGTCATGCCGATGATAACAGCATAATTATGAATGCAAATACGCGGTTTGATAAAAACAAAGCGACTGCACAACTGTCAGTATCTACAATTGCAAACAAGATTTTACCAACACCTGTTTGGCAAGATATCGCTATTAGAGGAAGCGCAGACCTTAGTAAAGGCATTAACATTAATGCTCCAGGCATGAATACGGCGTCACTTGCTGCTGTTACAAGCCGATTTGATGATTTCGGTGTGAATGTTTCAGGTAAATACCCAGTAAATGTGACTATTGCACCTCTACAATTAGATACTGATTATGCTAAATCAGGTGGCTACAGCCTTGATATTTCAGATAGCAGCGCCGAGATTATTGCGTTTGATAATGCTGGTGCACTCTACGCTTTACAATCTATCGCATCCTTAATTCCATCCGATTTTTTGTCGAATAAAACCATTTCACAAGTAAGCGTTAAAGATGCGCCAAACTTTGAATACCGCGGAATGGAAGTTGATATTGCACGTAACTTCCACAGTAAAGCATCGCTTTTACGTTTACTCGATCAAATGAGTGCGTATAAATTGAATAAATTCCATATTCACCTGACTGATGACGAAGGCTGGCGCTTGGCCATTCCAGGATTACCAGAGTTAACCGATGTTGGCTCACAACGTTGCCACGATTTAGACGAAAACAGCTGTTTATTACCTCAACTTGGGTCTGGTCCAACATCAGATAACCTCGGTTCAGGTTATTTATCTAAAGAAGATTACATCGAATTAGTCCAATATGCTGATGCGCGTAACATTGAAGTCATTCCAGAAATTGATATGCCAGCGCACGCGCGTGCTGGCGTGATTTCAATGGAAGCACGTTACAAAAAATACAAAGATTCCGATATTACAAAAGCAAATGAATACCGCTTAGCAGATCCTGATGATGAATCCGTTTATACAACCATTCAATTCTACAATGACGGTATTTTAAATCCTTGTATGGATTCAACTTATAAGTTCATTAGTAAAGTTATTTCTGAAGTACAGTTAATGCACCTAGAAGCCGGCCAGCCATTAAAAACATGGCACATGGGCGGTGATGAAGCTAAAAATATTCATTTAGGCAATGGTTATGAGCAGACAGGCGGGTCAACAGCTTGGAAAGGTGATAAAGACTTAACTAAAGAATCAATGCCGTGGGCTAAATCACCACAATGTATCGCGCAAGTTGCCGCAGATGATAGCTTAGAAACTGCGCATGATCTTGGCCCTATGTTTGTTAAAAAAGTCGCAAATATCATTTCCGCTGCAGGCATTGAAAAAACACAACTCTGGCAAGATGGGCTTAAAGATGTTGATCCTAAAGATCTGCCATTGATCGCCGTTGCTAACGTTTGGGAAACCTTGTATTGGGGCGGTGCCAACGCATCAAATCACATGGTAGAACAAGGGTTTGAAGTCGTTCAATCACATCCGGATTACCTGTATTTCGATTTCCCTCAGGAAGTAAACCCGAAAGAACGTGGTTACTATTGGGCAACACGTTATACAGACAGTAAAAAGGTATTTAAATTCTCACCGAACAACTTACCTCAGAATGCTGAAACATCTAAAGACCGCGATGGTAATAACTTTAATATAAAAGGTGACACGGAAAAACGTGGTTACAATGGTATTTCGGGTCAGCTTTGGAGTGAGGTAGTACGTACAGATGAACAGTTTGAGTACATGGTATTCCCACGGATCTTACCATTAGCAGAACGTGCGTGGCATAAAGCATCATGGGAACTTAATTATGTTAAAGATCGCGAATTCAAAGGTGGCGAGACCACATTTGTCGACACGAACAAGCAGCAGACTGAGTGGATTCAGTTTGCGAACATCATTGGACAACGTGAACTGGCTAAAATAGATTCAACCGGTATTCAATATCGTTTACCAGTACCAGGTGGGAAAATAGAGTCAGGTAAATTGGTTACGAACGTTGCATTCCCTGGTCTAGAGGTACAATACAGCACAGACTCAGGTTCATCATGGGTAACTTGGACTAAACCTGTTGAGGTCACATCAGCAGAGCTAAGAACGGTATCCCCCGATGGTAAACGCTTTAGTCGTATCACAAGCGTAAAATAATTAACCATCGTTATAAATAGCATGATTATAAACGACTTAAGGTAATAACAAGAGATAACAATGATGAAACTTAAATTTTTAGCACCACTACTACCACTTACAATGTCAGCCTGTACAAATACTTACCAAGATGCGAACGCAGAGCAATTTCAAGATATGGTCTCAATTAAACAAACTTGGGAAGGTAAAAGGTTAACAGGGCCAGCGATAACATTAGAGCCACAAGCTGGAACCAGCCAAGCACTATTTACTGCCGATGCCTATATGTATGGCAGAGAAAGTAAGAACGACAAACATCAAATAAATACGCGTGTTAACCTACTTGTTAAGCACACAGATTTTGGTTTTGAATATGGATTTGTGTCTTTAAACGGACATCAATCTGTCGCGATTAAACAAGAGCGAGCAACATTTAGAACATGTGATGAGTTATGTGTTTACGACCAAATGTTCTCATTTTCGTTACCAAAGGACCTAGGTAATGATGAT
Organism: Moritella sp. 5; assembly: GCF_018219455.1. Lineage (NCBI taxonomy): Bacteria > Pseudomonadati > Pseudomonadota > Gammaproteobacteria > Alteromonadales > Moritellaceae > Moritella > Moritella sp. 5. The sequence goes on from NZ_CP056122.1 coordinate 2,451,779, forward strand.
CTGACCATTAGACTGCAAGAAAAAGCGGGGAGTAAACACGGTCCACTTATCACGCTGCCTACAGAGTATCTGAAAGGTTATCAACATGTGCAGGCCGAAATTAAAGCCAGTAATTAGTACAAGGTTGTAAGCTTGTACTAATATGCCCTAATTATAATGAGCTGCCTTTGTGTGCTGTACATATTTGAGTGAATGTTTGAATAACAGAACCGTTTTGTAATTTACATTGCACTTCCGGCCCTAATACTCCAGAGCCTTGCCCTTCGGTTGCACTCACTGAAAATGTAACTGAAGGTATCACTAACACCATCAATAAAATTAATTGTTTCATAGTATTCCTACTGTTTTATTTAAGTAGATACATAGATGTATCATCCTCTACTTTGTAATAGTAGACAGTAGGTAATTAACTTCAAGTTTGATAAATTAATTTATACTAAAAATTAAGACTATCTCGATTTATGCTTATATACAGCCGTATCAAACTGCAGTTCGCAAAGACGTTTATATAAAGTCGATTCATTCATCAATTGAGAGTGCGTTCCTTGAGCAACAATTTCCCCTTTATCCATCAGTAAAATAAGGTCTGCATTTACAACTGTCGATAACCGATGGGCAATAATAAGTGTCGTTCTATTTTCCATTAATTTTTCAAGTGCTGCTTGAACATGATGTTCACTTTCTGCATCGAGAGCACTGGTTGCTTCATCAAGTAATAATACTTCAGGGTCTTTTAAAATCGCACGGGCGAGGGCGATACGTTGTTTTTGACCACCGGACAAACGCACACCTTGCTCACCTAGAAAACTGTTGTAACCTTCTGGTAGTTGATCAATAAATTCATTCGCATGGGCTAGTTCAGCAGCTTTAATCACATCTTCATCTGAAGCGGTTGGATCACCATAGCGAATGTTATGCCAAACATCAGCGCTAAATAAGACCGGGTGTTGCGGTACCATGCCCATTCGTTTGCGCACATCATTCAGTTCTAACTCATTAATATTGATATTATTAAACAGTACATGACCCATTTGCGGATCATAAAATCGCTGTAACAGTTCAAACAGTGTCGTTTTACCTGCGCCTGATGGACCAACCAATGCGACGACTTTACCTTTCGGGATTTTAAGATTAATTGATTTTAAAGCAGCTGTATTTGGGCGTGATGGATAATAAAAATTCAAGTTTTTAAATTCAATAATATTGTCATGTTGCTTCGTGATTTCTTTCGGTGTATCAGGTGATTGTATCTTGCTTGTGACTTCAAGTAATTCTAACAACCGTGTGGCAGAACCAGCCGCCCGCTGCAATTCTCCATAGACCTCGGAAATAGTAGCGACCGACATAGCGACCATAATGGCATAAAACAAAAACGCACCTAATTCACCGGCTGTCATTTTTCCTTCGAGAACATCCATGCCGCCAATCCAAAGCATTATACTAATGGCACTAAATGTCAGGAATATAACAATTGCGATTAATAGCGAACGTTGTTTAATTCTATCTTTTGCCACTGTAAATGCATTTTCTACTTCATTAGCAAACGATAATTGTTCTTTTTCTTCATGCGTATAGCTTTGTACGACTTTAATGTTTTGAATTATTTCACCGGCATATGTACCAATATCTGCAATTGCATCTTGACTACTTGCAGCCAATACTCTTACTTTTCTACCATAGATAAGTATAGGAATAAGGATAAAAGGGACACAAGCAACAACCCATAAAGTCAGTCCTAAATTTGTGACTAATAACATAATCAAGCCACCAAATAACATGAGCACACTCCGTAATGCCATTGAAAACGAAGAACCAATGATAGACTGAAGTAGTGTGGTGTCAGTTGTTAGCCTTGACATTATTTCACCACTTCGATTTTCCTCAAAGTAATTTGGGTGAAGCTTAATAACCTGATTAAAAACTGCTTTTCGTATGTCAGCACTCACTCGTTCACCTAACCATGACATTAAGTAAAATCGGCTAAATGTACCGACAGCAAGTAATGTTATGAGTACAATAAGCACAAATATGGCGTTTTTTAATTGTGTTTCTGACCCCGCAATAAAGCCATTATCAATCACAAACCTAACCCCTTGGCCTATTGATAAGTTAACCCCCGCGGTCACCAAAAGAGCAAGTAGGGCGTACATTACCATCAGTTTATAAGGCTTAATAAAAGCAAATATAGGTAATAAACTTGTAAATGCCTGAGTCTTATTTATTTTCCCCGATAATCTTGCACTCATTATATTTACCTTCGCTTTAGATTGATTGATAATCAGAATAGCAGACTTGTATCAAGCTAATTAAGATTATAGCGATAAGTAGATACCAACTTTTTACAGTAACTGTTGTCTCACCCTAATACCCAAGATAACTATTTTATCATTATCAATAAGAGCGAAGCATTTTATGTTTAAAACATTACAAAGTTTATTTAAACAATTCACTAATGAAACCGCTTCAATAGGCAGTGCTAATACTAGAGAATTTGAATTATCAATGGCTGCATTGTTATGTGAAGTCGCCAGTGCTGACAATGTCATAAGTGAAAAAGAAAAAAATGCAAAGTCACACCAACTTGCAGTGTTACTCGATATCAATATTGAAAGAGCTAATGAATTGTTAACTCTTGCTCAGGGAAATAGTGACGAATCGGTATCAATTTATGAGTTCACCTCTAAATTACGTAACATCGATTATGCACAACGCTATGTACTAACAGAGGCTATGTGGCATGTCGCTTATGCCGATGGCATTCTTGACCCATATGAAGAAGCTTTGATCAGACAAGTATCAGAACTTATCTACATTACACATTCAGATTTCATCAAAGCAAAATTAGCCGCATATCCAGAGCCTTTATAATAGTTATCATTTCTGTGACCGTATAAAACCAAAGCCTGATCATACGAGCAGGCTTTTTTGTGTGTAAATAATTTCATACTGTTCGTATGAAATTATGCTTCGCTATTAGAGACTCGTCTGAAATTCATTATTGCGAATTTTCTTTAATACTATAACCCGACTTGATACTAGTAATATGATTCCTAATGCTAAAATGGCGATTGAAGATGGTTCTGGCACTGACGGACTGACTTCTTCCTCGAATCCTGCATAGCGAACCTGTGATTGAGAATAGTTATAAAAACCAAATTTGCCGGTATTAAAGCTCCCTGACACATCAAAGATATTCGTACCATCAATACCGATTTTAATTCCAGTCGTTGTAAAGTCTAAAGTGAAATCGTAAACAGTATTATCTGCCCACCCGTTACTTGGATCATAGTTAGATGCTAGGACAGTTATATCTGAACCTGTATGATCCCAATAATTTACATTTGGACCGCTAGTTTTTGACAGCGTAAAACCAGATGGAGCATACCCCCATGCATGGTTTTGAGTACCTTGTTTCCAATCAAAAAGTAAAAAATTATTACTATTATTATACCCGAAAGCAAAACCTATATAGTCGTCGTCACTTGTAGTTTCAACTCCAAAAGAGCCCTCAAATATACTATCTATATAGTTAGAGTCACTAAGAAAGAAAGTTGGATCTCCGTTTATGGTTTGTAAAACGCTTGTCCCTGTACCATCTACGGTCCAAGTTCCTCCAGAGGTAGGTGTCCAGGTGTTTAAGTCAAGCAATCCCGCATTAACAAAGCTGCTCATAGATAAAAATAAGACAGCTAAACTGGTTTTCAACATTCTTATATGCATATGCATTCCTTATTAATATCTTTTAGCTATTTTGGTAAGCGTATTTTATTGCTTATAGCAATAGCACTTTGATAGAGCTGCAATAAACACACCAAAAATTAAATAATAGTAATAACAAATGGTTGAAGCATAACTTAATATTTTATGAACCTTTTTGTAAAAAAAGCCGACAGTACAAAATCAGCATTATAAATTCTGTTATAAACACTCTATTTTTAACACAATCATTAGGAACGTTAATGTTTAAGAAAATCATATTATGTCTCTCCGTCATTTGTTCAGGGTTTCAGCTAATGGGGATCGAGATTATCTGATTCGCGATATTATTCGTGATGATGATTGAATGCGCTCTGGTTACTCCACCTGTCGGCTTAAACCTATTTACGATACAAGCAGTAACAGGCAGCCCAATAATCGATATAACTAAAGGTGTAACTCCTTTTTTCATACTCATTTTATTGGCGGTTTTGATTATCTACCTGTTACCAGAGATCGCGTTATTTATCCCTTATCATTACACGGGGTAGGAGGTGTCTCCTCACGCTGCGACCAGTATCCAGCCAATAATGCACCGGATAAATTATGCCACACAGAAAATATAGCCGCAGGTAAAGCTGCCAGCGGAGTAAAGAATTTCATCGCCAGCGCGGTCGCTAACCCCGAATTTTGTAATCCGACCTCTAATGAAATGGTTCGACAAATCGTTTTATTGAATCCCATTAAACGGCAACAGATATACCCAAGCAATAATCCGATGCTGTTATGCAAAACAACAGCAAGTGCAATCAAGGGACCAAGCTGTGCAAATTGTTTTGCATTAAGTGCGACAATAATCATAATTGCGGTGACAATCGATAGCATAGAGATAAGAGGTAATATAGGAGTAATACGAGTAATTTTACTTCCTATCAATTGGTTTATTAGCAAACCGATACTCACAGGTAATAATACAATTTTAACTAGGCTCCATATCATCACAGCCATTGGAATATCTACTTTTTGGCCAATCAATAACTCTGCCAATAAGGGGGTTAATACGACGCCAAGCAGTGTTGACGTTGCCGTCATGGTGATAGATAAAGCAACATCGCCTTTCGCCAAATAGCACACTACATTCGACGCAGTCCCACCTGCCACAGTTCCAACTAATACCATACCTATCATCAGAGATTCATCCAAACCCATAAATATGCTAATCATTAACGCGACCAAAGGCATAATAGTAAATTGTAGTAATACTCCGGCACCAACCGCATATTTATACGTAAGCACATTGGTAAAATCACGAAAACTGAGTGTTAACCCCATGGATAACATAATGATAATCAATAATGGAACAATATAACCTTTGAAAGAAATCAAAAGTTCGGGTTGAACATAGGCGAAAATAGCCCCCAAAAGTGCCCATAGCGGGAAAAGAGCTGTAATTCTATTTAACATGTATTATCCTTTTTAAATTTGTGCGCATTCATTTGCAGCTGAAGTATGTGTAATTAATTGTCCAGTTATTGGTTCCGTTTTAAACGTAGATCGATTTTAACCCTTTTAAAACATTAGCTATTTTGTAATTTTGTGACTAAGCATTATAGTCAAAAGGGGTAGTGTGTAAACACATCATCTTTACCCTTATTCATTTCTTTTAAACCTTGAGCACTCATAATAAATTGGCTAGACGAAATACCCATTGTTGGGTATTATTAATAATTCTATTTTTAACACAACAATTAGGAACGTTAATGTTTAAGAAAATAATATTATGTCTCCCCGTCATTTTTTCAGGGTTTACTTATGCAAGCTGTAGCGTGCCCAATAGTTTGGAAAATATGACGTTGATCAATCATGTTGAATCCCAATACAGTGCAACGAATCCGAATGCAGGAGCTATATCGAAAGTTACCTATACGACAGATCGTTATCTTAACGAATTTCTTAATAAAGAAATTGGTCCTTTCACTGGATCTTATACTTATAAAGTACTCGACGATGAAAATGGTGTCGGTATCTATTTGGGTGACGAAACAAAACCACTGAACAAACCCTCACATACAGTTATCTTCAAATGCTTAACGGATAAATATGGTATGGCGATCTTTACTCAAATAGCCGGCGCTAATGAGCCTGTAGGCAGACAAAATACTCTTACCTATACGATAATGTGAGAATGATAGGTGTCTGCAATGACATCGCCAACTTAGGTACAAGCTAAGTTGGCTCATCTTAAATAGCGCATGTTATGTAAGGCAGAAAAATAGATAGCCAACACGATTAATCAAGCATGAGAGCGTTAAGTTAATAAAGAGAAAAGGGCAGTCACATCAGTTACCACCTCTAACAGATCGGACCTTTTTGTGATAACCCATCACGTGCAAGGTATTGATAATACATTATTGACATGATATTTAGTTGTGATAATTATGCATCATCCAGAAAATATTGAGTTGATTATTTCGCTTAATTCAAATAATTAGATATTTTCCGGAATGGATTTTTGGTTTTTTCAATGAACCAAAAAATGATGGATATATGCCTAGGATTGGCATTATTTAAGGATAAATCATGTTTAAACGTACATTTCTATCTACTTTGATAGGCTATAGTGTTGTACTCAACAGTTATGCAATGAACCCACAAGAAGACCCACTTAATCCAACCGGATTTATCGTTTCTCAATCAGAAGTTAAAGCTGCAGAAGATGCTAAAACATTAGACCCTATGTATGATATTTGGGCTCAAGCATTACGCACACAACCTAACGCTGTGGTCGACGTTATTGAACCTGGTTTAGTTTCAAATCCAGACAATGTTAAACGCTTAGAACGTGTTTTCCCACAAACTGAATGGGACTTCTTAACGAAGATGGCCGCTCCTGAATATACCTATACTCGTTTATTACGTGCTGTTGGTAAGTTTCCTGCATTCTGTGGTGAATACACAGATGGCCGTAACTCAGATGCAATTTGTAATAAATCAATCATTACTGCATTTGCTCATTTTTCACAAGAAACGGGTGGGCATATTGCTAAAGACAATATCTCAGACAACCCGCAAGCCTTAGAAGAGTGGCAGCAAGCGCTTGTACACGTTCGTGAGATGGGTTGGTCTGAAGGTCAAGAAGGGTACACGACAGCTTGTGGTCAGAACGATTGGCAAAATACCCGTTGGCCATGTTCTGCAGGACAAGGTTATTTTGGTCGTGGTGCTAAACAACTTTCTTACCACTTTAACTATGGCATGTTCTCTGAAGTCATGTACGACGGTGATGCGACTGTATTGTTAAATAATCCAAGTATAGTTGCTGATTCTTGGTTAAATTTGGCGTCTGCTGTTTGGTTCTTTTTAACTCCACAAGCACCAAAACCAGCAATGTTGCATGTTATTGACCGAACATGGTCTCCGTCACAGCGTGAAGCAGATGCCGGAATTACTTATGGTTTTGGTACCACAATCAACGTTATCAATGGCGGGATTGAGTGTGGAGAGCAAAACAAAACTAAAGGACAGCCAGTTAATCGAATTCGTTACTGGGAAGGGTTATCAGCACACTACCAAATCCTTCTTGAGTCTGATGAAAAAAATACATGTTTTCAACAAACACCCTACGGCAGTATTAATCTGAATGGCGCAACTGATGTGCTTTACACAAACTGGGATGGTAACTGGAAATATTACGCGGACCGTCCAGGTGGCGCTTCATTTGAGTGTGAATTAGTTGGCTTTCAAACTGCTTATTCAGCTCTGGTCCCAGGTGATTATGGAAAATGTGTCACAAACTTCTTTGGCTCTCATGCAGGTTGGCCATGGTTATTCATTAAGGCTGTAACAGTCACTCCAGTAACTGCAACGTCAGTTGATTCATCTCCAACTAATTTCATTATTTGGGAAGATGGTGTGTCTCAAGTAGCCAGCGGTGACAAGGTAACAAATATAGGTAAGTGTTTTATTGCTAAAAATGCTCCTGGCGTTTGGGATACTCCAGCGGTTTCTAACAACCTGTGGGACGAAATATCCTGCCAATAAGTTAGTCTTTTGTTAGTCTAAATCTAAAATCCTCGTTAGTTAACGGGGATTTTTATGTTTTGGTGTTTTAATATGTGTGAAGATATTTGATTTCATCATATTTTGGATAAAATATGATGAAATCATTTAGATGCATATCATATACTTTATGGTAAATAACCCAAGTGTTAAATTGACAACATCTCAAATCGTCACTGCCTATCAAATAATACAACCGGTCATCAAATAGGGTCTTATCTCAGATCACTATAAACCCTATTTAACATAATATACATTATGCGCAGTGATGTAATAAGTCCCAGATAGAGATGTCAGGTTTGTAATATCGTTATTGATATCAAAACCCTGTCCCTGGTACTCCAATTTGATATCAAAAACCCGTGCGCTACGTGAAATCTGAAAAACTTTACCAGTATTGTTACTGTAGATTTCACACAGCGCGATGTCTATTTAGATGCTTGATTACTAATGTTTTTATCTGACTTCAAGAATTCCAGTTCTTTCAAGTATGCGAATATTTTTGCATAACCAATGAAAGCTTGTTCATCACCATCAGTAAAATCTTGTGATAATAATTCTTCATGTAAAAATATTATTGATTCTTTAATATCATCGAACTCGATAGAAATTTCTTTGCTCGCTGGATAACATTGTTCACCAGAACGATAAAATAAAGCGCTGTCTGTCAGATGATTATTTGCGATAGTTAATTCATGTTCCGTCATATTATTTCACCGTGTGTGTTGGACAATTTTCTTGAGCTGCAACGGCTCGATTCTTACAACGTTTACCTAATTTAGTTTTAGATTCGCATCGTGAAACGTCTTCTTGGCCAACGTATTTATAATTAAATGGTTCTTGTTCACTAAGTCGTTCTTGTTTTTCGTAGATCTCAATTTTAAAGTAATTCCAGTTTGAATCTGGCTGACCATGCGACATTATTTGTGCTGAACCATCATCATTTTCTCTAATCCACATGCCCGTCTGATTTTCAATTCTTGGTGCTAGTAATCTAGTATTTACATTTTCTTCAACGTGACCAGCTAACGAACCGCCAGTAAATCGAATTGTTGTTTTTCCATGAGGCATCTTAATATCCTTTTATAGATCGAGTTCAATTGGCTTAATGGTTAATCCAAAACGTTTTAGTTCTAGGCCACCGTAGTTATTAATCGCAAAACTTGAAGCATCAACTGAGTATGTTCCGGCACCATATGGCAGTTGACCGTCTTGAACAGATAGCTTCATTTCAACTGGGAATTTACCGCCTAAGTGAGCATATGCAATTTGCTCGTTAAAGCTTCGACCCGGTTTACCGTCTTTAGGTGGTAAAGTTCGAGTGATTAGATCAACATTTTCAGGGAATATTTCTATGTGTAACATGTGACAGCCTCCTAGGCATAAGCTTTAAATGGTAATATATTTGATTGTGCAACAACTGGTAAGTGGTACCAATCAGGTACGTTTAAATGTTTTATTTCAATCACTTGTGAGCGCTTTAGTGTCGGGCATATACGGCTGACATCGAATTGCTGACCGATATCAATACCGATCACTTTTAAGCGTGCTTTATGTTCATAAAACTGAGAATTTGATAACATATTTCTTAAATCAGTACCGTGCTGCCACATTGTAAAGTAGCTCATGGTCGTGTTTGCTTGTCGCAATGTTTTAACCGCTGAGGCTTCAAGTAGTTGATGTGCAATGGATTGATGTTCATCGTGTGAAATATGTATTGTTTTCATAGCTTTATCGATCTCTTGAAGATGTGGTATGAAGTCTTTTTCTGAGACTGCACCGTAAAATTGTAAGTTATATCGTTTTAATAATGATTGGCGTAAGCTGTGTTCTTCACGAACTACGCCTTTTTGTTCACAATAGTTAATTAAATCATGTATATAACTAAGTCTTTCTGGCTGGATTACGTCTCTTTTTCGTTCATCTTTTTGTAAATGCCGTTTAAGCTCGACTGCTTTATTATAAAGTTTGGTCATATTCCAAGTTGAAGCTTCACCCCAGTTGCAGGTATTTCCATCGGGGTAAAGCTTAGGTTTGCGCCCTCGCCCAATTTGCATTGATGACATTCCACGGATAAATGATTGCTCATTTCCCTTGCCTACTTCATGGTTAACCGTCCAATCAATTGCTGTAATTTCAGCACCATTACCGACCAGTTGAGATGCTTTACCTTCTGGTGTTTGACGATGGTACATTTTGGTATTTTTTGTGAATGCTGGCAGTCCATGTTTAGCCAGAATATGGTTAAAAACTTCGACACATTCATCTAATGTTTTCAATCCAAAAAGATTGTCCATACGCTGCCAACGTGAAGGATTTCCTTCAACTCGAACTCTTACACCATCACATCGGATCGTTAGTTTCGTTGAATGTGAGCCTTCAATGATCTTTTGATTTACAGATGTAGGTAATTTCTCACCCGTTTCTAGATCGATTTTTTCAATAACATGACGACCTACAAGGGGTAACCCACCTTGTAAATGATCTTGCTGTATGAAAAGTCGGTCTATAAAAAACAATGTATGGAAATCCTGTCAATGCAAATGTTGGTATATATTAATGTACCTTATAGTAAACATTTATCACATGCAATGATTGTGGTTTATATTTATGGTGTATAGTGAATATAAATATGTATCAATAAGGAGTTTTAGGTGATTGGTTCTGTACTTAAGGAAGCTAGAGAGGCTATAAATCTATCTCAAAATAAAATAGCTGAAGCTGTTGGAGTAACTAAGCAAACCTACTTAAAGTGGGAAAATGATGTTACCGAACCTAAAGCTTCTCAAGTCACAAAGCTAGCCAAAGCATTGAATATTTCAGAAACTGAAATCTGCCAAGGTAAGCTAAATAGTAAAATGCCCCTAGAGAAGTTTATTGTTCAACTGGCTCAAATAGGAGCAGGTTCGAGTCTTGAAGCACTTAGAATTTGGGAGCAAATTCCAGACCATGGGCAATTTCTTCTAAGCCTTGTTGATGGCGATATTTCTAAAGATAAAGAAGATTTGATAGACGCCTTGAGTTAGTCGATAGTCCGGAATTCCGGAGTTAGTTTGGGTGTAACAGGAACCCAAACTTAAAAACCCCCTTTTTCGCTCATCGCTCGATTGTCGAATAAGAGACATATTATGCGAATCAATCCCCCGCTGCGCGGAGTCTCAACACGCATAACATGCCTGTATAAAGCGTTCGTGCATAAAGCATTATCTAGGTGGGGAAAATCAGTAAAGTGATCATAGCGAAGCATTGACGCACAATCTTAGCCAAAAGATTGGTTTAGCAGAAAGATGGGTAACGGCTACGCCTATGTAACAGATAACCTCTGTCACATGTAACAGCTATTCATTAACTATAAACAGAGTAAATATTACTAGGTAATAAATACTTTAATGATGTACGGGTATATTTATATCCGTGTTTTCTCGTTGCTCAGCCTTCGCCCTCGAAAGTCACGTCATAAATAAACCTTGAATCAAATTTGGAATTTGATAGTTAAACATAAGCTTTTGATATTACCGTATAAAAATAATAAAACACTGTATATATTCTGAATATTAGACAGAGTACTCTTTGATCTTCTCATAAATTCTAAAACTATTAATCATATAAGGAATTATTGGCTAAATGAAATTAACAATAATAGACCCCGAATTAAACCTTCATCAATTACCAGCCTTTATAATTACAGCCTTTAGTGGAATTATACTTGCTGCCATACTTACTGCCCAAGTATGGCCGTTAGCACCACAGGTAATAAGTGATTACACCACTATTAATTATGTTGCATTTGAAATTCTTAAATTACCATGTGCAATTATAGCCGTAACTCTTTCTTTATTAATTATCATAGGAACAATGCATCGTTCAGCTCAGACTGTAAGGCAAATTAAAATAGCTACTAAACAAAATGACATTTCAAATTATTACAAGCACTTAGATGAGTTTAGAACTTATGTTTTAGCTAATGAAAAGCTTATAAAAGCATATGAAAATAATTCAATAAAACGAATACATGACAAAATATGGGCCAATTACCTTAATAATAATTACAACATCGAAATCATAAGTGAAATTCAAGATAAGTATGAAAATATATTCAATGTAATTATACAGGAGGAACACACACTCCAAGACTGTGAAGAGTGGGAAGATTCTTTAAATAGAATGATTGAACTGTTTTGTTTCGATCATTATAAAAGCCCTAAAGCTATTGATGGCCCTAATCATCTATCTAATTATACCAGAGATATATCTAAACTTTTTATCGTAGTCTTGTCGTTCGAATTAGATGTGAAATCTGAAATAAAGCTAAAACAAGTGAATAAAATTGCTGCACACATAGCGAGCAAAGGCGATATTAAAACGTGGTTAAGAGCAAAATAATACCCTTCGCATAATGCGGATTATGTGTAAATACCACAAGTGGCCTGCTTGCCTGTTCCAGTGTCGCAAGCAGGTAAATATTCAACATAATCACGTTGCTATTATGCGCAGTGATGTAATAAGTCCCAGATAGAGATGTCAGGTTTGTAATATCGTTATTGATATCAAAACCCTGTCCCTGGTACTCCAATTTGATATCAAAAACCCGTGCGCTACGTGAAATCTGAAAAACTTTACCAGTATTGTTACTGTAGATTTCACACAGCGCGATGTCTATTTAGATGCTTGATTACTAATGTTTTTATCTGACTTCAAGAATTCCAGTTCTTTCAAGTATGCGAATATTTTTGCATAACCAATGAAAGCTTGTTCATCACCATCAGTAAAATCTTGTGATAATAATTCTTCATGTAAAAATATTATTGATTCTTTAATATCATCGAACTCGATAGAAATTTCTTTGCTCGCTGGATAACATTGTTCACCAGAACGATAAAATAAAGCGCTGTCTGTCAGATGATTATTTGCGATAGTTAATTCATGTTCCGTCATATTATTTCACCGTGTGTGTTGGACAATTTTCTTGAGCTGCAACGGCTCGATTCTTACAACGTTTACCTAATTTAGTTTTAGATTCGCATCGTGAAACGTCTTCTTGGCCAACGTATTTATAATTAAATGGTTCTTGTTCACTAAGTCGTTCTTGTTTTTCGTAGATCTCAATTTTAAAGTAATTCCAGTTTGAATCTGGCTGACCATGCGACATTATTTGTGCTGAACCATCATCATTTTCTCTAATCCACATGCCCGTCTGATTTTCAATTCTTGGTGCTAGTAATCTAGTATTTACATTTTCTTCAACGTGACCAGCTAACGAACCGCCAGTAAATCGAATTGTTGTTTTTCCATGAGGCATCTTAATATCCTTTTATAGATCGAGTTCAATTGGCTTAATGGTTAATCCAAAACGTTTTAGTTCTAGGCCACCGTAGTTATTAATCGCAAAACTTGAAGCATCAACTGAGTATGTTCCGGCACCATATGGCAGTTGACCGTCTTGAACAGATAGCTTCATTTCAACTGGGAATTTACCGCCTAAGTGAGCATATGCAATTTGCTCGTTAAAGCTTCGACCCGGTTTACCGTCTTTAGGTGGTAAAGTTCGAGTGATTAGATCAACATTTTCAGGGAATATTTCTATGTGTAACATGTGACAGCCTCCTAGGCATAAGCTTTAAATGGTAATATATTTGATTGTGCAACAACTGGTAAGTGGTACCAATCAGGTACGTTTAAATGTTTTATTTCAATCACTTGTGAGCGCTTTAGTGTCGGGCATATACGGCTGACATCGAATTGCTGACCGATATCAATACCGATCACTTTTAAGCGTGCTTTATGTTCATAAAACTGAGAATTTGATAACATATTTCTTAAATCAGTACCGTGCTGCCACATTGTAAAGTAGCTCATGGTCGTGTTTGCTTGTCGCAATGTTTTAACCGCTGAGGCTTCAAGTAGTTGATGTGCAATGGATTGATGTTCATCGTGTGAAATATGTATTGTTTTCATAGCTTTATCGATCTCTTGAAGATGTGGTATGAAGTCTTTTTCTGAGACTGCACCGTAAAATTGTAAGTTATATCGTTTTAATAATGATTGGCGTAAGCTGTGTTCTTCACGAACTACGCCTTTTTGTTCACAATAGTTAATTAAATCATGTATATAACTAAGTCTTTCTGGCTGGATTACGTCTCTTTTTCGTTCATCTTTTTGTAAATGCCGTTTAAGCTCGACTGCTTTATTATAAAGTTTGGTCATATTCCAAGTTGAAGCTTCACCCCAGTTGCAGGTATTTCCATCGGGGTAAAGCTTAGGTTTGCGCCCTCGCCCAATTTGCATTGATGACATTCCACGGATAAATGATTGCTCATTTCCCTTGCCTACTTCATGGTTAACCGTCCAATCAATTGCTGTAATTTCAGCACCATTACCGACCAGTTGAGATGCTTTACCTTCTGGTGTTTGACGATGGTACATTTTGGTATTTTTTGTGAATGCTGGCAGTCCATGTTTAGCCAGAATATGGTTAAAAACTTCGACACATTCATCTAATGTTTTCAATCCAAAAAGATTGTCCATACGCTGCCAACGTGAAGGATTTCCTTCAACTCGAACTCTTACACCATCACATCGGATCGTTAGTTTCGTTGAATGTGAGCCTTCAATGATCTTTTGATTTACAGATGTAGGTAATTTCTCACCCGTTTCTAGATCGATTTTTTCAATAACATGACGACCTACAAGGGGTAACCCACCTTGTAAATGATCTTGCTGTATGAAAAGTCGGTCTATAAAAAACAATGTATGGAAATCCTGTCAATGCAAATGTTGGTATATATTAATGTACCTTATAGTAAACATTTATCACATGCAATGATTGTGGTTTATATTTATGGTGTATAGTGAATATAAATATGTATCAATAAGGAGTTTTAGGTGATTGGTTCTGTACTTAAGGAAGCTAGAGAGGCTATAAATCTATCTCAAAATAAAATAGCTGAAGCTGTTGGAGTAACTAAGCAAACCTACTTAAAGTGGGAAAATGATGTTACCGAACCTAAAGCTTCTCAAGTCACAAAGCTAGCCAAAGCATTGAATATTTCAGAAACTGAAATCTGCCAAGGTAAGCTAAATAGTAAAATGCCCCTAGAGAAGTTTATTGTTCAACTGGCTCAAATAGGAGCAGGTTCGAGTCTTGAAGCACTTAGAATTTGGGAGCAAATTCCAGACCATGGGCAATTTCTTCTAAGCCTTGTTGATGGCGATATTTCTAAAGATAAAGAAGATTTGATAGACGCCTTGAGTTAGTCGATAGTCCGGAATTCCGGAGTTAGTTTGGGTGTAACAGGAACCCAAACTTAAAAACCCCCTTTTTCGCTCATCGCTCGATTGTCGAATAAGAGACATATTATGCGAATCAATCCCCCGCTGCGCGGAGTCTCAACACGCATAACATGCCTGTATAAAGCGTTCGTGCATAAAGCATTATCTAGGTGGGGAAAATCAGTAAAGTGATCATAGCGAAGCATTGACGCACAATCTTAGCCAAAAGATTGGTTTAGCAGAAAGATGGGTAACGGCTACGCCTATGTAACAGATAACCTCTGTCACATGTAACAGCTATTCATTAACTATAAACAGAGTAAATATTACTAGGTAATAAATACTTTAATGATGTACGGGTATATTTATATCCGTGTTTTCTCGTTGCTCAGCCTTCGCCCTCGAAAGTCACGTCATAAATAAACCTTGAATCAAATTTGGAATTTGATAGTTAAACATAAGCTTTTGATATTACCGTATAAAAATAATAAAACACTGTATATATTCTGAATATTAGACAGAGTACTCTTTGATCTTCTCATAAATTCTAAAACTATTAATCATATAAGGAATTATTGGCTAAATGAAATTAACAATAATAGACCCCGAATTAAACCTTCATCAATTACCAGCCTTTATAATTACAGCCTTTAGTGGAATTATACTTGCTGCCATACTTACTGCCCAAGTATGGCCGTTAGCACCACAGGTAATAAGTGATTACACCACTATTAATTATGTTGCATTTGAAATTCTTAAATTACCATGTGCAATTATAGCCGTAACTCTTTCTTTATTAATTATCATAGGAACAATGCATCGTTCAGCTCAGACTGTAAGGCAAATTAAAATAGCTACTAAACAAAATGACATTTCAAATTATTACAAGCACTTAGATGAGTTTAGAACTTATGTTTTAGCTAATGAAAAGCTTATAAAAGCATATGAAAATAATTCAATAAAACGAATACATGACAAAATATGGGCCAATTACCTTAATAATAATTACAACATCGAAATCATAAGTGAAATTCAAGATAAGTATGAAAATATATTCAATGTAATTATACAGGAGGAACACACACTCCAAGACTGTGAAGAGTGGGAAGATTCTTTAAATAGAATGATTGAACTGTTTTGTTTCGATCATTATAAAAGCCCTAAAGCTATTGATGGCCCTAATCATCTATCTAATTATACCAGAGATATATCTAAACTTTTTATCGTAGTCTTGTCGTTCGAATTAGATGTGAAATCTGAAATAAAGCTAAAACAAGTGAATAAAATTGCTGCACACATAGCGAGCAAAGGCGATATTAAAACGTGGTTAAGAGCAAAATAATACCCTTCGCATAATGCGGATTATGTGTAAATACCACAAGTGGCCTGCTTGCCTGTTCCAGTGTCGCAAGCAGGTAAATATTCAACATAATCACGTTGCTATTATGCGCAGTGTTGTGTTAAACCCAATAGAGGTGTCAGGATTGGCACCGTTAGAAATGTCATGTTCATTAGCCATTATTCTGTTCAAACCATTCTATTTACTACAAAATTACCGTGCGCTACGTGAAATCTGAAATGTTTTGCCAGTATTGTTACAGCAGATTTCACACAGCGCGCATGTTATTTTCGGGTTTGATTATTAAAATTACCTAGCTGACTTTAAATGTTCGAGTTCTTTTGAGCACGTGAATATTTTTGCATAGCCATCAAGTTTCGTTCATCATCGTCATCAATATCTTGTGATAACAATAACACACGCTACGTAAAATCTAAGTTAGCTTTCCTTGTGATTACCAACGTGATTTACACAGCGCTCATTATAGATTTGTATTATCAATAAATAGATTCTGTGATCACTTGTCTGTTTTTGATTTAGGAATCGATTAGCTAAATTTGGATTTACAGTTCTTAACCTGGTAATAATTTTTGCTGACCATTAAATATGATTTTGTTTATCAGGCATCATTCAATGCGAATTCGTATTAGATCAATATGACTGAACCAATCTAATTCTAAATATACTAATTGGAATTTAAGATGCTATTTTGAATCGATCCTACGTTAATTTTACTAACTAGGATGTTACTTACTGATTCAGATTTCACGTAGCGTCACGTAAAATAGCTATGCTATTGATTAAACTATTAATAATAACGCTAAAGTCTCGATTTTGCGGAACGTCAATTAACACTGTGTTTATATACAGTTGAATATCTACCCCCGTAAAACTCTGACTTTTAATTATAGTTTAGAAATATTTGGTACAAGCTCCCTATCCTTTTTTATGCTGATAAGACGTTTAAATGTTAAGCTCGCACATAAGAATGGTTGTATATAATGATTCGTTTTTGGTGCATTATTGGCGTTAATCATGCCTAATGGTTGATTTATGACTCATTAAATAAGCTTGTATTTAATGCGCCATTTTAGGTTCATTATAACCACTTTGCGGTATAATGAGTATGTAGAACACATAACTAAGCCGAATCAAATTTAGAACCTTATGGCGTAATTTAGGGCTTTGATATTACTGTATAAGAGCAAAGACACTCTTTAGATTCTAATTTGGATTAAAATAGTTAACCTTGAGAAATCCAGCGATCTTGGCAAAACCGTATTGCTGCAGAGAGTTAACCCCCGTAAGACAGTAAGGGGGCTTCGCCTGATATTTCAGTTTCCGCTATAAATGCACAATAAGGGAATCATATATGAGCATTATATATATTTTATTCGGTTTTTTAATTTTAGTGTTGGTAGCAATCTATATGGTATTAAATAGTCTTCTGTCTCAACTTCAAAACAGTGGAAACACTATTAATGCGTATGGTGAAGAATACATGCAACAAAGGAACCTTGTTGAACGGCAAAGTGAAGCGCTAGAATTAATTGCTGATAATATGGAAGAAGTAAAAAGAGATGTGAAAGAGATGAAGGATGTTGCCGATATTTTCTATAAATATAAGCTACCTGATAGAGAAGAACGTGAATTTATAGACAAGATGTTAATTCAAGAAGAAGTTTTTGATGGTGTGAACAAAGCAATGTATAAAAACAAAAAAACCACTGTATAAAGTTTCAAAATGAAACAAGAGTACACTATTAAAGATAGTGTACTCTTTAAAATGACTAGGAAATCAAAATAGACACTTCATCGTACGGCATTTATATTCGAAATTATTAACTCTTCAACAGGTTCAACAGGTTCAACAGGTTCAACAGGTTCAACAGGTTCAACAGGTTCAACAGGTTCAACAGGTTCAACAGGTTCAACAGGTTCAACAGGTTCAACAGGTTCAGAAGACCCCGTGGAGTTGAATTCAGAAACACTCTTAAGCTCATTGAATAGCTTAGCTGATTCAATAGTCCGTTTTTGTATTACCATTATTGCTGATTTTTTAATATCAATAACCCCTTCCATGGCAACTGTCATTTGAGCTATTTCACCAAAAGAGTCCTTAGCCATAGCTAAAGATCGAATCACATCTAAATCTCCCTCTCCATTCTTATTATACTTCATGTACACATAGCACTGATTATCAAATGCCACCTGCTTCTGAAGAGCTGTGCTGTTAATGCTTGCCAAAATGAATTGTAACTCTCGCTGACGCTGACGATTAGCTTTAGCTACGCCAAATTGATAGATGGAAATCAAAGTACCAACGACACCAAAAAAAGTACCAACAACACCAAACCAAAACGATAAATCCATAAGTAATACTCCAATCATTAATGTATACGAGACATAATAACATAATGCTACTAAGCTTATGATTGAAATAGATTATACGCTCTTCGCATAATGCGGATTATGTATAAATACCACTACTTGGCCTGTCAGCCTGTTCCAGTATTGCAAACGGATTCTTATTCAACATAATCACGTTTCTATATATGCGCAGTGTTGTAATAAGCCCAGATAGAGGTGTCAGGATTGCCACCGTTAGAAATGTCATGTTTTCAGACTTAACGTAGTATTATGTGAAACGTCTATACTATTGATTTTATTGTTAATAATAATTTCAAAGTCTCGATTTTACGGAGCCTCAACTAACACTGTGTTTATATACAGTTAAATATCTCCCCCCGTAAAATCATGACTTTTAACTGTAGTTTAGAAACGTTTGTTACAAGACCCCTATCCTTTTTTACTGCTAGCAAGATGTTTCAGGCTGGCTATAATGTAATATTAAATTATGACAGTGTATTGGAGTTAATATTAATGGACGTTCAAGAATTCATATCTAATGTAGGTGGACAAACCGCCATTTTTATAAGCTTGCTAGCTGCGCTCTGGGCTATATGTTCAAATATAATAACCAATAAAAGAATAAAGACTCACAAAAGTAAGTTAGAAGAGTTAACTCGTATTAAAAAAGACAGTGATTACCGAAAACTGGAACTATATAAAACAGTCTTAAAACCATTAACAGACCTAACAGCCAAAATTCCTGAAGAAGGAAAATTAAGTCTTGATGATATAAGCCAATTTGATAAAGAACGACTAGAGGTCTCTGCACACTTAGCTTTATTTGCTTCAAGTGATGTATTTGATAAGTTCACCGAATTAGTCGATTACATCCATAACTCGCAAGTACAATTTAGTACTATCGATGAATTTGAATTTGAAGTGTTCCGCGCCAAAATGCTTAAATTACTTAGTGAAATGAGACGGGACATAGGCTTTCACAAGGATGAAATTACTTACAAAGGCTATAGATAGATTAAAGTTAAAAGACTAATGGGTGGTCTCAATATGAAACTTGCCCTATTTGTTCAAAGCTAGCTCCTTACGATTGTACTTTCTTGCTTGAAAGATCTAATCGTAGAGCTAACTTTGAGTTTAAATTACCTTTTCTTATCCCGAATTTAGTAATCTCGATTGTTCAACTCGATAAGCTCTAGAATTAACTGCCGTTTACGACCAACGAAATCCATACCTACAGCACCTGCAATATGTTGACTCACCTTCTCTCCGTGAAGGGCACTCGCTATCGGATTGCTTTCTTTTTCCTCCATAAAATACCACGAATCAACCGCATCAGTGAGTTTTTGTACAACGCCTAAGTTTATATCTTTAACAACCTCACGCTGCTCTATATTAGAGACACTTTCATAACAGCCCAACCAGCGATTTTCACGCTTCACTCTTACCGCAACTTGTGCCGCTAGGCATAGTTTGCTCGGAATCGAGCCGAGAAAAAAGTTAGCAACGCCAAGCGCAGTATAGCCGCCTGTAGGGGTACAAGGTATATTGAAAGACATGACTTTAAGTCTTTCTTCATCTAGCGTATAAGCCTCATCTACTAAGTCTTCAAGGTACTTTCTGTGCCCTTTCATAAAGTGCTTATTTGAAAATCCGCCAGCCTTGTGCTTGGAGTAGTCTCCAAACATTTCAGAGGCATCTTTAAATGTCTCTTTTTGCTTCGATTTAATCTTGTGAAATAAACACAATACTTTACCTTGGCGAATACAATCACCGACGCCAACCTTCCAATATTCAGAAGTTGGCATGATACTTTTAGAGAACATTGTCACTATCTTTTTAACGATAGAATAGGCTTTGCCCTTATAATCAAATTTAATGACGATTGGCTCTTTGTTCTGTACTGCTAATATTAAAAGATTAGTAATATCAGACTCTATATCGCCTCCCAGTAAGTTGATAGGGCCATGAACACCAATGAGCTTACCGCCTTTAACCCCGACACGGATATCAAAGTATCTAATCCCTGCATTAAATTGAGAGGTAAGATTCAACTCCTGAGTAACCGTCCCTCCTCTCGCGAGCCTCCTGATGACCCCACCCGTAAACCTATAGGTCAAGGCATCGTGTGACCCAGGTAACGTGTAAGTAGCCAAAGGCCTTTCAGCTAGCACACCACCTCTATCTGATAGACACTTTATCCAGTTATCTAATTTAGATACATTAACACCTTCAGTTCGATTTAGACCCCTTGGACCACGAAAGCCGGTATTCATGTTGGTGACCATCTGAATCTGGTTTAGATTATCCCCATAAGTTAATTGAGCATTGTCTAAATTGCTAAGGTTTTGATTGTTCATCGAAGTTCTCTTATTTTTCCATATTCAATAGAATTATATTTACATCTTTTATAACCATAAAGTGTAGGTTAATACTCTGCGTATCCTTGATTATTAACACATTACACACTTAAATATGGCACATCAACACAATGAATGTAAGAAACGTAAGAGATGTAAGGGGGTGTAAAATAGCAGAATAAACGACAGAGTTAGGCCATTGTGAATAATGTATAAAATTATATTGACACCATCGTTCACAATTTAAAATAATGGTTTATATATGGAACATTACTGGTACTTCAAGCCATTAATGGGTGATTTATGGAACATTAAGTTAAATCATATTAATGTTCCATTTTGGGAGCGTTAATGTTATTTTTAACCTATAATGTACGTATAACAGAACATTAAAGGGTTGATATGAATTATTCAAACATGACAGCACCTGCAATCACCACTGTGATTGGTGAAAGGCTAAAAACCTACCGCCTTAACGCGAACAAGACCCAAGCATCAATCGCTAAAGACGTAGGATTAACCCGTAAAAAGATAGCCAATGCTGAGAATGGGCAATGCTCACTCGAAACCATGATTATTATTATGCAAGCGCTAGACGTTATAGACCAAATCGATATTTTTCTTCCGGCAACTCAGATATCACCGGTTCAGCTTGCCCAGCTACATGGGAATGAACGAAAAAGAGCATCTAGCCCAAGAGAACAACAAAAACAAGAACCTGAAAACGAGGATAACCTAGGATGGTAAAAGAAGTTATTGAGGTCAGTTACAACGACCTTGCTGTCGGCGCTGCCAGCTACGACCCAGTGACAAAGCAAAGCGCGTTTGAGTACGATCCTAGCTTCATTTCTAGTGGGATTGAACTATCTCCCCTAATGATGCCACTCTCTAAGAAAATTTATTCATTCCCATCAATCGATCATGCTACTTTTAAAGGTCTTTCGGGGCTTTTGGCTGACTCTTTACCAGATGATTTCGGTAATACAGTCCTCAATGCTTGGGTAGCTCGAAACGGACGATTACCCAGTGAAATAACCCCGCTTGAACGTTTAAAGTATACGGGAGCGAGAGGAATGGGTGCATTGTCTTATTCTCCGCCAAAGAAATACGGTAACTCTTTCAATAAGTCGCAAGAGATAGAGATCAAGTCTCTGGTTTCTGTCGCTCAAAACATTCTCTCTGAGAGACAAGACTTTGGCGTTGAACTTGATCATGCTGGCCGTGAAAACAAAGACGCCATGTTAGAACTTATGTCTGTCGGAATGAGCGCCGGTGGTGCCAGACCTAAAGCAGTTTTGGCATTTAACGAGAGTTTTAGCGAAGTTAGATCCGGCCAAGTTGAAGTCCCAGACGGATTTACCCATTACTTAATGAAATTTGATGGTGTCAGTGAGCATAACAAGAACAAAGAGACATTTGGTGACCCACTAGGTTACGGCGCGATGGAATATACGTATTATCTCATGGCAAATAAGCTTTGCGGTATTGATATGATGCCAACTCAACTATTGAACGAAGGTGATCGTCGCCACTTTATCACCCAACGTTTCGATAGAATCGGAAACAAGCGCGTACATGTGCAGACCCTAAACGCAATGGCACATGTTAGCTACAAGCAAGCGGGCTCATACTCGTATGAGGAATTGTTTGGAGTCGTCCGACAACTAAGATTGAAAGCGCCAGAGGCTATGCAGCTATTAAGACGCTTAATCTTTAATATCGTATCGCGTAACCATGACGACCACTCAAAGAACTTTGGATTTATGATGAGTGATGCCGGTACCTGGTCTCTTTCTCCGGCTTACGACATTGCATACTCATACAAGCCAGATAGCGACTGGGTCAGTTGTCATTGGATGACTCTCAACGGTAAGCGTGATAATTTTGAGCGTAGTGATTTCTATAGCCTGAGTACACTAAGTCCCCTATTTACTAAAAAACTCATAGACGAAACCATCGACGATATCACACAGCATGTATCTACGTGGCGTACACTCGCTACCGAACAAGCTGTCCCGCTATCGTTAATAGATGAAGTCGAGTCAAACCTAAGGCTTAATATTTAGCAATTAATCACAAAGGTGCGACCAGAATATTTGGTTGCACCTTTTAAGCCCTTCACACTAAATGTAAACAATCATGTGTGACCTCTTTTGAAACAAAATCGTACTATGCTGGTTCCGATGCAATCGTTTTGCTCGGCTTGGACTTAGTATTGTGTAACTGATGGGTGACAGTTTGGCTTTGTATATTAAATTCCATTGTCGGTTGCCAGATACTTGCTTCTCTGTGTGTTACCACAATTACTGTCGCTTTTAGAGAATGAACATGTTCTGCGATAAGTCTCTCGGTAGCATCATCAAGTGCCGACGTGGCTTCGTCAAAAATCAGTATAGGTGCTTGCTTGATTAGAGCGCGTGCAATAGCCAACCTTTGTTTCTCGCCACCGGATAACGCTGCACCTTTTTGCCCAATAAGTTGATGAATACCTAATTCAGAACGATCTATTACCTCACTTAACTGAGCATGCCTTGCACATAGCTCGATTTCTTCATCGCTCGCATCGGGTTTACCTAAGCGGATGTTGTCTGCCAAAGTCCCAGTGAAAACAATAGGATCTTGTGCAACGTAAGAAAAATATTGAGTGAGCACGTCGTAACGGGTTTGTTTTATATCGACACCACCCAGAGTAATTTGACCTTGCGTAGGGTCATCAAATCGCATCAGCAAACCTAACAGAGTACTCTTACCACCGCCACTTGGTCCATTAATCACAACTTTCGCGCCTTCTAAAATTTCTGCGTTTGCACCAATAAAAATGTCTGAGCAGCCAACATTATGTAACTGTAATTTGTGATGATTTGGCTGCTGAGCATTTTCCGGTTTAGGCTCTGGCAAGCTTGGTACCGTGGATAAATGAATATAGTCTTTAATCGCCGCGCGCACATCATTAATCGCAAACCCAGCCAATGCTAACTCGCCCAAAGGCGCTGCTGCTCTAGTGATGAGTATCAAAAGCGATAAAATCAATAGTGGCTCTGTTGTACTAGAGACAACCAAGTAAGTCGCCATACCTGCCAGCGGTAAAATTGTTGCGAGCGTCGATACAAATGTGGTTTTAGATGCGGCTCGGTTGATGCCTTTGTGAACTTTTTCTTGCTTAGTCCAACTTGCTTCAATTCGTTCAACTGCCCGCTTTGGACCCGCGGTCGCGCGCAGTAGATCGAGGTGGTCGATCAGTTCGAGTGTGTATTTGGTGGCATTCACATCTGCGCTGTGTCGATCGCTATCGGTATGGATCAGTGCCAATTGCGCTTTATATTGAATGAATAACGCGCTTGCGAGTAATGCTGCACTCAGCGCCGCTATGGTTAAACCACCAACTAGACCAATTCCAACCACCAGAAATAAAGGTAGGAGTGGCGCGTGTAGGAAGGTTTGCAGTTGGTGAGCTGGTATGCTCATAAAACCAGGAATGCCACGCTCTGCCAGTTGAGTTGTTTGCGTTCTGTGATGGTCGGTAAACCAAGCTAGCTTTGCTTGGCTAAGTGCTTTACCAAGCGCTGAATAGAGATCACCAGTAAGTTTTGCTCCGGACAAAAATCCAGATCGAGTGACTATCACAGTTGCCAAGATTGCAGCAGCCGCGGCCACCAAAACATACATAGGTGTTTGCTGTTCAACTATGGATAGGGCCAAAACAGTGTAGGCTGCAGCTTCCAGTACGGCAACGAGAACCCAACCAGTGCCAACAAGGAACAGCCGACGTTTTGCCTGTTCTGGAAGTACGTTACTAGCGGAATTAGTGCTGTTGTTCGTCATACTTCTTCGTCCTGTTTGTCAGCGTTTCGAGTTAATGTCAGCGTAAAATCTGTTTGCTGAGCGAGGTCAGAGTCATGGGTTACTACAATAATGGTTTTACCTTGTTGGTGAGCCAGTGAACGCAAGTTTTGCATCACAAGCAACGCAGTTTCCTTATCAAGGGCGCTAGTAGGCTCGTCAAGTAAGATTATGTTGGCGTTACTTAAGAACACGTTAGCAAGCGAGATGCGTTGTTGTTGCCCGCCTGAGAGAGAGGATGCGTCCGCTGCAAGATCAATAATCAACTGGGCGCGGCTCAGTGCATCGCGAAACGTATCGTCAGTCGCATCTGGTGTAGCCAATTGCAGATTCTCTCGCACCGTTGTTTTCAAAACACCTGTGTTTTGGGGTACGTAGCGTATTGCATTATGTCGCGATACTTCATCAAGGTCTGATATATCATCATGACCTAGGGTAACGGTCCCTGATGAAGGCTGTTCGTAACCGGATAAGATACGTAAAAAAGTACTTTTACCAACGCCACTCGGGCCCATAATGGCTGTAAAAGAGCCCGGAAGAAAAGAGTAAGAAAGATCGTTGATGATCGTTTTTTGCTCGGTGATAACCTTGATGTGTTCGGCATGTAACGAGTCTGATTTACTCTCTCGCTTGACTTGGCCTGAAGCGATGGTGCTTTCTTGTAAAAAGTTGCTGATGTGTTTTGCGGCGTTTTTACCTGCCGTTACATAGTCTAAGCCGTGGCCCAACTTTAGCACGGGGGTCACGATGGCAAGGCCAAAAAAGAAAACCGAAGCCATGGCCGCAGGACTTAACTCATAGGAAATCGTGTAAGCGATAGCTAAAGTGGCGACCGCTTGTAGCAGCGCGACAGAAACCGCAGCAGCAAGTGCAACATTGCTCACCCACTTTACTATACCGTCTGTAAAGCGTTGCGTGGCATGTCGATAATTGGCAATGGCGCCCGATTGAGTACCATAAATACGGTTGACTCGGATGCCCCTTGTGTAGTCGTTCACTGCAGTAACAATCTCACCCATAATGTTCATGCGTTCAGTGCCATATTTGGCCGCATACTTGGGTAGAAACACCAGATAGTAAAGTGAGGCGATAAGACCAGGGATAAGGGCTAAAAGCGCAATTGGCCCTGCCAAACTCAACATGATGAGAATGGACGCTAATGGCACCAACATAAACGTGACAAATTCAGACGGTAAGTGTGCAATCATATGGTGCAGTGTATTAATGTCCTCCGAAGCCAAGCGACGAAGTTGATTCTCACCATATCGAGAGACGGTTTTGCTTGGTAACCTAGCCAGATGCTGAACCACTTGACGGCGTAGTTGAGAGGAAAATTGGGATTCAGCTTCATGAACCCACCAGGATGCTAATGAAGAGACGGCGGCACTAACGATCCAAAGTCCGATTGCACTGAAGATCCATTTACTCGAGAGGTCGTCAATTAATTGTATTAAGCACAATAGTGCACCGATTTTTGCAAGTGCAGCGACCACTTCAGCAAAGGTACCCAGCATTAGCTTGGCGATTGATGGTTGTAACGCTGGCATCAGCGCAGGTGTGAGATAATGTTGGCTGATTTTGTTTATCATACTCTTCCCAACTTATTGAGGTAGTGAAAAAAGGTGTGGGATTGATATGTTGAGCGTATAAGGCTCTCACCACTGGTGCTTTGGATGCCGTAATCAGGTTTTAAGTCGTAAATAATATGTTCGATAATCGAGCCTACGTTTTAATCTTGTAGTAATGCTCATAATATGAGCAATATTATTAGAATTAGCAATTAGTATTTCCGGTTGTATAGAAAAGTTAGCGATATAAATCAAAGTGTTGATAATTTACTGGGCATGACAACATGGGCATCAATATATCAGGGTATTTGGTTGCACCTATTCTTATATGCTATATGGCATGTTCCATCTCACTTAACCAAGACGGTATATTTTTGTTATACCAATCAATACATTTACTCGTTTCCGGGTGACGCCTTTCTATCAACAAATTAACAACCTCAATAACAAACCACGCTTTAGCAATAATTAGCTGTTCAAATAACTCTGAACCATCGTGGTTACTGTTATTCTTTAGATAACATTCTACAATTGTTGAATACTCAGTATAATTCCCCATATCTTGTACCAATGGGGCTAAATCAATAGCAGGGCTACCTTTCCCGAACCTTTCCCAATCAAACAATACAATGCTGCCATCGTTACGCCTACCCCAATTACCACTGTTCGTATCGCCTGAAATATAATGTTCTGATTCGAATAATATGGCGCTTTTCTTTTGCATGTAATGGAATAGATTCTCGCAACTTTTAGGGAGGTTTAAAGCAAGTAGAGCTGAATCACTTTGATTTATGTCCCATTTATGTTGCTTTATCGGAATTTGGTAAGGATCATTACAATTATGGACAAGCAATAGCTGTTCATACATCTCAGAAGTTTGAGTTAATTCCGTAAGAGTAAGCGGGTTAGGTATATATTCAATGAACAAGTCACGCCCTTGGCTATAAAATAGTTCAGGAATACCAACACCAATAGTCCGTAATTTTGGAGCGACTAATTTATAGAAATCCACTTCAATAGAAGTCGCATTTATTTTTTGAATACACTGAACACCTTGATATTCAGTTAAATACACCTGTGCTTCCCCCATTTGGGATAATTCTTTCTGTTTCATAGAATGACTCTTAGTAAACGGGACGCCGTATAATGTAAATCGCAGTTTATTTATAAAATACATAGCTAAGACAATAAGTCATTACATTTCTTTAATTTATTTATAACGTTTCACAATTTACAAGGTATTCACTAAGGGGTACCCTATGAGAGTGTAAAATACCTTTCAAAGGAAATTGCACTGGATAACAGTTATTGAGGAGGTTGCTATCTTGCTAAGATGGCAACCAGGGTTTGAATCGAGACGTCTTACTCCACAAACGTTAGCACAAAATATGAGAGCAATATGAATAATTCTTTACGGGAAACATATAATAGTTTTGCAGATACTTATGACGTAAATAGAGGGGCTTTTGATATATCTGACATCCTCAACTCGTTTTATTCTAATTTAGCGTCTAAGAGTGGAAAATTACTTGATCTTGGTTGTGGTGCTGGAGAGCCTGTTGCCAGCTATTTTATAGATAATGACTGGCAAGTTACAGGTGTCGATTTTTCTGAACGTATGCTCGAGTTAGCTTCAAAGTATGCGCCTAAAATGAAGGCTGTTAGAAGTGATATCAGTGATGTAAAATTTAAGTCAAATGAGTTTGATGCAGTAACAGCAACGTATAGCCTTTTTCACATTCCATCTGAACTTCATGTCGATCTTTTTTCCGAAATATTTAAGTGGTTAAAACCCAAAGGAAAACTTCTATTTACTTATGCAACGAAGGAAGCTACTGGGGTTGAAGAGTTTAGCGGTTATATCAAATTCATGGATACTGAGTTTTATTACAGCCACAAGAAACCCGCTGAGTTATTTTGTGATTTACAACGTATCGGATTTACAATTGAGGCTCAGGAATATCATACAATCTGCAATGAAACACTCTTGTGGATTACGGCGCAAAAACCTGATAATAAGTAAAAAACAGTTAGGTTTCCAACTACCTAGGGGAATTCTGCTTAACGTTATCGTACTAAGCCTATATCAAAAAACAGGCAGTATCATTCACTGCCTGTTAGTTTTTAAGTCTGATATATTGAGCTCTAATTTACAAAATAAGTAAACATATTATGAGTTAAGAAGCACTCTAACTCACTTTTGGAAGAGATGTGTTAGGCTCTCCATTTGTAAACGCACTCGCTTTGTAAATACCTTAGGCGTTATTTTGGCTATTTTTTTACATTCTCGCGTCATATGTGATTGATCGCTAAAACCATGGCTTAGAGCCAAATCGGCAAGGCCACTATCAGGGATTTCACGAAGTACATTTATCACAGATTTCACGCGTAAAATACGTTGATAGTGCTTAGGCGTTAACCCTAACCATTTTTGGAACTGACGTTCAATCTGGCGCTGACTAATCGTAATATCATTGCAAAATTGTGTAGGTGTTTGAGACTGTTCTATAGCTTTAAGTGCGTGGGCTAATTCAATAGGAATAGGACATGACAAATCTAACCTATCGATCAACCAGCGATATAATGTTGTGATACATGCGAAGTGACCATGGTTCGATGCAAGAGATTCTCTTAAATCTTGTAGCGCTAATGTCATTTTGTTATCAGTAGTTACTATTTTCGGTTCGTCGTAACGCTTCCCAAGTACACCAGCCCCGATTGCAGGATGAAAACGCATCCCGACCAATTTAGATCTCGGTGGAAGAGAAATTTTCTGGGCAAACTTACTGACAGGTAATACTATCACCCCCGTAGGGAAAATATTATCTCCAAGTTTAATCGTAGATCCAAGATTAAATATTATACCACTGCATGCATCACCATGTAACCAATGGTCGCAGGCTTCAGGTCCATGAACTGACGCAGACCATATCCCTTGAATGTAAGGCGACAGCAGCCCTTTAGGCTGAATTAATTTGAATTCTAGCGATGATTTCAAATCTTAAAAGCTCCTTTTAGCTTGAAAAACCGACTTCTGGTTTAAAAGCTTTAGCAATACGATTCCAGCTGTTTATGGCATTGACAGCCAAGGTCAAATCAACTAGACCTTGCTCACCAAATATATCTAAAGTTCTTTGATACAGTTGGTCTGATACCGGCTGTCCTGATGTGATACATTCAGCCCAATGTAAAGCGCTCTGTTCAGATTCAGTATACAAGAGTGTATCTTGCCAAGCTGATAATCCAATGAGACGTTCAGCAGACTCACCTTGCTTTAATGCATCTTTACTGTGCATATCGATGCAAAATGCACACTGGTTAATCTGAGATACACGCAGTTTAACAAGTTCCCATATTGCAATCGACAAGGTTGATGACAGACTAAATTGTTGCTGGAGACACCTTTCTTGTCTTAATAAAATAGTCATTAATTTTGGTGATACCGCATAATAATTAATTCTATAGTTCATAATAATACCTCTCTTAAAAATACAAGAATAAATAATATACGGTCTTATTTATTGAATATTTTCGACATCGCCGAAAAAGGTGATGTTGTGGCTAAGTAATATTGTTAACTGCTTCCAAATAACTTCTGTAGCTTATATTATGAATGAGTAGACGCTTTAACTTATAAAGACAGCTTAGGTTGGATAAAGTCGATAAACGCAGAAATACGTTTTGCTACTGAAGAAGACTGATAGAACACCGCGTTGATCTGTTCTCTGCCAGTATGAGACAATTTTTCAGGTTCCAATAATGCGACTAAACGCCCCTCTTCAATATCTTTTTTCACCATAAAGCCCGACAAACAGGCAATTCCGTTCCCCGCTAACGTCAGTTTCCGAACTGTTTCACCATTACTTGCGGTAAAGGTCGGTTCTAATGTTTTAAAACCTTTTAGCGGCCAATGGTTTAATATTTTGGGGCCAGAAAACCCAATCGTTTCATGAGTAAAAAGGTCGCTTGTCTGCTTGGGAATACCTCGCCGAGATAAATAATCAGAACGGGTCAGCATTCACTTATCCCCTACATAGTAACCTACTCGCTTGGCAAGCTCCAGGCTACGATACGTTAATTATCGCGCGTGGTTTAAACATCGCCGCCTTTAACGTGGGTATTGCACTTGGCTCTTGGGGTGGTGGTCTTATCGTTGCCGAAGCAGGCTTAATGCACACTCCTTGGGTAGGCGCAGTCATTGTGCTCGTTGCTCTTGTATTAACCCGTTTGAGTGGCAAGCTAGATAAGAAAGCACTACGTGATGAAAACATCGAACACAACCGCTCTACACCAAGAACACCGTGATGATCTTGATGGCACTTAAATTGATGTGCTCATTAAGCCTTTATGAAGTGTGGGAGTAAAAAGAGAGGAAGATTCAGTCTTCCTCTTATTAACACTCAGTATTATTGAGCAACATTTTGAGTAAATTTCAGAATAATAAATTCAGCAGGACGAGCCGCTGCCATTCCCACTTTAACAATCATTTTTCCTTGCTTGATATCAGCCTGATCCATGGTGATATTTTTACCCACTTGAACAAAGAATGCGTCCTCTGGTGTTGTTCCCATCAACGCGCCATTACCCCATAGTCTGGTGAGGTAGTTAGTGACAGAAGTACGTACGGCGTCCCACGTTCGTTGACTGTTAGGCTCAAACATCACAACTTTGATCGCATCTTTAATGTCTTTTTCTACGCTGTTAAACAGACGGCGCACTGGTACATAACGGTACTGTTCTGAACCTTTTAGCGTGCGCGCGCCCCAAATAATCGACGGACCGTTATTGAATCGGCGGATCATATTCAGAGCCTCGCTATCTTCCTTGATAAAAGCGCTTTCCACTATATCAGAGACTTTATACTTAGGAATAACTCCAACTAAAGCAATATTAGCAGGCGCTTTCCATACCCCCACTTTACGGTCATTTTTACAATATGCACCGGCGATAGCCGCACTCGGTGGAATATCATCGACAGTCCAATCCGCAGTTAACCAAGGATAATACGCCGCAGCATATTGAGAGCCCCCCATATTATGCCAACCATCTATCCCTTCTGTTAATTTGTAGCGGGTATCGATCTCTGACTTCGGACCATCTAGGATCGCAAACAGGTTGTTACCTTGCGCAAGAATGTTTGCAGCGGCAGCCAGGTTCTGACCGGCAGCAACCAATAAAGTAATATCATCATGCTTTAGCACTTCTGTTACTAACTGGTCTGTTTGGATCAAGTAGCAATAACCGCCGCCGTTGTCAAAATAGGTACGCATGCAGTTATTGAGCTGATTCATCCCCTTATCTTTCGTGATTGTTTTTTGGCTTTCAATATCGTGACTTAAACGCCGATTTGTCAGCAGTTTTTGATAGTCCATATAGTTATCGATACGTTTAGCCTTATCAATACCCAATAAAGTTTGTGCTTCAACGTCAATAGCAAAAGCTGGTACCGCTGTATTGTAGTGTGATACTGATGGGCTCAGTTGGTTCTGTTCTTTAATGTAAACACCTGGATATGTCGTTGTCATGATAAACCTTTACAATTAGTGAGCAATATAAGTAATGCGGTCCGCAATCAGGGCAATTTCCTGTACGACAATGTCATTACTTGTGGCATCAAAAGAAGGGGCTGTTAGACTCGTAGGGAAAGCGTTAAAGACACTCCAAGAAGCCAGCAGTTCACCACCCGTTTCGTCAGTCAAGCTGATCAATAGGTCACGCTTATCAACCGCATGAAGTGAAATAGTGCTCAACCATTCAAACAGGGTGTTTTTACCTTTGAATCGACCTTTAGATAGAGTGATATTAGCCTCTTTGAACTGACCTGGCATGCGGAATATGCCTCCAGTGCCATCTTTGTACTCCATTGTTTCGTATTTAATATCTAAACCGGCTACGGTGTTCGCCATAATGCCTCCTTAAATTAGTCAGGGTTACGGGATTAAAAAAATATTGTGAGGGCGAAGTCTATAAGGCTAAAGCAAGCTGCTTTTAGCAGCGAAATCTAATCCGTTAGAGCTAGAGATTAGCAAAGTCGATGATGATTATGATATTATTACGCTTTATTTTTCGATGCTCATCACACATGGCTTGCTTTTTATCGCGAACACAGCATGTCTTTCATAATCATGACTTTATCGAATTATACAATGTAGTAGTTCATTGAGTGAAACATGCAACACTTAGTGGCAAGCGATTGTACTTTAAGATTAAAAAACATATAAGGCAGTTTACATTTAAAATTAATAATAACAGTGATTTACCGAGTTACATGTAGAAAGGTCTAGTTAATAATGATAAAGAATAATAAGCCAGTTAGAATAACTCTCGCACATATAAATGACACGCACTCCTACTTCGAACCTCAGTCACTGCAGTTACAGCTTAACATTGAGGGAAAAAGTATATCGCCTTATGTAAGTAATGGCGGGTTTTCCCGTATAGCGACCAGAGCTAAACAACTTAAAGCGGCTGCCCTGCAAAATAATCGAGATTTTATATTTGTACATGCTGGAGATTGCTTCCAGGGGACGCTCTATTTTTCGCTGTTTAAAGGTAAGGCCAACTCAGATATGCTCAATGCACTGGGTATTGATGTGATGACAATTGGTAATCATGAGCTAGATATGGGTAATGAACCTGTGGCTGCATTTTTAGATCGTATTCAGTTTCCACTGTTAGCTGGTAACTGGGACCTTTCTAACGAAATAAAAACGAAGTCTCATCATTTAAGCGGCCGTTCAAACTTATTCTCTTATCAGGTAGATCAGCAGACTGCACGCTGGATGACTCGTGTTGTAGATGGCGAGCCCGTAGCAATATT
The DNA here is from genome assembly GCF_018219455.1 of Moritella sp. 5. Lineage (NCBI taxonomy): Bacteria > Pseudomonadati > Pseudomonadota > Gammaproteobacteria > Alteromonadales > Moritellaceae > Moritella > Moritella sp. 5. The sequence continues at coordinate 2,485,097 of NZ_CP056122.1, forward strand.
CGGGGTATCATTGGATAAGATGGCCGATATCGCGAATGTAGATCCGGACACACCATTTATTAATGCCTTTGAAACAGCCAAAAATACCGTTCGAGCTATCCGAAAGTCAGGTATTAATAAGATAATATTAGTGAGTCATCTTGGTTTTGATGGTGATTGTGAATTAGCGAAAGAAGTAGATGGTATCAGCTTGATTGTTGGCGGTCATAGCCACACACTTCTCGGCGATTTCAGTGACCTAGGGCTGAAAAAAGAATCTGAATACGGACATCAGGTTAATGGTACTTATATTGTTCAGGCTGGACTTCATTCACAGGCTCTTGGTCACTGTGAGATCGATTTCGCAGCCGATGGTTCGGTTAGCACTTTCAAAGGCAAAAATGAGCTGCTTATTGGTCGCCGACTTTGTCTTGATGCAAGCCTGTTAACAACCAATGATGATGACATCCATGCAAAGGCGAGCCTCTACCTCACTCAACATGAAAATGTGGTTGTATGTAAAAAAGATGCGATACTACAAAGCTTGCTACAAGATAAATATATCCCTAGAGTACGTAAGCTACAAAATACCGTGATTGCTAAGTTAGCAGAGGATATGCGACATGTCCGCATTCCTGATCAGAAGGGAGGCAGTGTTATTGCCCCGCTAGTAGCCGAATCGTTTGCTCATATGATGAATAAAAATGGTCATCGAGTCGACTTTTCAATTCATAATGCTGGCGGTGTGAGAACGTCTTTACATCGGGGTAATATTTCAATTGGTGATATTGCAGGTAAGCTACTTCCCTTTGCCGTTCCCATTGGTGTTTATCGCATCAAAGGCAAATATATAGCACAGGCACTAGAGGGTGCAATAAACAACGCCACCAATAATGGCGTTCTTGGCTCTGGCTCGGGAAGCTACCCTTATACCTATAACCTGAATTTTAGCTATTATGCCGAACGCCCCCTTGGTGAGCGAATTGCTAAACTTACTATTTATACGGAAGAAGATGGTTGGAACGATATCGATCATGAAATGACTTATTACGGAACCTCTTCCGCTTATACCATGAAAGGTAAAGAAGGTTATGAAGCACTAACCATGATGGAAGGTGATGGGATTGTTACTCAATATTCGATGGCAGATTGCTTCATTGATTTTATCCAAACAAACTATAAATCGACTTCACGTGAGCAGTTGTGGTATGGAACCAATGTGAGCATATAATTGATGGTTCTACCTCCTAGCCATACTTGGACATAACCATCACCTACTGTATGCGCAACGCCGAGGGAGCAGTTAAAACCTGCAAACAAATGCAGGCTTTAACTGCGTAACATCGTTATTAAAATACGCAATAGGTCAATTATTAACACAAACCAGAGATTTATCAGTGCCTAGTTTATCATTTATAGAATGCAGACTCGCTAACATTGCATCGTCATTAAACTCTAATTTCCATATAGTATTATTCGATGGTTCATCTCTCGATAAAAATACGCGTTCCTGTAAAAGATTCAATTTATCATTCTTTTTTAAATCGCTCCAAAGACGTTGATATTCATCTTTCGTTGCAAGTAACCCATCCATATTTGTACAAAGATTTCGGATCTGCCTACCATCATAATCTTTATTAAGTAACTCTTTATCATCGAGAATACCATAGTCATTGCCTTCGATATTATAGGTAACAACAGGCACTAATTCACTCGGAGAGAGTTTAATGGTCGATAAATATTTTGTGTCGGTATTATGGGTACGAATATATGTCGTTGCGGTGGGTAATGTATCAAAATGCAACACTAAGGTATTATCAACAGGCTTGTCTTTACGATCGAGTTTATAAGCAATACTACCGCTATTAAGTGATAATCCCAGCATCGTAAGTGAAACCTGTTCATATTCCTTTTCATCAGGTAAATAATAAAATGCCAATGTCATTTCATTTTTTGCGTTAAGCTCCGTTGTCACAAATACAGACGGTACGTTTACTTCACCGATCGTTGTTCTATCTATTTCTGAAAAATTTTCAGTAATAAAGACTTGGCTATACGGAACACCTAACCCATAAGTCATTGCTGAATCATGGGAAAAACCAAATGCATGATTTGTTTCATGAAAGAACGTATTATAGGTTCTTTGATGATAGGGTCTATAACTCCCAGAACCTTTTGTAATATAACCTTCGTAAACAGCCGCTTTACCTGAGGTGTTCGCTGCTTTTTTATTATTAGTCCAAGGTCTATCACCACCACCCCTGCCAGCTGAAAAATAATTGCCCGCCAATACCCGTATGTTAAACGTATGACCCTCAGCGCCTAATGAAAGCATATTACGTGATGCATATGACAAGGGTTGAGTACCATACTTTTTACACTCCTTAAAAAACGGGCAATATGTATTAATTATTCTTGTTATAAATGGGGGAAATGCAACGGTATTCAATGCATTGTGCAACATCACTATGTGTGTATTATATATTGTTTTTTGTTTTGGATTAGGTGGCAGGTAACAATATCTTGGTACCCTATCACAAGACTTATCCTTGGGTGGAAAGATGACTTGAGGTAAAAATAGCTTCATCTGGTCATTATGACTAATATTGCTGAGTGCTAACCCTGGTAGTTCAAATATAACCGAGCTAAAGGGTTTAACAACGGTATCAAATCTTAATAACGCAACGTTATCATTCGTTATACCATCATTATAATTTACTGTGATCTGACTCACTTTCTGTGGTGTTGCATTCTTAAAGACATATTCATCGTCAGCGATAGAAAATGTCATATTATCAAGTCTGTACTCTTTAACTTGATCTGGGTCCTCCACTGATTCACTCTGAACAACAGCGGATAATAATGTTAATCCTTTAGGTTTTACCGAAAAAAGCGAAGATACTTCTTTTTTATCGCTGAAATTAAAGTGATGAGTTGTGCTTGTGACTATATCGACAGCAGGCGGTATATGACTAGTTGCAATAGTCGGTATGTAACTAGCTGCAACAGCGACAGTTGAAAATAAAATAGTGAAAGCTAAAACTGTAAAGCCTTTATTAAATGCAGATATTAGTAGCGTAAATATAGTTCGCACCGGATCCTCCAAGCATTATATGTTGTGACAAAGTAACTGATGTTGATAGTCATCAGTGTTAATGAGATGTTATTTAATTTGAATGCTATCGCATTTATTGAATATTTTTTTAGATATTGATCACAAAATGCGCGGCATTAAAGCTCACATGTTACACGCCTGCCTTTATTTTGTTGCCAAGGTGACCTGTTAAGTTACTTTGGGGACGGATGTGTCATCGGGTTTCATTGGTTTAATATGTTGATATTAAACCAATATCGATGCATTTAACTAAATTGAATGATAGGTATGTTTTAGGTTAATTAGTCTCAGTCGGTTTAAGTCATTAACCCATTATTTTCATAATTGATAATGTTAAGCGATGGTTTTCTGGTCTTATCGGCTTTGTTGTAACAAGAATAGAGGGCGAATGGATATCTGGATATAGGATGATGTCTTCACATATTCGCAGGAGATGTGCGTATATTTATGATGGTACAGGCACTTGAAGTAAATATTATTACCTAGAAGCCTTAATTATTGTATATTAACGCACTATTCAACCGTTACCACTGATATTGATTACTTTCTGGAGACGCTCTAAACAATGAAAAGAAGTATACTTAGTAAAGGCTTCACTTTAATTGAGCTAGTTATTGTTATCGTTATTCTTGGAATACTGGCCGCTACAGCGTTGCCAAAATTTGTATCGTTTTCTAAAGATGCACCACCAATTTATGAAATTATAGATGATGATTGCTAAGACAAATGATGACAAAATAAGGCCTCTAAACCAAAAATCGACTTAGCAGCTTAGTGCTATTGGACTTACCCGTTGTTTTAAACTGGTAGTATTCAGCTATTATATCTGAGAAGTGTTTCGACCAACCTCTTAAACTATCCTTAAAATCATTTATATTCTCGAATGAATGCCCCCCTTTTTCCTGTGTAAGCATAGTCAATTCATGAACTAAAATATCACTTGTGGCATATGAATAACTATATTCTATGCCACTACCATCGGAAATTAAGATATTATTTTTAAACTGATCAGGCGCATATTTATGATCGAGGCGAACATACTGAGCATTAGAGCCATACGTTTTGAATTGAACTCTCCCTACGAAACTCCTGTTGTCAGAAAATTTAACACATCTTAGTTAGGCCATTATTTATTAAATATGAAAGGTTTTAATAAACATACACATAAATAAGTTGGATTAATTAATGCATCTATGAAAGTACCAGTTAAAAAATGGCAACTTTATATTAAGGAGAACGATAGTGACAAAACCAATAACCTTAAGGGAAACAACAGTGATGAAACTATTTTATAAATCTATAAATATTCATGCTTTAATCTTTATGTGTCTGATTTTTTTTACCAACATGTCTCACGCATTATTAATTGATAGAGGAAATGGCCTAGTATATGACGATGTTCAAGACATTACTTGGTTACAAGATGCTAACTACTCACAAACTAGTGGTTATGATGCTGATGGCCTGATGACATGGGCAGAGGCAAATACATGGGCAACAGGGTTAGTATTTCAAGGTACAAATGACTGGCGTCTATTTACTCGTGATTTATTTGATCCTAATTGTGATTATACCGATCCCAGTAATGGCCATACTTCAGGTGATGGCTGTACGGGAAGTGAGCTAGGTTACTTGTATTACAATTATTTTGGTTTGGATGCTGAAGACGGCTTGGACCCTTCGGCAACAGATGCGGCAGGCGTCGCCAATATGAACATGTTTATCAACATGCAAAACTATAACTATTGGGATGGTACTTTACCAAAATCAAGCCCAACGGAATATTGGGATTTTAGTTTGCGATGGGGTGATATTGTTAGTGACTATGAATGGAATGACAATTATGCTTGGGCAGTTACTGATGGGGATGTTGGTTTAACAGTATCAGCGCCAGCAACAGGTCTGTTACTTATATCGAGCTTATTACTCATTTTATGGTACAAAAAAAATAAACGCTTATTGGTCAGTAAAATGAAATTCTGATCACATGCCTACGACTTGCAAAGCCTATACAGCCCCAGCAAGTCGTTTTATAATTGATGTAGGCCTTACATCTACTGTAGCACTACTGCATAAGTGCCACCGTAGATGATATAAGCACCCTATACTTTTTCTGATTACTTTCAGAGTACTTACCGCTGATTACGTTAAATCTATCTTACGTTTAACCACATAATCGAAAGTAAAACGACCTCCGCTGAAGATAACAACTTGCAGCAATAGAGTTCCCCATAATACATGCTGAGCGTAAGCTGCAGCGGCAATATCTTCTAAGCTAATAACGGCCACAATATTAACGAAAAATAACCCCAATGCAGAGAAGCGACTTGCTAATCCAGCCATCAATAACAAGGGTAAAATAATCTCAGCAGCAGTCCCTAAATAGGCAGCCAGTTCATAAGGTAATAATGGTACGTGATATTCCTCTTCAAATAGGAATAACGTACTGTCCCAGTTGTTTAGTTTTGTTAGTCCGGATGAGAAGAAAGCCCAACCGACATAGAAACGCGCTGCTAATAATGCAACAGGCTCCAACGCACTTACTTTTTCAACAATACGTCGATACATTTTATTTGCTGATAACAGCAATGAATTTGAAGTATCCATGGTTAACTCTCTTTAAAATAATGAATTAAATTATGTTCTATAGCGCTAATCAGCCAGGTTTGAAATGAAAAATCACTATCATTGGTAACAGTATCAAGCGACTGAGCGAGCGAATTCCCCGACATTAAAGATAAAGTGAAGCGCCCTTCACTCTCTGTTAACTTGGTTACTTGGGGTTTAAATTCAGGTCGGTAAACCATGAATGTATGCTCCACCAGCACTGACGATAAGGCCTGCTTAGCACGACTAAACGAAATGTCCCGTTGCGCTTTCTCATCATGGTTATGTGCGTCAAAAATGTCAGCTACTGGATAGCTTGTGCTCAGCAATTTCACATTGTTGTTAAATGTAATAAAGACATGTTCGGGTTCGCAATTAACCAGTAATTGTAATGACGCTTGATCTAACGTTTGATCCAGACCATGTAACGTACAATGAACATGCCAATCCAAAGCCGTGCAACTAGCCAGATACGGATAATCCACACCAATTTCAGTTGTTGCGATAAAGTCAGAAAAGTCATGCCCCCATTGCCCCCAATCACCTTGAACTGGTGGCGATGATTTTAGAAACTTCTGGACCAGGAAGGTACTAATATCACAATCAAGTAATTCAAAAACTGTAGGAAAAGTTATCCTTAATGCGCGTTCAGCATTGGCCAACAAATTACGACGATAAATACTGATACCTTGAGCGCTAAACCCATGTAGATCTGCGCCTGATTCTGCATCACTCCAAATAGCATCTAATAGACGCTGCTGCTCATTGATAGAAATATCATTCATCGCTATCTCCCAATACGGTATTAGCTATAGCACGTGCTTTTTGTGCTTCAGAAATTAACACTGACCACTCTGGTAAATCTGAATCCCATTCAACCAGTGTTGGCACAGCACCAAAGCGTGCTAATGCTTGACGATACCCTTGCCAAACTTCATCAGAAACAGGTCGCGCATGATCATCAATAACCATTTGACCATCAGGAACCGTACTACAACCCGCGAGATGTATTTGCGCGACACTATTTACTGGTAAGATATTTATATAATCATTGACCGATTCCTGAATATTTCCACCTTCAAAATTCAAGCTATTCACCGCAATATTATTAATATCGAGCAGTATTTTAGCGCCTGTCTGTTTACACAGTTGCGTTAGAAATTCAGCTTCAGAAAGATAACTTTCATCAAATTTCACATAAGCTGACACATTTTCAATAATTAGCTCACGTCCTAGGTACGATTGCACTTTATCTATTTGCTCGCACATTCGATTTAAATTATGACGCGTATGCGCTATCGGTAATAAGTCACCGCTGTGTATCACTTGCCCATGCATTTGATTTTGTAATAGTCCCCACGTAAAACAAGCATGTTCAGACATTAGAAATGGATCGATGGTTTGCGTTAATTGCTTTAAACGCGTTAAATAACTCGTAGGTATATCCTGTAACGAGCCAAGACCCATAGACGTTGAATGCAAACTAACCGGATAGGCCTCTCTTACTTGATTAAGGACAGATAAAGCAGCGCCACCTTGTCCAAAGAAGTTCTCTGAATGCACTTCGACAAAGTCAACTTGCTTAGCCGAAGTTAATATGTCGGTAAAATGTGGGTGCCTTAATCCAACGCCCACTAATATATCCTTGTTGTTTGCCAACATCTCTTTACTATTTACCGACATACACATTCTCCTCAATCTTATTTAGATGCTAAATATAACTGCTTGGCTTCCTTCTTAGACAATCCCCCCAATTCTGAGCAGGTACCTTTTGTGACTAATTTCCACTCACCTTTGTCATAACTCAGGCTTGATTGCCCTGCACACGAATGTGTACCGGCTAAGTTCGCGCAATCGTTTTGACCCGCTTTCGCTACGCCGTAACATTTTTCTTTTTTACTTGCTGCTTCTGCAGAGGCTATAACACCTGTAGACATCACAGCAGCTAATGCAGCACTTGCTATTAATTTATTATTCATAATGGTTCCTATATCGTTAAAGCGTCATTAGTGCGTTCCAAGGATTTAATATTAGTCGTACACTTTTTCGATTTGATCTTCAGTTAATCCTTTAATATCAATCCAGTTAACTTGCGCTGTTTCGATATAACCAGGAATATCAGTGTTCCATTTTTTCTGAACAGCCTTGTTGTAATTCAGGTACAATTTATCGCCACGAATATGCCAAGCAGTTGGATCGGTATCTAATTTTTTATTCAATGCCACACCCATCGCGCAAAAACCACCATATTGTGGTGCATATTTACTTGGATCTGCTTTGAATAAATCGCGGTTACTGGCAGATGAAAACTGATAAATGGCGCCATTGTAAGCGGCCGTGAAATTGTTCGACCCTTTAGTTGGCGTACCTTTTGTAAAGTAAGAAACAGTATCGTAACCACTGATTGCGATATCATTACTGTTCGCATTTACTTCAATGTTTGCAGCAAAAGTTAAGCTACTAGCGACAAGTGCTGTCGTCATGAATGTTGATTTTACAAATGTTGAAAACTTCATAGTATTCTCCGTATTTTATGAAAATTTTATGTTAACCAGCTAACCAGTTACGCAATCGAAGGTTGTTTTCCTTGGTTGTAAATATAGTGCTTTCAATCATTCAAAAGGGATGAGATAGTCCTAACATTAAACCCAATCGTCCAAAAAAGTCCTATATGAGGTAATAATGGATCCGTTATCAGTCATTCTTCAACGATTCTCAATGAATACCGAAGTGTTTTTTACCGGTCATCTTTGTGGTATTTCTAATTTCAATCGAGAACCAAACAAAGGTCATTTACATCTATTGCAAAGTGGTGAGATCACAATAATTGATGAGCAAGGAACCTCACATTTAATCAATGAGCCCACAGTGATGTATTTCCCCACACAACATGCGCACCGTGTGATTTCTAGTGAAGAAAATCCGCCTAAATTAGTCTGTGCTAGCATCGTTTATAATGAAAATACAGCGAACCCTATCGCAAATGCCCTGCCAAGATTACTGTGCTTCAAACTCAGTGAAAACGAAGCGCTGATGAAAACCGCGCAATGGTTATTTGAAGAGGCATTTAACGAAGATAGCGGACGACTTCCAATGATTAACTCGTTGACGGATATCTTTATTATTTACGTGCTACGCCATGTTATTGATAACAACATAATGCGGCATGGTCTGCTCGCAGGATTAGCACATCCGCAAATATCTAAAGTGTTATTGGCTATACACGAGTCACCTGAACGACAATGGGGATTAGAAGAGATGGCTGAACTAGCGCTTATGTCTCGATCAAAGTTTGCCGACATATTTAAGCGTACGGTAGGTCAAAGCCCTGGCGACTATATAATTGATTGGCGTATTGTTGTCGCTAAGAGTCTGCTACTTCAAAACAAGCCTGTGGCCGTTGTAGCTAATGCGGTAGGCTATGAAAATGGCTCAGCGCTAGCGCGTGTATTTAGAAAAAAGCTCGGTATTTCACCTAAACAATGGTTCAAGTAAACGTTTTAATACAAAAGGGCTAGCACAATGCTAACCCTCTTATTATTTATTGCTATCGACAATCAGTCTTATACTAGACTCGTCAGCATCTCAGTTGAATATTCAACTAACTCCTTACCATCTCGAACACGCTCGACATAATCAGGGTTGGCAATAAATGGTCGACCTATCGCCAGCAGATCAAATTTATCATCCGCAATCGCTTTGCTACCAGCTTCAGCGGTAAAGCTACCCACTCCCACTAATGTCTTGTTATAAATGCTGCGAACATAACTTGATGCTCGACCACCTAAATAGTCAAATTCCATCGAATCATCGAAAATACCAATATGTAAGAAGGCTAAATCACGCTTCTCAAGTTCAGGGACTAGATAATCGAACACAGTACGGTCACGGCTGTCACCAGTCATATTGAAGTATGCACCCGGCGATACACGCAGTGCAGTTCTCTCATTACCAATACGAGCAATGATTGCATCAACAACCTCCAGCGCGAAACGAGACATGTTTTCAGGTGTCTGACCATATTCATCACTGCGGTGGTTACTGTCGTGATGTAAGAACTGATCAATTAAATAACCGTTTGCTCCGTGTATTTCAACACCATCAAAACCTGCGTCTATAGCATTAGCCGCAGCTTGAGAATAGTCACTCACAAGCTGAGCAATCTCTTCTATCGATACAGCTTTCGGTATTTGATAAATCAGCTCGCGCATTCTTGGTACAGTACCATCAACACCTACTTCAGAAGGCGCTATTACATCCCGGTTCCCCGTAATTGCTTGGTAAAAATGTGGGTGTGCTACACGACCGGTGTGCCAAAGTTGCGCAAATATTTTCCCACCATTTTGATGTACAGCATCAGTTACCATTCTCCATCCATCAATTTGAGCTGGCGTGAATAAACCAGGAGTATTTGGATAACCTTGACCGTCAGGACGTATAATCACGGCTTCAGAAATAATTAAACCAGCTCCGCCGCGACGGCCATAGTAGTCAGCCATATCTTGGGTCGGAACTAACTCATCATCAGCCATACAACGAGTCAGAGGAGCCATAATAATACGATTTTTTAAAGATAGAGTCTCATTAAGCACATAAGTTTGAAATAAATTGTCAGTCATAGCGATGCCCGTTTCTTGAATGTACGTTCAAGATATTCTTTTTTGAATGAACATTCAAGATCTATTTTTGAATAAAAATTCAAAATTGATTATAATAGACTTCATTAGATAATTTGACTCAGCGATAAAAAGAGTCTCAAGAAGAGTTACCGACTAGCCATGCGTATTGCAGAATTTGATAGAGAGAAAGTACTGAGATCTGCCATGACCTCCTTTATGGATAAAGGTTACGGTAAAACGAGTATGCAAGATTTAAAAAAGGCCACTGGTTTACACCCTGGTTCTATCTATTGTGCGTTTGAAAATAAGCGAGGCTTACTTTTAGCCGCATTAGAGCAATACCATCAGGATAGAAATGCAGAGTTCACCGGGATTTTTTCCGGTCAAAGCCCGGTGCTTGCTGAGCTCAAATGTTATCTGGATCATATCGTTTTAGAGTGTCAGAGCTGTGATGCATCACGAGCTTGTTTACTGACTAAGGCATTAAATGAAGTCGCAGAACAAGATGAAGAAGTGCATGGCATTATCACGCGTCATCTCGCTAACTGGCAACAAGCTATTACCTTAGTATTGCAAAAGGCTATTGATAATAATGAAATTGTCAGCGACCGCAACGCTGATGAACGCGCTCACTATCTGATGATGGGTATATATGGATTAAGAACATTCGCACACACACACCCTGAAGGTAATACCATAAAGCAGTTAGCTGAACAGCTTTTTCAGGATGTGTGTCGCTAAATATTATAGTATTCAGCCTTATGACAGCGCTTATACGTTCTACGGAACCGCAGCCATACAAGCAAAAGCATACTTACTGTTCATATCTGCAGGCATGTGTTTATTCGAATCAATAACAAACTTACCATTAGGCTCTTTTGTTACATACGTTTGCAACGCAAGATAAATCGGCCATTGGTGCCTGCCTGACGGAATAACCCCGTCACTAAGATTAATGGATGAACTAATCAGCCCTGGGGCACCGTAGGCTCGTAAACAAAAGTTATTGGCTTGTATCGGTGTCATTTTAACCCCCTTTACCGTATTGAATCCTTCACGCATGATACTTGGCTCGGCTGAAAGGAATTCGGGATCTTTATCTAAATTCAATTCTTGAAATTCGGCCCATGTATATGGACGTCGAATACGATATTTTTTCCCTGATACACTAACATTCACTTCACGTTTGTAGTTCATTGCGACTCGGCTGGTATCATTAAAGTCAAATACCATTCCGCCATTTAGATTGCTGCTCGCTTTCATTTCTCGACAAATATCATCATCATTTTGAATGTTATGATCGAGTGACACACAAAGCGAAATTGGATATAGGTTACTAAAGCTAGGATCTGCAGTATCGATAGTTAATGGTTTTACTTCATCATGTATAAGATCTAATGCCATTGCGGCGGTTAACATGTTGGACGCTGACTTCCAATAGGAAAGTTTAAAATTAGGATAACCTACTAAGTAAGGGGTTATCACCCCGCCTTCTTTAAATTCACCGAACCCTTCAAACCATGCAATATCTTCAGTAACACATTGTATATCGCCTTGCTCTTTTGCATTCAATGCTGTAACACAGAATCGAATTTGATTACCTTTACCCTCATCGCTCATTTGTAGAGTGTAACTTTGCTCTCGGCTAACAACAGTATCAACGTTATTTTTAATCACGCTCCATTCAAATAGGCTACTAGTTTGAGGGTCGTTGTTTAAATCAAAGTATCTATACTGACCATATAGAGTATGCTCACCAAAACGCGCCCCATGTATTTCAATGTCCATTGCGAGTGGCTTTGAATCTTTCACAGCCCTGACAGTTTCTTCTGGAGTACAAGCTACGTCATTAGGAATTGATACTTCATGTTTTGATGATTTTTTTGTTGGAGTTATAGCATCGTCTCCACTACCGGCATAAGCCATAAGTGATGCGCTACAAACAGCAACGAATATCTTTTTCAACATGATTAACTCTTTTTATTTTTCAATTGAATCACCGAGGTCATAATCATCATCTAGGTGTATTCGGTAGGATAAAAATTACAAAAATAGATGATGCCCATACACTTCTATACACACTTACTATTAACAGCATGCATTCTAATTATTTTACAATTAAAGCGCAATAAAGATTTTGTAAGTGTTTGTTACATATATTTAATTGAAACATTCATACGTGAATTTTGCTGACTAGGATACTGATTGCTCATTCAGATTCTACGTAGCACTACGTAAAAATCATCTTTATAAAAATATGCACTAACTCTTTTATTATTACTAACTAATTGAAAATAATAGTATTGCATTATTATAGTAAACCGATTATCATCTCCGCGTTAAAATCTATTTATTTAAATTCCCCACTCAACTGTAAAGGAGAAATATTATGACAATTACATCGACATCCTTTGCAGGTCTTATCCGATAGCGGGTTTATTTAGCTATTTCTTATTACATTAAGAAAGTCTAATACCTAATATCTGTTTTTCAGTTCACACCAAAAACACCAGACCTGCCAATTCGTTTTACGTTTAAATTCTATTTAAAGGAATTGGTATTATGGGCAAATCCGTCCAAAAAATTACTGACAATATTAGCCTTATTGCATCCAAAAATACTTGGATTGAAGGCCTTGCGATCGAACAGCTTGTTAAAACATCAACTTTATCAGGCATGCTTCAAGCTGCAGGTATGCCTGATTTACACCCAGGTAGAGGTTACCCAATTGGTGCAGCCTTTTACACTCAAAACAAAATTTATCCAGCATTAGTAGGTAATGATATAGGCTGTGGCATGTCACTTTGGCAAACATCAGCAAAAGTATCAAAAATAAACTTACCCAAACTATCAAAGCGGTTTGCCAACATTGAATTGCCACTTGACGAAAGTTGGTCTTCCACGATTGAAGCCAGGAAAAATGACAAATCAATTAAGGCGTCACGCTTTGACTATGCCCTTGGAACCATTGGAGGAGGTAATCATTTTGCTGAATTTCAGGCTATTGAAGACATTTATGATCAACAAATATTCGATACTCTGGGATTAGACAAGCGGCACTTACAGTTACTTGTTCACTCAGGTTCTAGGGGGTTTGGTCAATCTATATTAGTTGAACATATAACACAGTGTAATCACGATGGTCTCGTAACGCACGGTCCTGATTTTGAGCATTATTTATCACAGCACAATGAAGCTGTACGCTGGGCAGAACTTAATCGAGAGCTCATTGCACAACGCTTCTTAACTGCAATTAAATCTCAAGGTCATTGTATCCTTGATATAAACCATAACTTGGTGACCCCCAAAAATATCAACGGGAAATCTGGCTGGTTACATCGTAAAGGTGCGACCCCGAGCGATCAAGGCTGCGTGGTAATACCTGGTTCCCGGGGTGACTACACTTACCTTGTAAAACCACTATTATCAAATATTGATATATCAAACTTAAGCTTGTTTTCATTAGCACATGGTGCTGGAAGAAAATGGAAGCGTGGTGAATGCCAAGGACGTTTAAGCCATAAATACAAGCGTAATGATATGATTAGAACAGCACTAGGCAGCCATGTTATTTGTGGCAATAAAACATTACTTTATGATGAAGCACCACAGGCCTATAAGGATTGTGCCAGCGTTGTCGGAGATATGGTCGATGCTGGATTAGTTAAGATAATTGCAAAACTACGCCCAGTACTCACTTTCAAAACAAATGGAGATTGTTCATCATGATATTATTACAATTATCAGCAGGCCAAGGGCCACTGGAATGTAGTAAAGCCGTCAGTTTGGCTTTTCGTTCGATTGAAAAGCAATGTGATATTAATAAACTTAAATTTGATGTTATTGATATCACTAAAACCTCAAAATCAGGCTGCTATAAATCAGTATTAATCCAACTTGGCGATAATCAGAGTCAAGCCCAAGCAAAAGCAATTGCAATATCTTGGCAAGGTGTAATGCAATGGGTTTGTCAAAGTCCTTATCGCCCCAAGCACAAACGTAAAAATTGGTTCTTTAGTGGTAAAATGTTCGAAGTAAATGAAATACAATTAGATCAAACAATTAAGTTTCAATCTTGTAGAGCATCAGGTGCTGGAGGACAGCATGTGAATTGTACAGATTCCGCAATTAGAGCGACTCATATCGCTACCGGCTTATCAGTCCGTATAGAGAGCGAACGCAGTCAGCATGCAAATAAGCGTTTGGCCAAAGCATTACTATTTCAAAAAATTGAATCTAAAAAATTAGATGATATGACAAAACAAGAAAAGCAGCGTTGGCAACAACACTGGGATCTCGAGCGTGGTAATCCAGTCAACACATTTCATGGTCTTAAGTTTACGTTATAACTTAATTTTTGATAAAATGGTAACTCCTAACGATTTACCATTTTTTGAATATTTATTCAGCGCTGTGTAGGCTCTGGTATATCATAAAACCACATCACATCACGATATGTTTATTGGTTCTAATCTCTGAGACAAAGTCCTCATCATGACTGACTAAAATGAATGCCCCTTTATAAGCATTCAATGCCGCTGCCAAGGTTTGTTTGGACTCAATATCTAGGTGGTTATCTGGTTCATCCAGCAGCAACAAAGGTGAATTAGCAAGGTGACTGACCACCAGCATTGATAGCTTCATTTTTTCACCACCACTTAAATTAGCTACTTTTCGATATACAGAATCGCGCCGGAACCCAATCCCTGCAAGCAAAATCCGTGCAGTATTTTCAGTAAGCTCTTTACTGCTTTTAATTAAGTTCTCTAGCATGGATTCTTCAAGCTTCAGTAGTCCAAAGTGTTGATCCAAATATACTGTTTTTACATTCAGCTCTATTACACCAGAATAGCTTAAATCGTTATTTTGTATTGCTTTCAATAAAGTGGATTTTCCGCATCCATTAGCGCCATTTAAATAACACCGATCAGCGTGAAATAGAATGAGTGAAACCGGTTTCCCAGAGCCATAATACAACTGACAATTTTCGATATTCAATAATCTTCTCTTCTTAATTTGACTTGCTTGTTGCAGATACAAAACTTGTGGTTTCAACACTTCTTTCTGTTGTTCCATAACACGTAATTTTTCTTGATTTCGTTGTAAATGATTCTGTTGATTAATCACTGTCGCAGATCGGCTTTGTGCTGCTTTATCTTTCTTCGCATCCATCAGAACCTTAGGTTGGCTACCCGATTTCCTTATTCTATTACCGTGACGTTCCCGTTGCAGGGCCTTCTCTTTATTCGTTTGGGCTTGACGCTCCACCCTTCTTTGTTCTGCTTTAACGTGAGTAATTTGTCTCTCTAATGCTTCAGCCTGTGTAGAGGATTGCGCTGAATAGGCCTCATAATTCCCTTTGAAAAATCCGAGTCCTAGACTCGTTAACTGATAAATACCATCCACATGACTTAACAAACTTCTATCATGACTCACCAGAAGTATTTGTCCTGCAAATTGTTTAAGCTGATTAATTAGCCATTGCTTACCTTCATAATCAAGGTGATTAGACGGTTCATCTAGCAACAATATTTCGGCGTCCGAATTAAACAATTGATACAGTTGTAGGCGTGCTAATTGCCCTCCACTCAAAGTATGGCAATACGCATTAAGATTAGGGTCGATCTTGAGGGTTTTTAATGTATGTTTTGTTTTATTTTTTATATCCCAATCGTCTCCAATTAAATCAAAATATTCTTGCAAGCAATATCCCTGTTCAATCGCTTTCAAAGCCAACAGTTTATTGCTAATACCTAAGAAGTCCGCAATACGTAAGTCCCCATCCAAAAGGTGAGAAGATATTTGTGAGTAGTAAGCAACTTTACCTTGGCTCGTTACATAACCGTTAACGGGGGTGAGTTTCCTAAGTAATAGAGAAAGAAATACTGATTTTCCAACGCCATTTCGCCCCACTAATCCTGTAAGACGGCTGGTTAAGCTGAAGTTTAAATTTTGAAATAGCCATTCCCCAGTATCGAGCTGAAATGACAGTTGATGTGTACTTAATACAGGCATGAAAATGCCTCCCTTTACGTAATAAAATGTAATAGGGGTTCGCCTTTCTATAAAGATAGATTGGCAAGACGTTACTTAGATACGATCATCGTAGATAAATAGAAATTCAATTACGATAATATATGCAATTTTTGCAAGATAAGAGATGACGAAAGTAACGCCCACTAACCCCGAGTGTCCAAATGATGATATTAATTGGATGTCAGGAAGTTAGTTGTTCATTATGGCGTTAGCTCCAGTAGAAATGATTAATACATTATAGCGATGAACATGATTGGTTGTAAAGTCGCTAAATTAACGGTTTGAGGCCTTAACGACTTAGAATCATCTTGGGAAGTCGTTAAAGCCTTTGTAAAAAAAGTTAAATATAGAATTTTAAGTTCAGAGTGATTCGCTACTAAAATGCAAAAGATGGGGTTTTATAACTGAGAAATGAAGTTGGAAATACTTTGTTGTTTTAAACTAAAAAGGGCTCACGTAGGATGAACCCTTCGATTACGTTCAGCTATAGGTCTAAACTATGATTAAGGCTTAAGATCTACTTTAATTTGATCGACTTGATTAGATAAAGACAGATCTTGGTAGTATTCTTGTTGTGATTTACCTAAGTACAGTTTCTTGTTATTAACTAATTCATCGAGCTTATCTTTAACAACATTACCTGATGCTAGTTTAGCTTTTAGTTCTGTTGCAATACTTGAACTATCAGTTACCTTTTTACCCTCAGTATCGTAGTAACGAACTTGACCAACTTTGGCATCAAACGGGTCACAGTAAGCAGTATCAAGATCGCCACTATCAATGATTTCTTTGTATTTTTCAGCTGTAATGGGTGTTTCTTTATTTTTTGCAAACTGGCTGCCACGAACACACCAATTTACTTGTGTGCCAATGCCTGGGAAATGAGCTGAAATTAAATTGACCGCGTAGTATTGATCTATATCTGTGCTCTTTGGCTTTGCATATTTATCAATAACCTTTCCGCCAACCACTTGATAATCTAGCGTGCTATTGTCAATAGACTCTAAGAAATAGCTATTAACGAACATATCACCAATAGAAATAGAATCAACAGCGCGACCTGTATCCCATCGGTAACTCTTCAGCTGTTCTTTGATTTTACCGCCATCTTTGGTGAAGTGGGTAACATTACTAATAAGGCCAACAAGGGTGTTATTTGTTTTATCTATCTGCCAGGCCGTATAGTTATTTCGGGTCTGTTCTGGTGTGTTATCTTTCGCTTCTGCTTTTGTATGCGTTTGATAACGTAGCTCAGTAATGTCGTTACTTTCTTTATTAATACTGTCGTATTCCTTATCACGTCTAGCTTCACAGTCTTGAAAGTTAGCACCGTAATAGAAATAGCTGATCCAGTCTTTAGCTTCGATCATTTCTTTACTATAAGCGGAATAATCTACAATACCGTTAGCCCCACTAATACCATAGAAGCCTTTCATATCTAAGATCTGTTTCGGTGTAAGCCCACCTTTAAATTTATCGGACCAGCCTAAAGAGTAGATGTTGAAAAGACTAAGCGCACTACTGCAATTTGTGGTATTAAAACGAGCATCAAACGAGTCAGTGAGTGGCATTGCTGCATACCCAGCTAACGCTTTTGTCGCTGAACTATCTGGATTAGCAACGCTACCTTTAACAGCCGATAAAGACATTTGTGGTACGCTAACTTTGGGTTTAGCTGGAGGTGGTGTTTGATCGCCTCCTCCACCACCACAAGCAACAAGTGATGCAGTAGATACGGTAACGAATATTTTTTTCAACATAACTAACTCTTTTTATATTTTGGCTTACTATTAAGCAGTATCAATTTTAATTATTTTTAAATCTTAAGCAATAATTGCTTTGTCAATGTTTGTAATTCCTTGTTACCAATTAAAATAACTCTGCAGCAATATGGTAAACCTTTTCTTGAACTTTTAGTTTTAAATCGGGAGCAACATTATTGTGATCACCGCTGTTAAAAGGAGGCTGCGGATCATACTCAAGTAGTAATTCCATCGCTTTAGCGCGGTTTTCTCCAACCGTTTCGCCAATTAACCTAAAAGCAAAGTCCAAACCAGAAGTTACACCGCCACCGCTAATACGATTACCGTCAATGACAACCCGACTATCGACATATGTAACCTTAGGGAAAGCCTTTAGGGCCTCGGCATATGCCCAGTGTATAGTAGTTTGATAATTATCTATTAAACCCGTTTTGGCCAAGATCAATGCTCCCGTACACACAGAAGTGACATACTTAGCATTACTTCCTACACGCCGTAAAAATTCAATAACAACGTCATCCTGCATTTGTTCTGCAGGGTTAGCTGCACCTGGCACAATCAAAATATCGATGGGAGGACAATGACTGAATCCATAGTTAGGGAGTAGCTCTATTTTTGCATCACACGGTAAAAGACCGAATGTTTTTGCAAACGTAAACGTATTTAACTCTGGTACTAAGGCTAATACTTGTAGGGGGCCATAAGCATCCAGCATGGTCATATTTGGATATAAGAATATACCGACATTGAGCTTATTAGTACTAAGATTCTGTTTAACATTTTTATGTGCCAGTAATGGTTTGTTTTGTGCTGCACTGGTAAAATAACTTGTGCCCATTACACCTAGACCCATAGAACAAGCTAGACCTGTTTTTAAGAAATTACGCCTGTTATCTGTCTCTTTCATTATGGCTTCCACATTTGTTTATTTAGCTGTAGTTTTGCAAATATACACTCAATTGTTCAGATACAATGTAGTAAATATGTTCCAAATGGAACTATCTAGGGTAAATGTTCCACGCGGATAGTTAACTTATTTGCTAAATACGCTAAAATATTTTTGATATGAAGTGACTTTAGGTTTAACCAAGTAAATATTATGCAGAAAGAACAATTAACATCAAATCGTAGTCAAAAACGCATAGTTAAGGCTTTTACCGAATTATTGAGGGAAAAAGATTATTGCGATATATCTGTTGCGATGATTATTGAGAGAGCTGATGTTGGCAAGACAACCTTTTATCGATATTACCAACGTAAATTAGAAGTGTTACTGGCCATGCATGATGGTATTTTTGATCAATTACTCCAGGATTTAACGAGCAAAGATGACTGGTTAAGTAGTGAGGCTCGCCCTTCTGTAAGTCATATGCTGAATATATTTTCTAATAATAGCAATTTTAGACGCCCAATGAATTTTAAGCTCGATAAAGATTGGCCACAAGCATTATTACAACTAAAAACAAAACTTGCTAATTGTATGGCTGTGAAATTAGCAAGCGCTTTAGACGGTTGCTCAATGAAGATCCCTATTAGTGTATTATCGACGTCATTGGCCGCAATATATGTTGAAAGTATAATCCAACTCGTCAAGGGCCTTGTGACATTCAGTGTAAACAAGCAGGCTCTTTATTTACAATATTTGACGAGATCGTTAGTAATAGGAGCAATCGAAAGTTAGGCCGTTAGATGGTTTCGTATAGCCCCAGAGTTGGGGCATTTTATTTTTGATTTAATAAATCTTAAGCGACTACCTCTACCGGCTCTTCATCCAAGTCAAACGAAGCATTAATCAGTTTTTTAGTGTAATCATGCTGAGGGTTATGAAATATATCCTCAGCCGTTCCCTGCTCCATAACGCCCCCTTTTTGCATCACCAATACCCGGTCAGATAGTGCTTTGACGACTGAAAGGTCATGGCTGATGAAGATGAAACCAATGTTATGTTTTATCTGGATCTCTTTAAGCAAGTCAATCACGGTGAGCTGAACAGAGCGATCAAGCGCAGAGGTAGGTTCATCTAACAAAATAAAAGACGGATTCAAGATCAGTGCTCTCGCAATTGCAATTCGTTGACGCTGACCACCCGAAAACTCGTGCGGATAACGATTGATTGAGTTTGGTTCTAAGCGTACTTCTTCGAGCGCGAGACAGGCTTTTTGTAAACGTTCCTTTTTGGACATCAAAGGTTTGTGCACCCTTAATCCTTCAGTAATGATTTCGCCAACTGTCATACGCGGAGACAAAGAGCCGTACGGGTCCTGGAAAACCATCTGTACGTCTTTTTTGAGTTCAAATTTTTCATTATCACTGAGTAAATTGAGATCTTGACCTTTATAGGAGAGATTACCTGTAAAGGGCAACAAGCCAATGATCGCCCGGCCTAGAGTAGATTTACCTGAGCCAGACTCACCGACAATGCCCAAGGTTTCACCTTGCTTCAGTGTGAGTGAAATTCCCTTTACAGCCTCAAAATATTCACACTTACTTGGGATGAAGTGAGATTTAACCAGGTAATGAACGTGAATATTTTCAGCTCTAAGCAGCTCTGTCGCCGTTGTTTTGATTGGCTGTTTTTGACCTTTTGGGATCGAGTTAATTAACATTTTTGTATATTCGTGCTGTGGTTCTCGGAAAAGTAGTCTGGTCTCTCCTTCTTCGACGATCTCACCTTTACACATTACGAGTACTCGGTCTGCAAGGTGTTTAACTACGCCGAGGTCGTGTGTAATAAACAAAATAGCCATGCCCATTTTTTTCTGGATCTCTTTAATTAAATCCAGAACTTCTGCCTGTACCGTAACATCTAACGCAGTGGTCGGTTCATCGGCAATTAAAATGTCAGGTTCATTGATAAGTGCCATTGCAATCATAATACGTTGCAGCTGACCGCCTGAAAATTCATGTGGGAACTTACTGTAAGCTTGCTCTGGATCTGGTAAACGGACGAGAGTAAAAAGTTCCAAAACATGTGCTTTAGCCTGCTTCTTAGATACTTTTCGATGGCACATCATCGCTTCAGCAACCTGAGTTCCTACCCTTAAATATGGGTTTAGAGAGGTCATTGGCTCTTGGAATATCATGCCAATACGGTCGCCTCGGATAGATTGCATTTGACGTTCTGTTTTATCTAAGATCGATTGGCCTTCAAAAATAATGCTCGATTGAGATGAGACGATCCCATTATCCGGTAATAGGCTCATCAAAGCATTGGATGATACAGACTTACCCGAACCCGATTCGCCGACAATAGCCAGCGTTTCACCAGATTTTAAATCAAAATTAACATTTTTCACCGCATCAACCATTCCGTCATTGGTAGTGAAACTGACGGAAAGGTTACGAACTTGAAGAATAGGTTGGTTTAGCATGATAGGTCCTTATCAATTTAAGAGATGCGTTGAATGGTGTGAGTCTGAGGTCACTCTTAACTTAGCAAAGTGATGATGCGCTTTTTGGATATGCTCGTATTGAAGCATCCACTGATCATCGTGTTGGGCGTGACAAAAAGCGCCCATATGGCGTAAAATATCTTCACTTTTATTATCGATAAGTGTAATTGTTCGTTGAACAAGATCACTTGTTTCAAGAGAAATAAATTGAAATAGCGCATAAGACTGGTTTAATGTTGCAAATGCGCGTTTCTGCTGCCCCATTTGATTAAGAATTTCAGACTGTGCGACAGTGGCATCTCTTAATCCTAATAACAAGCATGAAAACTGGCATGGTTTAATATGCTCGTTTTCTAAAGCCTGATGAATATGTATGGGGAGATGGTCTAAAACATCCCCATATAGTTGATGAGCTTCAGGCCAATGGCCCTGTTCCATTAGCTCTTCAGCCCTCAGATAACGCATCCAGCATTGCTGCAATTCCATAATCGACCTCAAATTTATAAGACAAACCAATCTTAATGAGAATTGATATCAATTGCAAATCAAAATCATTCTCGTGGTGAGATGTATCACTAAAATAATAACGTCGCACTAATTATACGTTATTTAATCAATTTTAGAGGCGAATTAAGCTATAAATATCGATAACTAAAACAGAAGCAGGCAATCTAATAATTTACATATTAAGTATAATTCAGCCTTTAAAAAACCAGATTTAAGAACTTAAACTGACTAACCACTTGTAAGTACTTACGTCCAAATTAACTAACTATTTTAGAGTAATATGCTGAAAAAAGGTGACAAAGTTAACAAAATGTAATCAATATAATGTTAATCGCATATCATCCGCCACACACCACTTACCAGTGATATTAACTGGTAAATACATTAATTGGCAGCCTATAACACCTGAGATTAAACTTTTTTGCAGCGCAATGCACCATCACATGCTAACGCCGATTGTTGAGTAAATGTTTATTTATTGCTAATTTATTTTGCCATGGAGCGGGAAATACCATATTGAATAGTGAATTATTCTATTGGTATCGCTTAAATAAGATAAAACATGGATGGAATTGAATATGATCTCTAAGGTTAGTTGCTACTTTGCTGTAATATTAAGCATGTTTACCTCTTCGGCTTTTGCCGCCAGTGAACCAGTCGGGTTTGATAAGGCTGTTGATCAGTTCTTTAATGAAAACCTCAGTTGGTTTGCTAACACTATTTTCACCTCAGTTCCTGTTAATGGGACAAACTTCCCCATAATTGTAGGCTGGTTATTTATTGCGGCCATTATTTTCACATTTTATTTTGGTTTTGTTCAGTTCAAACGTTTTGGTTTAGCGGTTAAGATCGTCAAAGGTGACTTCACAGATCCGAACAAGGACGAACCTGGCCAGGTTTCTCACTTCCAAGCCTTAACAACAGCACTTTCTGGTACAGTCGGACTTGGTAATATTGCTGGCGTTGGTGCAGCGCTCGCCATTGGTGGTCCCGGTGCCACTTTCTGGATGATCCTGTGTGGCCTGCTTGGTATGGCTTCAAAGTTCTGTGAATGTACACTTGGTGTTAAGTATCGTAATGAGCTGCCAAACGGTGAAGTATCGGGTGGTCCAATGTATTACCTGAGCCGAGGTTTAAAAGAACGTGGTTTTGCTGGTCTAGGTAAATTCCTAGCTGTCGGCTTTGCAATTATGACTATTTTAGGCGCGCTCGGTGGCGGCAACATGTTCCAAGGGAACCAAGCGAACGCAATGATTGTACAAGCTCTGGGTATACCTGACGGCTATGGCTGGGTTACAGGCGTTATTTTAGCGATGATGGTTGGTTCGGTTATTATTGGTGGCATGCCATCAATTGCGAAAGTAACAAGTAAATTAGTCCCAGCAATGGCTCTGTTATATATAGGCATGTCGGTTATTGTGTTGGTATCTAACGCATCTATGATTGGCGATGCATTTGCACAAATCATTGAAGGTGCCTTCACTGGTGCTGGTGTTGCCGGTGGTTTTGTTGGTGCATTAATCCAAGGTATGAAACGAGCTACATTCTCAAATGAAGCTGGTGTTGGTTCTGCAGCCATTGCGCATGCAGCAGTAAAAACCAAAGAGCCTATCACTGAAGGTCTGGTTTCAGTACTTGAACCATTCATTGATACCGTGATCATTTGTACTATGACGGCACTGGTTATCACAATTTCAGGTATGAACAATGGTGAACTTAGCGGGGTAACACTCACCGCAGCGGCATTTACTGAAACGGCAGATATATTCCAGTATATCCTGGCAGTAGCTGTTGTTATGTTTGCTTTCTCAACAATGATTTCGTGGTCTTATTATGGGCTTAAGGCTTGGACTTATCTGTTCGGTGAAGGTAAAACGACGGAACTTGTCTATAAAATTATGTTCTGTGGCTTTGTGGTCATAGGTGCAAGTGTTAGCTTTGGCGCTGTGATTGATTTCTCTGATGCGGCTATCTTTGCAATGTCTATCTTCAATATCATCGGTTTGTATTTCTTAATGCCAGTGGTGAAAAAAGAGCTACATTCGTTTATTGCTCGAGTTAAATCTGGCGAAATAAAAGATTACAGCAAAGAAGGTGTACTGGTTTCAAAAGAGATAAATAACTAATTTAATTAATTTCCCCCCGCCTCTTTTAAATAATAAATAGTCCGGTTAATAGTATCAACCGGACTATTTACATCTAAAATATAAACACAAACAATCACTTCTAAAATACCACTCAAATAATAACCCACTATATGTGTGACACATGCTTTAACAAATCAATTATAGGTGCGTATAACTGTTATAATTACTTAGAAATACATATTTATGGACATTAGATAATAGAATTATAAGATTAATTCTATTATACCGATTCGATATATAGCGCTATTATTTATTGTTATATTAATTTTTGAGGAATATAATCCCGACGCTTTCTTTACGCGTAAAGCAAAAGTCATAAGAAAATTACTTACATTATTTTCATGACTGTTGTTGATAATTATATTTAAATAGGTAATAAAATGAAGACGATCTTTAAATGTGCACTACTTGCAACAACTACTATCCTATTATCTGCATGCGGTGGTGGTGGTGGTGGCACTTCAACTAAAGTTGTCTCACCAACTAAACCTATAGTCATCCAATCAGATTTGTATAAAGTGGATGGTCAGGAAGCATTTTTAATGGTTTCTCAAAAAGATAAAACGAAACCAGCAATATTTAGCTATAAAGACTTTAGTTCGGATACTGTAAATACTAGAAAGTTAGTTTCTTTTGGCATATTATCTGACGATAAAGATAAGGAGATAACAGATCAATCATTGATATTTGCGATAGCATATTTCAAAATGCCTAATAGCCAAGATAAAGATAAGTTTGTACATGTTCAAATAAACATAACGGGTACATCCCCATTAAGTCTCGAGTGGGATGGCCATAGTTTTGGCGCTGATACGATAGGTAATATGTCTCGTAGCACTCTAGAAGATTTTCCGGTCAAGTTTGCAGCTGGCACTTGGAAAGATGATAATGATGTCCGCATGACAATCGATAACTCAAATGTGGAAATTTCGACCTCAAGCTGTAACGTGACTGGTAAGTTAGTCAAAGGTGCTGGAAGTACATTTCTTGACATTTCTACAACTTACTCAATAGGCAATATCAACGTCACTCCAGATAATTGCAATGGTATTGATAGTATAGTCATGATGAGCCATAATTCTAATTGGTTTGTGACATTAAATAACAAAAGCCGTGTAGGCGAACTTCATAAATTAATAAGCACAAACGATTAGCTATATACCATCGGTTGCCCCCCACCTTAGCAAGCCTGTTATGGTTTAAATTAACCAATCAAATTCCTGATTTGATTGGTTAAAATTCCAGTTTGATTGTATAATATGTTCTTTTACTCTGTTCAATAAAGAGGCTGTATTACTTGGAAATCAAAGAGTTAAAGGTATTGTTTGATAACGGAGGGTTAAAGTCCGTAACAATTAAACGCGCACCATTAATGGACGGTTATATCTTAATTGCAAACACGACAAATAAGAATGTACATGTGATGACCTCGCAACGTGAAGAATCAAATACACCACGTGCATTTAAGAGTATTGATGCCGCAGCAGCGAATGCACAAAAGATTGGTTTTAAGAAGATAAGTATCGATTTAAGCTAGCTTAAAATATAACTGTATATAAACACAGCTATATTTAAGTCCCCGTAAAAGTAAGACCTCTACGGGGATTTTATTATTGATTCAGTGCTAAATAGGCTGTATTCATTGCAACTAAACGTTCTTTTTCATCCTCTGAAATAAAACTGGCCTCAATGGCATTAAAAGTAAATTGTGCGATTTCTGATTTTGACATGTCGTGCGCATGACTCACTGCCATGAAGTTATCTGTCATATAACCGCCAAAGTATGCCGGGTCATCAGAATTAATCGTAACGCATACATTCTCTCGTAATAATTCAACAATATTATGTTCTTCCATTTTTTCAAATACCTTAAGCTTTATATTTGATAACGGACAAACTGTTAGCGGCGTTCGCAGTGTTGCTAACTCTTTAACTAACGTCTCATCATCAGAACATCGTACACCATGATCAATACGCGTAATTTTCAACAGCGCTAATGCATCGCGAATACTACTCGCCTCGCCTTCTTCTCCAGCATGCGCAACGGTTAAGAAACCTTCATTAATCGCAGCTTTGAAAACACGTTCAAACTTACTGGCTGGGTTACCATTTTCTGACGAATCTAACCCGACGGCGACGATCTTATCTTTGTACTCAAGTGATTTATTTAATGTTATAAATGCCGACTCTTCATCGAGATGACGTAAAAAACACATTATCAATTGGCTTGTAATGCCAAGCTCTTCAACCGCTTGAGATAAGGCGTTATGGATACCGTTAACAACAGTAGCAAAACTAATGCCGCGTTCAGTGTGGGTTTGTGGATCAAAAAATACTTCGGTATGAACAACATTGTCTTGTTTACAACGCAGTAGATAAGCCCAGGTAAGATCGAAAAAATCTTGCTCTGTAATTAATACATTAGCGCCTTGATAATAGATATCTAAAAATGATTGAAGATTATGAAAATTATAAGCATCTCTCACATCTTCGAATGATTTGAAGGGAATATCGATATTATTGCGTGCGGCAAGTTCGAACATAAGCTCTGGCTCAAGCGTGCCTTCGATGTGTAAATGAAGTTCTACTTTTGGTAAATTTTGAATAAATTGTTTCATGATTAAGTTCCTAATAAAATTTATTAAGTACTTCTCTTTAATAACAGACACTACAAAGAGAAAAGTACTAAAGTACTAAACTCTTCGTAATCAGGAATTATTGGTTCCTGGTAGAGACCCCTAATCCATATCATTAGGGTTATACGAAGGGAAACTAATTGCAAAATTGAAATACTGAATTAGCTTGAAACTGATTATACAGAATGTAATTTAGCAAGTCTATGGTTTAAACATAGCAGCTTGGCCACGAAAAGCCCCTCTGTTATCAATAAGATTCCATACCGTTGCATTTTCTATCCAAAAAGTACGTCCCGTAGAGGAAATACGTAAACCGCGATAACCATCAACAAAACCAAACGCTGTGACTCTCTCCAACAAGTCCTGTCTTTCATCACGGTCTAGAGATTTCACAGACTTTCTCGATGGCAAAACAACAAATTCTGACCAGCTAAGTTCAAATGATTTTAATGCCGACTTGTTGCCATAATTAAATATCGGATCACTTTCAGTGCCATGCGATACAACGACAAAGTCAGCGTAAAATAAAGCTTTGCCAATATCGCCATGACGACTATCAATGAGATTTTTACCCGTTAGGCGTTGATAACTTGATATTAATAGATCGGCATGTTCGTGGAGATATCCATTTTCAGAGCTGGGTTGATTCATTGATAAGATCCTTGTTATCTATAAAGAGTCGAGTCAAGAACCTTATTATTACATAACTATTCGTATATGTTACATCACTATCCGTAAACAACTGTTGGATCAACACATTCAAATACTTGCTTCTTACTCTTATCTTGAAGTAATAATGCATGGACCAATCGTGCAACTTCGTGACGAGTGATCATTCCATGCACTTCCTTACCCTGTGATAAGTCACCAGCATTAGTCACGTCACCATCCTTTAATCCACCCGGTCGCAAGATCGTAAAGTCTAACGTACTGGTTTGTAAGTACGATTCTGCCAGTGACTTTTCTCTTACTGCGCTACCAAAACCAGTTTTAGATCGCGCAGACATAAACTGCCACGAATCACCACAACCTAATGAAGTTACTAATAAAAATCGGTTAATCCCAGCACTTTCTAATGCATCTATAAGATGTCGATGACCGATATAATCAACAGGTATATCGGCACGAAAGCTACCCATAGTTGAGATCACGATAGCATCTTTACTAAGTGATTCGACAACACTTGAAACTTGTGCTTGATCGGTTGCATCACATTGATACGTTTTATCACATAATGTTGAAAGTGCATTTTTTTCAACATTACGCGCAACACCAATGACAGACACTCCATTACTCGTAAAGTAATTGACCATCGCCAGTCCTAACCCACTTGCAGCACCAAAAATCACTACTTCTTTCATATTATTAGCCATCGCGTTATTGATAATGATTATCATTATATATTTATATTGTTATCTGTCACTACATAATTAAGTAAATAGTTTTGTTATTATTAATCTCAATGTTATAGATACTGTTGTTTGTACTGTAAATATGCTCATTATTTATATAGTGGCTTCTGGTGATAATGCTGTTTCAGTACGAAAATCACTTACTTTTTGAATAAACTCAGGTTACATTAATAAAACTTACTGAATTAAACACATTTATCTCGTTCAATACGACTTTAACGTGTTGAATTATCGCTCCTACGTGAATTTAACTAGCTAGGTTCCCCACTACATCTTCAGATTTCACGTAGCGCACGAAAATAAAGACCATTTATACTGGTTGCTTATACAGTTGTAGATGTTATAATTGCCACGTTAATATTTTAGATTAAGCAACCAAATGGGATTAAAATGCCTAAAGCATTGATAAATATAGGTAATAACTCAATAATTCCATTAACTAACCTTAGTGAAGAACACATCGAAAACCTACTCAGGTTTAGTGATCGTAAAGAGCAGTTAGAAGAAAACACACTTAAATCACTGCATTTCCATGTGAATAAATTCAATGAATATTGCCTCAGTCGTAATATTATCCCTTTACCATTACAAGATGCGACAGTGCTTGAAGCATTTCTGATAAAGGAAAATGAGCGAGGATGTAAAGCTCAAACACTACGAATTTACGCATGGGCAGTATCAAAGGTACATGCTTTAGCGGGTTTAGAGATCCCTTATTTCAAAACAGTGATCACAGCTAGGTTAAAAATCATCTCGAAACAAGAGGTAAAGCTGGGCGTTAAACGTAAGCAAGCTGTGGCATTTTCTTATGAGCACCTTAAATTTGTAAATGAACGACTTGATATATCATCATTGATCTCTATCCGAAATACATTATTACTCAACATTTGCTACGATGGACTGCTCCGTGAAAGTGAAGCCTGTCACCTGTTCATAGAACAACTACATAAAACCAACGGCCTTTATACTGTTAATATCACGAATACGAAAACAGATAAATCGTTAGATGGTTCAATTGTTCACTTGAGTAAATTCACATCAAAGCTATTACCACTGTACCTTCAAAAAATAACCGAACATCATGGGCAATACCTGTTTAAACGAACAACACCACGAGGCGGTAAACTAGAAAAGCTAAAACCGAGTTCGCTTTCACCAAACCCAAATGACAAACCAATATCAACGAAAACGGTTGAACTTGTGTTTGCAAATACCTGGCATCAAATTAATACATATAATGAATCTGTCAGTTTTGATTTACATATCGACTTACCCGAACGGCCTTTTAGTGGACACTCTGCTCGAGTTGGTGCATCTTGTGATCTTGTCGGCGCTGGTTTTGATGATTCGCTGGTTATGCGAGCTGGTCGTTGGAAGACTTTACGTATGGTTGAACTTTACACCCGAGGTGTGAATAATAAATTTGCGACAGTACGTGAATTTAGAGAAAGATTGGAAGCGATGACAGCAGATTAAAATTAGTATGTATTGGAAAGGTCATGCCCTTTCCAATTATAATTAACAGCCTTTAACCATCAATTAAATTTACCATCTCATTCAATATTGAATGGAACATGCACGCTGTATCATGATGGCTAAATTCATTACCGTTTAAATTCACTGTAATTTCTGTTTCATCATTATCCGTCTCGACATAAAGTGTATTTTTTATTTTAGGATAATTTTCGATCAACACATTTTCAACATGCCTCTTCGTTATTTTATTACTAAGATGAACAGTAATAATACCCGTCCCTAATAATAAATCACCCATGCCATTTTCAAAAACGTCTGCAAGCATACCTTCAACAAACTGACTCTTAGATACATTACATTGATCACTTATGCTTTCTAATTTTTCGAGTAAGTTTTCGTACATTCTTATCGTACTGTTTTTTCGAACTGCGTCTGGTTTAATCTTCATAATATTTACCACGGATTAAGTTAAGAAGAATGCTTTCTTTAAAAATAAGAAATCAATTGAATTTATTATAACATCATTTTAGTTCAATTTAAGAGTCAATTTGAAGTTCCTTGTTATGTTCATAATGTGAATATTAACACTGGCATGTATGAAATTTATAGATTATTAATCAAAACATACATTTTAAAACCTATATATTAAAATAATAATTCATCTATAAATACCAATGATATCAACGTCTTTATTTCGTTTAACGGTCATTATACGAAATAAAGAGGCGTGTGCTGAATATAAATTGAATTTTATTTTGTTAACCTAAATTCACCAAGTGATGCATAAAGCGATGCCATATTTATTACCAATTTTCAGAATGCTAGAATTAAATATGAAATTAAATAGACTTATAAATCAAAAGAAATAGAATGCATAGCTGAATTTCAATGATGTATACATTAATTAATAAGACGTCTATTACCACTGAAATATCATTTCGTACAATAGAGTTTTAGGCCTGTTTTTTAAAATTTACGGATAATCATAGCCACCAAACTATAGATTTCACATACGGCACACAAAAAAACCATCAAAAAGCGGAATTAACCATATTAATCAACACCATACGTGCAATTTAAGGGGTTGTAAATGACGTATTTAACACCATTTTAAAGCAAAATCACGACTGTCATTGTATATTCCAGTGAAATATAGGTCTTTAACAAGATAATAGATAACTGTATTTATATACAGCTATTTATGTGGCCCCGTAAAAATGAGACAAAATGAATGTCATTATACGGTTTAAAATAATGTATAAAATGTAGTTAGCACACTGAAATCAACATAAATCCATAATTATCAATTACTTACTATGACTTTGTGGCTTGATGATTAAATTTCAGTTAATCATTACAATTAAGTGAGATAAACCAGTAGCCTTGATAACTAACGAGATTCAAACCAATATAATGTAATAAATAGCCATATTAGCGCTGTATTTTGTGGGATGAATATCTATTTAACGATAGAATGTAGCTAGAATAATATCCCTATTAAAATTTTCTAGGAATGAGATGACCAATAACCGCCGTGCTGATTTAATCCTTGTCATTACAACAATACTTGCTTCAGCTGGATGGATATTTTCCAAAGAGGCGATTCAAGGATTACCGACTTTTGGTTTCATCGGATTACGATTTATTCTTGCATCCATACTATTATTACCATTTTGTTATCGAACACTTTTTAACATTAATCGGGCAACCTTACTTGGAGCTGCAAGTGTCGGTTGTTTTCTTGGTTCTGCAATTTTAATCTGGATTTATGCGATCGCCAATAGTAGCTCACTAGGTGAAGGCGCATTCATCATGAGCTTATCAATGTTGTTTGTCCCTATTATCGCTTGGATTTTTTTTAAAAACAGACCACCTAGAATGTTTTGGTTTTCACTACCCTTTGCAATACTTGGTTTAATTCTTTTGTCAAAAGGGAGTAGCTGGACTATCTCAGGTAGTCAAATTTGGTTTATGTTTTCGGCTGTTATGCTTGCCATGCAATTTAATTTAAATAGCCACTTTGCACAAAAAATTCCGACACTGGTTCTTACTTGTATCCAACTATTCGTCACCGGTGTTCTTGGAGTATTCGTATCCCTATTATCCGAAACATGGCCTCAACAAATTGAATTGGAAATTTGGGGCTGGCTTGCGATGAGTGTATTAATCGCAACAAGTTTACGCTATGCCCTTCAGACTGCAGGTCAAAAAAATACGACAACAGCAAATGCAGCCATTATTATGATTTTAGAACCAACCTGGACTGTTGTTTTAAGTATGCTTTGGTATGGTGAAAAAATGGAATTAACAAAATTAGTCGGTTGTAGCTTAATTTTATTCGCTTTGATAATTTATCGTGCAGGTCCAAAGTTAGCCTCTTTAACCAAGCATTAACGTATCAATTAATTAATCTGAATATGTCAACATAACCAGCTGCAACTTACATTCACTTACATTACTTAAGGGTTATACCATTGTTTAAAACTCACGAGCCTATATAATTAAGTTATTATCGTATTATATATAAATAAAAATAAAGGTAAAAAATGAAATCAATTACTGTATTAGGCGCTTTAACTGCGCTAGCATTAACTGCAAGTGTTCAAGCAAATCAAGATGTTTCAGGTTTCTACATTGGTGGTGGTGTAGGTTCAACAACTGTAGACCTAGATAGAACTGGCTATACTTCCAATGAAGACACAGATGGTTCAACGGTTAAATTCATTGCTGGCTATCAATTTAACCGTATCGTAGCAATTGAAGCACAATACACACAATATGGTGAAATCACACCTAATAAAACTCTTACATACGCTGGTAAAACATATAAGTGGGATGCAACAACGTTTTCTGTATCGGCTAACCTTGGTTACACTTTCCAGAATGGTTTACGTCCATTTGGTATTATTGGTCTTTCAAGTCTAGATTTAGGTCAATCAACAAAAGTACTTAAAGATGATGACGCAACAGCTGTTCACGTTGGTTTAGGTCTAGAATATACACCAGCGGCATTATCTGGTGTCAGTTTCCGTGTTGGTTATGAAGCAGATGCTTTCACAATTGAAGAATATAGTACTGCTAATCGTTATGAAGATACAGACGTAATGATTGGTTCTGCATACGTAGCTGCAAGTTACAAGTTCTAAAAATAATTTGAGATGATAACAAACCCCCTTGTTATCATCTCATTATTAAATGTTATTCTAACAAATGTAATTTCGCTTTAATAGGTTCAGGTAAGTCCGTCTCCCCCATCATCTCAAGTAAACCAATCTCAACACTCCTAGACATCGAATGCAAAGGTAAGTCATTGAAGGCCACCTTCTTTATCATCATCTATAAATGAATATACTTGCCTACCTATGCTTCGTTAATTAACAATTAATTCTCCCCATAATTCTTCAGACTGCAGGTCAAAGAATACGACAACAGCAAATGCTGCCATTATTATGATTTTAGAAATAACCTGGACTGTTGTTTTAAGTATGCTTTGGTATGGTGAAAAATGGAATTAACAAAGTTAGCCGGTTGTAGCTTAATTTTATTCGCTTTGATAATTTATCGTGCAGGTCCAAAGTTAGCCTCTTTACCAAACATTAATGTATTAGTTAATTAATCTGAATATGTCAACATAACCAGCTGTACCTTGCATGTATTTATATTACTTAAGGGTTATAGCATTGTATAAAACTCACTATCCTATATAATTAAGGTGTTATCATATTATATATAATCAAAAATAAAGGTAAAAAAATGAAATCAATTACTGTATTAGGCGCTTTAACTGCGCTAGCATTAACTGCAAGTGTTCAAGCAAATCAAGATGTTTCAGGTTTCTACATTGGTGGTGGTTTTGGTTCAACACTTGCGGATCTAGATGAAACTGGCGTTGTCTACGATGAAGACACAGATGGTACAACGCTAAAGTTCATTGGTGGCTATCAATTTAACCGTATCGTAGCAATTGAAGCACAATACACACAATATGGTGAAGTGACACCTATTAAACAAGTTAAATCATATACGTGGGATCCAACATCATTTTCTGTATCTGCTAACCTTGGTTACACTTTCCAGAATGGTTTACGTCCATTTGGTATTATTGGTCTTTCAAGTCTAGATTTAGATGAATCATTTAAAACATTTAAAGATGATAGAGCAACAGCTCTTCACATTGGTTTAGGTCTAGAATATACACCCGCGGCATTATCTGGTGTAAGTTTCCGTGCTGGTTATGAAGCAGATTCTTTCACAATTGATAACGGTTTTTCAACTTCAGATACAGACGTAGTTATTGGTTCTGCATACGTAGCTGCAAGTTACAAGTTCTAAAAATAATTTGAGATGATAACAAACCCTTTGTTATCATCTCATTATCCAATGTTATTCTAGCAAATGTGATTTCGCTTTTATTGGTTCAGGTAAGTCCGCCTCCCCCATCATCTCAAGTAAACCAATCTCAACATTCCTAGACATCGAATGCAAAGGTAAGTCATTGAAAGATAGCCCAAATGGTTGTTCTAACTCTTCACTTAACGCATCTAATCCAAAAAAAGTATAAGCAACAATGGCACAAAATAGTGGTGTCGCAAAACCTTGCGAAGCAACAAGTCCAAATGGCAAAATGATACAATATAAATATGCGGTACGCTGCACAAGTAATCGATATGCAAAAGGTAATGGCGTATTAGCAATTCGTTCACAGCCCGCTTGCACTGCAGTCATTGATGTTATGTGTTCATCGATACTTTGAACCAAAAAATCAGACAATAGTTTTTTATGTCTACAAGTTCCTAACTTTAATCCCATTAGTCGTAATATCGAGTCGGGTATATTTCTAGATTTTTTTAGCCACGCTAAATCTTCAGGCTCAAGATATTTTCCAATATCGTCCCAAGGTTCTGAATGGCGAAGATGATGCCGTAATGCGTGATTAAAAGCGATAGTCAGATTGATTAGTCGCCTCTGCATCAACTCACCACCTTCTTTATCATCATCTATAAATGAATATACTTGCCTACCTATGCTTCGTGAATTAACAATTAGCTGTCCCCATAATTTTCTCGCTTCCCACCAACGCTCATAGCATGCATTATTACGAAACCCTAAAAACAGCGATAGCGCGACACCTAATAAGGTAAACGGTGCAACTGTATATGTAGGAAGAATAATCGGATATTTAAAATGTGCGATTGCAACTAAAGTACTAAGTAATGTAATAAATAGAACCTGTGGAAATATCAGCGGAATAACCGAACCTTTAAGAATGAAAAAAAGCTTAAATACACTTGGGTTATCACGGACGATCATAATTATCTCGCAAATTAAAAATTGAACCTTCATTTACTCGAAATAAAAAAGCTAACAAAATTAATACCTTTAAAAATTTAAATGTTATCTATTATAATGATTAAAAATTAAATGATAATACTCTAAATGGTAATTAACTTTTTCTATATTGTAACAATAGATCTCTAGTATAGACCTAAATCAAAAACAATGAATAAAACAAACTATATATTATAAAACAGTGTCGATATGATATATCTATTTATTATTATAATATCGACTTTGGTTTATATTTTATTGATCTAATTTTAACCATTAGCATTAATTACATAAAACCAAAGTTAATATTACCCGATTGGTGCTAGTAGCTTGCATTTAATCACTTATTACTTACTTAAGAAGCAGCACTATTTTACGTATATTAAGCAACAACTTGCTCAATATATCTCATCCTTTACAAAATAATTAAATTACTGCAGTAGTCAATTTCTATAATGAATACTGCTGAACGCGAATTTTATACTGACATTATTCGTAAATCTAGATAAAACTGCCATAGCACAATTTTACGATTTAACACTATAAATTGACATTTTTTTCAATTAATTTCGAGTCCTTTCTTATCAAATACTTAGAAATTTAAACCAAACACTTACGTACAGTAAGTATCACACAGCACAAACCCACCCGCTTGTGCTGGTCAAATAATGCCGTTAGTATGCTTAAAAATCATTTAGAGATAGGTCAGGTGTTCATTTGAAAATTTATTATTTGTGCCAAACCTAGATGACACAAATACATCGATTTTGAGCACAACCAGAACGGTGAATATACAGCCGGGAGACTTAATGCAGATTTTAATAATGAATGGCGAACTATAGGTTGTCTAGCTAAATTAAATTTTTTAGATAGAAAGGTTCAAAGCAGTTAGCGGTAACTCACCCTAAAGACGGATTTAAGCAAGGTGTTTCGATGATGTTGTGTTAAGCACACAACCATTTAGCGATTAAAAATAAAACCATAAATAATTAATTCACAATAAGCCTTGTTATTTAATAAGGTTAATTTTGCCTGTGTAAATTATATCCAGTGAATAAATAGTAGCTGTATGAATTTATCATAAATAATAAACACCAGGGAGTTTAGACTTGAAAAATTTATTACTTTGTACTTTTACATGTATATTTTTAGTTGCATGTGGCGGATCTTCATCAACAGATGATAAAACTCAAACAGAGAAAGTTCCAACACCAGATAAAAATGATTCAGCTACAGATAAAGAGCTAGACCCAAGTAAGATTCATGATGTTGTGCCAAATGTGGATTACAAAAATGCATCAGGTATTATCAATGATATTAATTTTGAGAATCATCAGAATGGTGCGTATACAGCAGCTTTGTTCAAGAGCGATTTTAACAATGAATGGGGTAAAATTACTGGCAGAGCGAATATTGTTGAAAGAAATGGTTCACAACAGCTAGCTATTACCCACCCTAAAGATCACTATAAACAAGGGATTTCGGGTGGTAAAAAATTAAACGAATATAATGAGTTGTATTTCTCATATCAAATTACATTTGGCAACAATTATGACTTTTCTATGGGCGGGAAATTACCTGGATTAGCAGGATTGAATTTTCACATAGATAAGAAACCTGATGGTTGTAAAACTGTCGGCAAAGACGAAGGTTTTAGTTTACGATCAATGTTTCGTGAAAATGGTCGTGCGATAGGCTATTTCTATCACCAAGATAAGACCAACAAATGTGGTGATGAAATTGATTATCAACATGAAGGTGAAAACTTCTCATTTAAACGTGAAAAAACATATCTTATCGAACAGTATGTGAAAATGAACGACGCAAACCAAGCAAACGGTATTGTTACAATCCATGTAAATGGATTTAAAGTACTTGAAAAAACCAATATGACGTTTTCTGAAAACGGGAAACATGCTATTAACTATCAATACTTCCAGCTTTGGCACGGTGGCAACAGTAATGACTGGGCTGTAGATCGTGATTCAACAGCTTATTTTGATCATGTAGTATTAAGTACAAAACCGATTAGCTATTCAAAATAATCCTCTAAATGATAAATTAAAAATTGACCTTGTTATCTAACAAGGTCAATTTTTTTCTGCGTAAATTACATTCAATGAAAAGGCAGTAGCGGTAGTAGTGACCGCGGGGCTGTAGATCGAGATTCCTTGGATAATGTAATGCTAAATAAGAAACCTGTAAGTTATAAGCTAAACTATTAAGACTTATTGCTCACGTTTAGGATAAATTCCTTATGAGATCTACAGTCAAATATGTTCTTACATTGGTGACCTTCAGCTCTTTGGTCGCTTGTGGCGGCTCTGGTGGGGGGGCAGGTTCCGGAGATAGTGGCGCTAAAAAGCCACCTTCTCCGTTCGAAAATTTCACATCTGCTTTAGCCATATCGCACTTAGATTCAACAACTTGTTCCGACTTTAAACTAAAAACGTCATCCTTTACCCCTCCAGACTTTGTCAAACAATGCTGGACTTTGACTGTGCCAGAGGACTACGTTAACCCAAAAAACGGTAAAACAATCAAGTTGGCCATCGCTAAAATCAATTCAGCTAATAATAATAAAAAAGGCGCGATTGCCTTTTTGCAAGGCGGACCAGGCGGAAACATCCTCAGTTATTCAGATCGCTTCAAAACGCTGACGATTCGTGATAACAATGATATTTATTTGGTTGATCAAAGAGGAACTGGCTATTCAACGCCAGCGTTATACTGTCAATCAGGTACTAGTACCGACGAAGAAAAGTTAAAACGATGTAAGTCCGATTTTGAAAATAATGACGTCGATTTTAACGCGTTCAATAGTAAAAATAATGCGCTAGATTTCATTGTTTTACGTAAAAAACTAGAGGATACCGGAGAGCTCAAAGATAAGTGGACGCTAGTTGGCGCCTCTTATGGTACCAGGTTAGCTATAACAGTATTACGTGAGGAAGATCGCCTGACAAATCAAGGTTTTCAAACTGAGTCAGGAATTAAAGCAATGGTACTTGACGGCGTTTTCCCAATTCAAATTAACGGGGTTGATGACGCTAAATGGGCTAATTACGAGAACCTTAAACGCATTATTGAGGTCTGTGATCGTTCTCCTTTAGTCTGTGACTCAGACACACTAAAAAGTCAGATTAAAAATCAAATTATTGATTTGCCCAAAGAAGATCATCAGTACTACTTAAGTTTATTGCTATCTCTTATGCCTTATGACACAACACACGAGGATTGGATCGAATATACAATTCCAGCTTTCACTAAACTACCAATAAGTAAAGTTAAGGAGCTACTTCAGGTGCATAAAGAAGAGATCATCGCAGTGCCTGATATACCAGATGATTTTTATGCTATGGGGTTATCTGTAGTTTGTGCTGAAGAATATGGATTTCTTCCTTATTATGAGCAAATGAATACAGAAAGAGCTAACTGGGCAAGTGAAGTACAACAAGTCATCGATAATAGCTTTCACATGGAGTTTACCCCTAGCGCATGTAAAATATGGGATGTAAAAAAAGCCGCTGACGAGGAAGCCTTAGCAGTGAATAATGATACTGTCCCTGTACTTATTACTCAAGGCGGCAACGATTACCAGACTCCACAAGCATGGGGAAACCTAGTCAAAAAAGATTTTGCAAACAGCCGAGTTATTACAGATGATACGGTTGATCATGTTGTTCTATTTTCTGACAATGGGGAGTGTATTCAGCAAAATATCAAAACATTTGTTGGAGACCCCTCGAAGTTAAATGACCTAGATGCTACTTGCGTCAATAATAAGACGTTTATTTATAAAGACTAATCGATATAGCCGTCGGTCATAAATCGAGACTGACGGCTAGTAACACTCATTTAATCGAGGGTAAACGAGTCTATCCTAAGCTAATAAAGTTGTTACTCTGAATAGCTAATTAATCTTCGAGGCGAAATACCACATCAACTTGGTCTCGAATAATAATTTTATCATCTTGATAAGTCGATTCTACATCTGGTGCTGCGCCAAGAAGCATAGACCTCATTAACATTGGACGAGGTTGTGATGAGCGGTAAGTGATTTTCCAAACACCATCAACCTTTTCATCAAAGCCCTTCGCAAGTGACTGTGCTTTTTCTTTTGCATCTAAGATTGCAGCTTGTCGTGCCAGTTCTATAAATTTAGGCTCGTTACTTACTTTCAGTTGAATATTATTAATGTTATTAATGCCATCGCCAAGCGCACCATCTAAATAACTATTAAGTTTATTTAAATCTCTGACAGTTACCGTCACATCTCTGTTTGCACGGTACCCTATGAGTTTAGGTTCCTGATCTTTCTTATAGTGATACTCAGGACGCAGTGAAATGTTAGAACTTTCAATATCCGTACGCGCCACTCCTTCCTTTTTCAATCGCCCATTAAATGCCGCTATTGCATTATCGACAGCTTCTTTTGCTTCTTTTGCTGTTTTACGCGTTTCAGATACTTGGACAGAGAATACGGCCATGTCTGGCTTAGCAATCACTTCGCCCATACCTGTGGTTTCTAAATGAGGAAAATCGACATCTGCCGCCATCACACCTGTAGAAATAAATGTACTAGCACTAAAAATAGCCGCGAATAAATGTTTGTTCATACGAATAACCTCTCATTATTGTTATTTATTTACCTTATAGTCCGACAGTAACAAATTGAAAATTATCCTTATATTAATAAATATGTACGATTAGAGTGAAATAAGACAATATAAACCCTTTTCGTTCATTTATTATACTAAAATCAACATCAGGCTTAATTGCTAGCTTTATTCAAGATGAGATTTTCAGCATCTACCATCGATAATGCTTTGTCAAAATAGTACCCTTGCGCATAATCACATCCAAGAGTTTGTAATAAATCTCGTTGTGCTAAGGTTTCGACGCCTTCAGCTAATACCTTAACATTTAAGACTTTTCCTAATTCGATAATTTTTCTTGCAAATTCTTTATCTAACGTAGATTCACATATATCGGCAACTAATGAGCGATCAATTTTCAACGTATTGAGTGATTTCCGTAATTTTCTAACAAGGCTTAGCGACGAATAACCTGAACCAAAATCATCAATCGCAACAAGAATACCAAGACTACGTACAGCGCTGATATTATCGATTAAGGTATCCATATTACTAATTGAAGCAGTTTCGGTTACTTCAATCTCGAGTAAGTCTTTTGGGCAACCTGTTAACGTAATTATAGATTCTAACCGGTAAATAAAGTCGATCATTTCAAGTGTTTTAAACGATATATTTATTGCTATTTTAGGTGTGGAAACACCTGATTTTTGCCATTCCACAACTTGCTTACAAACCTGAGTAAATACCCATAAATCAAATTCAAAATGAAGCCCTATGTCTTCTACAATCCTAATGAATACATCCGGGGGAATATAGCCTAGATCTTTGTGTATCCACCGGGATAGCGCTTCAAAACCCACCAGCTGTTTAGTAGTAAGATCGTACTGAGGCTGATAATGAATTTTAATGAGAGACTTTTCAATTGCACTAGGAAGTTCATCAATAATAAGCTTATTGGCCATTAACTCTGGTTTAATTTCGAGTTTAGCAAAGCAGTAATAAGAATGGCTATGACGTCTCGACTCCCTCATTGCTGTCTCGGTCGCATTCTCCATTGCAAAATAACTTTCATACTTAGTATGTTCACGACTAATACCAATGCTAAATGATTTATTTACTCTAATACCATTAGTTAGTACTAATGAGCCTAAAGATAAATCACATAAATACTGGCAAAACATGGTTATATACGCATTAAAATCGGCTGATGACAAATGACGTTTATTCTCGATTAAAATACCATAACGCGCATTAGCCAATCGAACCACCAGCCCATCACCATTCACTGTTGCTTGTAATTTTTTGCCGAGTACAGAAAGGTAATTATCTCCAGAATCAAACCCATAGCGAAAGTTAATAGTAGAGAAGTTATCCACACTTAGCATCATCAAACGCATTTGTGTATTTGGCAATTTGAATAAATGTGTTGCGCGTGCACTTATCGCCCAACCATTCGGTAAACCAGTAATTGAATCAATTGATTTATTCTCAATAACGTTAAAGCATAATTTAAACGCATTATCAAATTGATTTTCACTACGACGTTGGCAGTGAAGAGCCACTTTACAACGATGAAAGTTAACATCCATCAGTGTTGCTTCAACAAAGCATCCGGTTTCACTAACGCTTGCAGCTTTCAATAATAGAGAGATATTACTGACAGCTGAGTCTGCGTCACCATCCAAATGCAAATATTCATGTAAGGAGCGATTGATGAGTTCACTTTCACTTATACCAACTAATGTTGAAAACATGCGATTACAAGAATTAATTATATCATTAGTGACTATTAATACAGGTAAAAACGAATCTTCAATCCCCATCATTTCGCTACTCATCTTAATCGTATTTAATAAAATAGTTACTTTACGCCATATACTTATGACATATCTTCACATATATACCTTGATCTTTTTAAACAAACAAGCTGTTATAGACTTAATAAACTATGATATATGAAAAAATACATAAGCTTAGCAGTAACTTATTTAATCTTACATAATATTCACTATATGATTTTATATTGATTAGTTGTGATACGGTATGATCTTGTATGCAAAACATCCATAATTTTATGGTCAATGTAGTCCTGTCTATTTTGGCCTAAAACACTAAGTTTTAACTTATTTTTAGTTTGTCAGGCAAAAAACAGGAAACGCGACAGCGTCATTGGCTCCAAGTCAAATGGGGCTATGATAAAATCATATTAGATACGTCATTAGTATTAAAAAATTCAGCCATATTAATAATTTTGCTCTAAAATATTAAGTTAAACAGGAGAATTATTAAGGAGCGTATTATGAATAATAAGCGTCACTTTCAACGGATACTATTTGATCATAATGCCATGTTAACTTGTAATGGGCATCAATGGTCAACAAATGTAATCGATTTATCTTTACGTGGACTATCCTGTACCAGACCAAGAAATGTAAAGTTCAATATTAATCAGCTAATGACACTGTCAATCAGCCTAACCCAAGAACAAGTCATCATTATGGAGGCCATTCTAGTTCATAATGAAGAACATGTTTTAGGCTTACGTTGTACGAGAATTGATATTAATAGTATTTCAGAACTTCGTCGTTTAGTTCAGTTAAACTTAGCCGATGAATCACTTTTACATCGAGATATAGAACATCTAGCTCACTCAATTCCCAAATGATAACCAGTTCGTTAATCTAAACCGACACCGACTCTCGAAATGTGTTGATCATAATATATAAGGCTTTCGCCATAGCTCCTATGATACGGTTCCAACTCCGGGACAAACGATCAAATTGCCCATTATATTGATGACAAACACGCATTAATTTGATCTTCTTTCTGCTTTTCTAAACTAAAGTAGGCTAATTCATGCGAAAAAATAAAATGACTGTCTTCAACAACGGTTGAATGAGCCAGTAATAAATTTGTAGTGAAAACAATCCCAGCCAAATATTTAATAGCCAACAATTAACTTATATATCAAAAAATTAGATACAAATATAAAGACTATAACCATTAAAATAGTCTGATAGAAGACGCGGTAACGATTAATATAATATATAAATATTTGTTAATTAGAAAAACAATAGAGTGTTAAGTGGAAAATTATCTAACCTCTGACATACTTAACTCTGATAGTGGAAAATGTTGTATGCATGTTCCGAAGCTAACAAATAGAGGTATTTCATGAACAGTAAATTACTTATTGCTGGATTGATTGTAAGTTCAGCACTCATTGGAGGTTGTGCAAATAACGCCGACCTAGAAAATAGTGTTGGTAGTTTGACATCTCAAGTCAGTAAATTAACCTCCCAAGTGAAAGTGTTAGAGTCTGAACAAGGAAGTATGAAGTCTGACATTGGATCTAACGCAGCAGCGGCTCTACAAGCTTCGGAAGAAGCACAACGAGCGAACTCACGCATCGATAACATCGCCGCATCTTATAGCAAATAATTAACAACATTGTTTTGTTGTGGTCGATACATTGGATAGGTTAACAATAGTGAGCGTTGACCTATTTCCCTTCATTAACAATTCACCTCGTATTAAATACTGACATTCACAGGTAACCCATAGTGTAGCAGTAACGCATTATTGAGGGCCTTTTCATCAAGCTTATGATCTTCAAACCTATCAAGAACCTCTGCCATGTTAAAATCATCATCCAATGTATCAGAAGATAAAGGGGTATGCACTTCAACTAAATACTGACCATTCGGTTCAATCGTAAATTTAACTGGTTTATTTATAATCCTCACAGGTTCATTTACCACTACGCGAGCATATAGCAACTCAATGTCATCTGGATTCATTCTAATACAACCCGCACTTATTCTCATCCCAATGCCAAAACTTTGATTGGTGCCATGTATAAGATAGTTACTTTGTCCATAAGCAAGTTGCAAGGCGAAACGCCCCAATGGATTATGTTCACCAGCCTCAACATAACGAGGTAACACGGTTTTAAACTTTTCTAGGTATTCAGCACGCGTAGAGGGTGTTGGTGTCCAGATAGGATCTTTTACCTTTGCTTTAACAAAGCTGTTCATTTGCGGTGTCTTACGCCCTTCCCGCCCAATACCAACGGGAAATACGTGCACGATGTTTTTGTCTTTCG
The DNA here is from genome assembly GCF_018219455.1 of Moritella sp. 5. NCBI lineage: Bacteria > Pseudomonadati > Pseudomonadota > Gammaproteobacteria > Alteromonadales > Moritellaceae > Moritella > Moritella sp. 5. The sequence continues at coordinate 2,528,817 of NZ_CP056122.1, forward strand.
GAAAGTAGTACAACCTGAGCTCAGGTAAGTTAATCACTATCCCTTTATATGGCGCGTCAGGCAACAGCATGCTGGTTGGAAGCTCAAGCACAGTCCCTGGTCGGGGCAAAAAAGGATCAACAGTCGGATTCGATGCCATTAACGCCATCATTCCGACATTGTATTGCTCCGCAATAGCATGAAAATAATCCCCCACTTTCACTGTATATTGTATCGGCTGACCAATCAGCCTTGAACCGAGTATAGGCATAGCGTAAGGTTGAGGAAGAACAGGTTTAGACCATAGGATGACAAGAATGAAACAAATTGATAGGCGGTTAAGATTCAGCTTTAGGTTAACCATACTTACACCTAGATAAATATCTTATAGCGTAAGTATAGGCCTATTAGTATAGAGATATTCTCAATTTTAGTTTCTTCGACGATATAGCAGTAAACTCGTTAATATAAATAGGAATGAATAACCTATCCCACCACCTTTTTTACTCTGTAGTAGCGGTGCCGCTTCAACCGTAAATATGTCTTGTGTAAAAGAAGACACCGGTTCTGTATATGCGCACGTTTTGTTAATTTCATCTACAATCCAGTCATAAACGCTGCTAACTTGGGTGTAAACATCAGGTAATGAATTTAAAGCACATTGTTGTGCATTACCAAAGCTTACGACACCTGCTAATCGGTAACCTCGATCATTATCGCTTATCGCATTTTTATCTTGCCATATGAGCGGACCGCCAGAATCGCCACTGCAAGAGCCTTTATTATACGCGTTTGCACAAATAAAACTTGTTTCAAAGCCCGACCAGCCCCAAGCGAGAGCGCAGGTATCATCATCGGTGCCATCAAGCACTATTTTTTGCAAAATGTTCGTACTTTTTGTACCATCGGTGGATGTACGCCCCCAACCGGATAAGACCACATTATTCCTAACGCCATGATCAAACTCTAAGTCCGCATCCACTTGCAATGCGTCGTCCATTAACCTAATTGCTTGTGCAGGTAGCTCTACAGGTTTAGATAATTGAAGTAACGCGATGTCCCCAGTGTGAGTTGAATGATCATATAGTGGATTAGCAACAACCTGTATAACACTATTACTCGACATTTCATCCTTCAATGACCGATCTATCCCACCGGAGTAAACAGTGAGTTGGTCTGCATGAACAGGACTAAACACTGAACTACTCTCAAATCTATTTATGCAATGAGCAGCGGTGACAACCCACTTATCAGTCACTAACGTACCACCACAAGCATAGGTAATACCGCCCTTTTCTATCTCTAGATATATCTGCCAGGGTAATTCTGATGTTTTCCCATCAACACCACCAACTACAAAGGGTTTAATCTCGGGGGTTGTCGTTTTGATATCGGTCTCATTAGCATACGCTCCTAACGAGACCGATAAACCGACCATTGCTATTATTTTCGCTAGTATCAAAATTCATCTCTCTCAAATTTGTCTTCATACTATTCGCAGTGTATTCATTGTAATGTGTGTTCCACTCTTATTTATTATAACCAAGTATTCTATATCCAGAATAAATAAACCCCACACAGATCACTTTATTAATTAAATAAAATAATTTTACCGACATTTTATGTCAACTAGTGTAAATAGTAACCAAAGGCAATTGACGCCCACGACACCATTGCTATGATGCAGTTACGTAAAATACGCATACGACATTTGTATTAATTGAAGGGATATAATGAAAAATATTTTAACTGTTCTAATGATGGTATTCGCTTTCTCATTAGCGGCGCCTGAAGTACACGCTAAAAAATTCGGTGGTAGTAAGTCTTTTGGCAAGAGCTACAAGACAGCACCACAAAAACAAACGCCTGCGGCTGCTACGCCAGCTAAACAAGGAATGAGCAAAAAAGGCATGCTAGGCGGTATGTTAGGCGGCCTACTCGTTGGTGGCTTAATCGCATCTATGTTTGGTGGTGCTTTTGAAGGTTTCCAATTCATGGACATGATTATCATGGCCGGTGTTGCCTTCTTATTATTCCGCCTATTCAAAGGCATGATGCGCGCAAAAGCAGCATCGCAACAAGGCTCACCGCAAACAGCATCGGGGCCAGCATTTAGACAAGAAGCACCAACGGATGCAACGTTTAACACTGCAAGCCAAGGCGGTTTTTCTGGTTCAAGCAATGAGGTGCCATTTAACCTACCTGCAGACTTTGATCTAACGAACTTCTTAACCGGTGCGCGTAGTCATTATAAAACACTACAGAAAGCTTGGAATGAAAATGATTTAGAAACAATCCAAGAATACGTATCCATCGAGTTATACAACGAATTACGTGTACAACGTAAAGAACTTGAAGGCGAGCAACATACAGAAGTAATGTTCCTTGACGCAGAGTTAGTTCGTGCAGAATCTACAGCATCACTTTCGCAAGTAAGTGTTAAATTTAGTGGTCGCTACCGTGATAGCCATGAAGATGTAGAAGCAGACATCAACGAAGTGTGGCATTTAGAACGTAACCTGACACAAGAAAATGCACCATGGTTAATTACAGGTATCGAGCAATAAACACGCTTACTACCTAAATTAATATTAAAAAGGCGGCTAATCACCGCCTTTTTTGATCACTAAAATCAATGACAATGTCTATCCGTGTTTGGATCTAGCGAATTAAAGTTAACACTGCTATGATCCGCGCATAAACGAAAACTACAGGAATTCATAACCATGGCATCATTACAAGAACAGCTTTTAAAGGCCGGTTTAGGCGATGAGAAAAAAGCGAAAAAAATCCGCAAAGAAAAAAACAAAAAAAATAAAGCGGTACGCAAAAATCAGGCAAGTGCAGACACTAGCCTACAAGATGATATTAAAGCCCAAAAAGAAGCTCAAGCACAGTTAGATGCTGACCGAAATAAAGTGATCCAAGAAAAAATTGAGCTTAAGTCCGAGCATGGTAAAGTGAAGCAAATGATTCAACAACTTCACATCACCGATTTTGCTGGTGAGTTGTCGTTTAACTACGTGCTTGATAACAAGGTTAAGACACTATCTGTCGATCAACCAAGTTATAACGCATTAACTCGAGGTCAAATTGGCTTATGTGTGCTTGAAGGTAAATCTTATGTTATGCCGAGTATTGCTATCGACAAAATTAGAGCCGTTGATGAAGCATACGTACTGGTACTGAATGAAAACACCGCAACGGAAGTTGAAGAAGACGACCCATATGCTGATTTCCAGATCCCTGATGACCTAATGTGGTAATAAGAGAACATTAATCATGCGTCCTGCTAACCCCTAGCGTGTATCAGCTTATACACATTTTATGTGGGTTAGCTTTGGACTATAAATCGTAAATATAACCACTTATAAAATGATGACCATTTTTGTTAACACCGTCAGTTCTGGTTATTAATTCCGCTTTAAACCATCAATTCATGACAACATGTGAATAATCCTATCTGTTTATACGACAATCTCATATAATTTAACTATCTACCTTCCAATGAGTGATAGCCTTGTTAATTGAGAAAATTGTTGCTGATAAATTAGTCCCTGCCTTTGATCTAGGTTCGCGCTGTAAACTCGATGAGTTTGATACAGTAAAGCGAGACCAGTTATATCCTCAAAATAATCGACTCTTCACATTATTCCACAATACAGTAAGCGCTAAACTACTTGTAGCAACCGATTTTGAAGGCTTTGAACACACCAAATCATTTTCAGATATGTTGTCCTCGATGTCGACTAAACGTGCTAAATCCATTTGTTATATCGAAGATGTAACAAAAATAGGACGTGCACTCGCATTTGAAATTTGGCGAGATAAAACAGTCTTGTTCAAGCAAGTTATTAACAATATTATTGCGACAGGTAAATGTGCGGACGAACAGTTAAACTCGTGTATCATTAAGCCCTACCCGAGTCTTGTTCCGCTGTTATTGAACCTCAATGAATTTAATGTTGAACAGGCATTTAAGATCCTTACCAATGGCGAGACTGCAACACCGAATCTCGTTGATGCAAATAACCTTACCCAAACCACTTTATTTGGTAATCAAGACACGCTTTATACAAACGGCAGTTACAGCAGTAATGTCGCACAATTAACGCCAGGCCTAATACACCAAGCGCATAGTGGTTATATCCTAATCAAAATAGATGAGTTAATTAACAATCCTGATCTATGGTTTCAATTAAAAGCAGTAATTAAACAAGGTACATTGGGTTGGCGCTCAAGTAACCAAGCAGTACAAACGGAATTAAAACCAGATCCAGCCCCAATCGATGTAAAAGTTATTTTACTCGGTGACCGACTCGCCATTAGCCAATTAGCTGAAGGTGATAGAGAACTTACGAGTATTACAAATTCATTTATCGATTTTCCTGCTGAGTTTAATGTCACAGATCAAGATATCGAAAAATACATCGGTTATATTAAATCATTAATTACTGAGTCTCAGTTACTTCCCTTGTCTTCAAGTGGGCTAACACGTCTACTTCAACTAAGCAGTCGTTGGTGTGAACATAATAACTACCTTAGCTTAAATGAATCAAAATTAATGACATTGTTGAGCTATTGCCATCATGTGGCCTCAGAACAAAAGTTAGACATGATTGATCGTGATACCTTAAATACCGTGTTAACACTGCAACATGAAGCGTTAAATACGCACATTAGACTGAGTAACGAAGGTATTATCGAAAAACAGATTATCTTAGAAACCAATGGCGCTAAAATAGGTCAAATAAATGGTTTATCTGTTCTTGAGATAGATGGTCACCCAGAAAGCTTTGGTGAACCTATTCGTATTACAGCAACAGGACATTTAAATGGTGACGGTGATATCTCAGACGTTGAACGCAAAGCCGAGTTAGCGGGTAATATACACGCTAAATCTATGATGATTATTCAGGGCTTTTTTACACACACGTTTGCTAAACCAATGCCACTTCCTATTAGCGCCAATTTAGTCTTTGAACAATCCTATGGCGAAATTGATGGTGATAGCGCCGCATTAGCTGGTACCTGCGCATTACTATCTGTACTCGCACAGAAGCCGATTGCGCAACACCTCGCTGTTACTGGTGCAATCGACCAATTTGGTACTGTGCTTGCTGTTGGTGGGATTAACGAAAAGCTGGAAGGTTTCCTGCGTATCTGTGAATTAAACGGACAAACCAATATGGGCGTTTTGATTCCTGCGGCTAATATTGTAAATTTGAATTTAAGTGATAAGCTCATAACAGCAGTGAACGATAATCAACTGGCAATCTATCCTATTACGCACATTGACCAAGCCATAGAGCTGTTAATGGATATCAAAGCCGGTGACCTTGATGAAAATGAAGGGATCTATAGTATAATTCAGAAACTCGCCGACGAGATTGATGAAAAATTAGAAGACGATGAATCTGTTTTTGTAACCAAACTTAAACAATTGTACGCTAGAATAACCTTTAAACAGGGACGTGACAACTGATTGGACTTGTTAGGCGTACATATGTACGCTAAGATGGCTCCAAGATAACAAGGATATTATTATGATAAATGAATTAGAGGTTCAAGTGGTACCTATGTCAGCAACAGAGCGTAACAGCTTCGATAAAGAAGATTTAGTTAAATGTGGTAACGGTGAGTTATTTGATTCTGAGATTCGCCTTCCAAAAGACAATATGCTAATGATGGATCGCATTCTAAACATTGATAGTACAAGCGGTGAATTCGGTAAAGGCGAAATCATTGCAGAACTAGATATTACTCCTGATTTATGGTTTTTCGACTGTCACTTCGACAGTGATCCTGTTATGCCAGGCTGCTTAGGCCTAGATGCAATGTGGCAATTAGTTGGCTTCTTCTTAGGTTGGAATGGCGCTAAAGGTAAAGGACGTGCACTAGGTGTAGGTGAAGTTAAATTCACAGGTCAAGTATTACCAACAAATAAAAAAGTGACTTATAAAATTGTCATGAAGCGTGTTGTACTTCGTCGTTTGGTAATGGGTATTGCTGACGCTGAAATGCTTGTAGATGGTAAAGTAATTTATACTGCAAAAGATCTTAAAGTAGGCTTGTTCCAAGATACAAGCGTATTTTAGCTTGTTGAAAAACATGTAATTAAAAGGCCTCCCTATGGAGGCTTTTATTTACCTATAAGAAACTGAAATATAACAATTTAAATTTAATAACGTCCATATACTGACCACACACTCACCAATTAATAAAAACCTTATAACCAAAAGCTATCGCTATACATACAACCCCCCACCTAACTGAATAACCACCTGATTTACTTACAATTTCTTACAAAACCACGCTTGATAATAACTGTCATTTTCATTAATGTTAGCGCTAGCATTAATCCTGATGTGTTTAGATATATTCTACAGGAAAGTAATCATGAAGTGCTGTAAAGACTCAACAATGAGAAAAGTGAATCGAAACTGGTTTGAAAAATTATTTTATGGCAGTATTTATAAGTGTAATCACTGTGGCAAAAAGATTAAACTTAAAGCTGGCCATTATAAGAACAAATCATAGGCTAAGGACGTTACGTAGATTGTTTTAATTCGATAGAGTTAACCGCTGTTGTTTAATTATATTCCTTATGCAACAACAGATTTAGTTACTTCAGTTGGATTGTTGAAGTTACCTGTTCAAGAGAAAGTGTAGGCCGCTTGCAAGGTTTTTTTATTGCTTACTATTTATTACTGCTGTTATTGAAGTGACCAAAGCAGCGATCGCAAATAGTACCCTTTGCCAATGAAAGTTAACCCATGTTGATAGTTCATCACTTACCCCCATAATATTGATCGTTTGTTCAGAAAACGAAGCGTTAGTTGGAAGAAAATATACCGGAAAGTAAAGAATGTTAGCGAGGGTAAACGCGATGGTTAAACCCCAAAGAAGCTTGTTTTCTTTACTCATAAAGAAAGCTAAAACAGCGAAAATAAGAACCCCCGGACCTAATGGGATCATTAGGTTACCTATACTACTCCCGTATGCTGTAAACCAGTCCAAGAATGATTGAGGCTCGGTATTTTGCCAAAATGGCGCTATTACCAAACCAATCAAAACCATAGCACCAATAAATGCGCCATTTAACGCGATAGTAGAAATTTGAACCACATTCTTAGCGTTCGCAAAATTCATCATAATTCCTTCTCTGTAATTGTAAATTACATAGGGCGTCAAAATGCCCAATAGTTGTTAAGTTGTTATACTTATTTCCGTATAACGTGAATTTAAGTTTAGTGCCATTATGATTATAAACGTATCAAACTTGTCATTAATTACAAATAGATAAATAAAGATTTTCGAGGATAATCCAGATAAAACCGTTAGCTTTATGTTCCCAGCGACCGAATAGATATCTGATTTAGTGAAACCTGAACAGGTTTAAGTAATGGAGACTGTATTACCAGGTAATACTTATTGTTGTTAAAACGGAATATCTTATTGAGATGTTTGATGGCTGCCAGTTACGCTACATAGTTGACAATCACTTACATCAAAATATTTATAGATACTATATATTACGAAAAATAAATTTGTAATTCAAAGAAACTATATTATGAAAAAAAAAGTAATAAGCTTTATTGTGGGGATTTTATTTGCCACGTTTATATATACTTATATTCGCTATGAATATTACGAAATACCTTCGTCATCAATGCTACCGACTATTCAAGTAGGCGATATTATTGGTGCGGATAAGTTTGGAGAACCACAACGATTCGATATTGTGTCTGTGCTATTTAAGTCGAAGGATAATGCGTTCATAGTACGGTTAATAGGCTTACCAGGAGACTACATAACTTACATAGATAATAATCTATGTATTAATTCAAAGTGCTTAGAGAAGAATTCTCTTTATAGCACTAATGATAACACTATCTTTTCCGAAGGTAAGCAGACTGGCTATAACATTCAACTTCTCAATCAGAAGATAGTTCCTCTCGATATTCGAAATGATAGTTGGGAGTGGCATTTAAAAAATGATGAGTACATCGTTTTAGGTGACAATCGAGATGTTGCTAACGATAGCCGTTATTTAGGTATCATCAATAAAGATGATATTATCAGCGTTATTGACTTGGAAATGTAAGTTAACACCAAACTAAAAGTCCTTCCTATTTATCGTATCAGAGCAATTAGAAAAACGTCTTGGGTATGAAGGTTGGACTGATGATTAAGTTAATAGCTCCCTTTCAATATTTTCCCACATAAACTTATAACTTTACTACACTTCATACACATATATACAATTCAACATTTATTTTGTAGACAAGATCGGTCAAAAGGAACCATCGCTACTACTAATTCAGAAAAGAATGGCTAATAGCAATGGCTTAACTTATCTGAGATTAGTTAATTTTTAGGCAATACCACAGTAACTGTCATTGGATTAATACTGACTATATCCCCCGCTTTTGCTGTGACCGTTGTTGTTCCAAAATTAGTAGAACTAGGCCAGAGATAATCGCCTTGCATATCCACTATCTCAGGGTTTGCAGAAACCCACTCGACTCTATCTGAAATATCAATCCTAGTACCATTACTTTTTATTCCTATCGCGGTTGGTTGTATGTATAGAGTGTTGTCAAAAAATAACATGACTTCATTAGGTGTGATCTCTATACCCGAAAATTCTTGTTCTCTTTCTTCCACTTCGATTCTTACTGTTGGAGTGCTTAAACCACCGAATGTTGCGAGAAGATTCGTAGTAGAGTCTGCTTTAACTCCTATTAATTCAAAATAGTCATCTACTGGCTGTCTTGTATAGGCGGCATCAGGATTATCTACATAAAGTGAAGAAGAAAAAGACACAGGCCTAGTAGTTCCATCATCATATGTCGCACGGACCCTCAATAGTGTCTCGTCCCCAGCAGTTATAGACATAGATGTCACTTCTTTACCACCAGAAGTAATCTCTAATTTTTCTAGACCAGCATTAGTCACGGTTAAGATTCGTGTATCTTTGATCTGATCACGTGTTACATTAATGAAAGTTTTACCTGCAGTTTTCCCAGTTAAAAGAAAATAACGACCCCAGTTATAGCTTTCGGCTATAGCTTGATCATCGATGCTCCATGCGAGCTTTTTATTAGATAAAATAAGACTAGTACCATCTTGAAATGTACCAACTGCAGCTAATATGGCTGGGTTTCCTACCGCTACGGAAATCTCATGGTTTGATGAACCCAGTTGCTCAATTCTAATATTCGTCAATTCAGTACCAGTGATGTCAACAGAAACAAATGAGCTAATTTCCTCAAACTTAGCACGCATAGTTGTGTGACCAACCTCTTCTCCGCTTGCTACTAAATAACTACTATAAAGATTCTTATCAAAATTAATAACATTCGGGCTGTCAGATTTCCAGGTGACATATGGAGTAAGATCAAGATTACTGCCATCATCATATTTTCCGATAGCATGTAATAAAACTTCATATGTTTTAGGTATATTAAGGAAAACGATATTAGCATCGGCATCTACAGATGCTTGCTTTATTTCTAATTGCACTAATTTAGCATCAGTAACTTTTACATCTACTTCAGAACTTACTGTTCGATTCATTCTTGCCGAGATAACAGCGTCACCAGAAGTGATCCCCTTTACCGATACGATATTATAAAGAAGCTTATCTTCCTTAATAATATCCTTCCCATCGTCATTAACATTCCATTCTACAGATTGAGTAATATCTGCTGTTGTACCATCACTATAATACCCTGTCGCCTTTAATGGTAGAGAAGCTCCCTTAGGAATTGTTATAGCAGGAGGTGTGATTTTTATGTCTTCTAACACTGGATCATTTTTACTATTTCCATCATCAGTTGCATGATCACTTCCACATCCTCCTAATAAGAGTGATACAAAAACACATAAAATCAAACTAAGTTTTTTATACATATACGACCTTTTCTAAATATAGATTCAACCAATAAGTGTGATTAGCTTTTATAATTGAGCCTGTGAAACTTAGTAAAGTATATAGTACATAGGGATGGCTTAGTAATAACATGAGGACTAAAAGTATCAACTTAAGGACAAATTGGGAATCGCTTTTATTTAAAAATATCAGACTGAAATGCTCTGGATTTTATAAAGGTTTTTTAACCAGCTCAGTAACGAAAAACACCTCCACATGGGAGGCGTTATTATATCAAAATCTGAGTGCTAAGGTTCCCAACTAAGGGTGTTATCGCTATTCAAGGCTGCTTTTTTGCTAGCATTTAGGGTAACTGAACGAGTATTAGGATCAAACTTGACAGAGGTTTTAGGAAAAGAAAAGCTTGAAACATTTATTTTTAAATCAAATTCATTTACATATGGTCGTTTTCGATAAGTAAGTTCCATCGCTGAGCTACCATCACCACATGTTAAAATTTCGTGCCCACCCGTAAGCATCAGTAGACATGTCATTTCATTATCAAACGAAACAAAACCACCTAAACCGTAGTAACGATCACCAAGCTGATTAGATTGATCTTCAAAAATATCCTTAGAGGCTAAATTTGTTGGGCTATTTTTTTTCATTACAATATGGACGGAAGTATTATTTATAACGTAACTTCTGAATAAAGCATCTTGGTTATCGTTAGTTTTTCCTGCCATATAGTTTCTTAGGTTATCCATACTTGGAACTTCTGGAAGATTAAGATCGGAAAAGATATTGTTTATAACCTGATCATAAAAAGCTGATACTAACCTGGCTGTGTTTTCAACCTTCTCTGTGTCGACATTACCCCCATCATTTAAATTTAGAATATCAAGGTTAATGGCATGTTCTGGTTTATATGGTTTCTGTGGCTCAGCGGGTGTAACTGTAGTAGTAGAACCACCACCACCGCCACCACAACCTGTCAAAGCCATAGCTATCAAACCTAAAGCAAGATTATTTTTGAACTGTTTGGTCTTGATTTTCATTTTAACCTATCCCTATATTAAAATTTATTAACTTGAACTTGGGGCGAAACTGAACTAAAACTAGCTTTCGACCAAAACATTCTATAGCAGGTGCTCGCTTTAAATTAATCCTAATTCATCAGCAGGCATAACCCTACTTTTAAACGATCCAGTAGTATCTTTATAAATGATATAGTTGTACTGTTTACCAGAAGAGAAAGTGGTTTCAGGGTCCGTAATAGATTGAACTATCTGGTCTAGCCTTCCGCTCAGTTTCTTTTTAATAACAAATTTATCCAAGTCTCCCATCGTTAGGCTACATGATAGTGTAGCCTCTCCAGCGCCAGAAATAGACTTATAAGAAAACGGAGTTTTATCAATAGTACCGCTATTGCAATAGGCATCTAAGTATAATGTGTTATCTCCAGAAAGATTAAAAATCTTAATTTCAACATTTTTACCCAGACTTACGGTATTAGATGAATAAGGTGTAAAGATTTGAATGTTCGCCTTATTTTTCGATTTTTTCCCTGTATCAGGTACAGCAATAAAAAGTCGACTTCTTTCTGGCCCTCTAATAATGGAATTCATTATGTTAGAGATTATGTTTTTAGTATTGCTATCGACAACGGAGTAAGCAAAAACACTCCCACTACCAAAGTTAAGGTTATTCTTATTTAAGGTATTAAGGGGGCTAACATTCGTAATAGAATTCACGCCCAAACCGCGGCTAATTATAAAATCTAACGCCCTATCTGTAAGGTTAACGTTTGTAATTGAAAAAATGTTAACAACTGCTTTTCCTGTACTTCCTGTACTTCCTGTACTTCCTGTACTTCCTGTACTTCCTGTACTTCCTGTACCATCATTATCAGATCCACAGCCTGCAAGAAGCGTAACAAGAAGTAAAAAAAATAATTTATTCATTAACAATATCCTTTCAATACTAACCAGATGGATAGGTATCATATCTTCTAAGTTCAAGAATACAGGCAAAAAAAATGTAAGCATTTGTAATGCTTTGTGGGCACGCATGTTCACCGAAACGCTTACAACCTTGTTAACCATCTGGAACAAAGTTTATTTTCGATAGACCTGCATCTCGCATACTGTTACCAACACGAGTCAAATCCCCCCCCAGTCCACGGATTACCTTTTTTCATTATTTTATGTCGGTGCTAATGGCGATTTTGTCGGCATATATTGCGGACAGTTTTTGTCGTTGGCTTGGATTAGATGAAGGGTTGAAGACTGCCATTATTGGTATTTCGGCTTATGTGGACCCGCTTTTTTTAACGGGGGTTAATGCTCTGGCTAAAGCTGTATCAAAAGACCCTAAGCACTTTTTAGGTATTATAGAGGAACAAATCATGAGTTGGATTACTCGCTGTTTAGCTTTATTTCGGCACCGATTACGACTGCAGAAGCTAACCTTAAATTGGCCAAGGTGGATTCGGAAAGTGAGCTTCCAACCATTCATCTTCTGATATTAAAACAGCATCGTTTTCGATAGCCACAACCTTGGATTTCGTTGTCTTACCCGCTCCCATCTTGCCACAGAAGAAGAACAGTTTTCCCTGATTTTTCATCTTTTCTCTTTTTACGCATTACACCGTGCTAAGCTAATCTGCCTCCAACATATGTCTACACTTTGCAAAGCAAAAATGCCATGTGTTGGATCGCCTGTTAGGTACTTAGTAATTTGGACATGTAAAACTCGTCGACATACTGGTCATCGATTTTCATCGCGCGTCGTTTGACACCCTCAACCTCAAAACCACGAGATAAATAGAGATTATACGCGGGCTCATTGTGGCACATAACTGTAAGCTCTAGTCTCGTAAAGTCATGCTCTGAAGCCCAGCATTCAAGATGCTCTAATAATTGCTTCCCATAGCCATTTCCAGAGGCACTCTGCTTGATACCTATAACACAATACATTGAGTGCTTATTTCGATTTGCAGTATTGCCGATACCAACAATGAAACCATTAATGCCCGAGGAGTTCGCTAATACAAACATAGACTGCGACTGACTTTCGCTAAATGATTCAATAATCTTAGTTTGTTGCTCTATCGTAGTTGTCCTTTCTCCATACTCAAGCAGCATAAATTGTGTTTCACTATCCAGATACAGCATCAGTTCTAACATAGACTGAGCATCACTGACTTTAACTTCTCGAATATCCACTTGAATCTCCTTTCTCATGAGCACCTAACGTCAAGCTAAACGGCGCAGTTTAGCCATCTTTTATAAATAAAAACCTAGCCTTCATTATTAAGTTGTTTCTGGCGCTACTTTTTTAAGTCCAAAAAATCACGACGAACAACTAAGATGTGACAATCCACCCACCTCAAAGAACTCAGGCGGTTTCAACCTATAGTATTTATCCTCCACATCCTTCGACTGCTCTGCATATGGCTGTGTCATCACATCCTGCAGTTCTCGGATTAAAGCGTAATTTCCCGCAGTTGCTTGCTGATAAGCAGGCATAACAAACCACTCTCGCAAAATGTATTTTGGATTGACTAGCTTCATCTGCCTAGAGATTTCCTCACTGGTTCGGGGCGATCTAGCATTAGCATCACAGGCGCTGTTGAGGATGGTTTTCCATTTTTCGAGCCACTCAGCCCAGCGCTTGTCCATCTCTTTGGACTCTGAATAATGCGGCGAATTATTGTAGAAGCTTTTCTTGAGTGGGCCAATGTCGTCGGGTATCGACGAGAGCTCACGGAAGAAGATAGTGTAATCGACAGGAGTTTGTATCATGAGCGTTTCTAGCTCTCTGAACAGTACGTTACAAAGAGCCTTGTGAGAGGCAGTGTTCAAAGTGCTAAGACCCAGCTTGGCAGCCCACATCGTTTCCATTTGCGCGTGCATTACTTTCGAAAATCCACTTTGAATCTCGTCGAGCTCGAGCAAATAGTCCTGATGCGACGCCAGCAACGGCCGTAACGCTGAACAAAACATGTCGAAGTTTCTTTGCGCTGCTTTTGGTTGGTTCATGAACGCAAAGTGACGACCACCACCCGTCCAAGGCTGATAATACGGGTTAAACACATCGCAAAAGCCGAAGGGACCATAATCAAGTGTAAAGCCACCGACTGCGCAGTTGTCGCTGTTGAAGTTACCCTGACAGAAGCCGACGCGGATCCAGTTAGCCACCAGCAACGTGAGGCGGCTACGAAACTCGCGCGCCAGTAACACCACTTTTTCTGAGGTGGTGAGTTGCCTATCGACAACGTCAGCGTACTCACGATCAATCAAGTGCAGCACAATTTTCTCGAGTTCCGCCATCGCGTTCAGGTGTTCGTTTTTACGAGTACGGCGAGCGAAAAGTTCGAGTTGGCCTACACGGATGAACGACGGTGCGACACGTGTCGAGATGGCGACGGCTTCAGATATAAGCATGTCGGGATTTTCCGAGCGCGAGCCCTGCGAGTACCACGGTCGCTTTACCTTCTCCGTTTTTGAAACGTACAAACTCAAAGACCGTGATGTGGGTACGGCCAGTGCGTGCATGTGTTCCTGAGCCAAGAACTCACGGATACTAGACCGCAAGACAGCGCGACCATCCGCGCCGCGGCAATATGGCGTGCGGCCGCCACCTTTCAGCTGCATTTCCCAGCGTCGACCGTTGATGACTGCCTCAAGCACAGAAATTGCACGACCGTCTCCATATCCGTTGCCGGTTTGGAACGGGCATTGCTGGATGTATTCAGTGCCATAAATGGAAAGTGCGTACCCACTCGCCCAACCTACCTTGCGCATCGGCTCTGGAACCTGAGAAATGTCCCCGGAGAACATGCGAACGAAGTCGGAGGACTCTGCAATACTGTCGGCGAAGCCAAGCTCGGAAAAAAAGGTTTTGCTGTGCGCTACATACTCTGGGTCTTTGATTGGCGTAGGATTAACGGGGACATAATGCCCCGTGAAGACTTGTCGCGGCGCGTGGTCGGCCCCGTTTTCTCTCGCATCAGGATCACAGTTGAGCGTGTCCATGAGGGAATAATTTGCCAACTTCGCAAGATCGCTAAGCGTTGATATAGTCGAGGAAGTTTTCTGAGGCCGTCGGTTAGTCATAATTGTTTATACCAAGCTCGTAAAGATAAATTTTAATACTTTGTATCTTACCCCGTTATTTATGTGTATTGCTCGAAGTACTCGTTAATTGTGTATTTTTCTGCGAAATATGGACTAATTGGTAAATTAAGATTTAGTTTTTCAATATCTATAGCGCCAAAGCCATTATGTATTTCAAACTCGTCCCAACTGATTTTGCAAACACGTTCAATAATTGAATTCTTATAAAGTAGATCTGCAAACGCCTCGGGTGTATAGCCTTTTCTTTCTGCAATGATGTGTTGGCGTGGATTAATATTATTTTGGGACACTAATGTATAATAAAAATCTGCCACATCGAATACATGAACATACTGATTATAACCGGTACTAGGAATTGCCACTGTAACAGATGAATTTTTCCAACCTTCAATAATACGGCGCATTTGGCACGACTTACCACCATAAATAATGCTCGGGCAATAAACAACATTCCAATTTAAAGATAAAGAATCATGTATGGTTTGTTCGTCATCTTTGACCATTTCGAAAGGACGTAAGGTGAAATCATTTAGCTCTTTTTCATTTGCATTACCAAATAGCCAAACACCTGACGTATGTATTTTTTTTGCAGTTTCTGACGCAAAAAGATTTAAATTTGAAAGTAAATCTCTCTCAATCCGGCTAATCTCTTCAGGCGTGTATCTTTTCCAATGTGCACGGGCGCAATTAATGACCACATCAAAGCTCCCGTGCATTTCAGTATTTTTACTTGAAATATTTCTATTGTCACATTTATCGCTTGTACCATCTCGGCTATAGACATAAACATCAACACCTTTAGCTTTGAATAGATCTCTTACATGACTTCCAACATATCCATTTGAACCTGCAATAAGTAATTTCATACTACCTCGGGAATTAGATCTACACATAAAATCTGTATAACAGGACTCTCGACTTTCCAAATCTATTCAGCCTAGTCAGTAACGACTAATCAAATGAAAAATAAGATAAAATACCAATGTGATATTAAAGCAGATTCTTAGAAAGTGTGCAGTCCTGTTATTTATTTTAGAAGTCATATTAATGATTAACAAGACTTCATATACAACTGATTCTATTGGATTTTTAATATATAGAAAAGGAAAAAAGACTTTTATCTGACAAACTGAGACTCAGCTTAGAAATAAACAAATAATACGATATAAAACCATAACTTATCATTGCGAACGGCGGCGTTTTTGCGGCATTAGGATGGGTAGTGTTGGGTACAGTAACACCGTTTCACTGTGCAGAAACTGTCAACCCAGCCGCTTTCAAATCAACGATGCCGTAATGACGAATGTTTTTACCCGCTTTGATAGCACACAATTTCCAAACTGTACTCTGTACACTCACCGCCAGAATCTATTGCTTTAAAACCCAGTTTCTCTAAAACGGCAGAACTCCGAGTATTCCAAGAATTAACACCAGCCCATATACGGCCTCGATACCCAGCACTATAAATGTGAAAAAGTAACGATTTACACATTTGAGTTGCCACTCCTTGCCCCCAAAATTCAGGCCTGACCCAATACGCCAAAGCTAAACAGTTTTCCCGTGGAAGTAGAGTAACCTGACCAACAACTACTGAGTCAGATGAAAGACAGCATGTCCACACATAGCACTTGCCAGTTTCCCAATCTAAAATCTTATCCAAGCACCAACTTTTAGCTTGCTCCAGCGTTTCAATCTTGGCCAAAGGCAGAGATGAAGGAAACTCTTTTGAACAAACCGCCCCAAACAATGCCACTGCATCATCTATACAGATGGGGCTGAAGATAAACGTTGAACTCTCAAATTCTCTCGCAAAACCCAAAGGTTACTCCTTGTGAACCAACACCACCAACACCGGAGAGCGAATCGATACCGGTGCTTGGTCTTGCTAGCTATGGCCAAAGGCTATCTGCCTCTACTGCTGCTATCTTGACACCGAAACTCGAAATATTAGGTAACGTCGCATTATGATGTGCTCGAATTTGAGCACCACTAGCGTGCGTTGTATGAGCATCCGAAACCACACACAATTAAACTATCAACTTCTAGCTCTTTTAAAAGACTTTGAAGGCTCGTATTCAAAAACGAGTCTGGCGTTGTCTTACGCACGAAATGATCACCACTTTGTGTAATTAGGCTCGACTGTAAAGCCCAACCTTCGCTACCATGTTCGATGACAGTATCAGGTTGTTCATGCTGAATAAAGATGACTGGAACTGACTTAGCACCATGAATACAAATATAATTTAGAATTTCAAATGTAGAAATCCGTGTTGATACGATTGTTATGGTAATTGTCTTACACGCAGTTTAAGTAAGCAAAATAGCCATTACTTTAAACTTGCTTGAATAATAAGTAATTCAATATCTTCAACTGAATCATTTAATAAACCATGAGTACCAAAGCGTTTATTCACAATCATATCGCCAGCAACCACTCGTTTGCTTACACCCTCAATAATCATTGAGCCAACACCTTTGAGGATTATATACATTTCTTCATCGTCTCCGTGAGAATGCTCTCCCATTGAACTACCTGGCGGCATAATGACACGAATAGCAAAATCCCAAGCACCATCAAAGTCTTTACGTCTAAATACACGGTAAATATCAATAGAGCCAACACCATCATGACTGTTGTTATCAACTTCTTTATCACAGTTGTAGAAATTACGAATCATTACTGTCCCTTTCTATTTTTCCCAATTAATAACATTTGTTTTTAAAGACTTAAGTCGGCTTTTCTTCGTTAACAAGCATATCAATGAATTTTTCAAATCGCCTTTGTCTGGTTTCGGGTTTCTTCGCACTTGTCAATCCATACGCAATGACAAAATGACTCGATTTATTAAGTGTTTGAAAGAATTGTTTAGCCTTCGGCTTGCTCGCTAATGCTGCTAGGAAATCCATCGGCACTTTCATTTCGCTTGTCACATAGGCGTTCTCCCACCGGCCGTCTGCTTTGGCAGCACGAACAAGTACGAGTCCAGGCTCCGTCATTCGGCCTTCGCTTATCAAACGCTCCACATGCTCTCGATTCCTTTTTGACCAGTTGCTTCGCGCTTTCCTAGGAGTAATTCGCTGGAGATAGGCTTGGTCATCAATTGACTTCTTAATACCGTCAATCCAACCCCAGCACAAAACCTCAATAACGACATCGTTCCAAGTCACACTCGGAATCCCAGTCTTTATCTTGAATATCTTCACCCACAGTTCACTTTCGATGACATGATTCACCTTAAGCCACTGGGCAAGATCTTTCGGCGATGCAAAGGCCATTATTTTCGCTGGATTGGGTTCAGGCATAAAACTAGGTCCTCTTCAGCATAACCCTCATTATGAGGCCTACTACATATGCCTTGCTTATCGGCATGGTATTTTATCGACTCTTCGTTGATGCCTACCGCCCTCAAAGCTTGGACCGATAAAGGCTTGTGTTATTTCTTTCGCCATTTCTAGGTCTATAAACCTTGCTGGTAGAGATAGCATGTTTGCATCATTATGCGACCGAGCCAATTCAGCCACTTCAGTATTCCAAGCTAAAGCACAACGTACGCCTTGATGTTTATTAACAGTCATAGCAATACCATTGCCACTCCCACATATTATGATCCCTAATTCAAAGTCACCACCTTCGATTGCTTTTGCTACTGGATGTACAAAGTCTGGATAGTCACATGAATCAGTCCCATAAGGACCAAAATCTTTAATAGTAAACCCTTGGCTTTCTAATAAGTCAATTAGCTCTTTTTTATATTCAAATCCGGCATGATCGCCACCTAATGCAATTTTCATATTTTAATACACAACCCTCAATAATAGGTGAATGGCTCGATACTTAGTGCTATTGCCGTAAACGCCCCTCTAATAAGTTAATAAGTTAACTATATGCTGGTGGACGATTTGCACAGCAATGGCAGACAGCCTTGGTGACTCTTAATTCAGAGGCTTGTTATAAACCTTCTAACGACTTGCGTAAGTCATTTATGTTTTGAATTCCCAAATTACTGCTTTGCCAACGAAACTTATCACCCTCGAAACGTGGGAATACATGTAGATGATAATGACCTAAATCATTAAACTTACCATTATTTTGAATAAAGCTGATGCCATCAGGGTTAAACTTAGAATCCAACCTACGGTATAAATCTCTAGCCACTTCATTTATCTCTTTGAATACTAACTCTGGAACATCAATGAAATTTTCATAGGGAAACGTTGGGGCTATAAGTAAATGCCCAAAGTTAATAGGATCATAGTCCGCAAAAGCAATAACGTTAGCTGACTCAAAAATGATAACAGCGTCTATTTCACGACTAACTATTTGTTCAACTATCGTCATATTTTCCTTATACTTTCGATTTGGCTTAAAACACCCAAATAATGGGCTAAAAATTGTTGGCTAAATGTTGAAGAACGAAAACAGTCACTGTTTTTATCCTTATTAATTAGCTTATTATAAGTCACTACACATCATAGTAACCTACAGTTAATGTGCTAGCGTTTTCCATTCCTATACCAACACTAGTAACGCGACCACTCTTACTCCAAGTCACATTATAGCTACTACCATTATTGATAATCTCTAAATCAAGCTCAGCCAGAAAAATGCTATTTTCATCAAAATACTTGATTTGGTAGTTGCCCTCGAATTCAGAATTTGCATTCCCAGTAGCTAAACCTGTGCCTCTTCCATAATCATCGTGCACCCAAACTGCTTTTAGCTCGCCAGTGACATCACCTTTTGAATATTGAACATGACCTATATTTGACAATTTAATCACCAATCCTGAGTTGACTTATAGACATAATGACTCCCACAAGGTGCTAGCCTCCAACTTCGTGGGTTAGTTTTAAAAACCAGAGCCATAATATATTTGTCAAAAATATAAAACTGGAGACTAGCATGAGTAAACATAACATAGTTTTTATTGGCATGGACACGCACAAATCATTTATTGAGGTCGTTTATATCGAAGATGTGCGTGGCGTCAAACCAATTCATCTGGGTAAGAATCCATCAACTAAACAATCAGTTACAAAATTGGGGCGTCGGTTCGAATCAAAATACCCACATGCAACGCTGCACTTCGTTTATGAAGCCGGTCCTTGTAGTTATTGGATATAACATCGCTAGGCCATTGTTGCTAAGTGACTCAAGTCTGAAGACCTGACTGTGATCTACGTGCCCGAACCAGAAGAGTTAGCGTATAGAATCAAGCATCGGGGGTGGCAAAATCACCGACGGCGTTAGGATGGTAGCTAATCAAAGTTAGCTGATCCACGAATATCAGCATGATAACCGACGAATATACTTGCTTCATTCTTACGTTAACTCACTTTATTTAATAAAGTGAATTTATAGCTATATTTTTAGCAAGGACCTCTGTGTTTTACTTAACGTGGGGAGTCATACCAATGTCCATTTAAGGGGCTGGAAATAGTTTGCTAAAATGTGTAGCGAAGCGAAACCGAACAAACTGTTAGCAGTCCCATTTTAAATTTAGATAGTAAGCTCGCTCAGCTCCACTATCGGGATGCGGATCTTCAGTTTTTTTCCAGCCCATTGCTTTATACAAACTTGTAGCGGCTTCCATTTTATCCCATGTTTCTAAGTAGATGGCATCTTGCCCAGATAACTTTGCACGTTGAATAGCAGCACTCAATAATTTTTTGCCTACGCCTTTACCTTGCTGATTATCTGAAATATAAAACCCAACAAGTTTTGCTACATTTTCTTTATGTACTTTCAGTATAATTGAACCAATAACAACATTATCCAAGCAAGCCACAAGCTGTGCGATTGAACCTTCATAATTTTTTCCAAACTGTCCAAGTTCATAATCAAGAAATGCAAAGTCAGGTTCAAGCCCGTAGCTCTTCATGATAGGAGATGCAATAGCCTGAATTGCTTTTGCATCAGTTAATGTTCCGTCTCTAACGATGATATTATCACGCATAATGAACTCGCTTATAACGCCGCGTTAAGTATGTTTAGCGTAGATTAACGTACTATCTAACTCACCAGACGGCAGACGCCTAGCGTTGTTTAATTGGGCTTCCAGTTGATACCCACAACGCTTCGCAACCAACTGACTCTTAGTATTTGAGCCCGCCATTTTAATTTCTACTCGCTTAGCTTCCTTTTCAAGAAAGGCGTACCTTTCCACTAGTTTAACGGCTTCACTAACGTAACCAGTGCCCGTTTTGGACGTTTGTAGCCAATAACCTATTTCAAAGAAAGGAACAGATCCATCTCGAACAATAAATCCGACTGCGCCAATAAATGAGTCAGTTTCTTTCTCTATGATGTTGAACCAAAACTCACCAATAAACGCCTCGTAGTTTCTTATTGCCTCTTGAGTGTTTTTGACGACATCATCTTTCGTGAGAGATTCTGTAACCCAAGGCAAGAATTGAGAAAACTCGGCTCTACTATCCTCAATTACTTCATACATTGGTTCGGAAAATTCCAACGATGGTGGAGCTAACTTAAGTCTTTCACTTTCCATATGAACTCCCAGTTTGTTGTGCTCAACAATATGATAGAACATGATTTTCGTGAAGTTCACCATCAATGTCAAAGTTTAGCTCACCAATAGTTGTAAAATCCAAATGGCGATAAAAACGAAGGGCACTTTCATTTTTTACCCATGTTGATAACCAAAATGGATACCCATGTTGAACTTTGATTTTATCAAGCAATTTTCGACCAATGCCTTTCCCATGAAAATGTTCAGACACATATAGTGTTTTCACTTCATATCCATTCATGGCGCAACCAAAGGTCGAGGCTAAATCGACAACAATAAAACCAACAAGGTGTTCATCTTTGGTGTAAACCCAAATGTTACACGTTGAATCATCCAACATATTATTAAAATATTGCTCTGTAAACGTAGACAATGCATAGTGGGAAAGCTTTGTTCTGATACCTTGCGTTGCATAAGTGTGTAACCAAACCTGCAGCGATAAAACAGCCAAATTGATACAGTCACTTTGTGTGGCTTTTCTTATCATGCGTTAACCTCGTGCAGCATATAACACCGTTTGACCTTTATGTTTCTTTAAACCAACCACAATCCATGCATTTTTTACCATGTTTATAAAAAAACAAAGGGAACCCTAACAATATAAATAATAGGAATGCAGGCTTTTTACCTTTAGTGTAATTAATAACATTACCACTACTACATTGAGCGCATTGTTCGGGCTTTTCTTTAAAAGCTAAATCTACATCCTCAGAAAAATTCATGTCTAATATGGCTTTTGCTTCAGTTTCAAATTCCTCAGGGACAAATAGCCTCACTCCTCCAATAGCATTGGAGTAAAGCCATTGCATATTAACTGTGTGTTCATCCGCAATATAAGCGGGAATCCCCTCACTTTCTAAGCTAGCTTTAGCTATATTTGCGTCCAAAGGAAATGAATATTTAGACACTACAACAAATTTACTCATACCCCTCCTAGAAGCATAACAGTGTTTATACGGCGCTCCGTATAAACAACTAGATTACCGTTTCACTCACCTCGTGTAAACGGCGTCAATGTAAGACAGTGTAATTCATATATTTTTGAGCCTGCCCATTGCTAATGGTAGCGATAATAATTATCATTACCCAAAATCTGTATTTAACGATATCTCCGCAGGAAAAGTAAGAATGAAGTGCTGTAAAAAGTCAATAATGGTAAAAGTGAATAGAAAATGGTTTGAAAAACTAATTTATAGCAGTATCTATAAATGTAATAACTGTAACAAATCGATTAAGCTTAAAGCAAGTTAGTTGGCCAGCCCATATAAACTCATAATGCGCTGTTTGTTAAATTTTAATTATATTTTTAGGCGTTAATAGTATCCAACAAACAGCATCTCTTTTCTTACTGAGTTATGCTTAATCCCTTCACTGCCCTGCTTTCTTCATTGCGAACCAACATTTTTCGCAGCTGAGACAGCAGGACAGGTCACGCAAGTATCAATAATTAACGCTTATCTTTAAAGCTATTAACTGCTGTTGATACACTTTCAGCACCTTCATAAATTTCATTCATGATAGAAGATACTTCTGTTATTTTTAAATTAGTCTCATCTGCTACAGAACCAATTTTAACCATAGAGTCTGTCACGTCATTCGTTAATATAAGATTTTTGCTTACAACTAAATTGATTTCTTCAGTTGATGCTGACGTGCGAGAGGCTAGCTGGCGGACCTCATCAGCAACAACAGCAAAACCACGCCCTTGCTCACCCGCTCTTGCCGCTTCAATCGCAGCATTAAGTGCGAGTAGGTTCGTTTGCGCTGCAATCCCGCTAATGGTTTTAAC
Organism: Moritella sp. 5; assembly: GCF_018219455.1. Lineage (NCBI taxonomy): Bacteria > Pseudomonadati > Pseudomonadota > Gammaproteobacteria > Alteromonadales > Moritellaceae > Moritella > Moritella sp. 5. The sequence continues at coordinate 2,552,133 of NZ_CP056122.1, forward strand.
TATTTCAGACACATCTTTAGATAAAACACCCAGCTCTTCTACTTGTTGTATCGATAAGTTTATATTTCCCAACATCTTGTTAGAAAGCTCAACGGAATCATGAAGTACCTTGCTTCCTTCTAGCGCGACTTGAGATGTTTCGACTGCAGTACTATATGCAATGTTTGCAGCATCTGATATTTCTAATTCCCTCATCACGTCTGAAGTTATATCTGATGCAAGTTTGACGACTTTATATACCTTGCCATTCGCATCAAAAACAGGGCTATACGATGCTTGGATCCATACTTCTTTCCCATTCATATCTTTTCGTAAGAAACGTCCAGAAAAGGTATGACCATTAGAAAGTTTTTCCCAAAAGTCGGGTTGTTCTTGATAAAAACTATCGAAGCAAAACATGCGATGATGCGAATCTTTTACTTGGTCTAAAGTGTATGAAAAAGTGTCCAAGAAAAGTGAATTGGCATCTATCACTGTTCCGTTCGGCTCGAACTCAATAACGGCAAAGCTGCAATTAAGCGCCGTAATTAAATCCTTTTGAGTCTGTGCTTGATTATATTGAATAGTGATATCACTGGCTATTTTCATTACCCCATCAACAACATTATCTTTGATAATAGGGAAATAGGTAGCTTCAATAACAACTTCATCTCCAGATTTTTTATAGCGCTTGAACGTTCCAGACAGGGCCTTACCACGAGAAAGATCATTCCAAAAATTGCTATATTCATGGCTAGTAGTAAATTCTTGACTACAAAAAATACGGTGATGCTCACCTTCAATTTCATCAAGACTATACCCTAACGCTTTGAGAAAAAGTGGGCTAGCCGTTTTTATGTTACCCTTTTTATCAAATTCAATCGCTGCTACTGAATTATTAATAGAGTCGACAATATCATCGTTATAAGTAGGCTTCGGTATTGCAGGTGACTTTTTCTTAAAAAACATTCTATCTCTCAAGTTATTATCTATATTAAATTATGACCAGTATAGCGAATATAGGTTAAATTAAAATCGACGGCTTAAGCTCCCTTACACCTGCTTACATATACTTACAGCTATATTCGATATGTAAAACTTGCTAGTATACAGAATGAAACCATCTAGATTATTTACACTATTTTAAATTATCTAGATGCCGAATATCCTGAAAAGTCTCTGTCACCAAAGGACACTGAGCTATTAGAAAAAGCACTAAAATGGGAAAAATACTGTGATGTAGAAATTGGAGTCCATATTCGTCGCTATTGTTATCATATTTTATTAGCAGAACCGAAAATTGTAATCCCCTTCTTCACTCAAGGCGGTCCTTTTTGGGGGCCTTTATTTTTTAAGCTCTTTTTTTCGAAGCTCGAACCTACAATGCGTAAAGTAATGGCTATCGATGAAAATGGTGCTAAAAAATCAGAAGCCCGTATTCAGCAAGCTATTGATAAATTGCATGACGAATACCAACAACGTGAGTTTCTAGTCGGTGATAGTTTTAGCCGTGCAGATCTAGCCGCGGCATCATTATTAGCGCCTTTAATCACTCCCAAAGGTTATGGTCTAGATTGGCCCGACGCTATGCCTGCAAGGTTACAAGAATTTATCGATAAAAATGAAACGAAGTTAGATAAATTTCATTACTTATATCGCGATTTTCGATGAATTCTATGACTTACAACTATACGCAGTGCAGAATAGGAATAAACGTGCGTAGGATTAGTCTATTAATCTAGTTTATGGCACCATTTTCAACACAACATTTCATTAATTACATCAATTTAAGTAAAACATGGTTGAATGAAACTGCAATAAATGTAACATGGTTATTTTGGCTTTAAAATGGAATTAACCATATGAAAATAAATGTAATTTCGCTTAGTCTGCTTTGCTTATCAACATCAACAGCCTATGCTTCTGACATCGACTCATGTAAAGACATAAGTGGTATCTGGAAGTCTCAGGACAATTCCCATAGCTACACGATGAAAATTTCGCCATCTAGCGATTTATGTGGAGATAACTGCGTGTCCCTTGATGTGAGTTACACTCTAGATCAGGAGCATAAAAATAAACTAATCTGCTATGAAGGAAAAGCAGGTGTAAGTGGACAAGTACCTATGGTGTTAGCTTTTGAAGGGAAATATGGTGGACACTCTATTGGTTCATACAACCGAGAGTTAGAACTTATGTGGACTGGTGTAATACCTAAAAGAAAAGATGGAACTTGGGTTACTAGCATGGATAGTTATTGGTTTAAGAAAATGACTAACTAAAAGTAGAATAAATATTTTAGTTATTTAACCATTGAATTTTAGAAGGGAGTAATGAGAGGCTAACCCTCCCATTACTTTATTAATCATAGCTTTAATTCTACATATAATCATATATTATTAATATTCCTTTGAAATACTGTAGATATTGGAACGCTATGTTTTTCGTAAGATAAAATAACTTCCTCTTGATACAGGGGATTTTGAAAATATAACATTAAGCTATTTTTCTTTTTCTTGATAGACCAAGACCGACTAAACCAAGACCCAGTAATGTAACTGAAATTGGTGCAGGAACTTGTACTGGAGGACCAGTAAACTGGATAAATAAATCCCCATCAATAGCACTGAAAATAGGGTTATCTAAAGAGGAAATATTCGCATATGTCGTTGATTCAAACTGCAACGTAAAACTATCTGTATTGGCATAAGTTAATAAAACAGCACCTGATGTATCAGTTTCAGCAAAGTTAGTACCCGGACCTTCAAACAGAATAGTAGCACCCATATCAGTAGCAGTTAAACTTGCCGCGTTAGTACCAGTGATATAGGACATTAAGCCATCACTTTTAAATACCCGTAACTCTTCACTTTGTTGGTTACCGATATTGTCTAACTCACCATCAACATCGTAGGCAATAATATTTAATTCATTGGCCATTATTGGAGTTGTAAAAGTATTAGATAGGCCAGCGGTACCATCAAATAATTCAAAAACAAATTCTAGTCCACCATTTGCTTCTTGATTGCCCGGTAATGAGCTATCCCTACGATAAAGAAAACCATGATCCCCATTTGGCTCAGCACCGCTTGTATTCGAATAATTTGGTGCCTGCCAATCAGACACATAATCACCAAACACTGTAGCAGTAACCTTAGCATCAATAGTGCTACCGCCACTCATACCTACATTTGTATAGTGAACAACCGCATCTGAGGTTGCCAGATGACCGGTATCCCAATAAATAGTCTTATCAAAGTTAACGTTATATGGGTTTGAAAAATCAAGGTCCACAGGCACTGCATAAGCAGATGTGGTTACGAGTATAGTACTCGCTAATAATGATTTACAGAGTATATGTTTCATTTCACGCTCCTAGGTAAATCCGCTTTTTATAGCCACTTTTCGTAAATATTGTGGCGATAATTGCGGTTGGCTACTATCCTAAAGCAAATGGTGTGCCTATTATTTTTTTGTTAAATTAAACAACGCAATAGATTTATCTAATGTTTTTTCCTATCTAAATATTTATTAATTGTAAATCTTATCGACACTCTATTTGAATACTTAATTTGTTATCCTCGATGGTGCTGGATAGAAAATGTAATGAGTGATTTAAAGATATAACGGCGCTATTAAACAGAAAAACCCCGTTAGCAGGGGCCAACGGGGTTTCTTTGTGTTTACTATGTGTTTATTATTTTATGAAGAGCCCTGTACTTCGGATCTCTTGTGCTTCACGCCAACCACCTAACCACTGACCTCGCGAATCTGCGCTTTGAAATGGACAAACTTCATTCGACCTACCTGCTGTTCCAGCTTGATAACCTTTCGAATATGCTCTTTCCAAACGATCTCGTTTCTGTCTCTTCATTCTAGATTCCTCAAAAAATGTTTAACTTAAACTTGAGACTTTCCAAGCCTCTATTAAGTAATAGGTTAAGATAATCGACAAATCAAATAAAAAAGCCGCAGTAATGAAATTACTGCGGCTTTATGAAACAAAGCGTAATATTTAACGTTTAACGTTTAACGTTTAAAACGACGAAACAAAAGCAACATAGTAGGTAACAATATGAACCAACTCATACTACCACCACTGCGCGAATATTCTTCTTTAGCTTTGATAGGGCACTGTGATGTCGTGGACATATTAGCCAATTCATCCGCAGTGATTGTCATCGTTAATACAACAGGAGTAGACCCGAGCCTATTCTTATAGTTATCAATGTTCTTATAATCGAAAGCATTAGACACGACAACTACATTTCCATTGACGTCAGGATCACTAATACTGATCGCGTTAGAAAATCTGTATTTAACATCACTGTCATCGATACCTTGACAATATAAATCATCTAAATATGCTGATTTTTTAGTTTTGTAGTCATAGATAAATGCACTTTGAAAACGTGGAGAACCTTCTGCTGTTGGTGATTTTTCCCCTCGATCATCACGCCAACCAACAACGATACCGTCATTATTGATTTTACTCACCTGTGAACTCGCACCTTTAATAGGGTTGGCCATGAATGGGTAACGTGTTTCTTGTGTTTTTACATCATAAGTAAAAAACTCAGTTGCATAACTTCTGTTTTGAGGCTGGTTATAGGTACGGTTGCCAACAACGATGAATGCTTGAGAGTCACTATTTGTACCATCTGCAATAGCAAATGATGAACTAGCTGAGGCATAAACAGTATCTGTAATATCAATCGCAACGGTATCGCGAATTACGCTATTATAATCACTACCCGCATCCGTTTTAGGCTTTGTGATTTCAGTCATCGCATAAGAAAGCGCATCTTTGGATTCAACAGTTGGCTTAAATATGGTTGCACGAGCACGACCACCACTTGTCGATTCGTAAATCTGTTGCGTAGAAAAACCAACGGCAAAGCCTGATGTGTTAATCGCATAAGCATTAGCAATAAATGTTGCGCTGCTACCTGCACTTAACCAATTCCTTTTACCAGTAAGGTATGAAGCAGTAGTGCCTTTTTCATCCCAAAAGCTTGCTTGTAGATCAAAGCCAGGACAATTATATAGTTGATCATAATCTGCTCTGCTATCATTAACTGCTGAGTTAAAACAGCGATTAAAACGACCAGTATCATTAGCGTTTGACCACTGTACACTTGCTTGACCAACAATCAGTTTCTTTTCGAACTCAACCGAATGTTCGCTGTTTTTAACTTTGACATTTGCGGCATCATACGCAGAACTAAAACCGCCATTTTCAGTAAACTCTGGTACAAGCGGTGTTTTACCATAATAACCACGTCGAACAATCTTGCCTGCTGAAGTCCCATAACCAACTTCCACTGCGCCATCTAACGCCGTGACTTTACGTGATAGGGGTAAACTTGCTGGAGGCACTTCAATTGTGTTTACTGAGCTCGTCGTTTCTGATTCATAAGAACCATTGTAATCGCCATAGGTATTTAAGATATTACGACGCCAAACGAATAGGCCATCACTATTATCTGCCTTTGACCCATTCCAGAACATCTTACACACATCAGAATCAGAAACGCAATATTCGTTATATGTCCAAGGCGCACCAATATCGTATGAAAATTGTTGTGCATATTTCTGAGTGTACGTCGCGCTGGTCATCGTACCAGTAGCAGCACTTGACGTGTCCATTGCTGACACATATGGACCAAAGTCGTGAGCACCACTGCTGTCTACAACAATAGCGGTGGTTGAAGCCACCGCAGTTGTACACAATACGAGACTAATAATCCCTGCTAGCTTAGTCTTTTTTAAAAGCATTATGTTTAGATTTCCTTAGCCTTTCATTTCTTCAAGCTCTTCCCAACGCGCAAATGCAGTCTCTAGTTCTTGCTCTTTACTCGCAAGATGTTCAAGCATTGCTTTTGTTTCGTCAGCAGGCTTATTAAAGAAATCAGGTTGATTAATTTCAGCTTGCAAAGTTTCAACTAGTGCTTCAAGTTGTTCCATTTTTGCAGGCAGTTTATCAAGTTCAACTTGAATGTTATAAGGCAGTTTCTTTGTTTTAACAGCCTTAACTGGTTTTTCTTGTTTTACTGGCTTTTCAACTACCTCAGATTTTACCTTTGGCTTTGCTGACATAGATTGCGTATTTGCTTGTTGATTCTTAGCATCATGGTAACCACCAACAAAGTTAGTGATGTTACCTTCACCATCAAACATCCAGCAACTTTCTACTGTGTTATCAATAAAGTTACGGTCATGGCTTACTAATAATAACGTACCCTGATAATTGGCAAGTAATTCTTCTAAAAGTTCCAATGTTTCGATATCTAAATCATTGGTTGGTTCATCCATAATCAAAAGATTAGATGGTTTTAGGAATAGTTTTGCTAACAACAGACGGTTACGTTCGCCACCAGACAGTACTTTAACTGGTGTACGTGCACGTTGTGGGTGGAATAAGAAGTCTTGTAAATAACCGAGTGCATGACGCGGTTTGCCATTTACTACAACTTCTTGTTTACCGTCAGCTAAATTGTCTATTACTGTTTTTTCAAGATCGAGTTCTGTACGATGTTGATCGAAGTAAGACACTTCTAACTTAGTGCCACATTTGATGATACCTGCTTGTGGTTGTAATTCTTCAAGCAATAACTTGATTAATGTACTCTTACCACAACCGTTTGGACCAACGAATGCAATTTTATCGCCACGCATAATGTTAAAGGTAAAGTCGTTAACGATTTTCTTGTTTTCGTAAGCGTAGAATACGTCTTCGCCTTCAAAGATACGTTTACCTGAGCGTGATGTTTCATCAACGGTAATTTTCGCTTTACCTTGTACGTTCAATCGTTCGCTACGTTCGTTACGCATTTCTTTAAGTGCTTTAACGCGACCTTCATTACGTGTACGACGTGCTTTAACACCTTGACGGATCCATACTTCTTCTTGCGCTAGGCGCTTGTCAAATAATGCATTTTGTTCATCTTCTACACGTAATGCTTCTTCTTTACCTACTAGGTATTCATCATAGTTACCAGGGAAAGACATTAAGTTACCGCGGTCAATATCAATAATACGCGTTGCCATAGAACGAATGAAACTTCTATCATGGCTTACGAAAATGATTGTACCGGCGAAATCTTTTAAGAACTCTTCTAACCAAAGGATAGATTCAATATCCAAGTGGTTCGTTGGTTCATCAAGTAATAGGATATCTGGTTTACTTGCTAGTGCGCGCGCTAATGCTGCGCGACGTAACCAACCACCTGATAAATCATCAAGTAACATGTCAGCTTCTAAATCTAAACGCGTAAGTACTTGTTCAATGTTTTGCTCAAACTCCCAACCATTACGGTTATCAAGTTCTTCTTGTAGACGCATCAATTTGTTTAATGCTTTTTCACTGTAATCTTCACCGACAAGGATCGCTTGGTGATGGTAATCTTTTAGTACTTGACCGATGTCCGCTAGACCACCCGCAACAAAATCAAAGATTGTCACGCCGCTTACTTTTGGTGGATCTTGCTCTAAACGAGAAACAACTGCATCTTGTTCAATTCTAAGGACACCATCGTCAAGTTGAATTTCGCCGCCAATAACTTTCATCATTGTCGATTTACCTGCACCATTACGGCCTACAAGACAAACACGTTCTTTTCGTTCAAATACAGCATCGGCATGGTTTAATAATGGTAAGTCGCCAAAGGCTAAACATGCATTTTGTAACGTGATAACAGCCACGATAATTCCTCAATATAAAATTCAATTGTTTCAAAAATAAAACCATTATAGGTAATGTTGAAACAAGCAGTTAGATAGATTCTAACATAAAGTTGTAAAATAGAAAAAATCCGAGCGTTAACAATTAACCTGTAATTGAGAATCCACTCGGATAAAGTCACGTAAATTAGTCTTGTGCGATAAAGTCAGCCAATTCTTCAGAATCAAATGGCCAACCAATTTCTTTATCAGTCACCTTGTTCTTAATAACAGGAATACGAATACCATAACGGGCGATGTCATCTTCATCATGGATGATCTCTACTTGTGTCATTTCACTGACCAAGTGTTGAGCTGTCACCAATTCCCAAGCTTGTTCACATAAGTGGCAACCTTCTGTGGTATAGAACGCGTATTTAGTCATTATGCTACTCGTTCAACAAGCCAACAGTTACTGATGTTTTTGTTACGCGCGAAATCTTTAGAACGATTTTTTTCAGTAATATTGGTTGCTTTAAGACCCAGTTTTTCGAGTCCTTCAAAATCTAGCTTAAAGTTACGTTTATTGTTAGAGAAAACAATTTCACCACGTGCAGATAGAATATTCTCTAACCAAGTAAACAGTTGTATGTGATCACGTTCTACATCGAAGCTGTCTTCCATACGCTTTGAGTTTGAGAATGTTGGAGGATCAATAAAAATAAGGTCAAATTTATCTTCACAACGTGCTAACCAAGCTAGACAGTCTGCTTGTACAACTTCGTGCTTACGCATGCTGATGTTGTTTAATGCAAAGTTACGTTTTGCCCAATCAAGGTAAGTATTCGACATATCAACAGTAACTGATGATTCTGCCCCACCTAAAATAGCGTGAACACTTGCACTGCCTGTATATGAGAATAGATTTAAGAAACGTTTACCCGCACTCATTTCGCCAATCATACGACGTGTTAAACGGTGATCGATAAACAGACCCGTATCTAAATAATCTTTCATGTTCACTTCAAATTGAGCACCATATTCACTTACCGTAAACACTGACTTAACTTGTTGTATTTTTTCGTATTGGTTACTGCCTTTTTGTTTTTGGCGAACTTTCAATACAAGCTTGTTCGGATCAATTTGAGTCACATCAAGCGTAACAGCAACAATATCCATGATACGTTGTTTGGCTTTTTGCTCTGGTACGTCTTTCGGTGCTTTATATTCTTGTACAACAATCCAATCACCGTATAAATCGATAGCAGCATTGTATTCAGGTAAATCTGCATCATAGATGCGGTAGCAGTTAACTTGTTCTTTTTTCGCCCACTTAGTTAACTGTTTGATATTTTTCTTTAAACGGTTACGGAAGTCTTCGGCAAAACCTGGGGTCATTTGTGTTTCAACGTGTGCTTTGGCTTGACGCGCAATCGATGATATTTGGTAAAGCTTAAGGAAACACTCTAATGAACCGTTGAACAATTTGTATTGTTTATTTGCACGCATGCCTAAGCGAGAGAGTAAATCTGGGTTTGATGAGAAGAATGCAACATTCCAGCCCGAGAATTCACTCTTCAGACGTTCACCTAATACTTGGTGTAACACGATAAGTTCAGGTTGTTCACCCATACGTTCACCATATGGAGGGTTACAAATTAATGTACCTTCGCTGGTGAAATCGTTAACGAGGTTTTTAGCGTCACCAGTTTCTAATTCAATAATGTGTTCTAGGCCTGCTGCACGTACGTTGGCTCTTGCTTGGTCAAGTACACGCCAGCTTTTATCAAAACCGTATACTTTAAGATCGCTGTTCGCAATATTTTTACGTGCTTGGTATTTAGCTTGTGCAACCAGTTCTTCCCAACCTGATTGATCGAAATCGTTCAGTTGTTGGAAGCAATAACGTGAACGTAAAATACCAGCCGGTACTTTTAATGCCATTAATGCAGCTTCAATAAGTAATGTTGCAGAACCACACATAGGATCGACAAGTAGACCATCCGTATAACCACTACGTTTGATAATAGCAGCCGCTAGATTTTCTTTTAGCGGTGCCGCACCTGTACCTTGACGGTAACCACGTTGATGTAAACCATTACCACATAGATCAAGAGAAAGCGTCGCTTCTTCACGACGAATGTGTAGGTGAATACGTACATCAGGATCATTTTTAGCGACATTTGGACGGTCGCTCATACTTTTCGTGAAGCGGTCAACAATACCATCTTTAACTTTCAACGCACCAAACTGTGTATCGCGAATACTGTCATTGGTACCAGAACAAGAGACGGCAAAAGTTTTATCAAGATCGAATATTTTTTCCCAATGCATGCCTGATACCGCAAGGTATAGGTCTAATACATCGAAGATTTTGAATGTTTTTAATTGCAAGGTCACTCGAGATGCTAAGCGGCTCCACAAACAAATTTTATACGCTGTTAATTGAGTCGATTTAAATGAAACACCAGCCATGGTTTCACGGCAATCCTGTGCGCCAAGTTCAATTAGCTCTTCTTTAAGTAGAAGTTCCAATCCCTTCGGAGAAGAAGCAAAATAAGTGTTGATTGTAGTCAATTTGAAAGCCTATATTATTTCGAGATACTTTCTAGTAGAAAGAAAGTAAGGAATGTGATTATTAATGGGTGCGAATTGTACCACGCAGCATTATAGTCGCATAGTAATGTTAGGGAAATTATTAGATAAACGGGGGATTATTGATAGATTATGCTATGCCATGATCTGAACGTAGGAAAAAGAATCATCTGCTAGCGCTTTTTCTACTGTATTCTGCAGTTTAACACGATCATTCATTACTCGGATAACATCAAACTGATTTAACGTTTTAGAGTCAGAAAGTTGCACACTACTTTCTAATAGCATACACGTTGAAACACGATCATCTGCTTCTAAAATAACAAACTGAACATTATCACCCCTTAACGATAAAGTAATAACGTCACCCGTACTAAACTTGTCATCAGAATAATTATATTCAAAGAACCAGCTTTGCGGCATTTTTACTTTATGAAACCGTAAATTAGTCACCCCGTTCAATGCAATTTGTACTTTTTCAGGCACACTTAATGCTAAATCTTTGAGTGATTCTAAGAAATAGTAATAATAGCTTGAATCCTCGGCACAAAAATTGATTCGGCCTTTACACAAACTATTCATGTTTCGTTTATCTAAATGGCAAGACATCGCAAGCCCATCGGATAATTGAATGACGATGAATTGACTTGCGCAGTCGTATTGCCAATACCATTTATTGCTTGGTTCTAGTAACATCCTGATACCAGTAATGTAATTAACTCTTTAGGTAGTTTAACTACACCCTATCCATAAGTAAATACCCATATCAGAAATATAGACGAAAACCAAGCTAAAAGTTACAAACTTTTTACAATATTTTTAACTAATTTAGGGCCTTTATAGATAAATCCACTATATACCTGGACCAATTCTGCACCCGCAATGAATTTTTCTTTTGCTGCGACAACAGAATCAATACCGCCTACACCTATGATAGGTAGTTGACCATCAAGCAATACTGCTAATTTACGTACGATTTCAGTACTCGCATGCTGAACAGGACGACCACTTAAACCACCCGCTTCACAAGCATGCGGCATATCATGTACTAATGTTCTGTCTAACGTTGTATTAGTCGAAATTACACCGTCCATTTTATATTTGACTAATGACTCAGCAACTTGCGCTAGCTCTTCATCGGTTAAATCTGGTGCAATTTTAACCGCTAACGGTACGTATTTCTCGTGTATTTTAGTTAATTCAGCCTGACGCTCTTTAAGACTACTTAATAAACCATCAAGCGCTTCACCATACTGAAGTGTACGTAATCCAGGCGTATTTGGTGATGAGATATTAATGGTGATATAAGACGCATATTGGTAAACCTTATCCATACAAATCAGGTAATCTTCATTCCCCTTTTCGATTGGCGTATCTTTGTTTTTACCAATGTTAATACCTAAAATACCTTTATAGTTCGCTTTTTTTACATTTTCAACAAGTGCGTCAACACCTGCATTGTTAAAGCCCATACGGTTAATGATCGCTTCCGATTCTACAATTCGAAATATACGCGGTTTATCATTACCTACTTGTGGACGCGGTGTCACTGTGCCGACTTCGATAAAACCAAAACCCATCGCGGCAAAAGCATCGATACTCTCGCCATTTTTATCTAGACCAGCCGCTAAACCAACAGGGTTATCAAACTTCAGCCCCATTACAGTGACTGGTTTGCTCGGTAATTTCTGCGAATATAAGCAACTTAAAGGAGTAGAGCCAGTTAATTTTAACCCTTTAATTGTCATTTCATGCACTACTTCTGGGTCTTGCATAAACAAAAATTCACGTGCAATACGATATAACATTTTCTATTCCTCATAAAAAAGCACTGTATCAACAGTGCTTCATAATTAAATCATTTTAATTGAGTGTATACGTAAACACTAATTTATCCATTAACTCGCATTACGGCAGCTTAAGTGAAGTAAATTCAATTCACGTAACGCAACGGAGAATTTAGCAAACTCATGCGAAGAACTCATATTAAAATCAGCCAACATTTGCAGCCAACGAACAACAAGCGCTTCATGTTCAGATAACCATTCGTCTATGATTATATCGCATTTACCTGTTGATGAACAAGTAGATAACACCACAGATGTTAAGCTACGTTGTTGTAGCGCAAGCTCTTCGCGAAATGCAGCTCTTGCAAGCGCTTGCCAATGGTTAGCAACGGGTTGCAAGTTAATTTGATGCATAAAGTCATGTAACTGTAGTTTGTTACCTAACGCAAAGAAAATATGCTGCACTAATGACATTGGTACTTGGTGTTGTTTACAAACATCAGCAATATCAAACGCCGAGAATAACGTGTTCTGATGTACAATTTCGTTTGCAATTGCACTCGGCACAGATTTTTCAACTAAGCCTTCGATACGTATATTTTGTTTTTCTTTGTCTGCATCAACAAGTACTTCTTCTGTATTTTCTTTCATACCATCATAGATAGGTTTGTAGAAATTAATCGTCTCTGCAATGCCCATGTTACGGTCACGGTAACGAACTAACCAACAAACGGCACGACGGATATAACGACGACTTTCAAATAGCATATCTAGCTGAGTTTCAGAATCAAGCTGATTATCGAGTCCAGTCACAACATCCCACATGTTTTCCATACCGATAACATGTTTACTGATAACAAAACATTTTGCAATTTCGACAATAGTAGAGCCCGTTTCGTCTTGCATACGACCAACAAAGTTCATTCCCATGTCATTAATAATATCATTGGCAAGCTGCGTTGCAATTATCTCATTTTTCAAGGGATGAAGTTGCATCTGATCTTTGTATCTGTCTTGTAGCAGCTGTGGAAATGCCATAATAAGTAGTTCAGATAAAAATGCATCTTCGTATACTTCTGGACAATTAAGCTGTTCTTTCAATTGCATTTTAGCGTAAGCAAGTAGCACTGAAAGTTCTGGACGCGTTAGGCCTTCATTCCTAGCTAAACGCTCAGCCAACTCTTCTTCACTTGGTAAAAATTCAAGTTGACGGTTTAACTTACCTGAGCGCTCAAGCATTTGCATAAAGCGAATTTGTTCTTTTAACTGTTCTGCTGCACGTGTTTGAGTAACCGATACAGATAGGGTTTGCTTGTATGCGTTGTTCAATACAATTTCAGATACTTCATCTGTCATCGAATACAATAACTCATTACGCTGCTTACGTGTTAAGTCACCATTACTTACAATGCTGTTAAGCAAGATTTTAATGTTCACTTCATTATCTGAGCAATCTACACCACCCACATTGTCAATGAAGTCACTATTAATACGACCGCCATTTTTCGCATATTCAATACGACCTAGCTGAGTACAACCTAAATTACCACCCTCGCCAACAATCTTAACGTTAAGTTCATTACCGTTAATACGTACGTGGTCATTAGCTCGGTCACCTACATCGTTATTCGTTTCTGACGTTGCTTTAACGTAAGTACCGATACCACCATTCCACAACAAATCAGCTTGTGATGTTAGAATAGCTTTAATCAAATCAGTTGGTGTCATTAGTGACACCTTTGTACCAAGCATCTTTTTGATTTCAGGTGTTAGCGTGATAGCTTTTGCTGAACGTAAGAAGATGCCACTGCCTTTAGACATGATCGAACGATCATAATCAGTCCAGCTAGAACGAGGCAGATTGAATAAACGGTCACGTTCTGCATAACTTGTTGCGCAATCTGGATTTGGATCGATAAAGATATGCATGTGGTTAAATGCAGCGATTAACTTGGTGCTTTTAGATAACAGCATACCATTACCAAATACATCACCAGCCATGTCGCCGACGGCAATACAAGTGAACTCTTCTTCCTGGCAGTTAATACCCATTTCACGGAAGTGACGCTTAACAGATTCCCAAGCACCTTTCGCTGTAATACCCATTTTCTTATGGTCATAGCCCACTGAGCCGCCCGATGCAAACGCATCACCAAGCCAGAAGTTATATTCATCGCTGATTTCATTCGCGATATCAGAGAAAGTTGCAGTACCTTTATCTGCAGCAACAACTAAGTATGAATCATCTTCATCATAGAAGCGTACGTTTTGTGGATGAACCAGTTCGCCTTCTACAATGTTGTCTGTGATATCAAGCAAACCACGGATAAATGTACGGTAACATTGCTTACCAATATTAAATACTTCATCGCGGCTGTGGCTTGGCTGGATTTCTTTACAAACAAAACCACCTTTTGCACCCACAGGTACAATTACCGTATTTTTAACTTGCTGTGCTTTTACAAGACCAAGTACTTCGGTTCTGAAATCTTCACGTCTATCAGACCAACGCAGACCGCCACGGGCCACTTTGCCACCACGTAAATGGACACCTTCAACTTGTGGAGAATAAACAAACACCTCAAATTTAGGTAATGGTAATGGCATGTCAGGAATCAGTGACGATTCAAATTTAAACGAAATATAGGCTTTACTTTGATCAGTCGCTGTTGATTTTGGATCGATTTGATAGAAGTTCGTACGTGATGTCGCTGTAATTAAATCGATAAAGCGACGAATGATACGGTCATCATCCAAATTATTTACTTTTTCAAGCTTACTTTCAAAGTTTGCAATAATATCAAGGCTGTCAATAGCCCCTTGGTCCATTGCAAATTTTTGATGGAAATAACAATACAAACTATTCGCTAGTTCAGGTAGTGAGGCTAACGTATTCTCGATGTATGCCTGGCTAAAGTTATTGCCAATTTGACGCATGTATTTTGCGTATGATCTTAGCACCGAAATTTGACGACCCGACAACTTAGTCTTAAGAACCAATTTGTTAAAGCCATCATTTTCTAAACGACGCTCCCAAACCTGATGGAAAGTAGACATAAAGTCTGCACTGCGCTCTGTTGTATCAAGCACATTATCGCCCGTGTAAAGCATGGTGAAATCTAGCACCCAGTACACATCACCGTCAGCAGTTTTTACTTTAAATGGTGTCTCACCAAGTACTTTCAAACCCATATTTTCTAACATAGGCAAAACATCAGATAAATGAATTGGGTGATCTTTATGGAATAGTTTTAAACGTACGTGATTAGAGTCATGCTGCTCTTCTTGCGCACGATAGAAAATCATTTCAAGCTTGTGCTCAGCCGACAGAACTTCTAACTTAATAATGTCTGCGACTGCAGAGCTTGGTAACACATATTCTTTGTATGACTGTGGGAAAGCGTGGATATACCTTTCTGATAAATAACGACCTTTTTCTTCACCATAGTGACTTACAATCGCAGTTTTAAGCTTATCATTCCATGATTTAGCAGCTTCAGATAAGTTTTGCTCAATTTCAGCTAAGTTAACTTTCAATTCTTTATCATTTGGATCAACGTGTACAATATATTGCGTTCTAGCCATGTTACCTTCAGAGAAATAAGTATTGAATTCAACTTCTTTATCACTGCCTAAGTAGTCAGCTAACACTTGCTGTGTTTTTTCACGTAATAACGTGTTGTAGCGTTCTTTTGTGACATACACCATGCAAGAATAATAACGGCCGAATAAGTCTTTACGCACAAACAGCTTAACTTGATCGCGATCTTGCATGTGTAAAACACCGAGCGCACAATGTAAGATATCTGCTTCACTCGATTGAATAAGTTCATCTCGTGGATACGTTTCTAAAATGTTTAATAGCGCTTTATATGAGTGATTTACCGGGTTATAACCAGATGCAACAAGTACACGTTTAATTTTATCGCTGATAAGCGGAATATCAATTGCGCTGCTATTATAAATTGATGATGCATACAAACCAATAAAGCGTTCTTCACCAATGACGTTATTATTTTCATCAAACAATTTAATGCCAATATAATCGATATTAGCAGGTCTATGAACACGAGATTTCGCATCACTCTTCGTTAAGATAAGCGTGTTCTGTGATAATACTTCACGTCGTGCGTCTGTTGAAAGATTTGCTAAGGCATAACCTTTGTTATTAACCGAATTTTTCATGATGCCTAGGCTTGAATCACAGTCAGGTGTAATAACGTAATCACCTTTTATTGCTTCAATATCGTAGCGGCGATAGCCAAGTAAAGTGAAGTTATGATCACACAACCACTTTAGGAATTTAAGGGTATCAGAATAGTCGATACCTTTTTGTTTAGGTTTCGAAGATAACCTTGTGATTACAGATGTTAGTTTATCTTGCATTGGAGACCAGTCACCAACAGCTAAAGCAACTTCATTTAATACAGAGTTTAATTCTGCACTAATCGCATCTAATTTTTTGCTTTCTGTTTGACGATCAATTTCAATTAAAAATACTGTTTCTGAGGTGAAATTTTTCGCATTTTTAGGATTTGTTAAAATTTTATTTACACGGCCGTTCTCATCTCGTTTCAAAGCAATTGGCTGATGTAACATCAAATGTGAAATTACGCCAAGTCGAGATAACGCCATCATTACAGATTCGGTCAGGAAAGATGAATCAGGGACAATGATTTCAACAATCGTGTGTGTTGATTGCCAACCATTGAGGCTGATCTCTGGATTGTAAACACAAATATCAGGGCCGCTATTGTTACTGCTATTCAATCTGTTCCACAGACTAATTGCAGCACAATACAGATCACTATCACTACGCGAAGAGAGATCTTCTTGCCTCATCCCAGCATATAATGCAGTGACAAACTGCTCGACTAATGTATTGCTTTTTGCATCTACTTTAGTCTTTACAAGGCTGATTACGTTTTCCAGTAACACGGGAATAGGCGTTTTATTCAACATACTAGCAATCCTTCAAATCTTGGTTTATTAAGTCTAGCTAAAAAAGTAACTTATGAGGTAATTCTAGCGGGCATTCTAACATTAATATTTGTAATAAAAATGCTACAGAGGCAACAAGATAGAAAGATAAATGAAGGTTTTTAAGAATAAAACATTGAATAATTACTCAAGGTGGGTATATGACGCCAAAATTGGTCAAAATACCCACCTTTCATAAAACAAACGTTTAACTTAATGTTAAATGTTTTCTGCGGTGTCGAGTTAAGCTAGAGCACGGTCTATCTTTTCAAATAGATCAGTAGCTAAACCATCAAGCTTGCTTAAACGGATCAGTTGCGCTTTCATTAACGCTTGGCGGGTTTGATCAAATTTCTTAAATTCAATAAGCGGCGTAATTAATCGAGATGCAATTTGCGGGTTGCTGCTATTCAACTGACATAAAATATCTGTTAAGAAAACATAACCACTACCATCAATCGCATGAAAAGCGCTGGTGTTATGTGCAGAAAAACTACCCACTAATGAACGCGTTCGATTTGGATTAGCTAAGGAGAAGCTAACATGGTTCAGCGTGTCTTTAACGACAGAGAGGCAATTTTCACTTGGGCTAGCCCCGATTTGCGAAAACCATTTATCCATCACCAAACCATCATGAGACCAGGTGGTTTCAAATGCAGCCATCATGGTTTTAAAGCAAGGTAATTGTGCTTTATTTGCAGCACTTATCGCCCCCATGGTATCGGTCATATTATCTGACTGTTTAAATTGAGCTAATACCAATTCATTAACATGAGTAACGCCCGCTAATGCGATATATTCAAGGCACACATTTTTTAATGAGCGCAAAGCAATATGCGCATGCTCTACTTCGTAAGCACGTTTAGGCATGTCAGCATAAATAGAGGCGCAAGTTGTTGCAACTTTAGCAGCGATTTCAGCTTTAATAAAAGCAGTCACTGTTAGTAAGGCGTCGACATCGACTTCGTCAAACAAGCCCATTAAACTGTTCGTCGATGGGAACTGCAACATCTCAGCTTTTAAGGCTGGGTCGAGCTCTTCATTACTCACTAAATCACAGAACGCTTGCCCAAACACAGCAGGCAAAACAAGATTCTGTTTATCACGAATACGGGTTACATTTTCAATTACATGCTTATTAATCAATAACTGTGATGCATCCCAACGTGCAAAATCATTGCTCGCATGTACCATTAGCATTGTAAGTTGCTCATTGGTATAAGCATAGTTAAGCTTAACTGGCGCTGAAAACTCTCTAAATAAACTTGGTACAGGTGCAGACATTACATTTTCAAACACAAAATCTTGCTGCTTTTCAGTAAGATTTAAAATATGGTGAACGCCCTTACCCTCAAATCTTAATTCAATCTTGCCGCCCTGCGCGTCAAGCAATTCAATATCAACTGGAATATGAAGTACTTGTTTTACTTTTTGATCAGCAGTGCTTGGCGTATGCTGTTGCATTGATAACGTATAAATATTGTTTTCAGCATCGTAATGATCTGTCACTGTTACTTGCGGGGTACCTGATTGTGAATACCAGTTTTTAAATAAAGTGAGATCTACACTAGATGCATCTTGCATGGACGCAACAAAGTCATCGCACGTCACGGCTTGACCGTCATGACGTTTAAAGTAAAGATCCATACCTGCACGGAAATTCTGTTCACCAAGAAGCGTGTGGATCATGCGGATAACTTCTGCGCCCTTATTATAGACTGTTGCAGTGTAGAAATTATTCATTTCAATCACAGACGCTGGACGAATTGGATGTGCCATTGGCCCTGCATCTTCAGGGAATTGTGCAGAACGTAAAATTTTAACGTTTTGGATGCGGTTAACTGCACGCGAGCCCAAATCAGAGCTAAACTCTTGGTCACGAAATACCGTTAGGCCTTCTTTCAAACTTAACTGGAACCAATCTCGACAAGTAATGCGATTACCCGTCCAGTTGTGAAAATACTCATGACCAATAACAGCTTCGATACCCAGATAATCAACGTCCGTCGCACTCGCCGCATCTGCTAATACATATTTGGAGTTGAATACGTTAAGCCCTTTATTTTCCATTGCCCCCATGTTGAAGAAATCAACAGCAACAATCATATAAATATCAAGGTCATATTCTAAGCCAAAGCGGTCTTCATCCCATTTCATTGAACTTTTCAGAGATTCAATCGCATGATGACCTCGCGATAAGTTACCCTTATCTACAAACAACTCTAACTTCACATCACGACCAGATGTCGTAATGTAATTATCACGTAATACATCAAAATCACCCGCAACCAGCGCAAATAAATACGCCGGTTTCGGATAAGGGTCACGCCATTGAACCCAATGACGACCATTATCTAATTCACCACGATCAACACAGTTACCATTAGACAATAAATAGGGGAAAGCCGCTTTGTCAGCCGTGATCTTAGTACTAAACACAGCCAGTACATCAGGTCGATCAAGATAATAAGTGATTTTTCGGAAGCCTTCAGATTCACATTGCGTACAGAATGCGTCAGCGGATTTATACAAGCCTTCTAAACTGGTATTTTCCTGTGGATTAACTTCCGTCTCAATGATTAATACACATTCAGAGGGTAAATCAGAGATGATCAGCTGATTATCTTTAACTAAGTAGTTATCAATACGGTGACCATCGATAGACACTGATAATAATGTGAGGTCAACACCGTCTAGTATAAGCGGGTCATTATGACTACCACTACGGCGAACCTTACTGATAGCAACAATTTTAGTGTTGCTATCATCAAGATTAAAATCAAGATCGATATTGTCTATGAAATAATTGGGAGCTGTATAGTCTTTTAAATGCTTAGCATTAGGCATAACTGTCATTTATAGTCCTAATCTATCGACGGATAGAGACGTAAAAATAAAGGAAAAAAGTGCAGCATCCCGCTGCACTTGGAGTAAAAATAGGGGTGGTTTAGCTAGATTTACTTAAATCAATCGCTATATTGGCTGCTTCTAATAAGAATGTATCGTCAAACTCAAAATCCTCTGGTTTATCATCATATGATTTAACCGCAGGTAATTCCTTTCGTGCTAAGCGTTCATTCAAACGAGTTAAACGAATCGCTTCACTCTCTTCTCGTTCTTTAATACGCACAGACTCTTTTAAAGAAATTGTTTTACTATCAAGTTCCTGTTTATATTTAAGAATATCTTTTTGGATATAACTAAACTCAGGATTAACAGCAACACGCTTGTTGTGACTTTCAGTTAACTTATTAACTTTTGACTGCAATACTAACGATTGTTGATAGCTTGCTTTACGGATATGGTCCCAAGCCAGCGCATTATCTTCAATTGACTCACCAGTGTCTTCGGGTTTCACTGCCGATGGAAAGGTAATGTCAGGCATTACACCACGTAATTGAGTGCTACCACCGTTAATACGGTAGAATTTCGATATAGTATATTGCACACTACCGATTGGTTTGTCATATAGATCGTACAAACGTGCTAAGGTCCTGTGCTGTTGTACAGTGCCCTTACCAAATGTTTGCTCACCAACAATGAGTGCACGGCCATAATCTTGTAATGCAGCAGCAAAGATCTCAGACGCTGATGCACTATAACGGTTAACTAATACAACGAGCGGACCATCATAGTACGTTTTTCCATCACGATCTTCGAGCACATTCACCTTATCTCTCGCATCACGAACCTGTACTGTCGGGCCTGAATCGAAGAATAAACCTGAAAGTAAGTTTGCTTCTTTTAATGCACCGCCACCATTATCGCGTAAGTCGACAATAATAGAGCTCACATTATCTTTTTTAAGCTTTGTTAATTCAGTCAGTACATTTTCAGTTAAACCGTCATAGAAACTTGGTATTTCAATAACGCCAACCTTCTCGCCTTCAACATCGATAACGTTCGATTTTGCAGCACGGTCTTCTAAACGTACTTTATCGCGAATTATTTCCACGATTTTATGCTTGGCACTCGCACCTTCGCCACGTATGATTTCGAGACGGACTTTTGTGCCTTTAGGGCCTTTTATCTTGTCGACAACATCATCAAGACGCCAGCCAACAATATCAACGATCGTCTTATCATCTTGCGCAACACCAACAATTTTATCTTCTGCTTTGAGTTGCTTAGTTGCTGCAGCAGGGCCACCAGAAACCAAAGAACGAATAACGGTGTAGTCATCAACGGTTTGTAATACTGCACCGATACCTTCTAAAGAAAGATTCATTTCAGTTTTGAAACGATCCGCATTACGTGGGGATAAATAAGAGGTGTGCGGTTCGATGCTCCGTGCGTATGAGTTCATCAATGTTTGGAACACATCTTCACTTTGTGTCTGTTTTAAACGCTTAATGGCAGTATCGTAACGTTTGCGCAGTAATTTTTGAATCTCAGGCCAGTCTTTACCGGTTAATTTTAAATTGAGTGCTTCATATTTAACTTTTTGGCGCCATAACTCATTTAATTCATCAGTCGACTTTGCCCAGTCTAATTTAGATGTGTCAAAATAATACGCATCATCACTATCAAACTTGATTTCAGTATCAAGTAACGTTAATGCGTATGCAAAACGTTCATAACGACGTTGAAGACCTACAGTATAAATATCATATGCAGGTGCAAGTCGACCTTGACGAAAATCTTTTTTAAACGACAGAGCGTATTTATTAAAACTATCGATATCACTTTGCAAGAAAATGGTGCGATAGGCATCAAGTTGCTTTAAATAACGATCAAAAACTTCGACAGCAAAACCGCTATCAAAATCAACCGATTTATAATGCGAACGAGTAAAGAGATTAACAAGACGTTTACTTGCTTCAGAATGCTGAGCTTCTTGCTTTAATGTAGGGAGTTCTTGAATAGAAATGGCAGGGTCAAATGCAAAAGCATGCGTGGCCAATAGTACCGAAGCACTGATAAAAGTTCTTTGTAAAACTTTTTTCATTAAAAATCCTTTTGAGAATAAGTAACGCTAAACTCATAATAGTCAAGTATTAGCGAAATTTCATATATTTAGCTAACACTCGACCATTAAAAATTCAGAACACTCTTATTGCTTTATACAAAAAGGTGCTCTTTTTTTACTTTTAGAGAAAGTCCAGATAGCAGTTCAACTTGAACACCATCTTTAGATACTTCAACGATAGTTGCTTGTACCGGTGCTTTACCAATTACAACTTTGACAGATTGACCTGATTTAAGTTCAGCCTCATTTACAGGGCGTTCAACTTTAACTGTAGGCTTTTGATCTACTTTAGGTGCAGATTTTTTAGCTACTTTTTTAGGTGCTCTTTTAACAGCAGGTTTTTGCTTTTCAGCTTTTGCCTTTTGTTCTGCATTTTTCTTATTACGTTCAGCGAAAAATTTAGTTTTGCTTTCTTCAAGTGTTTTTTGTGCATGCTCAATGTGCTCTGCATCTAAAACACCTGCGTCGTTGCCATCTAAGTCAACTCGTACAGCATCTTTTTTAGCGCCGTGAAGGTAACGCCAGCTTGCAGTATACTGACGAAGTGCCGTACGTAATAATGTTTTACTAACTTTATCATCTTCTTTTAGACGCTCAGCTAGATCTTGAAAAATGCCAATTTTTAGCGGTTTAGCTTCGCCCTTTGCAGTGAAACATTTTGGGAATATTTCTACCAAATAAGCGATAACTTCTTTGCTATTTTTTAGCTTTTCAATGTTTTCCATGAATTACCTTAAATTACTTCTAATTGTTCTGATATAACAAAATTGTAATCTTGCTATATCGCATGTATAAAATTTATCGCTATTATAAAGCGATTGCAATTAAATGCTATCTTTAATCCGCCAACTTAACCCAAAAAGGTGTTAAAAAATAACTCTTCCGGTGATTTTTTATGCTTTGACAAACAATAATTAAGCGTATGAAAGATTAAGCAGCTTCTTTTCCTTCCGCAACTTTTGGCGATTTTTTAGCTTTTGGTGCCTTTTCTTTACTCTCTTCAGTCGCGTTTAATTTACCACCTTTCAAGATTACCTGTAGCGAAGCACTATTTTGTGCCAAGTATAATGCTAACTCTTCTGTAAGACGGTCATCAATTCCAAGTGATGACGTACCGATAAAGTCTGTAAGACCATCCGCCACATCTAACATCTTGTCATATGCATCCGCTTCTTTTTTACTTGTAGATACCATTTTTTCCACACCATTTCGCTCAACTACATACTTTACTATTACGGCCATAAACTAATTCCCTAAATACACTGTATATTATGACAGTGTATTTAGTATTCCCTGTTAATTCAAGTCACTGATCATAAAATATGCCCGATTCAAGTTAAGGCAGACTAATTTAGTCAAATTATAATCAAAATCATGAAGGATAAACTTGTGATACTGTTGATATTTGCAATAAAATAATGCTATTAATGAACGGAATATGATTGTGCTAACTTTAAAAGCATAGTGAATTAACTATTGGCGGGTGTAAATGTCGAATATTAATGTCTGTAATAAATGTGATCTTATTGTTGATCATATACCTATTGCAAAAAATAGGCATGCACTGTGCCCCCGTTGTAATTCGTTATTATATACAAATAATGCTTTTTCCATTAGCGCCATATTAGCGCTTTCACTAACCGGGCTTATACTTGTTGTTATTGCAAATGTGTTTCCAATGTTCACGATCACCATGCTCGGGAACGAAGAATCGGCGACACTCATTCAAGGCGCTTGGGCCTTATTACAAAAAAAGTTTTACTTCGTCGGTTTACTCGTTATTTTTTGTAGTTTTATTGCGCCCTTTCTATTTTTATCTTGTCTCGTACAAGCTTGTTTATTACTACTAACTAAACGTAATACACCACAGCTCATATTATTACTCAAACTCGTTAAGTTTTTTACCGAATGGAGTATGCTAGAAGTTTATCTTGTTAGCTTTTTGATCGCTATATTTAAACTTTCTGACATTGCTGATATCCAATTTCAGTTAGGTTTACTTAGCTTTGTTTCACTTATGTTTATTTCTAGCCTTATTATGTATGGACTCAACCTAGAAATTTTCTGGCAGAAAATGGAGAAAAATGCAAAACGCTAAAGATAATAAAATTGCCCAATGTCATGAATGTAACTTATTAATCGATGTGAAGCAGGAGGTTAAACGGCAACGTTGTCCGCGTTGTTTCACGCGTGTTCATTTTCGTATACCACGTAGTATCCAAAAAACATGGGCACTCTTGATTACGGCGGCAGTTATGATGATTCCGGCCAATTTTTTACCGATAAGTACGCTAACAAGTGCTGGTCAGTCTACGCCAGACACCATTATGTCTGGTACCATCGCACTAGCAAAAAGTGATGATTTAGGTATTGCGATCATTATATTTATCGCCTCTATTTTAGTTCCGCTATTTAAAATAATAGGTTTAATGCTGATTTTATTATCGATTCAAAATAAAATATTTATTACACCAAAACGAAAATTATTATTATTTAATGCAATTCATTGGATCGGCAAATGGTCCATCATGGATTTGTTTGTTATATCGATTATGGTCGCGGTGCTCAACCGAGGAAATTTACTCTCAGTTGACCCCGGATATGGAGCCACTTGCTTTGGGTTGGTTGTTATATTAACAATCCTCGCCGCAGAAAGTTTTGATACACGTTTAATTTGGGATTTAAACCATACAAATGAAAGAAAATAACGAACCACAAATGCCGGATAACTGTAATGCACCTAAACCTGTGTTACATAAGCCGAATGTGATGTCGCCAATATGGTTGTTACCCATTGTAGCAGTCATACTAGGACTCTACCTTATGTACCAAAGCATTACCCAAGCCGGTATCGAGATCCGAGTACACTTCTCGAATGCGAATGGCATTGTCGCTGGTAAAACACTGGTTAAATACCAAGGATTAATAATAGGTAAGGTAAAAAACATCGCGCTAGATGACAACCTTAAAGGCGTTTATGTTACTGCTGAAATTGATAATAAAGCAGAGCAAGTACTGCGCCGTAACACACAATTTTGGCTCGTTGCGCCAAAAGCCTCTATTGCAGGAATTTCAGGTTTAGACGCCCTAGTAACAGGAAACTATATTGACCTTTTACCGGGTGATGGTGAATACAGTATCAAATTTACAGCGATACAGAATGCGCCGAACAATCCGCCAGATGATGAGGGGTTGATTGTGCATTTAACAGCTGACAAGCTTTCATCTGTGCGCCCTGGCTCGGAGATTTTCTATAAGAAGATCCCTGTCGGTCAAGTACATAGTTTTACGCTGGATAAAAAAACCGATGAGATCCTAGTCGAAGCCGTCATAAATAAACAATATAGCTATCTTGTTAAAGACACATCTCGATTTTGGAATGCAAGTGGTATTAACGCTGAGTTTGGGGTTGATGGCGTAAAAATAGAAACAGAGAGTTTAACCGCTATTATCAGCGGTGCTCTTGCATTTGATTCACCGACCATTGGTAAACCAGCAATTGATAAACAAATATATCCTCTATATAACAGCATTAGTGATGCACAACGTGCTGTTCAAATTGAATTCAAATTAAGTAACAGCAATGATATTAAAATAGGTAATAATATTTACTTTAACGGCTTGAAAGTCGGTGAAATAACACAAGTAATGACACAATCATTAATCCCTACGACACAAAGCTCGCCATCTGTCGCCACCGCAATTGCCGATGTAGATCCTGACGTTGTAGACCTGTTTCGTGACAGCACACAATTTTGGGTTGAAAAAGCAAACCTGTCCCTTTCTGAAAGTAAAAACATTGTGAATTTAGTCACTGGTAATTACATTCTCTTTACGCCAGGCCAAGGTGAATTACGGACTACGTTTGATTTAGTGTCAAACGTAGATGATCTTATTCCACATAAACAAATATCGATTACCGCTAACGATGCTAACGGCTTAGCCGTGGGTAACAAGGTTTATTATAAGAATTACCCTATAGGCCATATTAGTCATGTGAGCTTTAATACTAAAACTAACCTAATTGATTTAAACGTTAATCTTTACCAAGATTATGCGCATTTACTTACCCCCTCATCACGTTTTATCAATGTTAGTGGTGTATCGGTGAATGCGAGTATATCTGGCATAAACGTTAAATCCTCCCCCATCGCAGCATTAGTCAGTGGCGGTATTGAACTGGTTAACAACCCTGCCTTTAAAGCCAAAAGAAACACACAGGGATACCGCCTCTACCCGAATTTAGCACTTGCTAAATTAGGTAACAACGCCTTCAAAGCAAATAAGACGGTTACCTTAGTCAGTAAACCAGACCATGTTATCTCTAACGGCGCACCTGTATATTACCGTAAATTAATTGTTGGTACCGTTGCAGAATTTCATTTAGCGCCCGACAACGAACACGTCATTATCACGCTTGATATTCTTAGCCAATATGCACATCTTATCAACAAAAACAGTGTATTTTGGGATGTATCAGGTATTGAAATATCAGGTAGTTTAAGTAATTTACAAGTTCAAACAGAATCGTTATTAACCATTGCCGCAGGTGGTATTAACTTCGATAACATCAAACCTGTCAATGACAATAAAATGAGTATTGCCGAGTCAAGATTGAGCCATTATAAACTGTTCAACAGCTTTGCTGCGGCAACTGATAATCGCCCAACAGTCACGCTAACGTTTAATTCTGGTTCAGACATTAACATTGGCACCGAAATAAAACATAAAGGTATAAAGGTTGGTGAAATCAGCAGTATTAAACTTAAAGTTGACCAAGGCTTTGTTGAAGCAACGGCTAAATTAGAAACTGATTACGCTAACTATTTTGCACGTCAAGGCAGCCTATACTGGTTAGAAAATATAGAAGTAGGCCTAAATGGCATTAAGAATGCGAATACTTTAATTTCAGGCGCATTCATCAACGTTACAAAAGGCACAGGTAATGAGACTCACCGGTTTAACGTACTCAACGCTGCGCCGGATATAGCAGCTGAAGACGCAGGCTTATCGGTGACACTGGTAAGTAAACGATTAATGTCATTAACAGCAGGAACCCCCGTTTATTACCGTCAGATTGAAGTTGGCTCAGTTACGCACTCTGAATTGTCGGCGCTTAGTGATAAGATATTAATTACGCTTAATATTCTGCCAGAGTATCAACACCTTGTTCGTAACGATAGCCAATTTTGGGCGGTATCAGGGTTTAATGTTGATATTGGTTTAACTGGTGCAACCCTAAAAGCTGAATCATTAAAAACGATTCTGGCTGGCGGTATTGCATTTGCGACACCAAATCCAGATAAAAATAGCAAATTAGCTGCGCCTTTCACACAATTCAATTTGGCACAAGAAGTTAACCCCGACTGGTTGATGTGGGACACCAAAATCCAAAAGCCCGCTAAATAAGAAATAATACCCCGCTACGACGAGTTTCATAAACTTGAAGTAGCTGGGGTATATGGTAAAATGCCCGCATCTTTCTAAATTGAGCCCGCAAAGTGCATTCCAATATAAAACTGCCTGAAGATTACCTTACACTAATGGGTAACATTATCCCTGACCATCTTTCTATGGACGACTTTATTGCTTGCTGCAAAACACCATTGAAAACCAGTGTTCGTGTTAACACGCTTAAAATTTCTGTTGAAGAATTTAAACAATTAGCAAAAACCAAGCAATGGGCACTCACATCAATCCCTTGGTGTGAAGAAGGGTTTTGGTTACAACAAGAAAATACAGATACCAAGCTAGGTAATAGCTGGGAACATATCGCAGGTCTTTTTTATATTCAAGAAGCCAGTTCAATGCTACCTGTTACTGCGTTGTTTAAAGAACAAGTATCAGGAGCCACTGCGCAATACAATACCATTCTTGACTGCGCATCAGCGCCTGGTTCAAAAACAAGTCAGATTGCTGCACTGTGTAATAATAATAATTTCATTGTGGCTAACGAATTATCATCTAGCCGATTAAAAGTATTAAGCGCGAATATCAAACGCTGTGGTATTAAGAACATTGCTCTTAGTCACTATGATGCGAATGTATTTGGTACTTGGTTACCGGAAATGTTTGATGCTGTGTTACTTGATGCACCTTGTTCAGGTGAAGGCGCTATCCGTAAAGATGATAAAGCGATGCTTAATTGGTCGTTAGGCAGTATTAACGACATTGCGGATATTCAGAAAGAATTAATTGAAAGTGCATTTAAAGCCTTAAAACCCGGTGGCACATTAATCTATTCAACCTGCACATTAAATCAAACTGAGAACCAAGCCGTTTGCCAACACCTCCTCGATTTGTATCCTGATAACGCAGACATTATTCCGCTTACCGACCTATTCCCAACGGCGAATGATTGCTTAACTGCAGAAGGTTTCTTACATGTCTGGCCACAAATTTATGACAGTGAAGGTTTCTTTGTTGCTAAATTCACTAAAAAAGAATCACTTGGTCTACGCCCGATTAAAAAGAAAAAACGCTTAGTATTCCCGTTTAGCCCAGTTAGCCGTCTCGAAAATGACGCAATTCGTGATTACTTCCGTGACACCTTTAATTTTGAATTTGAGAGTGGCGTCTTCTATCATCGTGATAGTGAGATCTGGCTATTCCCGAAAGAATTCCCAGCGTTCATCGGTAAATTCAAATTCGATCGTATCGGTATTAAAATTGCGGAGAAGTTTAAAAAAGGCTTCCGAGCACAACATGAATGGGCGCGTACCTTTGGTCATCGCTGCGATAGAAACGCCGTGTCACTTGATATTGAGCAAGCTAAACAATATATCATGGGACGTGATATTAACTTTGCAGATGTAGACATCGATAATTTAGATGACTTACAGGGTGAACTTGTTGTATTACTCGAAGGTAGTGTGCTTGGTTTAGGTAAGCGTGTTAATCAGCGTTTAAAAAATAACTACCCGCGTGACCTAGTGCGTGATAACAATTTGTTTAACGAATAATATCAAGATCGACAGCACGATAACTTAATGGCAATTTGATATACGTAAATAATTTACTATATTTAATATTACAAGAATACCTGTTTCCCTAAGCTCAGTACAAGGATTTGTATTGGGCTTTTTTTTATTTTTTTTATAAATAACTCTCCTTGAAAATACGTTTCTAATTATTCCAGCTAAAATGGCTATTCTTTGTTCCTAACTACTAGGTAAATAAGCTAAAAAATCACATTATGCTTCGTTACATAAATAACTATGATAAAATCGCCGTTAATATTGATTTATACAAACTTGAGTAAAATATATGAACTTCGACCTTACTAACATCACTGAACTACCTGCCGGTCCTGATGCAGCGCATATCGTCCTATTCGCTCTGACTTTAATCCTATTATTAATTACCTTAGTTCGAGGTGGTAAAAAGACTGTTGAAATAGAAAAGATTGTTGAAAAAGAAGTACCAGTTGAAATAGAGAAAATAGTGGAAGTCATTAAACACGTAGATGTTGAAAAAATTGTTGAAATTAAAGCACCGTTACAAGAAGCAAGCCCAGCTGCCGCATGTCAGCTTTTATCACTACTACAAAATGAAGCACGTTTTGTTGATTTCATTCAAGAAGACTTAACGGGTGCAACGGATGAACAAATTGGTGCTGCAGCACGTATCATCCATACTGGTAGTAAAAAAGTAATTAATGAATACTTCACCTTCACGCCGATCCGTACTGAAGAAGAAGAAAGCCAAGTAACTGTCGCTGAAGGTTTTAATCCATCAGAAATCAAACTGATTGGTAACGTACTTGGCAGCGCGCCTTACCGTGGTATTTTAGTTCATCAAGGTTGGAAAATCAGCAGCGTAAATCTACCTAAACTGGCACAAGGCCACAATGCTAACATCGTTGCAGCAGCAGAGGTTGAACTATGAGCGACATCACTATGAGCGAAATTGCCGCACAATACAGTATTGGTATCGATTTAGGTACAACACACTGTGTATTATCATACATCGACCTTACTGACGAAAGTGATCAAGCAGCTAAGCAGTTGTTTGCAATCCCACAACTATCAGCACCAGGTTCTGTAACAGAAAAATTCCAATTGCCTTCATTTGTGTACCAAGCACATGCCGAAGAGATCAGCCAAGATCAAACGCCATTACCATGGGATGGTGAAAATACAGCCCTTGTTGGTGATGTTGCACGCCAACTTGGTTTAAAGACCCCTATCCGCTTGGTATCAAGTGCCAAGAGCTGGTTAAGCCATGCGACCGTTAGCCCACACGATGCGATCTTACCATTCTCAAGTCCTGACGAAGTTGAAAAGATCTCCCCTGTAACAGCGACAAGCCAATACTTAAACCACCTAGCTGCAGCTTGGAATGATGCACACCCAGATGCGCCAATTTCAGAGCAGGATGTAACAATCACCATCCCTGCTTCTTTCGACCCAGCAGCACGTAACTTAACGGCGCAAGCAGCACAAGATTTAAACCTTAAACATTTAAATCTACTTGAAGAACCTCAAGCGGCAGTTTATAGCTGGTTAGAAGCATGCGGTGACGAATGGCGAGACCAAGTCAATGTTGGTGATACCATCTTAGTGGTTGATATTGGTGGTGGTACAACGGATTTATCATTAATTTCTGTTGAAGAGTCTGAAGGTAACTTAACGTTATCACGCGTTGCTGTAGGTGAACATATCCTACTTGGCGGTGATAATATGGATCTTGCCCTTGCATATCGTCTAAAAATGAAGTTAATGCAAGAAGGCAAGCAGTTACAACCTTGGCAAATTCAAGCCATCACACATGCGTGTCGTGATGCTAAGGAACAACTACTATTAGATAATGACATAGAAGCAATGCCAATTGTTATCCCTAGTCGTGGCTCTAAGTTAATTGCTGGCACTATGCAAACTGAATTAACACGTGATGAAGTACACCAAACTATCTTAGATGGTTTCTTCCCTGCAACAGCTGTGACAGATATGCCACAACAGAATACGCGCACAGCATTAACACAGATTGGTCTACCGTATGCACAAGATGCAGCAATCACTAAGCACATTGCTCACTTCTTGAATAAACAGCATGACGCACTAGAAACCGATGCCGGTGACTTCATCAAACCAACGGCAGTATTGTTTAATGGTGGTGTGTTTAAATCTGATGCTATCAGCACTAAGCTAATGGGTATTATCAATGATTGGTTAATTACAGCTGACGTTGAAGAAGAAGCAACATTATTAACGGGGATTGATTTAGATCTTGCTGTTGCGAATGGTGCTTGTTACCACGGTTATGCGAAACATGGTAAAGGCGTTCGTATTAAAGGCGGTTTAGCGAGTTCATACTATGTCGGTGTTGAAAGCTCAATGCCCGCCATCCCTGGCTTCGAACCGCCACTTGAAGCAGTTTGCATTGCCCCATTTGGTCTCGAAGAAGGTTCAAATGTTGATGTAACTACACACCAGTTTGGTTTAGTTGTCGGTCAACCGGTTAAATTCAAGTTCTTTGGTTCAACAGTACGTCGTGACGATGTGGTTGGTACGCACCTTGATTTCTGGCAACCAGAAGATCTTGAGCAACTACCTGATATCGAAGTATCGCTCGAGACAAGTAGCCGTAACAGTGGCGATGTTGTTCCTGTATCGCTTTCAGTGACTGTGACTGAAGTGGGTACTTTAAAAATTGAAGCGATTGCTGATGATAGCGACGAAGCTTGGGAAATTGAATTAACTGTTCGTCAATAAACATGATCTAACATAATCATTACACAGTCGTTATATTGATAAATGTGTACTTAACTCAGGGCACTTTGCCCTGAGTTTTATTATATGGAGTTTTTAATGCCCTCACCTGTTTCTAAAACAGCGCAATATGTAATTGGCATCGATCTTGGCACCACCCACAGTGTTCTTTCTTATAAAAATATCGATGATTATCAAGCCAGCGCTTCTGTATTTCTCGTTGACCAATTGGTTGGTCCTGGCGAAGTTGCAAGAAAACCGTTACTCCCTTCATTCCGCTATCATTTTAATGACAACGAAATTGCCCCAACTGATTGTGTTTTACCCTGGAAAAAAATTAATTTTAACGGTGAAATAGCGAATGTTATTGTTGGTCAATGGGCACGCGATTTAGGCACAAAGACCAAAGGCCGTTTAGTTTCGAGTGCCAAAAGTTGGTTATCTCACCCAAGTATCGATGCACAAGCTGCCATTCTTCCTTGGGCCGTTGAAGATAACATTGAAAAAGTATCGCCAGTCATTGCCAGTGCAAGCTACCTTGCACATTTTCAAGCGTCTTGGAATTATCATAATCCAGAGTACTTACTTGCCGATCAAAATATTACTATCACTGTTCCAGCCTCTTTTAACGACACCGCCCGTGCATTAACTCTCGCCGCTGCAGATCTCGTTGGCTTAACAAACGTGACGCTATTAGAAGAACCACAAGCCGTTTGTTATGACTGGTATCACCGAAATAAACAAGCTAAAACAGATTTGATTGAACACGATAAAACCATGCTTGTATGTGACATCGGTGGTGGTACAACGGATTTAAGCTTAATCGAAATGTCATTAGATCATGGCGAGCTAAATTTAAATCGTGTCGCAGTTGGTGATCATTTAATGCTGGGTGGTGATAACATCGACTTAGCGTTAGCCCATATTGTCGAATCAAGAATATCACCAGACCAACGTTTAAAATCTGCGGCATTAGGACAACTAATACAGCAGACACGCCAAGCAAAAGAGCTCTTTTTATCCGAGCAACCACCGAGTACCACATCAATTACGTTGCTGGGTCGTGGCTCTAAGTTAATTGCGCAGTCTAAAAAATGTGAACTAACTAAAAATGAAGTCATCGATATGGTGTTTAATGGCTTCCTGCCCAATAGCGCGTTTAACGAATTACCAACGCACAGAAAAAATGCGGTTGTGGAATTTGGTTTACCGTATACCTCGGACCCTGCGATTTCAAAACATATTGCCGAATTCATCCACACTTATTACGATGTAGACGCAGCCGACGATTATGATACAGCTGTCGTACCAGCCGCAATGCTTGTTAATGGTGGTATCTTTAATAGCCAACAAGTAAAACTGCACATTGAAAAAGTATTATCGGGTTGGAAGCAACAAAAAGTTCAGATGCTACACAATGGTAACCCTGATTTATCGGTTGCATATGGCGCTGTTGAATTTGGCTTTGCCAAAATGGGTAAACAGAAACAAATTGGCGGTGGTAGTCCTCGAAATTACTTCATTGAAATAACCGATCGTTCTGGTACACCACAATCTATTTGTCTATTGCCGAAAGGCACAGAAGACGAGCACGTTATCAATTTAGATAGCCGTTTGTTTTCATTAACTATTGGTGAACCCATTCGTTTTAATCTTGCCACCACAAGCTATGAAAGCAATTTAAAACCTGGTGACATTATTGATAAAAAGTTTGAAAAAGAGTTTGAAAGTGAGTTGAAAGGTAAAACGCCGTTACCACCTTTTGTCGTCACGATCCCTGAGCACAAAGATCACAAACGTTTTGAGTCAGTGTACTTGTCTTGCAAGTTAAGTAGTATCGGTACCTTACAACTTGAATGTGTGAGTGAAACCAACAGCAAGCAACGCTGGGCATTAGAGTTCTCTGTTCGCCCAAGTTTAACAAATAAAAAGACCTATAATGATACTAAAGATATTAATGCGATTAAACAGCGCCACCCCAACCTCCCTGAGGCAATTAAATTAATTGAAGCTGTGTATGGTGCAAGTAGTAAAAAAAGCGATCCTAAATTAGTTAAATCATTGCGTAACGACCTTGATAAACGTTTAGGCAAACGCGATACTTGGGACACAGACCTATTACGTGAACTTGCTGCGCCGTGCTTACAGTTTGCTAAAAACCGCCGCCGTACCGAGCAGCATGAACGTAATTGGTTAAAACTAACAAGCTTCCTGCTGCGTCCTGGCTTTGGCTACCCAGCTGATGATTGGCGTATTGAACAAATTTGGCCGATATTTAAATCAGCTATTCAATATAATAAATCAACCCAGTCATGGAGCGATTGGTGGAATTTATGGCGCCGTATTGCTGGTGGCCTCAGTGAACAACAACAGATCGAAATATACGATACTCTTTCAGTCTACTTTGTTGAAGACACTAATAAACATGCCAAAATCATCAATCAAGCGAAACAACGCAGCTATGATGATATTATTCGACTTGTCGCCTCATTAGAACACATTCCAGTGGCGCTAAAAGTTGAGTTTGGTGAATACTTACTGGCTAAATTAAAGAAACCACAAAATCAGCAATTACATTGGTGGGCATTAGGCCGTATCGCATCTCGCGTTGCTTTTTATGGTAGTCTACATAATGTTATTCCCCGCCATATCGTTGAAACATGGTTAAATACATTACTTGAAGCTAATTGGCAAAAAGAACCACACATTGCTTTTGCAGCCGTTATGATTGCCAGAAAAACCGGTGATAGAGAAATGGATATTCAAGATAAGGTAAGAGATGCTGTAATAGAAAAATTAACGCAGAATAAATTATCGGAAGCTTGGTTAGCATTAGTAAGTGATGTACAAACGTCTGATGAAACAGTAATAAAGCGTATCTTTGGTGATAGCCTACCTACAGGGTTAACCTTACTGTCGTAATATTTTAGTCATCGCTATTTTAATAGGTGGTCTTCGTTTTGACCACCTATTGTTTAGCTTTAACAATTCATTAATTACTAAAACTATTTATTCATTACTAAACTATTCATTTCATACAAATAGTTATTCTTCAATACCGTCTTTAATAAACCAAACATTACTAAAACCTAATTTAGTAAAATGGTTTTTACGGAATTCTCTTACGGCTTTAGTACCTTTCGATACATCTTCAACTTGTTTTTCCATAATCATATATTGCGTTAGATCGATTCCTTCTTCTGCGGCAACCGCTTCATAGATATGGTGAAACTGTCGGTATGAGAATGGAATTTTTTTATCTTCTTTTTTATAAGTATAACTAACTAGGTGGGCCAAAATGCCTCCAAATAATGATTAAATTCGATATTACATGTCATTAATATCGAGGTAGTACTGTGACTTATTAAGATAGTACTGTAACTTATTAACATCGTACTGTTAGTTTATCGATGTGTAATATTAAACAGCGCCATAAATTTGTGTGGATAATACCACACTCAACTCAGTCGTCAAAAGTTGAGTGCGGTATATAACCAAGTTACGTCAAAATGCTATATCAGGTTGATATTACTTTTTAGCGTTAAACAGCTTAAAGTAGTTCTCTGTCGTTGATTCTGCTAATTCAGCGAAGGTTACGCCACGTAAATCAGCAACGAATTCGGCAACTGCACGAACATAAGCAGGTTGATTCTCTTTACCACGGTAAGGTACAGGTGCTAAATAGGGTGAATCAGTTTCGACTAATAATCTATCCGCAGGGATTGTTTTAACCACGGCTTGTAAATCTTTAGCTGATTTGAACGTTACAATACCTGAAATAGAGATGTAAAACCCCATTTCTAACACTGCGGCGGCCATTGCATCAGACTCAGTAAAACAATGGATAACACCACCGATTTTTTCTGCGCCTTCTTCTTTTAAGATACGTATTGTGTCATCAACAGCACCACGCGTATGAATAATCAGTGGTTTATTAAGCTCAATTGCAACTTGAATATGATTACGGAATGATGCTTGCTGGATATCTTTGTTTTCAGGTGAATAGAAATAATCTAAACCCGTCTCACCAATAGCGACGACTTTTTCATTTTGTGCTAATGCCAATAACTCAGATTTTTCATATTCATCTTCAAGATTAAGTGGATGGACACCACATGATGCATGAATATTGTCAAATTCAGCTATCAGCTCAATCATGGTTTTGAAGCGGGGTAAAGTCACAGATACGCTTAATAAATGCGATACGCCACGTTCTGTCGCTTTATTAACAACATCGGCAAGATCTGTATGAATTGTATCGTAATCTAGGCCATCTAAATGGCAATGAGAATCTACTAGCATATTAATTTATGAATCTTTTTAGTTTAATTAAAAATGACAGAATCAATGTTTCAGCCGTTAAATTATTATTTTGCATTAATAACTGACGAAGCTCTGTCAACTCTGATTGTAGTTGAGTAATTTTGTCTTGAGATAACAGCGTTGAGAAGTGTGTTAACCATTCAAGTTGGTCTGTATTAACAATATAATCAACGCCTACACCCCGATTAACTTTCTGTAAATCAAGTAAGATAAACTGTAACCAAGATAACTTCTCTAATGTGCGGTCTGTAATGATCTCACACAATCGCGTAATCGCAGCTGGCTGTTGTGTCAGTAACGCTATATTTGAGAATATCTCTCTACGCAAATCATCATCGCCGTTGTTTAAATAATTTAGCGTGTGTAAAGGTGCCCCATGATTAATGCGGATAGCAGTCAATGTCGGGTTCTCTATCGGGAACTGCAGCTGTAACCATGACAGTGTTTCCTGCTCCGGCGGCGCTGGAAGGTGTAGTTTTTGACACCGGCTATAAATTGTCGGTAATACTTGTGACTTATTTTCAGCCAACAAAATGATGTAGCTACCATTACTTGGTTCTTCTAATGTTTTAAGTAATGCATTAGCAGAGGCTAAATTAAAGCTTTCAGCATGCTCGATAATGACGACCTTGTTACCAGCAAGTTGTGAATACTCATTTAATTTCTGACTAATAAGCCTTATTTGATCAACACCAATCACTTTACCGGGTTCAGTTGAAACCAAATAATAATCAGGATGTACACTGGTCTCGAATAACTGGCAAGGGTGACATTGGTGGCAAGGCTCCCAACCAATAGGCTCTTTACATAATAAAGTTTGGGCAAGTGTCTGCGCATACGACAGTTTACCCATACCGCTAGCACTGGTAATAAACAACGCATGATGTAAACGACCTGCAGTCATTTGCATTTGTTGTTTTTCCCAGTGAGGTAATAACCAAGGATATAGCATTTAATTATTCAACACTTTCATTATTACAATTAGCATTCGCCGTTAATACATCACGGATTTGTGCCTGAACATTATCAATATTCTGTCCCGCATCAACACTATAAATAGTGTCATCAGCGGCTGCAAGTTCTTGGTATTTTGCACCAATACGCTGGAAGAAAGACAGTTGCTCTAATTCAATACGGTCTAATTCACCGCGTACTTTTGCGCGTTCTAAACCAACCGCGGGATCGATATCTAACAATAACGTCATATCAGGCTTGAAGTCACCAATAGCGACTTGACGTAGTGTATTCAACACACCAATATCAAAACCACGGCCGCCACCTTGGTAAGCAATAGAAGAAAGATCATGACGATCTCCCACAACCCATTGGCCTTTCGCTAGGGCTGGTTTAATTACATTTTCCACTAATTGGGCACGTGCGGCATACATTAGCATTAATTCAGCTGATTCAGTCAACGGCTCTTCGGTATCGACTTCTTTCACAATAGCACGCATCTTTTCGGCAAGTTTCGTTCCGCCTGGTTCACGTGTGGTGATCACATCTGTGATCCCCTGCTCCGCTAGCCAATTAATAACGGTGCTTACTGCAGTACTTTTACCTGCGCCTTCGAGGCCTTCGATTACTAAAAATTTAGCTTGCACAATAACTCTCTTCAATTTATCTTTTTAAAATGTATTTACGAACAGCACGATTGTGCTCTTTTAAATTTTTTGAAAAATAATGACCGCCGTCACCACTTGCAACAAAATATAAATAGCTTGTTTTGGCTGGGTGTAGTGCTGCATCAATAGACATTTTACCCACCATCGCAATCGGTGTAGGCGGTAAACCTCTTATCACATAGGTGTTGTAATCTGTTTTTTGACGTAGGTGTTTACGACGAATATTACCTTTATACTCATCACCCATGCCATAAATGACGGTTGGATCAGTCTGTAAACGCATACGTCTGTTCAATCGATTAATAAACACAGACGATACAGTCGTTCTTTCGCTTTCTAATCCAGTCTCTTTCTCGATGATAGAGGCAAGAATCAGCGCCTCATAAGGTGTTTTAAGCGGTAAGTTTTTATCTCTTGTTTCCCACGCCGCATTTAAATAAGCTTGAAGTTTTTTATGTGATTTTAAATATAACGCTGAAACTAACGTCCCTTGCGGATAAAAATAGGTCTCAGGCAGCATCAAGCCTTCAAGCTTTGAGTTTTCTATTTTTAATAATTGCGCTAATTCGACTTCAGATAAGTCAGCCGTATCATCAATAATACCCGTTGCTTGTGTTAACTGCTTGCGCCATTCTTTAAATGTTGATCCTTCAATGAAGGTGATTTTATACTGGAACTCATCCCCAGACGCAAGGTGCTCGAATAATGTTTGGAAATTCCAACCTGCAGTTACTTTATACGAACCAAGTTTAATATTGGTAATACCTGAGTGTTGTTTAAAAAAGAGGCGTAAAAAGACTTTAGATTCGAAGTTACTCTCCGCAATCATTTGATTAGCAATTGATTGCGCGGTATCACCCGAAGAAACAGTAAGGATATGATCTGTTTGTACACGTTCAACAGACACAAATGATTGATAGCGTGAATAGAAAAGTACACCTGCAATCAATAGAATAGTAAATAGTAAGGAAATAGCAGTAATTATCTTTTTCATAGCTCGATGCATAAATTAAATTCAAGCACACATTTTACACCAATGAAAAATTGTTTGATACATGCAAGGTGTGTTTAATCACCTTGCATGTGAATATCAAATAACTAAAAACACTTATTTATTATGTTAGCTATACCAAAATGAATAATTAATTGTTTAACGTTATGACTTTGATATCTTAGTCCGCTTTTTTAAATAATAGCGAACCGTTCGTACCGCCAAAACCAAATGAGTTTGATAAGGCGTATTCCATACTCACTGTACGAGCGCCATCAGTTACAAAATCCAGATCACAACCTTCACTTGGGTTCTCCAAGTTGATTGTTGGGGGTAATATTTGATCTCTTAAAGCAAGAATTGTAAAAATGGCTTCGATTGCACCAGCCGCCCCCAAAAGGTGACCTGTCATTGATTTTGTTGAGCTAACTGCAAGTTTATAAGCGTGCTCGCCAAATACAGAT
The DNA here is from genome assembly GCF_018219455.1 of Moritella sp. 5. Taxonomy (NCBI): domain Bacteria; kingdom Pseudomonadati; phylum Pseudomonadota; class Gammaproteobacteria; order Alteromonadales; family Moritellaceae; genus Moritella; species Moritella sp. 5. Next base: position 2,591,215 of record NZ_CP056122.1, read on the forward strand.
TTAACCGCAGCTGTTTCGGCTTTATCACCAGCTGGTGTTGATGTGCCATGCGCATTTACATAACCGACTTCACTTGCTTCAATACCCGCATCGGCAATTGCATTACTCATCGCTAGAGCAGCACCTGCTCCATCTTCAGGTGGTGACGTCATGTGGAATGCATCGCCACTCATTCCGAAGCCAACTAATTCAGCATAGATAGTTGCACCACGAGCGACAGCATGCTCATACTCTTCCAGCACTAAAATACCCGCACCATCGCCAAGCACAAAACCATCACGGTCTTTATCCCAAGGACGACTTGCTTTTTGTGGGTCATCATTACGCGTTGATAATGCTTTCGCTGAGCCAAAACCTGCCATGCCCATTTCTGTTGATGCCTTTTCTGCACCACCGGCAACCATTACATCGGCATCGCCATATGCAATCATACGAGCAGACTGGCCAATACAGTGCGTCCCTGAAGTACAAGCAGTTGCGATGGCAATGTTTGGACCTTTTAGGTTGTTGCGGATAGACACATGGCCAGCAACCATATTAACAATCGTTGAAGGTACAAAGAATGGACTCACTTTACGTGCCCCACCTTTAGCAAAATTATGCACATTTTGCTCAATCAGACCAAGTCCACCAATACCAGAACCAATAGCAGTACCAACTCGGGTTGCATTTTGTTCTGTAATAGCTAACCCTGAATCTTTAATTGCTTGCTCTGCTGCTACGATCCCGTATTGGATAAATAAATCCATTTTACGGCAGTCTTTACGGTTGAGCCCAACAGCTTCAGCATCAAAATCATTAACTAAGCCAGCAAACTTTGTTGAGAAATTAGTGGTATCAAAGTGCTCAATATTTTCAATGCCGCTGATACCAGATTTAATTGCTTCCCATGAAGTCGTAACAGAGTTACCAACTGGTGAAACAATACCTAATCCTGTAATTACAACTCTTCTATTAGCCACACTCGTTCTCCAAATAGGCAAAAAAAAAGCGGTCTTGCGACCGCTTTTATATATTTATAAAGTCATTATAAAAACAACTCTATTTTGATTATCTCTCATCGAGAACTTAATCAGCTGAATTATTCAGCGCTAGAAACAACGAAGTCGATTGCAGCTTGAACAGTAGTGATTTTCTCTGCTTCATCGTCTGGGATATCAGTATCGAATTCTTCTTCTAGAGCCATAACTAGTTCAACTGTATCTAGAGAATCTGCACCTAGGTCATCAACAAAAGAAGCTTCGTTTTTCACTTCTTCTTCTTTAACACCAAGTTGTTCAATAATGATTTTTTTTACGCGTTCTTCGAAGTTACTCATGTTTTACTTTTCCTTTAAAAATATAAAGCTTTTGATTAGTAGTTTATTGATTACTCATAAACTTGCAAGCCCTAACTTGGTGGTCAAACCACGAATGGTGAAAAAGCTCGCAAATTTATAAACAAAATCAAATATAAATGGCTATGCCATATACATTCCGCCATTTACATGGATGGTTTCACCCGTGATATAGCTTGCACCATCAGATGCTAAAAATCCAACAGTTTCCGCTATCTCAACAGTACTCCCAAGACGATTGGTTGGTACTTGAGCTAATATGGTTTGTTTTTGTTCTTCCGATAACTCACTTGTCATATCTGTTTCGATAAAGCCAGGTGCTACCGCATTAACAGTGATACCGCGAGAAGCGACTTCACTTGCAAGTGACTTAGTAAATCCTAATAAACCTGATTTAGCCGCTGCGTAATTTGCTTGACCGCCGTTACCAGTTGAACCAACAACAGAGCCAATATTAATGATACGACCAAAACGTTGCTTCATCATACCGCGTAAGCAAGGCTTACATAGACGGTATAAAGAGGTCAAGTTAGTGTCAATAACATTACACCATTCATCTTCTTTCATACGCAAGAAGATATTATCTGCTGTAATACCGGCATTATTCACTAAAATATCAATGTGCCCAACACGGGTTTTGATCTCAGCATATAATGCATCAACTGAATCTTGATTTGTCACATTTAGTTCCAAACCAAAACCCGAATCCCCTAAATAAGCGCCAATACGATCAGCACCTTGTGCAGAAGTTGCTGTACCAATAACTTTGGCACCTAACTTTGCAAAATGTTCCGCGATTGCGCGACCAATACCACGGCTTGCGCCCGTCACGAGAACTGTTTTACTTGAAAAACTCATTTATTTATTCCTACTGTTATGCAAAATCAGCAATTGTTGCTTGATTATTTACTGCACTACCTTTAATCGTTTTATCAATACGCTTAACAAGTCCTGTAAGTACTTTACCAGGACCGAATTCATATAACGTTGTAATGTCTTCTTTCGCCATAGCCTCTATCACTTCAGTCCACCGCACTGGCATATAAAGTTGACGTATAAGCGCATCTTTAATGCTATCCGCATCTGTTGGTGACGCTACATCAACATTATTAATCACCTTAATGACAGGTATATTAAAAGTAACTTGTTCTAATGCGATTTTTAATTCATCCGCTGCAGGTTTCATCAACGAACAATGAGAAGGTACACTTACAGGTAAAGGCATGACACGTCGGGCACCCGCTTCAATACATAACTCAGAAGCACGAGCAACCGCGGCTTTATTACCCGCAATAACCACCTGACCAGGTGAATTGAAATTTACAGCTGATACAACTTCAGATTCAGCCGCTTTTGCACAAGCAGCAATCGTCGCATCATTATCTAAACCAATAACAGCGGCCATTGCGCCAATACCTTGTGGAACAGCTTGTTGCATTAATTGTCCACGTAATTCCACAAGTGCAATTGCGTCTTCGAATTTAATGACACCAGCACATACTAATGCTGAGTACTCGCCTAAACTATGACCAGCAACTAATGAAGGCTTAAAGCTTTCTTTCGCAGAGGCGATTCGCCACAATGCAACAGAAGTCGTCAATAATGCAGGTTGCGTAATATGAGTTTGGCTTAGATCTTCAGTAGTTCCGTTTTGCACTAAGTCCCATAGGTCATAGCCAAGCACTTCACTTGCTTGAGCAAACGTTTGTTCTACGATTGGATGATCTGAAGCAAGATCTGAAAGCATACCAATTGTTTGTGAACCCTGACCAGGGAATACTACTGCATATTTTGACATAAAGTACCTATAAAAATTAATAAAGATTCATGTATCAATTTGAGAATGAACTTATCTAACTAGAAAGTAATATGAGGATAACGATGGAATTTTTCAAGAGAAAAAACGAATAAAATAAGTTAAATTGAATCTTAATCAATAACATCAAGACTTGCGGATATTTTATCTACTAATCCACTTTCAACTTCTTTTACAGCCTGTTCAATTGCAAATTCAAAGGCAACCTGCTCAGCATTACCATGACTCTTAATTACAATACCCGGCAATCCTAACAAAGTTGCTCCGTTATACTGGTCGGGTTTCAAACGTCTTAGACGGTTCATTATTAGTGGTTTGACCAATAATGATAATAATTTAGTAAATATGTTCTTATTTGATACAGATGTGAGTTGAGAAACAACCAAGTCAACAACACCTTCACTTGTTTTAAGCGCGACATTACCAGTAAAGCCATCGCAGACAATGACGTCTGCTTTTCCAGAAAAAATATCATTGCCTTCAATAAAACCGATATAATTTAAGCTTTGGTGATCAGACAGTAATTGCGCTGCCCGCTTAACCAAATCATTACCTTTAATATCCTCTTGTCCGACATTAAGTAAGGCAACTTTTGGGTTCGGTATATTACCAACATGTTCTGCAAGTGCAGAACCCATTAATGCAAATTGAAATAATGCATCAGCATCACAACTCACATTCACACCCAAATCGAGCATGTATACAGGCTGCTTAGTAATAGAAGGTAGCGCGGAGACTAAAGCTGGTCGATCGACAAAAGGCAGCACTTTAAGTAAATGCCGCGAAAGCACCATCAATGCACCGGTATTTCCAGCACTCACACAGGCTTGCGCTTTCCCTTCACGAACAAGGCTCAATGCCATACGCATAGAGGATTGCTTAAAATTACGCAGCGATAGCGCAGGGGCAAGATCCATGGGTATATCATCGAAACTAGGAATGATTGTATAACGAGATGTAACAGACGCAGAAGTTTGCTGTAATAAAGGGGTTATTTCAGCTTCGTTACCGACAAGGTAAATAGAGAGATGTTTATACTTTTTAAGTATATTTATTGCGGCGGGGATAGTGACATGGGGGCCGAAATCGCCCCCCATGGCATCTAACGCAATTGTTAGATTAGGCAAAGTAATATAACTTATTTGTTAATTACTTTAACGCCTTTGTAGTAACCATCAGCTGTTACATTGTGACGTAGGTGAGTTTCACCAGAAGTCACGTCAACAGTTGTAGCTGCTGCAGTTAGAGCGTCATGTGAACGACGTTGACCACGGCGTGAACGAGTTACTTTACTTTTTTGTACGGCCATTGACCTATACTCCTAATTACTTGCGCTTTAATTCAGATAAAGCTGCAAATGGGTTGGGCTGCTCATCAGCAGGCTCGATTTCACCAAAACTCATTTCATTGGGATTCACTGAACAATCTTCTTCTGAATGCAAAGCAACCAGAGGTAAATTGATAATCACTTCATCTTCAATGAATGAAATCGGATTAACTTCGCCATTTTCGTCCAATTCAATGGGCTCATAAGCATCTGGCAGATCGTCGGCCTGAGAATCATTTTTCACAGGACTATATCTAAATTCGGTTTCACAAGCTTGCTTAAATATCCCGCCACAGCGCTGACATTCAAGGTTAACGGTTAATGATACGCTACCCTGTATCACTATAAGACCTTGACTGTCTTTACTGAACGAAATTGATACGTCAGCATCACTTGGTTCACCTGCCGTTGCATCCGTAATACGTTTCAACAGACTAGCTTCAACACGAGTGTTAAAGTCCAATCTTTGTTGAGCAGTACGATAAGGATCAACAGTTACTGGTAGTTTTACCTTTTTCATAGGTTGCGGATAATATAGATTCATCATGTTATAGTCAAAAGGAAAATGAAAAAAAATCAATTTTCCCTACAAAAATAGGTCACTTGCCGTTAAAATCATCAAATAACTAAATAATTGATGATAGATAAACCATGAGACCTAAATTGATCCTTGCTTCAACATCCCCGTTCCGTAAACAGATCTTAGAAAAACTAAACTGCCCTTTCGACACCTTCAACCCGAAAGTCGATGAAACCGAAAAGCCAAACGAAACGGCTGAAATTCTTGTATCACGCCTAGCACTAGAAAAAGCTCAAGCTGCCAGTCGAGAGTATAGTAACTCAATATCTATCGGATCGGATCAGGTTTGTGTCATTAATAACAAAATAATAGGTAAACCAGGTAACTTTGAAACAGCTTTTGCACAATTATCTGCCGTTTCTGCACAAAATATAACTTTTTACACAGGGCTTTCTGTTGTAAATCAATGTACAGGTCGTACAGATACGATAGTTGAACGCTTCATTGTTCATTTTAGGACGTTAACTGACAGCCAAATTCGTTACTATCTTGAAACCGAAAAACCGTATAATTGTGCTGGAAGTTTTATGTGTGAAGGACTTGGTATCGCATTATTCTCTAAATTAGAAGGTAAGGATCCAAATACTTTAATCGGATTACCGCTTATTAGTTTAGTTGAGATCTTACAAGAACAAGGATATAACGTTTTAGAAGCTTAAATAGAGAACAATTTAAGCCAAATTTAGAACATAAAAAAAGCCAGCATCATCGATACTGGCTTTTTACCTAAGATTATTAAGTGAGTAACACTTAATAACTTATATGATTAACACTTTTTCAGTTTTTCTAGCGCTTTAACCAGCGCCATATCTAATGGTGCTTCAACTTCTTGTGTTTCTTCTGTACCAGGGTTAAAGAACTTTAAACGTGCTGCATGCAAAAATAGACGTTTCAAGCCTAGGCCGTTCATGTGCTTAGTAAAATCTTTATCGCCATATTTATCATCACAAGCAATCGGATGACCTGCATGTAATGTATGCACACGGATTTGGTGTGTTCTACCAGTAATAGGGCTTGCTTGAACCAATGTGCCGTGTTCATAACGTTGAATGATTTTAAAACGAGTCTGAGATTGCTTACCTTCCTCATCAACACGTACAATACGTTCGCCCGAACTTACCGTATTTTTTAACAACGGTGCATTCACCACTTTTGTACTGCGTGGCCATGCGCCTGCAACAAGTGCTTGGTAATCTTTCTGCATGGTTTTTAAACGTAATTGCTCATGCAATGCTTTTAGCGTACTACGTTTTTTAGCAACTAATAGGCAGCCTGACGTATCGCGATCTAAACGATGCACCAATTCAAGGTATCTACTATCAGGTCGAATGGCACGTAAACCTTCAATTAATCCAAAGCTTAACCCACTACCACCGTGGACAGCCATTCCAGATGGTTTGTTGATGACAATTAAGTAGTCATCTTCATAAATAATTTGCGATTCAAGCGCACGAACAGAATCAAGATTAGCTGATGGAGAAATAGCTTCAGTTTCTGAAACTCGCACAGGTGGTACACGAACAATATCTTCAGGCTGTAATTTATACTCAGGTTTAATTCTACCCTTGTTAACTCTCACCTCACCTTTACGTATGATGCGGTAAATCATACTTTTTGGCACACCTTTTAACTTCGTGCGTAAAAAGTTATCAATTCGCTGTCCTTGATAATCTTCAGTAATGGTTACAAATTCTACTTTCGGTGAAATTTTATCGGTCATAATTATTTTATTGTCTAACTCAAAGTGCGTATAAGTATCAATTTGAAAAGAATTTCTAAATTGAATGGAAAGTTAACTTGCTATATTAATGCAGGCAATGGGATAATACCCTCTGTACTGCTAAAAAAATACAGCCAAGAATGATAATGGCTTTAGTATATCTGCTATTGGGGTAAATAATCATTTATTTATACCAATAATTTCAGAATAACCAGGATGCCGTTATTCTTGCTGCGGGTTTTTAGCATACATTTTGTATATAAGGTGTACGTTGATAGGGAGTTTCATTTATCCAGCTGGATACCACCCCCCACAATTCAACTTCTATGTAAGACACCTTTTCGAATGCAATTATACACGTTAGTTATCGATGGAATCTAATAAGTGCAGAAATAATCGTAAGACACTTAATCACAATTAGAGCATCTAACAGCGCCTTAATTTAAACAGCCGAGAGGTTGATTATCTACAGACACAAGGCCTGATGTACGTCTAACTAATTTATCCAAGCATGAAAATTAATTTATAAGTAACATAACAAAATGAAAAGAATGTTAATTAATGCAACTCAAAAAGAAGAGTTGCGCGTTGCGCTAGTTGATGGGCAACGCCTTTATGATCTAGATATTGAAAGCCCTGGCCATGAACAAAAGAAAGCGAATATCTATAAAGGTAAGATTACCCGCGTAGAACCAAGCTTAGAAGCTGCTTTTGTTGATTACGGTGCAGACCGCCACGGTTTCCTTCCTCTTAAAGAAATCTCTCGCACTTACTTCAAACAAGGTACTGGTAAGCAACGCGGACGTCCAAGCATTAAGGATGTTGTTGCAGAAGGTACCGAAGTAATTGTTCAGATTGAAAAAGAAGAACGTGGTAACAAAGGTGCAGCATTAACAACCTTCATTAGTTTAGCTGGTAGTTATCTTGTTCTAATGCCAAACAATCCTCGTGCAGGCGGTATTTCACGTCGCATCGAAGGTGATGAACGTACAGAACTTAAATCTGCACTTGCTACATTAGAATTACCAGAAGGCATGGGACTGATTGTTCGTACTGCTGGTGTGGGTAAATCTGCTGAAGAATTAGAATGGGATCTTAAAGTACTGTTAAATCATTGGGGAGCAATCCAAGATAGTGCTAAAGACCGTCAAGGTACCTTCTTAATCCACCAAGAAAGTAACGTGATCGCCCGTGCTATTCGTGACTATCTTCGTCGTGATATTGGTGAAATCCTCATTGATCATCCAAAAGCGTTTGAAGAAGCTAAAAACCGCATCAAATTAATTCGTCCAGACTTTATTGATCGTATTAAATTGTATCAAGGTGATGTTCCTTTATTCAATCACTACCAAATTGAAACTCAAATCGAATCAGCTTTTCAACGCGAAGTTCGTCTACCATCAGGCGGTTCAATTGTAATTGATCCAACTGAAGCCTTAACTTCAATTGATATTAACTCTGCACGTGCAACACGCGGTGGTGATATTGAAGAAACAGCATTAAACACTAACTTAGAAGCCGCAGATGAAGTTGCTCGTCAACTACGTCTACGAGATCTTGGTGGCCTTGTTGTTATCGATTTTATCGATATGGGTCCAGTTAAAAACCAACGTGAAGTTGAAAACTGCTTACGTGACGCGGTACGACAAGATCGAGCGCGAATTCAATTAGGTCGTATCTCTCGATTTGGTCTAATGGAAATGTCTCGTCAACGTATCCGCCCTTCTCTTGGTGAATCAAGTACGCATGTCTGCCCTCGCTGTAATGGTCAAGGTACGATCCGTGATAATGAATCTTTAGCACTATCTATTCTACGTTTAATCGAAGAAGAATCTCTAAAAGAGAATACAAATCACATCGTAGCGCAAGTACCTGTTCCAGTTGCTGCTTACCTATTAAATGAAAAGCGTAACTCAATCCTACGTTTAGAGAAACGTTACAAAGTTAAAAGCTTTATCATTCCAAATGAGAACTTACAAACACCTCATTTTGAAGTTTCTCGTGTTAAAGCGGATGACGATAGCTCAGAATTATCGAGTACTGAACTGACACAATCACGTGAATTTACTCGTTATGAACCAAAAGTAAATAACGAAACAGTTCAACCTCTTGTGAAGCAAATTAACACGCCTGAAGAGAAAAAAAGTAAACCAACTCAAGCAGTTAAAAAAGTAACACAAAGTGCAAAACCTAAAGCATCTACTCAAGCTAAATCAGTGAAGCCTGTAGTAGACAAAGAATCGGTATTTAGCCGTATTGGTAAAGCAATTTCAGGGTTCTTCAGTAGCGACGAAAAAGTTGTCGTAAAAGAAACAGTTAAAGAAGCACCTAAAAAGACGGTAACAGAAAAAACATCGAGCAACCGTCATAATGATGAGCCTCGTAAACCACGTACCCGTCGCAATCGTAAACCTCGAACTCCTGATAATGTTGAGAACAAACAACAAGACGCTAATAAAACAGCCGATGTTGAATCGAAACCGCATAACAAGGTTGAACCGAAACAGCATAAAAAGTTCGATGAAAAACAAAAAACGCACAATCAAGATAAGTCGCCTATACAGACTAAAAATGCGAAAGAAGAAAGCAGCTCACAAAATCAAGCTGTTTTAGCTGAACGTCGCCAACGCCGAAATATGCGTAAAAAAGTGCGAGTGAACAATGAACAAAAAGTATCTGCAGTATTAGAACAAACACCTGCAACTGCTGATGTTTCGAACACGTCTAAGCCTGATGTAAATACGCAACCTAAACGTACTCGTCGTGGTCCTAAAAATGCTAAAACTAACGATGCAGTAAAAACTGAAAATACAGAAACAACTAAACCTGTAACGGTTGAAGTGACTAAACCTGTAACAGCGGCAGCAACTAAACCTGTAACAGCAGCGGTAACTAAACCTGTAACAGCAGCGGTAACTAAACCTGTAACAGCAGCGGTAACTAAACCTGTAACAGCAGCGGTAACTAAACCTGTAACAGCAGCAGTAACTAAACCTGTAACAGCAGCAGTAACTAAACCTGTAACAGCAGCAGTAACTAAACCTGTAACAGCAGCAGTAACTAAACCTGTAACAGCAGCAGTAACTAAACCTGTAACAGCAGCAGTAACTAAACCTGTAACAGCAGCAGTAACTAAACCTGTAACAGCAGCAGTAACTAAACCTGTAACAGCAGCGGTAACTAAACCTGTTATGCATACAGCGGCCGCAGCTAAACCAGCGCCAGTCATCACTGTTGAAGCAACCCTTGCCGTGACCCCAACAGCGAAAGCGTCAGCTGAACGTGTAAAGATTGAAACTAAACCTGTAACAGCAGCAGTCACTAAACCTGTTATGCATACAGCAGCCGCAGCTAAACCAGCGCCAGTCACTGTTGAAGCAACCCCTGCTGTGACACCAACAGCGAAAGCGTCAGCTGAACGTGTAAAGATTGAAACTAAATCTGTAACGCGTAAAATGCACACAGCACCAGCAACTCGTCCAGGTGCCGTACCTGTTGTAACTGCGACACCAGTTGTTGTTGAAACACCGGTTGTTACTGAAACACCGGTTGTTACTGAAACACCTGTTGTTGCTGAGACACCGGTTGTTACTGATACACCTGTTGTTGTTGAAACACCAGTTGTTGCTGAAACACCTGTTGTTGCTGAAACACCGGTTGTTACTGAAACACCTGTTGTTGAAACACCAGTTGTTGAAACACCAGTTGTTGCTGAAACACCTGTTGTTGTTGAAACACCAGTTGTTGCTGATACACCTGTTGTTGAAACACCAGTTGTTGTTGAAACACCAGTTGTTGTTGAAACACCAGTTGTTGTTGAAACACCAGTTGTTGCTGAAAAACCTGTTGTTGTTGAAACACCTGTTGTTGTTGAAACACCTGTTGTTATTGAAACACCTGTTGTTGCTGAAACACCTGTTGTTGAAACACCTGTTGCTGAAACACCTGTTGTTGTTGAAACACCTGTTGCTTATCAGGCTATTGAAGTGACTTCAGTGCCAGCACTGCAAGCACAAGGTACAACATCAAAGAAGACTAACTTCACTGTTAAGATGGCGACACCTCAACAAGTAGCACCTTCACAACACCACTTCGTTCCAAAAGTTGGTGTCGTTCAACGACCATTGATTGATGTGGCAGCTGGACCAGGTGGCAGTCAATTTGCTTCGTCACAAAGCACATCGCCAACCAAATTAGCTAAATAATAACTATTATTAAACAATAACTATTAGCTAAATTTTAAAGCCGCATGTTATGCGGCTTTTTAGTACTTACTTAGTACACTTTTAATAACTAGGATCATGTCAAACTCACATGGTCCTTTTATTTTATTCATTAATGACAACTCGGTAACTTATAATTTATGTTTGAATTTCCAAAATATTCCATAGCATCAGTAAAAAATGATGTCTTGTCTGGATTAACCGTCGCACTCGCACTTGTCCCAGAAGCTGTTGCATTTGCTTTTGTTGCAGGTGTTGAACCGCTGGTCGGCTTATATGCAGCATTTATGGTCGGTTTAATCACAGCCATTTTTGGCGGACGTCCAGGTATGATCTCCGGTGCTACGGGTGCGATGGCTGTTGTAATGGTATCGCTTGTAGCTGACAATGGCGTACAATATTTATTTGCGGCCGTTGTGCTTGCCGGTTTATTGCAAGTGCTTGCAGGTGTATTCAAGCTCGGTAAGTTTATTCGGATCGTACCACACCCAGTAATGATGGGGTTTGTGAATGGTCTAGCTATCGTCATTTTCTTAGCGCAATTAGGTCAATTCAAATTCATTGACACTAATGGTGATCTAGCTTGGTTACAAGGGTCACAGCTTTATATCATGTTAGGTCTTGTTGCCCTTACAATGGCTATTATTCATTTCCTACCGAAACTAACAAAAGCAGTACCTTCTTCACTTGTTGCAATTGTAACGGTGACGCTAATTGTTTATTACATGGGACTAGATACGCGTACAGTTGTTGATTTTGTTCGTTCAATGACAGGCGATGATAATGCGACTATTTCAGGTTCATTACCAAGCTTTAGTATTCCAAGTGTGCCATTTACACTAGAAACACTCTATATAATCTTACCTTATTCATTAATTCTTGCTGCAGTTGGTCTTATTGAATCATTATTAACATTAACCGTTATTGATGAGATGACTGGTACACGTGGTAAAGGTAACCGAGAATGTGTTGCACAGGGTGCCTCAAACATCGTTAACGGTTTCTTTGGTGCTATGGGTGGTTGTGCTATGATCGGCCAATCAATGATCAACATCAACTCTGGTGGTCGCGGCCGTTTATCTGGTATCACGGCTGCAATATCACTATTACTCTTTATCCTATTCTTCTCATCGCTTATCGAGGTAATTCCACTAGCTGCACTTGTTGGTGTTATGTTCATGGTTGTGATTGGTACATTTGAATGGGCAACTTTCCGTGTAATACGTAAAATTCCAAAGGCAGATACATTTGTAATTGTGCTTGTTACAGTTGTTACTGTATTTACTGATCTAGCTGTTGCTGTGATTATCGGTGTTATTGTTTCTGCATTACGTTTTGCTTGGGAACATGCCGCACATATCAATGCAGAAAAATCTATCGAAGAGTCTGGTAGCAAAGTATACAAAGTAAATGGTCCACTATTCTTTGGTTCTGTTAGCCACTTCTTAGAGTTATTTGATACATCTACAGATCCACAAGATGTAATCATCGACTTTGCTAACTCACGCGTGTGTGACCACTCAGCGATTGAAGCTATCGACACACTGGCTGAACGTTATATCGCAGAAGGTAAAGTATTACACTTACGCCATCTTTCATTAGAATGTAAGCAATTAATGAAGCGCGCAGGCGATATGATTGAAGTTAATTTAATTGAAGACCCTGAGTACCATGTTGCATCAGATAAACTAGGCGGTTAATTCCTTCTAGCACTTACCCTACTTCCTTTTATTGTGTTGTAGGGTAATAATATATCTGTAACTGTTATGAACATTCGTTTATAACAGGCATAAAAAAACCGGCATTAGCCGGTTTTTTATTATCTGATTAAACTCTAATTTTTTGAGATAGTCTCAACTTTCGCTTTCAACTTCTGACCCGGTTTAAAAGTCACAACGCGACGAGCTGTAATTGGTATATCTTCACCTGTTTTAGGATTACGACCAGGTCGTTCACCTTTATCACGAAGGTCAAAATTACCAAAACCAGATATTTTAACTTGTTCGTTAACTTCTAAAGATAAGCGAATCTCTTCAAAGAAAGCTTCTACCATTTCTTTAGATTCACGTTTACTCAGGCCAACGTCGTTAAATAAAGTTTCAGCAATATCAGCTTTGGTTAGTGCCATAAATTAATCCCTCAAGGATGCATTGAATTCAGATGAGATAGCTTCCACAACATTATTTACTGCTTCAGATATTTCTTTTTCTTCCAAGGTGCGTGAGATATCTTGTAAGGTTAAGCTGATTGCTAGGCTCTTATGACCTTCTGCAACACCTGTACCTTGGTATACATCAAACAAGTTTATGCCAACTAACTGATTCCCGCCAACTTTTTTGATGAAGTTGAGAACATCACCAGCGTTAACGTCGTCTTTAACAATCATAGCAATGTCACGACGGTTCGAAGTAAACTTAGAAACTTCAACAGCTTGCGGCAATTTACGAGATGTTAATGTAGCCAGTTCAATCTCAAGAATAATCGTTGAACCATTTAGGCCTAACTTCTTCTCTAGTGAAGGATGGATAGTACCAATATGACCAACAGAACGATCACCACAGAAGATTTCAGCACTTTGACCAGGATGTAATCCAGGATGACTTGCACGTTTAAGTACAAATTCATCAGTGTTACATGTTTGATCTAATAATGCGTCTAAATCGCCTTTAAGATCAAAATAGTCAACAGACTTACTCTCTTGATTCCACGATTCAGCATTTGCTGTACCCGCGATGATTGCACCAAGCATTGGCACTTGAAGCACGCCATTTTCAACTGATTCATCTTTAATAAAAGTAAGACCAGTTTCAAATAAACGAATACGCTGTTGCTGACGTTTTTGGTTAGCTACAACAGCTTCTACCAAACCTGTAAACATACTTACACGCATTACTGACATTTCAATCGAAATTGGATGTGGTAATACAAGATGGTCTGCTTCAGGGTGTAATAATAACTGACGTTTTGGGTCAACAAAGCTATATGTAATTGCTTCTTGGAAACCACGGTCAACCATTAAGTCACGAATGCGGCGAACAGGTAATGTTGCTTCATTATGATCAGTCATCTTCAATGGAGCAACAGGTGCAACATTTGGGATATTGTTGTAACCGAATACACGCGCTACTTCTTCGATTAAATCGACTTCAACTTCGATATCGAAGCGGAAAGATGGAGAAGAAACTGTCCATGTATCATTTTCAAACGTAGGCGATAAACCTAAACTGTTTAAAATATCAGTTACTTTCGCATCTTCAACATGGAAGCCAATTACTTTATCTAACTGATGACGACGTAAGTTAATTGGCGCATGTGTCGGTAATGCAGACTCTGTAGTCACATCTACAACAGGAGCGACTTCACCACCACAGATTTCAACGATTAACTGTGTTGCACGTTCCATCGCTTGATATTGAAGCTCTGAATCAACACCACGTTCAAAACGATGTGAAGAATCAGTATGCAGACCGTATGCACGAGCGCGACCAGTAATCGCGAGCGGGCTAAAGAATGCAGACTCCAGTAAAATTGAGTTTGTTGCAGTCGTTACGCCAGTTTTTTCGCCACCGAAGATACCAGCCATTGCAATCGCACCGCTATCATCTGCAATAACAAGTGTATTGTCATTTAGCTTAACTTCATTACCGTCAAGTAGTGTTAATTTTTCATCTTGGTTTGCAAGACGAACATTAATGCCACCCGTTAAAGTCGCTAAGTCAAATGCATGCATTGGTTGACCTAGTTCTAACAATACATAGTTTGTTACGTCAACGATTGGATCAATTGAACGAGTACCACAACGACGTAGGCGCTCTACCATCCATAAAGGCGTTTTCGCAGTCACATCTAAGTTACTGATCACACGACCAAGGTAACGAGGACACTGCGCTGTAGCGTCTACAGAAACACTTACTGTTTCAGCGCTTGTTTCCGTTGCATTAGTCCATTCAGGTGCCGTGACAGCTATGTTGTTTAAAACACCAACTTCACGAGCAATACCTGCGATACTTAAACAATCAGCACGGTTAGGTGTTAGATCAACTTCGATCGTAACATCATCAAGACCAAGGAATTCGCGAATACAAGTACCAGGTACTGCGTCAGCGGGTAATTCAATGAGACCTTCAGCTGATTCAGCCATGCCCATTTCAGACTCAGAACAAAGCATACCGTGTGATGGTTGACCACGTAGTTTTGCTTTTTTAATTTTGAAGTCACCTGGTAACACAGCACCAACAGTTGCAACCGCAACTTTTAGCCCTTCACGGCAGTTAGCTGCACCACATACGATGTCGATTAGCTCTTCTGCACCTATATCAATTTTAGTTACTTGTAATTTATCTGCATCCGGATGCTGACCACATTCAACAACGTGACCCACAACGATACCAGTAAAATCACCCGCAACAGCATCAATACCGTCAACTTCTAGACCAGCCATCGTGATTTGATGAGCTAACTCTTCATTTGTAAGACCTGGTTTAACCCAAGTTTGTAACCATTCATTACTGAATTTCATTATTGAGTCCTATCTTATTTAAACTGCTTGAGGAAACGTAAATCATTTTCGAAAAATGAACGTAAATCGTTAACGCCATAGCGAAGCATCGCTAAACGTTCAACACCCATACCAAAGGCAAAGCCAGAGTATTTCTCAGGGTCGATTCCAACAGAGGTTAATACGTTAGGGTGTACCATGCCGCAGCCTAGTACTTCTAACCATTTACCATTTTTGCCCATAACATCAACTTCGGCAGAAGTTTCTGTGAATGGGAAATAAGAAGGACGGAAACGAATTTCTAAATCTTCTTCAAAGAAGTTATTTAGGAAATCGTGTAACACACCTTTTAGTTCGCTAAAGCTTACCTTTTCGTCCACAAATAGACCTTCTACTTGGTGGAACATTGGTGTGTGAGTTTGATCGTAATCATTACGGTAAACACGGCCTGGAGAAATAATACGAATTGGTGGTTTTTCCACTTCCATCGTACGAATTTGAACACCAGACGTTTGTGTTCTTAGTACTAATTTAGGGTTAAAGTAAAATGTATCGTGATCCGCACGAGCAGGATGGTGCTCAGGGATATTCAATGCATCAAAGTTGTGATAATCATCTTCAACTTCTGGTCCAGATTTAACAGCGAAACCTAATTCACCGAAAAATGATTCAATACGTTCGATAGTACGTGTTACAGGATGTAAACCACCATTAAGGTTGGTACGACCTGGTGCTGTCACATCAATCATTTCTTCAGCTAATTTAGCATCTAAAACAGCTTGCTGTAATGCATCACGTTTCTCGTTAATGACTTTTTGAACTTCTTGCTTAGCAATATTAATCGCTTGGCCAGCTTTAGGTTTTTCTGCTGGAGGCAGTTTACCTAATGTTTTCATCTGTTCAGTTAAAATACCCTTTTTACCAAGGTACTCAACACGCACAGTGTCCAATGTTGCGAGGTCAGTTGCGTTTGCTACGGCTTCTACGGCCTGTACTATTATTTCTTTGAGGTGTTGCATGTTTTTCTTATCACCCTGTTGGCAGGAAAAGTGAATAGATTCATTCAGTAATGGATGATTTTACTCAAAAGTAAGCCTAAGTGCTAGTACTTAAGCTGAATCTAGGTGCTCAATATCAACTAAATCAACTAAAAGTGCAGGTTTGGCTATTAAATAGCCTTGAACATAATCAATCCCTATTCCTGATAGGATATTTTTAATGTTTTCATTTTCCACATATTCAGCTACCGTTTTAATATTAACTGCCTTTGCAATTTCATTAAATGACTTAACCATAGTGTAATCAACATGATCTGTTTCAATATTTTTAACAAATGAACCATCAATTTTCAGTTGATCAATTGGCAATCGTTTAATATAGCTGTATGAAGAAAACCCACTACCAAAATCGTCCAAACTAAAACGGCAACCCAAATCTTTAAACTTGTTCATAAACAGTATTGTTCGATCAAAATCCATAATTGCCTGACTTTCTGTAATTTCAAAACACAGTTTTTCAGGGGGTATGCCATAGGCTGAAATTGTTTTTTCTATAAAGGTATGCATACTGCGATCAACCAAAGATTGGCCACATAAATTGATTGATGCCGAACTCAGGTTGGCAAGGTGTTTTGGATTAGAAGACAGCCACTGACAGTATGTTTTAACAACCCAACGATCAAGCTGTGACATAAAATTATAGTTTTCAGCGGCGGCAATAAATTCACTTGGTGATTGTAAAACACCTTGTTCATCTCTCAACCTAAGTAAAATTTCATAGCGATAGCCTTCATCCACAGAAGGAGATAAAGGCTTGATAGTTTGAAACGCAAGCTCGAATCTATCTGCATCTAACGCTTCACGCAATACACCGATCCAACGCATTTCACGTTGATGACCAAGCATTACATCATTACTTTTACTGTATACATGAACGCGATTACGCCCCTGCTCTTTTGCTGTAAAACATGCCGTATCAGCAAGACTCAATGCTTGTGAAAAGTTTTCAATTGATTCATCTAAAATGACAATACCGATACTAACACCTAACACAAAATGTCGACTATTATGTGTGAACCTAAAGTTTTCAATACCACAGCGAATAGTATCTGCAGTTTCTAACGCACTATCAAAGTTAGTCTTGTTAAGTAAAATACCAAATTCATCACCACCAAATCGCGCCAATATCGCACTTTCATCAAGAAATGACTTTAAAACCACGGTGATTTTTTTCAATAGTGAATCACCAACATCATGCCCACAAATGTCATTAACCAACTTAAACTGATCAAGATCTAAATAAAGTAAAATGTTGTCTTCTAATACCGAACGCTTACTTTCTAAAGTTACACCAACCAGTTTTTCAAAATGAGTACGGTTTACGAGCCCCGTCAACTGATCATATTTAGCAATCGATGCCAATTTTATTTCATGTTGCTTACGTTTTGTCGTATTAACAAATGACCCATCTATAACAGTTATATCAGGTTGTATATTAAGACGCATATTGATTTCACCGTGGAATATTTCACCATAACGATCATAGCCAGACATCTCAATGCTATTAATCTCACCTTCAACACGTAGTCTTTCTATTATTTTTTCACGCAAGCCAGGGTCTGCATAAAACGCATCTGCGGTTAGATTCCCTGACTTTTGCATGTCCTCCAGATTAATAAAACCGAGTAATCTGCACATTGATTTATTAATCGCTAATATGCACCCTTCGAGTGACGTCGTAAACATACCCTCGGCTGCATTTTGAAATACGCTGTAATAACGCTCATTGGCAGATGTCATTTGCTTTTCGACATCTTTTTTTACAACCCGGTCATGCGCCATTTGCTTTGCAAAATTCCAACATAAATAAACCAATACGATTAAAGCAGAAAATGCCGAGATATAATCCGTAAACTCATTCTGACCAAGCAACCCGAAACGAGTTAATATGTGAATATCAATACCAAGTATAAAATATACTAATGACAGCACATAAAAACGAACATCTTTAGATTCATTACGGATAAAAAAT
Organism: Moritella sp. 5; assembly: GCF_018219455.1. Lineage (NCBI taxonomy): Bacteria > Pseudomonadati > Pseudomonadota > Gammaproteobacteria > Alteromonadales > Moritellaceae > Moritella > Moritella sp. 5. Next base: position 2,609,745 of record NZ_CP056122.1, read on the forward strand.
AAGCCACAGACAATTGACAACAATGTAATGCCAAGAGCTAAAATAGACATTAATATGATGCTGGTTTTAAATGAAAATAATACTGAACTTGAAATAACAACCGTCGAGAAAAAGATAAGTATTTTTGTCGATACCGAAAACCAAGAACGGTATCTTAACTTTAATAATTGTCGTGCAAATAAACTCAAGTTTAAACCAATCACGCCCATTAATATCACGATTATTGAATCATAATAATGAGCTATAAAACTTACATTATAAATGAAGCCAAAACCTTCTAAAATCCATATGACAGAGATATAGCACATGATAAATACAACATATTGAATTAATCGTGGTTCATGCAGGTGAATATATAAAAATATTAGATAACATATCATCATTAAAAATAGGCCAGTAAACATACCAACCATTAATTTATGCTGTGATTGTTCATCAATGAAATCGTTCGCATTCCAAATCCTGAGGGGAGTTTGTAAAAAGGCACTTGTTTTAATTCGAATGAAGTAACTCACCCTTTCACCCGCTTCAACCTTAAAACCCCTAGCGAATGTCAGTTTAGGCATATTATCCTCATCCAGACGACGCGTACCGAGTCTTTTTACAACCGACTGTCCATTTTCATGCATAAAATAAAGATCTATTTGATCTAACAGCGAATCGCCAAAATCAATAATCAGATATTTATCAAGGTTCGTTTTATTAACGATTTCCCCCTTAAACCAAAATGTGCTATCTGAAAAGCCAAAATTAAAATGAGTTTGATTAGCTTTAACCCATGGAATAGCAGATTGTCTTTGTGACAAATAATCAAATGTATATGAATTGGTTTTATCTTCAAAATACTTTGTTGATGTACCAAGACGGGCAACTTTAAAGTCAGAATCAATAACAACGCCTTCAGCTTGTGCAAAAGTGGCGTATAGACTAAAAGTGATAAAAAATAGTAAAGACAATAAAGAATGCATAAATTTTAATATCAATCTCAAAATTATTTTAAATTGAGGCATTGATATTACAGAAAAGGATTCTTCAAGTATATAGGAGGCAGTTCGGACAGGTATTTATAACTATTTTATAGGGCAAGGGGATTAGTTACTTGTAGGTATAATTTTCGTTATTATACCAAATACTAAAAAAGGAGGCCGAGGCCTCCTTTTAATAACGGTTACTTAATTAAAATTAAGCAACTGCTTCTTTTGCTTTATTTACTAGTACAGTAAATGCCGCTTTATCGAATACAGCAATGTCTGCTAAGATCTTACGATCGATTTCAATAGAGGCGTGTTTAAGGCCATTAATGAAACGGCTGTAAGACATACCATTTTGACGTGCAGCAGCGTTAATACGTGTAATCCATAATTGACGGAATTGACGTTTACGTTGACGACGGTCACGGTAAGCATATTGACCAGCTTTTGTAACTGCTTGGAAAGCAACACGGTAAACTCGTGAACGAGCTCCGTAATAACCTTTAGCTTGTTTTAAAACTTTCTTATGACGAGCACGTGCAACAACACCGCGTTTAACTCTAGGCATAACTATTTTCCTCTTTTATATCTAAAATTAAGCGTATGGAAGCATACGTGAAACAGATGCAACATCACACTTTGCAACCATTTGCGTACCACGAAGGTGACGTTTACGTTTAGTGCTCTTCTTGGTCAAAATATGACGTAGGTGAGACTGTTTGCGTTTAAAACCATTAGCGGTTTTCTTAAAGCGCTTTGCAGCGCCTTTATTCGATTTCAACTTAGGCATTATAACTCCGCATTGTTGAATATTAATGAATAACAGTAAGGCGAATATGAGTACTTACGTACTCATATTACTTGGAAGCACCTACTATTTCTTTTTAGGGGCTAACACCATTACAGCTTGGCGACCTTCCATTTTCGGGAAAGCTTCCACGACTGCAATCTCTTGTAAATCTTCTTTAATACGATTTAAAAGATCAAAGCCTAAGCTCTGGTGCGCCATTTCTCGACCTCGGAAACGCAGCGTAATTTTTGCTTTGTTACCTTCTTCGAGGAAGCGAGTCAGGTTGCGTAGTTTTACCTGATAATCGCCAACATCAGTTCCAGGTCGGAATTTTATTTCCTTAACCTGAACCCGAACTTGCTTTTTCTTCTGCTCTTTAACAGATTTACTTTTCTCGTATATAAATTTACCGTAATCCATGACACGGCAAACAGGAGGCTCGGCATTCGGGCTAATTTCTACAAGATCTAAACTTGCTTCTTCTGCTTTAGCAAGTGCATCTCTTATAGATACGATTCCAATTACTTCACCATCAGCACCGTTTAAGCGACATTCAGGTATACGAATTTCTTCGTTTATACGATGTTGTCTGGTCGTTTGTTGTTGACCTTTTTTTCCGCCTTTTATAACGAATCCTCCAAAGTTGTTTTACCGCGGCTATTGACTTCGGTTTGTAATTTACTGATGAAGTCATCTAACTTCATAGTACCTAAGTCAACGCCCTTACGAGTACGTACTGCAATTTCTCCTGATTCGACTTCTTTATCGCCGATAACCAAAAGATATGGCACACGTTTCAAAGTATGTTCGCGGATCTTAAAGCCTATCTTCTCATTTCTCAAGTCTAATTTTGATCTAATGCCTACTTTCTTCATTTTTTCTACAAATTCTGTAGCAAAAACAGCCTGTTTATCTGTAATGTTCATAACTACAGCTTGAACAGGTGATAACCAAGTAGGAAAAAGTCCTGCATATTCTTCAATCAGAATTCCAATGAAGCGCTCAAGTGAACCTAAAATCGCTCGGTGAATCATAACAGGCGTCTCACGACCGTTACTTTCACACACATATTCCGCACCTAATTTCTCAGGCATTGAGAAGTCTAGCTGAATTGTACCACATTGCCATGCACGATCTAAGCAGTCATGTAGTGTGAACTCGATTTTAGGTCCGTAGAACGCACCCTCGCCTTCTTGTACATCGTAGCTTAAACCACTTGCAGTTAATGCATCAGCAAGTGCCTGCTCAGATTTATCCCAAGTCTCATCACTACCTACACGTTTTTCAGGACGTGTTGATAGTTTAATCTCAATATTTTCGAAACCAAATGTAGCGTAAGTTTCAAAAACCATCTTGATGCAATCAGATACTTCTTGCTGAATTTGGCTTTCAGTACAGAAGATATGTGCATCATCTTGCGTAAAGCCACGTACACGCATTAGGCCATGTAGCGAACCAGATGGTTCATTACGGTGACATGAGCCAAACTCTGCCATACGTAATGGTAAATCACGGTAAGATTTTAAACCTTGGTTATAAATCTGTACGTGACCAGGACAGTTCATTGGTTTAATCGCATATTCACGGTTTTCTGAGTGAGTACAGAACATACCTTCTGAATATTTATCCCAATGGCCTGATTTTTCCCACAAGCTACGATCCATGATTTGTGGACCTTTCACTTCTTGGTAATCAAACTCGCGTAATTTTTCACGAATGAAATTTTCTAACTCACGGAAAATTGTCCAACCATCGTTATGCCAGAACACCATACCAGGTGCATCTTCTTGCATATGGTAAAGGTCTAGTTGTTTACCAATTTTACGGTGATCGCGCTTCTCAGCTTCAGCAAGACGTTGAATATATGCTTTTAGCTCTTTCTTATCAGTCCAAGCTGTACCATATATACGTTGTAACATCTTATTGTCTGAGTTACCGCGCCAGTATGCGCCTGCAACAGACATTAATTTGAAATGCTGGCAATGCTTCATTACTGGTACGTGTGGACCACGACACATATCAACGTATTCTTCATGGTAATATAAAGCAGGCGTTTCATCTTTGCCGATGTTCTCGTCTAAGATAGCTACTTTATATGTTTCACCACGTGCTTCAAACGTGTCACGCGCTTCTTGCCAAGATACAACTTTCTTAATAACTTGATAGTTGGTCTTAACCAGTTTGTTCATGTGCTTTTCTAGCTTAGCTAAATCAGCTTCACTAATTGGTTCTTCCATATCGACATCATAATAGAAGCCTTTATCAATGGTAGGGCCAATAGCCATCTTGGTGTTTGGCCATAATTGCTTAATAGCATGACCAAGTAAATGCGCACAAGAGTGGCGTAGGATCTCTAGACCATCAGCATCTTTAGAAGTAATGATTTCAATTGCAGCGTCTTCAGTGATCAGGTCACATGCGTCAACACGTTCACCGTTAATGCGTCCAGCGATACACGCTTTAGCAAGACCAGAACTGATATCTGCAGCAACTTCCATAATCGTTACTGGGTTGTCAAATTGACGCTGAGCGCCATCTGGAAGAGTAATTACAGGCATTTTATATCCTTTTGCAGTGATGCTGCCTACGATGCAGCGTTTGCATAAATTAAGATGTTATTAAACATCGTGTGATAAGTTTTCTTTTATATACACAAAGTAACGTACCTAATGTAAATAAAGAACTAAAATTCAATCTGGACATTTTGCCATCTAAAAACTAAAAGTGATAACAATAAGTAGAAAGAAATTCCAGACCAAGTATTATATAGAATTACATTATAATTACACGGTTTTTGTTAATTTTACGTAGATTAATCCCCCTATAATAAGAAGAAACACGTAAATTACCAAACAACGTAAGCCTAAAATAATTTCACGAGCAATGGAATATCATAAAATGTCATACACAGGCCATATCAGTAAAATGGTTTCAACACTTAATGCAGATAATAGTGTCAGTTACCAATTACCACTCGACGATACACTTATTCCGTTAAACGAACTTATCGGTAAATCAATCACACTCACGCACACTGGCAACATACATTGCTTAAACTGTGGAAAGAAAACAAAGAAGAGCTATTCACAAGGCCATTGTTTTGTTTGTACACGCAAGCTAGCCAGTTGTGATATGTGTATCATGAAACCAGAAACGTGTCATTATGAGTACGGAACTTGTCGTCAACCAGAATGGGCCGATGATTTCTGTATGACTGACCACTATGTATACCTTTCAAATACGTCTGCATTAAAAGTTGGTATTACCCGTCATACTCAATTACCAACCCGTTGGATTGATCAAGGTGCAACACAAGGTCTGCCGATCTTTAAAGTAAAAACCAGACAAATATCGGGGTTAGTAGAAACCGCATTAGCTGAATTCATTGGTGATAAAACCAACTGGCGTACCATGCTTAAAGGCGAAAACGCAGATATTGATTTAAAAGCGGAAGCAGCACGTTTAATGCCTTTAATTGAAGAACAATTAGGTAATATTGAAATGATGTATGGTTTAGATGCAATCGAGGAACTCGAAGGGGATATTGTTACCATTAACTACCCTGTTACTCAGCACCCGACTAAAATAGTTTCACACAATTTTGATAAAGAGCCTGTTGTATCAGGCATATTGCAAGGTATTAAAGGTCAATACCTGTTTTTTGATACTGGTGTGATCAACATGCGAAAATTCACCAGTTATGAAATAACATTAACAGCTTAACCACTCAATCGCTTGTCAATAGGTAATTGTGTATTACGAGATGCTGACCGCTAGCTTCGGTCAGTAATTTGAACTAAATCACACTAATCCGTATCAAACTTTGTACTCCCCAGTATTTACTCTCTATTTTTCATTCATTATCAGTATTAAATACATAAAAAACTTAAAAACCGGCCCACCTTTAGTGATTAAAACTGCCAAATACGTGATTTAATACTCACATATTCCACCTATAACCAGGCAGCCAGCTTATAAGTGATGAATAAATCAATTTACACACGATATTAATCTAATCTGGAGATAAGCAAGTGCAAGTTAAAGCCCCTTTCTGCGTTCGTAATGCCGCAGCTGACACATTCGCAATGGTCATATTTAGCTTTGCTGTGGGAATGTTGATTGAGATTTTTGTCTCTGGGATGTCGTTTGAACGATCTTTAGCTTCCCGTGTGGTTTCTATCCCGGTCAACATCGCCATTGCATACCCATATGGTTTATATCGTGACTTTATTATTAGGACTGGTGCTAAATTAGTTAAGAATAAACTAACAAAACAATTTGGTGATACGTTTGCGTATGTATCTTTCCAATCACCTGTTTATGCCTTAATTTTATTATCTGTCGGTGCTGATGTTGAGCAAATCGTAACAGCGGTATCAAGTAACGCTGTTGTGTCATGCTTTGTCGGTGTGTTCTACGGCCAATTTCTTGATTTATGTCGTAAGCTATTTCGCGTACCAGGATACCACGCAGGTATCAGCGCTTAACCGGCAAAATAATATATCAGACTGGTATTGCCCCTAAAGAATAGTATGGATAGAGGTTCGGATAAAAAAATTGAACGAACCTCTATTTTAGGAATTCAAAGATTTAACGTGTGCATTTACAGATGTTTTTAAATTAGTAAGGGTTATTTTTAATTAGCCTTTGTGATCATCTCTAATTCTTGATCAGACTTAAATGTTAACTCAATCGTTATATCTTTATATTCAGCCAAACTTTGTACGTGTGAACCACCGCAAGGCATAGCAATACTTTCACCACAACCTAAATCGCAACACCAAAAACGAGAGTCCGTAAGCGAATCACCTTCACACTTCATCACAACAGATGCTTTAGTCGCAAGCCAGGTTGCCAATACGCCATTCACCCTCGCTTCAATGAGTGATAGGTCTGCAAGCATCTCAGCCACATTAAGGCCACGCTTTTTCAACGTTTTACCCAAACGGTAATTGTCTGTTGATTTGTTTTCAGAGACCAAACTTAATGTTTGTGCGTATGAATGAAAGTCGCGATTATTTAATACATCTTTGCGTGATGCATCTTTACGCCAGTAACCTTGTTCTAAAACCTTATTTAACGCATAAGAAGCCAAATGCCCTGCACTGTGTCCTCGACTTAATGCCGTTTGATACCTTGCATCAACAACTAATTCAACAGAATCATTAATGTTTAATGCCATGTCTAATTCTAATTCGTGTACGACAACAAAATACCAGCCAGGCTCACCACGTTTTACGGGTATATCTGTACCTTTATATAGCTTACTATTTTCAATATCGAAAGCACCCGTAACGCAATCTGTGACTGTGTATTGCTTACCGTTAAATACTAAAAACCCTTTATCCGCAGGATGATCTGGCCAGATATGACTTACCGGGTGGAACGGTGTTTTTTCAGTAACCACATAAGTACTGGTGTCTGTTTGTTCAACCCACTGAACTTGAGTTAAAGATTGTATGATTCCTTGAGTAAAAAGAACCTTAGTTGGTCGTACTTGATGAATTACAACATCAGACATTAAACACCCTTAGATAATTAGTAAGTGAATTGCACAATAATACCATTTCCAATACGTTTAAAGGAGATACCTCAATTGAAAATTGGTATAAAGCACTATTTAAATTAGCCAATACTATGTATGACCTCACACGGTATTACATCTTAATTAATCAATAAATTCAATGTGATGGAACATTTCCTAGACAGGTTAAATTTACAGCTCCTCCTTATTATTTACACTTAATTACGACCAGCTTACATTTACTTACATATTACTTACAGTTTAAAAATCTGAAAATAGATACACTAATGCATTAATATACTTATTAAAATATAAAAAAGGCATTCCATGACACGTTCATTCTTTGATATAAAAAAATCATTTTTTGTATCTTTTTTTTCTTTTTGTATAATGACTATCGCATATATCCCATTAAGCCATTCCGCAGAACTTACCGACAATGACGAACAATCAGAAATAACCCATCAAGCTTTAACGCCATCGAATATTACCCCTAGCCAATCATACCTTGTATTTTTAAATATTCTTGACCGTAACGATATCTGGGGAGAACTTCCCTGGGAACTTTCTGAGCAAAATATTAGAACGGTTGCTCTCTACCATACCGGTGACAGATTACAGCACCAACTAGACAAAACAACATTAAGCTTAATCGAAAATAAATTATCATTGAGCCTTATTGACAACGACATACGAGTTAAAACATGTGTTCAATGCTCTAAAACATATATCACTGTAAAAAATGGCAGTGTACGTGTGAAACATAGCGCCGAAACAAATAAAGAATTACAAACAATGGCGAAAGACATTCGTGCGAATGCCTTTCTAATGTGGGATGCATCAGTTCATGATGGCGTTTACGATCTGCAACTAAAGCTTGTGAATGCAAAAACGATGGATGCGATATGGGCTAAAAATATATCTGAAAACATTGAAGTAAATTCGGATATTGGTTTGCCAAAAAAATCAGACTGGGCACTTACTTTAGGTGTTTGGGGTCTTGAAGCTAAACGATTAAACACAAGCACAGGTAAAACGACTAGTGTAGATAAGTTCACAACAATCGGTGTTCGTAAAAATCAATCTTCTGATTTAACACCTTACCTTGATTACGCAATTATCTTTGATGCGGTCACAAACCTTGAAAATAGAGACATTATAAACTTAGCCGGTGTAAACATCGAAGGTCGAGTTTTCTTATTAATGCCAGATTGGAACCAGAAAATTAAATTCAAACCTTATATCGGTATTGGTCAAATATTATTCAAAAATTACCATGCCGTTGCGTTTAGAGTAGGTACTGAAATTAGCTTCCCCGATAGTGGTTCGTTAGAACTAGGCATCATTAGCGTCTCCGAAAGTAATATCGATGCAGGTTCTAAAGCAAACTATGCATCAGAGATTACATTTGGTGGCGTAAGCTTCGACATTACACTTAGCTACCGTATCTAAGGATAGAATATGAAACAGATAATTACTTTATGCATGCTTATCACCCTTACCGCATGCAGTGCTAAAAAAGATAATAATGAGAATCATGTACAAGCAATAACAGATGCAGCAGGTAACCCATTAGAACTAGGCATATTATCCCTTCGAAATAAGGGAACTAACTACGAATCAAAAGTCGCATTTAACGTACTTGGTAGCGATATTATATTCGAAATCGAAAACGATGAGGACATAAATCCGGAAGAAGTTATCAACAATCAAGAAGATCACGAGCAGTTCGAAGACATATTAGATGAACAAGAGCCTGCTCCTGAAGATATAGATAAGGCATTACGCTTATTATCTGCGGCTCAACAACTTGCTGTAGATAAAGATTACCCAGAGGCGCTTGCTAAAGTAGAAGATGCGATTAAAGCAGCGCCTAGCCTTGCACAAACTCACGCACTTAAAGGTAGCGTGAATTACAGAATGAAAAACTACACCAATGCAAGAACCGCATGGAATAAAGCATTAGAACTTGATCCATCATACGAAGATGTTCAGAAAGCATTGACTAAAATGGGTGATAAATAAGGATGATTATGACTATTTTTAAATCTTTATTATTCGCTATATTACTTGTGCTTACACCACTGGTTATGGCAAATGAAATTGAATCACTCGAGTTAAGCCAAGGCCTAGAAGAAAGGCTGAATAGAGATATCGAAGCCTATCTCGGTGATGATAGCTTTATACTTTCGATTAGAGCTGAAGTATTAACGTCGCCTAAATCTCAAGATTTAACGAATAATAACGGTCAAGCCTCACAAGCAACACCGGAACAAGTACAAAGTCCAGAGCAGGCTAATCAAGCCCCTTCAACAATAACACCTGAAGCTGAAGATGAATTTGACTTACCTGCCCTGCCAAGTAATATGCCTAAAGAAAATACTGTCAATCCAGCGGTAGAACAGGCAAAAGCTCAAATTGCAGAAATGGAAAAAACAATTACCAAGCAAGCTGAGTTACTCGAAAATCAAGTAAAAAAAGCCAATCAACCAAAAAGTAAGGACGATTCAGAAAAAACATTACGAGTACTTCACACTAAGTTATTAGTTGCTAGCACAGTTAACAACGAACAAGTTGTATTCTTAAGAAACTTGCTTACTGAAAAGCTAAACTACAATCCATTTAGAGGTGACACATTAACTATCATACCGACTGATTTTCCAAAACAGTTGGCAGTTCAAGATTCAGAAAGTTCAGAGCCATTACCCTGGTATCAAGAATGGTTGAGTTGGTTAATGGTTTTATTCGCCGCCTTATTATTAATTTTACTTTTTTTACTATTACGAAATAGAAGTAAGCCAGAAAAAGTTGAAGAAATAGATAGTACTCCACCATCAGCTGAACCATTACTAATGCAACAGCAGCAAGATGTACAAGCCCTACGTCAGCGAATTATCAGTCTGAGCCTCGCATCTCCAGACAAAATCCAAACCACCGTGGCTAAAATCGCTTTAAACGAGCAAAACATGCCACTGTTGGCTGCATCATATCAAACATTAGGTCGTTCGATATTCACTTCGATTTTCCCTAATCTTGTGCATGAAATTCCACAGTATATAAACTACCTTAAGCAAGAACAAAAAGATTACCCTGCTTTAATCACTAGTCTAAATGATCTACTGCAGTTATTGACGCACATAGAAAATGATGCTGAAGCAATAACACATAAACCATTTTCTTACCTTCAAAAATTAACTGACAATCAAATCTCGTGGTTAATTAAAGAAGAACAGCCTAGGATAAAAGCGTTAGTTTTAACACAGCTTGAAGAATTAAAATCAACGGCTGTATTAAAACAGTTAAGCCCTACTGAACGTGCATTAGTTGCAGTTGAAATTGGACAGTTCCATAACTTCCCGGTCGCAACGTTTAACGAGATTGCACAGCGTCTAGCCAAGAAATCACGACATGTACCTGACTTCAAGCACATCAATGCAGATGGCACTGAGTTGTTACTTGGTATGTTAGATCGTTTACCGCTAAACGAGCAGCAAGCATTATTAACGCAACTTAAAGAAAGCTCTCCAGAAACCTACATGAAGATTCGCGAGCAATTCTATTGCTTTGATGATGTATTGAAGACACCAACGTTAGTACTTGCCGATGCATTGCGTAACCTTGAGCGTAAAATAGTGGCAATTGGTTTGCACTCTTTTGAGGAAGAGCAAATTCAACACGTATTAACAGACCTGCCTGTTAAATTAAAATCAGCGCTGCTATTTGAGATAAAACAACTCGAAGTTCCAGATCAAGAAAGCATAGCGAGCGCGCAACAAGATATTGTTGTAGCAGTAAGACAGTTGCTCAACTCAGGTCGTTTCACTATGAATGATTTAAAGGGATAATAGATGATTTCAATTAGTACTTTCGTAGGCATATTAGGTGCAGTCGGTTTATTCGTTTACGCCATTTTTAAAAGCACTGATAATTACCTGATCTTTGTAAGCTTATTCAGTTTACTTATCGTGCTTGGCGGGACTTTTGGTGCGACCTTAATTAGTTACTCGTTTCGTTTGATTTGGGCCGCATTTACCGAAATGATGGTTAACCTACTTGACGAAAAGAACCAAAACAAACAACTAAAGCAACTTGTTAGTCGTATTATCGAATGGAATGATATATACAAAAAACAAGGTATAACAGCGTTAGAAAACAGTTTGACTGAGAAAGAAAAAAAGGATGATTTCATTATCAATGCAATGGAGTTATTGGGTACAGGTTATAAATCGAAAGTTCTTTCTAGTATGCTTGACGACACGAATGAAAGTGATTTTCAACGTAGAAATGAACACGTAAATGTCATTAATACACTCTCAATATACGCCCCTAGTTTTGGTATGGTTGGTACTTTGATTGGCTTAATCATCATGCTTGATAATATGAGTGGTGATTTGTCTGCATTAGGCAAAGGCCTTGCCATTGCTCTATTAACGACATTGTACGGTACATTGTTAGCACAGCTACTCTTTAAACCATCTGCAATTCGCATTGCAAGAAGGCAGCATCGCATTTTCTTCGAGCGTCAAATTATAACAGCTGGTTTAGAGTTGATAACAGAAAACAAAGATAATTTGTATATTCAAGACAGATTAAACTGTTACCTAGCGCCCAAACATAAAATGACGGAGTTAGGTCAATGAGATTAAAAAGACCACCGTCTTCCTCGCTATTAAGCGATAAAGACGATAATGGTTGGTTAGTCACATACAGTGATGCAATCACGTTATTGCTAGCATTCTTTGTTATTCTGGTCAGTGTATCAGAAGTAAATGAAGGCCGTTTACAAGAGCTCGAACAAGGTATCACATCGATAACCCACACAACTAAGACCTCTATGCCTTTTAGTGAATTGAAAAAAGACATTACGAGTGTACTAGAAAAAAATAACATGGCTGAATTAGTCGATGTCAGTATTGATAAAAAAGGTATCAAAATTGAGTTTTCTAATAAGGCACTTTATGGCTCTGGTGATGCGGAGATCAAATCACAGATGTTACCTGTGATTGATCAAATTGCTGACGCCATTAATAACTCAAATGTCAAAAACCAGCAGATTGAAATTGAAGGTCATACTGACGACATTCCAATCAATACCCTACTCTACCCATCAAACTGGGAGTTATCGAGCGCTCGAGCAGTTGTCATTGTTAAACGACTTGAGCAACAAGGTGTTGAAAAAAATAAACTAAAAGCAGTTGCTTATGCTGACTCAAGACCCAAAGTCGAATTAAGTACAACTAAGGATATAAACGCAGCTAGAGCAGCAAACCGTCGCGCTGTCATTTACATTCGTAGGCCTTAACCTCTTCTGAATTAACTCTCATAAGTCAATATACCCCAACTCGTTGGGGTATATCTTATTTAAACTGACTCTAGCACCTGAACAGCCCTGCTGAAACACAACATACGTAAATCTTAAAGCGAACATCATAGTTAACATATTATGCATGATGGTCTAAGTGTGATGTGAGTTAAATATTACTGCTTAAAGTTTTCCATGGGAATTACTGAAACATTTAACACGATAGAACCAGTGGAAAAACCAAGTGAATCTGAAAGGCCGTTGAAGTGTTGTAAAGTAGATGCCGTTGCGCGACACCTACTTTTATTACTAGATTTATTCTGTGTAGGTTAATTATTACTCAACCAGATATCTGCATTTACTGGGGCTTTATTTTTACGCTTTTTCTTACCGCTGCCTTCAGGTGGAGCCATTGGTATATATGCTTCGATAGTTTCATCTACTTCAAAACCCCCTACTTGCTCACGCTCAAGTCGGATCTTGTTCTTCTTTTCGATGACGCTGAAATGATGATGATCTTCATGGTCGATAAGCGATAATGCTAAGCCCACTTCACCAGCACGGCCACTTCGACCAATACGGTGCATGTAGTCAGATGGACTTCTCGGTAAGTCAAAGTTGATCACCACTGGCAGTTTTTCGATATCTAAACCACGGGCTGCGATATCAGTTGCAATAAGCACTTGAATCTCGCCAGATTTAAATCCGTCAAGCGTACGAATACGAGCGCCTTGCGCTTTATCGCCATGAAACACTTGTGATGTAATGTCACGCTTAGCAAGTTTATCTGCTAAGTGATTACAGCTGTGTTTAGCATTAACAAAAATAAGCACTTGTCGCCATTGATTTTCATTGATCAAATGCGCTAGAACGGCTGTTTTTTCACCTTGGTTAACAGTAAAAACACGCTGAACTAAGGTACTTGCATCCGCACTTTGCAGTTGAATTTCAATTGGATCGTTAAGTAAGGTTTGCGTTAAAGTTTGTACTTTTTCAGGGAAAGTTGCTGAAAATAATAAAATTTGTTTTTTCTTTGGCAACAAAGCTAACAGTGAAGACAACTCCTCTGTAAAGCCTAAACTTAACATACGGTCGGCTTCATCTAACACTAAGGTTTTAACCATATCTAGCTTAATAGCATTACTTGAAATCAAATCGAGTAATCGACCAGGTGTTGCAACCAAAATATCAGTACCGCCGCGTAATGCTAGCATCTGTGTATTTACTGATACACCACCAAAAACAGCAACCGTTTTAATCGCGCCGTTAAAGTGCACTGCATAAGATTTAATGCTGTCTGCAACTTGCTTTGCTAGTTCTCGAGTCGGTACCAAGATCAGTCCAGTAACATAGTTACCTTTACTGCTTGTACTACCCGATTGCTTTTCAGTATGTAAGTGCTGCAGCATAGGCAATGCAAAAGCGGCTGTTTTACCCGAACCGGTATTTGCCCCTGCAATTAAGTCACGTCCCGCTAATACGCTTGGGATAGCTTGCGCTTGAATAGGCGTTGGCTGCTGGTATTCCAGCTCAGTTAATCGCGCTAACAAAGGTGAAATAAGGCCAAGTTCGGTAAAGTTTGCTGGTGCTGTGACAGTTGTCATTAATATATAAAGCTCAGAAATAAGATAATAGCCGACTATTTTAGCGTATTTATGCCCTATTAAGTTAGTGAAATCGATCAAACCTTGCGGTAATGTTATTCAATCTTACTTTTTAATACTTAATATCATATATTTCCCTGCAAAAACGGCAGTGGAGCCATCGACATATAGCTTACCTGTGAATGAGTGAATACAGATCAAAATAATGAGGTTATACCCAATAATTCAACAGGTATACCTCGTATTATATTATCTGTTCATCTTAATATATCGTTGACCGAAGCGTCGAAACAAAGCAAAGCCAGTTAAGAAACCAAGTGATAATAAGCCAGTAGACCTGTTATAAAACCTGAGACATAAATACCATCAGATGTTGTCACATCATTATCGCCCAGTTCATCTTGAATAAAGAAGCCTTGTGGTAAATCATTACCTAAGGCATTAACTTGGATGGCCGTGACAATACCTTCAATTAGGAACGTTTCGTCTGAGATGTATTTTTCAGTTGTAGGATCTGTATAGGGAGAGGACCAACCATTTCCCTGAAGTGCCATAATTGTCGATTCGATAATAGTCTCAGGTTCCCCGCCATTATCAGAACCACCAGCAGATGAGTCTAACGAACCTAAGCCATCGCTATTATTCTTTGCCTTAACAAGCCAGTCTGATTCATTATATATAGTCGTAGCAATGCGACTTTGTCTTACTACCGGTAAGTACCTGTCACACCCGCGATAAGTACTCAGTCACTCCAGCGATAAATCGCTGCGCCAACATAGGGCAACGACGACGTATCAATTTGTAGGCTAGTTCCCTGCCAGATCTTCTGTTTATAATGATGATAACTGAGTAAAAAATGTAATAAGCTATAGCAAGCGCCAATATCGCCTTGCGTAATTTGTGGCGTTAAAAACCGAGTATTAGCATCGTAAAGCCCTGAAATCGCACAGAGTGTATTGTGGCCGACTTGATCTAAGCTTTCATCTCCGGAATGACACAGTGACAAATACTGCACAGGTTGAGTTTGTTTAGCGACAAGATCCGCAATAATCGCAATTAAACCACTTGGAGCATGTCGATCAATCACCACATCCATACCACAATCTAACACCTCTATACCCTGTGACAGCCGAGACAACACAATAAAGACAGCCCCTTCCGAAGCTGGTAATACAACAGAATCATAATCACTGAACTGACCGATAAACTTTAACAAGCCCTGTTCTGTCGCCCAACTGTCTACCGCACCAATCACCACCTGCTCCATACCACTACTGAGTAATACGTCCGCTTGGCGCAATGCCTGATAAAACCCCGCACTCCCCAGCAAGTAATAATGACTATTAGAATGCCTTGTCCACGCAGGTAAAATAGCAATCACAGAATCAATCAAATTATTTTGCATCTGGCTAAATTTAGCATCGACATAAGGCAGTACCATCAATACCGGTGCATCTTGACTTAATTCAATTAAATTCGAGTTGACTAACGCAGCGTTAATCAATATTTGCCATCGGTCAATACGGTTATCGGCCAATTCTGACTGAGTAAATACGACTTGTTTAACGGGTTTAAATTGCGCGTATTCAGCAAGCTCTGTTAAGGCTATATCCGGTGTTAGCCCAGTCAAAACAGAATCGATTGAATTAGGATGACAACCAAATTCACCGGCATAATCGACTACCGTAAATTTCATAGCATCCCTCCGATATTAAACCCTCGCGCATCCGTTAAACGATGTTCAGCCTTCATGCACCAATAGTGATAAGCAGCAACCTCGCATTGAGAAATGTTTCCTTGCTGCCAGATAAAGTCTATATTTGATTCATTAATTGGTTTACCCGCCAATATACGCTCAGGGAATTCATCGCGGTGCAATATCCACCAATCACTCAATGACTGTTTCAACGCCACCAGCAAGTCTACTTGAGATTCAGGTTCGTACTCGCCATATAATTTAGCGGGTAGTTGCGTCTCTAAGTCAGCCCCTAATAAGGTATGCAAAGCAGCAAAAGCAGCGTGACTTAAAAAACCAGCGGTTAACATTTGGATCAACCAAGGAATAAATTGTTTATATCCGCTAAATGCCATGAGTGATAATACAAATTTGGCATTATCGTTATGGGCAGACAATTCATTGATTAAAGCCCCAACCAAACGGCTATCTGCTTGAACAACATATTGTTTCAATAAATATTTGTCTGCTAATAACGCGCTGCATAATACAGGCAAGTTCACAGGAAAAGTGCCTCGACATAAGCTCAATGCTAATAACTTTTTACTATTTTGCGCTGTCGTTTCTGCGTCTAAAAAGTGACTAGACCAGATATGTGATGCTTTGCCCAAATGCTGGTTAATAAAATGAATGCAGGGCTTAATATTATCGACATGAAGAAAATTGAATTGATCGCTAATAACAGGCGTTGCGCTGGCGATAACACATAACAATTCTTGTGTTAACAAGCTCTGCTGTGCTGATGATTGTTTTGCTGTTGCTTCCAGTGTAATAAGCGCAGCAATTAACGCAGCACCATTATGATGTTGTGACCACCATTGCAGACAAACCCTATCGCTACCATTAATCGCAGTGCGATGTTTTACGAGCTCCACTAATTCGGTGACCGTTTGCGCTAATAATAAGTCAAGCCAAGTGGGTTTATCTATATCTAGCGATAATAATGCATCACCTTGCTGCGTTAATAAATAAAACCAACCTGCGGCTTGCTGGTCAAGTTGCTTGAGTTGTAAATGCGTTGACCAACAATTATCAAAGCAACGTTCTCGCTGTTGAAAATAAGTTTCAGCCAGGCCAATCAACGAAAGTAGAGACTTTACATCCATATCAATCCCTAACCTATTAACACAGTCGGAACACCCGCAACAATTTTGCCACCATGTGCAGCGGCATCTCCCATTCGAGCAGCAGGTTTGCCATTAATGAGAACCGTCGAAGATCCTTTCACAATCGTATCTGGTGGTCCACAGCATACCATTTTATCACCCAACCTTGCCGCTGGTAGTCCTCCAATCAGCACAGTAGGCGAACCGATGATCACAGGGCCTCCAATATGAGGCACTATTCCGCTAACTGCAGGGCATACATGAAAACTCGTCATTGTGGCCGCTGGCATTCCCATAAAAATCCTTTTCTAAAACCAGATAATAAAATAAGTTTAATTAATTTTAACGACAGAACCTTTCACAACAACCATTGATCCTTCGATATTAGTTGCAGAGCCTTTAACTTTGACATTTGTGCCTGATATTTCGATATTAACGCCAGAAAGCTTTATCGTTCCGTCACTTTTCATTAATAAGCTAGCCGATCCAACTTCAAGCTTAATCTCCGTTGCAGCCTTAAGTTTAAGTATATTGCCAACATCGAGCATATCGTTATTAGCGATCTTGCTATTACGGTCGTTATTGACGGTTTGCGTTTGATCATTGGTCACTGTCAATGTGTCATTATTGGTGACCGTTGTTGTACGATCATTGCCTACAGTGTCGGTCTGATTATTAACGACCACTAATTTATGATCTTTCTCTGCACGCAAGCCTAACAATTCACTGCCTATTTTGTCTTCGAAAATCAGCTCGTTACAGTTTGCATTACCGTTAGTTGTTGTTGAGTGAGTCCTAATACCGCTTTGAGTTTTGTTGGCCGGTAAAGGATTGGCTGGCATTTGATCGCCATTATAAATAGCACCAATAACAATAGGCTGTGAAGCATCGCCATCTAAGAATGATACCAATACCTCCTGCCCTACACGGGGATAAAAGAATGCGCCCCAGTTTTTACCCGCCCAATTTTGAGAAACTCGGATCCAACAAGAGCTATTCTCGTCTGATGTACCTAGCCTATCCCAATAAAATTTAACTTTAATGCGTCCGTAAGAATCAACATATATCTCGTCCGACGCAGCCCCCGTTACAATGGCTGTTTGCACACCACGAATGATTGGTTTATTTATATTTATAATCGGCTGATAGTTTGGCGTATTTTCAACACAACAAAAATTAGAATTGATCTCCATGCCATTTTTTGAATTAACATCAAGCTGCGAACCTTGACTCGCCATAAAATGGTTGCGTGTAATAAGGAATTCAGGCCCCACAAGGCTTTGTGTTGCGTGCTTAGAAAAAGCAATCACCTTACCACTTTCAATCGTCACATAATTTGAGCTGGCTTTAAAAATAGCTTTGTTTGATTGTAATTGTTCTAAGTGTGTTGCTGAAAATGAATTTGATGCGGCTAAATTTTTATGCCCAGAAACATATTCAAAATGTTCTAAATTATCCTGCCCTGTAAACTCAGCATTAACTGAACTACCGTCAATGTTCATTAAGGGCTGTTCAAAGTTAATCGCTCTTAAGCTCACCTTACCGGGTTTAACTGCGGCCAATGACGACCAAGTGGAGACATAAGCATGAGAAATAATGTCATCTGATTGTAGCAAAGGACTTTCTGCACAGTTCACATGTGAAGTCGTTGAATTTGCTAATATAACGGAATTAGATCCACTGCTTTGCTTAAAGTAAAAATATATACCTTCCTGAGCAAATAATCGAGTCAAAAGTTGATAATCAGTTTCATGATACTGAACGCAGTATTCATAGGGCTTAAATGTAGTACCTGCATTGTTAACAAACTGAATATTATGCTCAGGAAATATTAATGACGCAATATCGATAACGGAGAGGTCTTGAAAGATACGGCAATTACTTCGCATAGTTGCTAACCAAAGCTGCGGTGAAATAATTAAGGTATAACGGTAATATTTACTGGTATTATTCAGTGCTTCATAAGATTGCCCCTGAGAACTGATACTCGTTACAAGACCATTAAAATTTCTTGTGTAGTTGCCAGAAGAATCTTTAACAGCAAGTTCAATGGTTACCGATTGACCCAGTAGCGCTTGGTAATCCAGCTCACTATTTGTGGTATACACCGAGGCATTAATTTCGTACAAAGCAGATATGCTTTCTTGCATTGATACGGCCGTAATATGTAAGGCGTCACCACCCAATGGTGTGGTGATTTTCATCATTGAATGTTGTTGAGTAGCCGCTGCCATTTTATTTCCTAACTGAACAAGTGTAACGAAACAGTTGGGCAACTGTTTAAGTCACCCAACTGTGAAACCAGCAAACTTACATTTGTTGGCCAGTTACACCGCTGTAACCATATACAAGTGGTGCTTGTACATTGTTCTGATCATCAGTCGGCGTTACAGTCATCATCATTTCTGTATAACTAATTGTAATCGTTTCTAAAGGACGGTCACCTTGAACAGAAACTTGGTAGCCGCTGATCATTGCATCTGTAAGTTCAATTTTCATGATCTCTTCGATGCCTTTACCCTGCTTAGTAATGTGGAAGATTGCACTTTTACCTTTACCAATTGTCGATTCTTTAAATAGCTCAGGTGACGCTTTATCCTGTAATTTTGTAATCGTTATATCATTAAGCTTTGCAGAACTTGCTTCACGATCTTGCGCAGTACCAGTATAAGAACTTAATACACGAGTTGTACCGAAGTCTAACGATAATACTGTGATTAAATCTGGGAATTCTTTAGCAGTAGATTCACCAGCAATCCCTTCATAATTTAAATACGTATTTGCTTGCATTTTATCATCCTTTTAAATTGCTTAAATAAGCTTTTCATTACAATAGTTTTATCAAAAAAACCATCTCTAAAATATATTTCAAATTACCAGCCAGTTTACTTAACACTATAATAAATAAACAAATCTGCGCTTCAACAGCTGATTACATTATCTAAATTACCACTCTGTAATACAAGTTTTCCAAGTATGCTTTCACCCTATAAAAAGAATGGTTTTCTATCTCATACTTTTCGTTCTAAATGAGCGTGATAATGAATTTTTCTTCATTCGTAATAACGTTTATTTGACTAAATTCAACCTGTTTAGTCATTGCTTCCAATACTTGTACTGATATTTCGGGTAACAAGGTATTTTGTAGATAGTTATGGATTGTACGGGCACCTGATGCCACGTCATGACAACGACTGACAATTTGAGTAATTACTTCATTATCAACTGTAAAATCAGCATTGTGATTACGACGAATTCGCGCAGCCAAACGATTTATTTGTAATTGAGCAATCGTACTTAACATGTCATCCGTTAACGGCACAAACGGAATTATGTTTGCACGTCCTAAGAACGCGGGTTTAAATACCGCGGTTAAATCTGCTTTAATACAATCTAGCAAGCTTTCTAACTCAGGGGCAGTGTCTGGATCGGCAAACAAGCCTGTTATCGTGTCAGTACCTACATTGGATGTCATGATAATGATGGTATTTTTAAAATCGATATCTCGCCCTTCACCATCCTTAACACAGCCCTTGTCGAAGATCTGATAAAAGATATCTTGTACGCCAGGTGCTGCTTTATCCATTTCATCGAGTAACACCACACTGTAAGGATTACGGCGAACAGCTTCGGTTAATACGCCGCCCTCACCAAAACCAACATAGCCGGGAGGTGAACCAAGAAGCAGTGATACTTTATGCTCTTCTTTATATTCAGACATATTAATCGTGATAATATTTTCTTCACTGCCATAAACCTGCTCGGCAAGTGTGAGCGCGGTTTCCGTTTTACCGACACCACTTGGGCCCGTTAACATGAAAATACCATTGGGTTTACTTTCATCACTGAGTTGCGCACGCGAGATTTGAACTGTTTTAGCAATCATATCAATCGCATGATCTTGACCGATAACACGTGACTTCATTTCGTCACTGAGGTTAAGCACTGTTTCCAGTTCATCTTGCTCCATTTTACCTAATGGGATACCTGTCCAGTCAGAAATGACTTCACAAATAACTTGTTCATCAACCTGCCAGTAGACCATGGTATTTTTAGCTTGGTGTAATTGTGCTTTTAACGCTTTAAGTCGAGTATATTTTTCTTCTTCTGCGCCATTTTCATGAATATCTGCAATTTGTTGTTGAATAGCTTTTACTAATTCTGATTGCGCTTGCCAAGCTTGTTTCTCAATAGCTAAGTTATCTTGTATGCCAGTAAGGCTCGTTTGTAACATGCTAATTGTGTCACGATGATCATCGCCAGATAACTGCTCACGCACAAGCAGTTTAATTTCAACTTCAAGCTGCGCTTGCTGACGTTGTAAATCTTCAACTAAACCCGGTGTTGCAGCTTGACTAATTGCAACGCGAGCACAAGCGGTATCCAATAAGGCCACTGCTTTGTCCGGTAATTGACGGCCGTTTATATAGCGTTTAGATAAGGCCACAGCGGCTTGAAGGGCATCTGCAGTGATAACAACATCATGGTGTTGCTCCATGACAGGTAAAATACCACGCAACATAGTGACTGCAGTTGGAACAGAAGGCTCTTCTATCTTAACAACTTGGAAACGACGGGTTAATGCCGGATCTTTTTCGAAATACTTTTTGTATTCAACCCAGGTTGTTGCTGCGATAGTACGTAACTCACCACGAGCTAGCGCAGGTTTGAGGATATTTGCTGCGTCATTTTGACCTGCCGCGCCACCAGCACCAATCATGGTATGTGCTTCATCAATGAATAAGATGATCGGGTTTGCAGATTGTTTTACTTCATTTAATACCGCTTTAAGGCGGTTTTCAAACTCACCTTTCATCCCTGCACCCGCTTGCAGTAGTGCTAAATCCAGTTCGCGTAATTGCACATGCTGTAGGCTTTCAGGGACATCTTTAGCTACAATACGTTGCGCGAGCCCTTCGACAACTGCGGTTTTACCAACACCTGCATCTCCGGTTAATATTGGATTATTTTGACGTCGTCGGGTAAGAATATCGACCATTTGTCTTATTTCTGGGTCACGCCCTAAAATAGGGTCCATCTTGCCGCTACGGGCTTTTTGCGTTAAATCAACCGTAAATTGGTCTAACGATGGTGTTTTACTGTTTGTTGTAACGCCAGCATTAGACACACCAACAAGGCTGTTTTGCTCTGTCGATTTTTCGGTGATGATAGACCAATTATCACGAATTAAGGCTGCTGATAATCGTTCAAATTGGCGAACATGACGAGACAACATCGCATTAATACTGTCGTCACTAAGCAGTGTATAAAGAATAATACCGGAACGGATCTGCTGTTCGTCAAACTCAATCGTCGCATTTAACCAAGCTTGCCTTAACAAGGTGATGATATGCGGAGAGAGGCTTGGCGCTGCGCTATTCCCGGTTTTTTGTCGTTCTAATGATAAATTAAGTTCATTGATAAGCACTTGTACATCGATGCCCTGCAGCTGACAGATTATTCCTATATCATCTTGTTTCTCTTCTACCAGCTGTAATAGCCAGTGTTCTATCTCAACCGTAAATTGACTACGCGAGTGACAAAGTCCCGCAGCACCTTCTAGTGCCTTCTTCCCGCTTTGGTTTAATTTATCCACTAGGTGTTTTAACGACATCGTTGACATGTAAAATCCTTTTAATCCATCAAATTAACACATCAATGGTATGAACTTTAGGCTTAATTAACAATCGGTTAGAGGTATGAAAAAAGGTTGAAAAATATCGTCTAAACAAGTTAAAGTAATACAAGTGATAAATTTCACTTCATCATTAAAAAGAGCATTATTTTCATCTGTTCTTGCTTGTTAAGGAGCTATAAATCAAACACGCCATTAAGAATAAAAAACGTTATTTTTCTTCGTTTTTCAATACCTCGCTGCTTTCTGCGTGTTTGCTGACATTTACGTGCGCAGCTCAAACTAACGCCGATGCGCCCAAAAATATTGAAAACAATCTAAAAAACATTTTTAAGATTGTTGGTGAACCAGACGCAAGTATCTCTATAATTGACAGTATGAATAAAACAAATTTACCAGGCCTTAGTGTTGCGGTAATTCATAAAGGAAAAATCGATTGGGCAAAAGGTTATGGTATTGCGAATGCAACATTGAAGGTGAACACTGACACTCTATTCCAAGCAGCATCAATCAGCAAACCAGTTGCCGCCCTAGCTGCTCTGAAATTGGTTGAACAAGGGAAGTTGAAACTAGATGTAGATGTCAATCAATACCTAAAAGGTTGGAAGGTTGAAGGAAGCCAACTGACCAAAGAAAACCCCGTCACACTACGCCACTTACTTACTCATAATGCAGGCCTTAGCGTTCCGGGTTTTCCAGGGTACGCAACTGGTAGTAAACTTCCAAGTACAATTGATATTCTTAGTGGTAAGGGAAACACTCACAAAGTTGAAGTTAATCAGCTACCAGGAAAAAATTGGCGATATTCCGGAGGTGGCTATACTGTCATCCAAAAAATAGTCGAAGACATTACAGGGCTTTCTTTTTCAGAATATGCCGATAATCAAATTCTTAAGCCAATGGGGATGACAAGTAGTACATTCAAGCATGTATTGCCTATGATGTTAAAGCAGCGTGCAAGTGCAGCTTATGACCAGAATGGACAAATGTACCCCGCGATTTATAATGATTACCCAGAGAAGGCTGCTGCCGGCCTATGGACTACACCATCAGATTTAGCTTTATATGTCATGCATATGCAATCAATAATAGCGGGAAAAACCGATGGGATATTAAAGAAATCGACAGTAGAGTCTATTTTTATCAAGCATCAAGGTGATTGGGGACTCGGTCCATCTATAAGACAGGTTAACAACCAAATTATCTTTGGTCACGACGGTAAAAACCTTGGTTTTACTAATGACTTTAACGCTTTCGTAAATGAAGGTGAAGGCATCATAGTGATGAGTAATGGAGACAGTGGTAGTTTAACGAATATGAAGGTTATGATGGCTATCTCCAAATATTATGAAATGGGCATGTACAAACGAAAGTCCATTGATGTATTCAATGTTCCTCTTGATAAACTTAAAGAGTTTACAGGAAAGTATAAAATGTCCACTAATATTGGTTATTCTGGAGACTACATTGTAGACATTAGAGTTATCGATGAAAAATTACAATTTAAGGCACCAGATGAAGAAAAATTTTCACGTTTATACCCTGTTGAGGAAGCAAAATTCATTGAGGTAGAGTCCAAGTTTAACCCATACGTTTTCCATAAAGATGACGTTGGTAGAGTTATTGGCATAACGGTAGCGGATAAGTTTAAATTTGAGAAGATAAGCTAAGTTGTACTAGCTTAGGCTTAATCTGACAGTTATCCACTTTTTGTATGATACCTGTCAGTTTAAATTTGAGCTAGTACACATCAGATTCTAGTTGATTAAGCCTATAGGTATCTCTTCATAAAAATACATAATCTCTCTTGTACTGATTTTGTTGAACTCTTGTCCTTCCCCTTCTTCAATTCCTACATTCAAAATCTACTGTAAAGATGCTTCAAGACCAAACGGCACAAAATTCAACCTTTGATAAAAAAGATTACAAGATATTATTTGACGTACCTCACATAAAAATGCCTAATCGGAACCTATCTTATTGAACGATAAAATAGAGACGAACGTGAAGAATAAAAATCTGATTGCATCATCTGTTGTACTATTAGCCCTACTCCCACAGGCTGCAAACGCATGGAACTACCAAGGACATGTAATCGTTGCAGAGATTGCCTACCAGAATCTATCTGACACAGCACGTGGACAAGTTGACGTGTTAGCAGAAAAAGCATATCGCTCAATGCCTCAAGATATCAAAAATAAAATGGATACTTTTGAAGGTGCAAGTCAATTTGCAAAACTCGCTATGGTACCGGATTTAATTCGCAAGGTTCCAGCAGAAAACATTTGGGAATCGATGGGCGAACAAATACCGGCATCGTTAGACCAGTGGGATGAAAAAACCACGGGTGCTTGGCATTATATTAACCAAACGTATCCAGCAAGCAGTAAATGTAATTTTATTCACATTCCAAATGTGGAAGTCGTATCTAAAAGCTTATTTGAAAGCTTCAAAGTAAATCATCAAGCAGCAAGCATGATGTTCATTAGCCACCTTGCTGGCGATTCACACCAACCAATGCACTCAATTAGCAGCGACATTTCTGCTAACAGCTGTAATAGTGACCTAGGTGCGAATAAGTATACGCTTAATATTCCACAACACGATCTCCACCATTTATGGGACAGTGGTATGGGTTTCCTTGACACGCTTTATGATATCCATGATGTGGCTGTAACACTACAGAAAACGCACCCTAAAAAGTCGTTTGAACTAGGTACTACTGGTAATATCAATCAGTGGGTGCAAGAAAGCTATAAAATGGCAGACTTCGGATACAGTGTAAAGAAAGACACAACACCAAGTGCTGCATACTATGACCAAGGCACTAAAGACGTTAAACAGCGTTTATCTCAAGCTGGTTATCGTTTAGCTGATGAAATAAATTCGGCATACCCAACCAAGTAACCTCAAGTCTGATACCGCATAAAGCGAGTCACTTTAGACTCGTTTTTTTGTAAGTTAGTAGTAAGAAAATATCATTTTTTAAAAATCTAATTCACGCATACTCTTTACCTGAATTATTTCTTTGATTTCCATATGTTTTGACAGTTCCTTAATTAATTCATCTTCTTTGGCGGCTTCAAAATAAAATCGCCCGGATGCATGTACACCATGTGATTTAGTCCATAGACTTAACACACCTTTGTTCTGAATAATTTTAATTTTATAGCTCCCGATAAAATTAATGTGATGAGTTTGAGTAACAGCCTTAAACCCCGTAAATTTAACTGCTAACAACGCCATACCACCAGCGCCAACAAAAGCAAGTGGGCCAACATAAACAACTGTCGCCAAACAGGCCACCGCAGAGAACCATGCAAAACCACGCATAATTGTATAAGCTACATCAGGGATGGTATCTTTTTCAGTATAAACAATACCGAGAGGAGTGAGTTTGTAGTGTGTATCCTTATCTGGAAAAAATAAATAATGAGATATGCTTATAAGAATTAAACCAAAGATAAAACCAAAGATAAAACCAAAAATAATCGTACCTAATGATCCTTCATTCATTCCCCTATAAACAAATAAACCACCAATAAATACCCCCATCAAATAACAACAAAGCTTAGGTGCGATTGGAAATTTAACCATAAGTCGCCACTCGTAACTAACAGAAGCTTTAAATAATTCAGCATCTAAGATATCACGTAACTTACGCTCTACTTGCCAGCGTAACTCATTTAATTCCTGCTCTGTCATTTCACTTGCTTCACTCATGATGTCCCACTCTACTGGTAAATAAGTTTGAACTACTTTCAATGATGACTTGAACTACGGGTATATCACTAGCATCTCTAATACGTGTTTATGTAGATACATAGCTATGTTCGTTATACCAAAATCTACTTCATCTTTAGAGTTACTCCCTGGGACTGATATAACCATTCGCATTAAATCTGATAATTCTATGTATGACCCTTGTGAGATCAAAATATCACAATTGAACGGTGATGAACTAGCGCTATTGGGTGTGTGGTTTTGGAGATAATATTCATCATCGACGTGAATAGATAAACCTATTTATTCGCACCACATAAAGATAAATCTAATACATACTGTGTTCCCATTCCAGGTGTATACCCCATAGGTGTCCCTTTACATGCAATATACCCTCTACGCTCTAGTATCGGTAAATATATTAAACTAAAAGTTAATGAGGATATTGAAGCTATAATTAAGGCGTAGACCATGACTTTAAAATATATTTTCTGTAATTTAACGTCAGCTTTTACGCCGTAAAAAATAGGACTTAAAAGCATAATTAAAAGTGGGAGCATAGCGAATGAACCTAACGCTATGAATATTGCACCTGAAGTATAAATAAATGATTCAGGGAATATCAGATACTCAGCTATTTTTTCTATACCTAAACTAACTAATAAGTACATAAAAAAAATAAGGAATATACTTCCAATTACTAATTTAAATCTTAATTTAAAGTTAAATTCATTCATTATAAAATTCTCGGTGTTAATTGACTTATGCCTTTCTTAACATAATTTTTAATCTCAGATTCAATGATTTCTTTACCAGTATCGAGAAATCCATCAATGAACATCCCTCCCAAATCCCAAAATCCATTTTCAATTTCTTTGGCTTTTTCCATTACTTCTTGTTGAGCCCTCTCAAGATATTTTACAACATGATCTGTAACTTCATATTTCTCATCGAGTATATTGAGTGCAATTGATGCCCCTAAACCTACAAGTACCACAATAGCTAATGGTGCAGTAACAAAGCTCGTTGAGGCAACCACTAGCCCCCCGACTCCCCATGAGATAGCTGATGCAATCCCTATTTTAGCTACATCAGTTGCCAAACTACCGATAAATTCGGCCAGCGATGTTTCATCATTAAGTATGAAATCAATGGTTCTATAGGCTGCTGCAACATAAAAAGTGACCCTTGCACCTTGAATTATCGAGTTTTTGAGACCGTATTTACCAATGCCAACATCTACAACTTTTGGATTTTTCAGTCCAAACACTGGTGCGTTCAAAATCTGCCTTACTCCTGCATAACCAGTAAATTTAATTAACTCTGTACCTTTATGATTCATATATACAGTTGCTTTAATACCAAAGTCACCAAGCTTAGCAATAATCATTGATGTGGTTACAACATCCTTACCATTTACACCGTAATTAATAAGTACTTGACCTCCTGTAGATTGGGTTGTTTCGACCCAAGTCTCTTTTGTATCTTTCCATCCCCACGATTGTAGTACTTCAAATATTTCAGGTAATGTTAAAAGCATAACATCATGATTATTTTCTGTTAGCAACGCCCGTACATTTTCATCAGGAAAAACACGTGTATTTTTTATTACAGGATAAGATGGATGCATAGTGGTTTCAGGTGCATCACCAGTAAGGTAAGAAGGTATATTTTGCTGTGTAGCTTCCATATGTCTTGACTGCAGTGCTTTCTTTTGGCTACTACTTACCTGTTGATTTCTTTGCGAAGCTGCCCCTCTTTCCCAATCATAGCCTTCGTATTGTGGGAAATGGATCTGCGAGCGTTTATATTCAGCACCGGAAAATAACTTATAACCATTTCCGTCTAATTGCCCGGTTCGCTCTTCATCCGTCGCCAATTTTAAAATATATTCTGCATTCGCTATCGGGGTGTCAGTTTCATCCAATAATTCCACTTCTATCTCGAATGGGCCGGCGACAGCCGCATCTTGAATTGCTCTAGCTGGCGCGGTAGTAGTGTTAACTGGCGCAATAATTGGCTTTGATAATGGTTTGCTTTCGGCAGCTGGAGAATGACTTTCTTGTTTTATTATTGACGCTTGAAGTGTCCTAACTTTACTCACCAATACTTCATTATCAATACCCATTGTCATAGATTGGTGTACATTTCCGCTATCGTTAATAACACCATCAAACTGTGCTTGTGGCCATTGCAGTAAAACAATATGGCCGAGAAGGAGTTTATCAATTACACGAGTATATTTATCTGCTGGCGAGGCCATGAAATCAGCATGATCATTATGCCAATCAAGATCCCAAATTTGAGTGTGATTAAGGTGACATTCGCGGATAATATCAATAGCAACATACGGCCTTAATACCATTTTAAGATCTGTGGGTTTTAATTCACTTAATAATATTAATTTATAAGACATTGCCAAATCCGTTTAGCGAAAATTGAAGTACGATGATGCTATTCCTTTGCATCTTACATCTGTTTAACTATCAGCCCTATGTTTCTTAGTTAAATTAATACCTTAACTATACCAAGGACTGAGGGCTAGTATGATGTTTCTGTATTAAGACTCAACAAGTTGCCCGTTTTCATCAAAGTCAACTTCGTCTGTCGCAGCATCAATTCTCACTAACAATGCCGAAAGCTGTCCTTCAAAGTCATCGGGCTTTTTATCTTCAAATAAGAACCACCCTTTACGCCCCTGCCACTCTGTTTGTTCAGGCATCACGTGTTCGCGTCCGTATTCCATAAACTGTACGATGTAAGCAAGGATCTGTTGATAAGAATCTTTACTGTTATAGATAGTATTACCCTGCGGCGTGACAGAGAATCGACCCCAACCTAATTGACCCTTTTTCACTGTCGCTCTTAGCATAATGGCTAAAAAAGACGGGGTTTCCAAAGCACGTAGATTGTCATAACGCTGCGCAACTACGCTGCCTTTACTCCATGTGTACAAAAGACGCCTTTTACGGTCAAAAATCAAAGGCGCACGGCGTTTAAAGCCTATAATCCAAATTAGTAATAATGGGATAGTTGTTCCAAAAAAAATAATACTGTTGCGGTCATGACGACGAGAACCCTCACCATTAACGTAATACCCTTCATATCTATCAGTAAGAAACTGCTCGAATTTTAGTTTATTATTTTCATCAATCCTCCCATATTGATACAAAATGATATCTCGATACTTAGTTCCTATTGGTAATGTTTCAAAATAATCATCTCCATAATTACTTTTTTTGAATTCAATATATTCTATTGCGTTTTTCTCCGATGCTTTCCAATTCTGATATATCTCTTCTATTTCGCTAATACACAAATACAGAACAGAAAACAATGCTGGAATTAAAAATAAATTCCGAATAATGACAAAACTATTACTTAATACTAAAAAATCACTATTAATAGAAATCACCGGTCTAGGGACTTTATTATTTGTTTTATCGCGCTCATAACCCAGTAGCACATCACGCTTAAACATGAGTGGAATAGGATGTTCAACCCACTTAAATTTTTTCATAATAATATCTATCCTTAAATAATGTCGTCATTACGCATGCCATAATCAGAGACTTGGCCCTTTATGATCCCGTCTTCAGTCAAAAAACGAGTTGGCACGGTAATACTAGGTTGCCATTCGTAGGACCACTTAAGGTGACTACTACTTGGAACCAGCATCGTTATTTCAAATTCCAAGTTCCCTTTGTTATAAAGGCCATCGGCCTCATTATCTAAATAAGCCTCAAAAGCAGTTTTAAAATCGGTATTTAATTTATTATCTACAACACTACCCGACCAGCCTGTACTAAAGAAATCAAATCGTAAATCTGATTGGCCCATCTGAAAACTTGGTAGAGAAAAGTGATAATTAACAGTACGTGGCACTCCTATTCCATTATCTGTTTGCTTCATTTCTAATTTTGGCATATAGAATAAATTCATAAACTCTTGAAATTCGTTTTGGAAAGACGATTGCACTGATTTTAAATTATGAATTTCACCTGCCATTTCTAACAATTTGGTTATATCATCAATTCGATTTTCTTTATCATCCCAAAATAAATGTTTTTTACCTGCCCCCCAAAAACAACTCTCAAGCAACAACTCCAATCTAGTTTTACCGTAAACCATTGTGATAACAACTCCCGCACCAATAGCCACTAAACCAACGACAGCAACAGCCCAAGTAACGGGTGTTGGAATCGTGGCCCCAGTAGTTAAATACAGTCCTGCGGCAACTGCAGCCTGTCCGAATAACACACCAGAACCAAAAGCAGAAAGATAATGTCCAGTGGCCTCTTCAGTATGACCTAATTCATATGCACGCATACCGCTATAGACCGCAGCAACAGACGCGGTTAGATTTGCAAGTGCAACAGCACTACCCACCAGTTTGCCAGCTAACAGCGTTCCAACACTTCCTGCACGTGCAGTTAATGCAGGGGTCATTACTTTTGACATATTCGCAATTTTAGGTGCATGTTTGCTGATCATCGCCGCACCTTGAGTAACCGTATTTGCAAGGGTTACAGTATCAACCGCTAAAGAGGAAGCACTGCTTATCAAGCTCATGGCAGAATTATTTATTGCAGCTTGTTTAAGTGGATCTGCATTCACATATTTAGATTCGTTTGCTATATCAAAAAGAGTTTGTACGTTAATAAAGGCCGATAAACCCGAAAATGTCGTATCTAAAAAAAGCACTGCCTTACCTTTATGATTACCAGTAACGCTAGCATCAGCGGCTATATCCCCCGCAATAACGGTTTTATAACGGTGTGCAGCTGTTTTATCTACCGTAATGTTTGCAAGAGAGTAATAAAATGAGGACATCTCTTTTAATTTTTTAGATGTCGCAAAAAGTCTATTCCCGCGTGACTTAGCCCTTTCATTACTACTGACTTCAGCATGTGCTTTAGCCTCTGAATTTAATTTACCTGAAAGTGCCTTAGCAAAGACTTTTGCCAAGGCATCATCGGAAATACGCACTTTTTTATGGCGATCAACTTTTACACCAAACACTTTCAATAAATGAGGCACAACTTCTTCTACGGTATAGGTCAGTGCTTTTACATTTAATTTATTAAATTGTCTTTTAGATAGTTGCATTGAATAATCTGAATAGGAGAGCATTTCCCCCCATAGCGAACCTAAACCAGCAAAAAACTTATCAACAGACTGGACAGCATGCGTTGAAAATTCAACCCCGGGCGTAGTCAACAATTTAACCATAACAGCAATTTTTATTGAATAAGC
Organism: Moritella sp. 5; assembly: GCF_018219455.1. NCBI lineage: Bacteria > Pseudomonadati > Pseudomonadota > Gammaproteobacteria > Alteromonadales > Moritellaceae > Moritella > Moritella sp. 5. Next base: position 2,641,391 of record NZ_CP056122.1, read on the forward strand.
ATTGTTATTCTTATTATCAACTGCATCAGTAATGATCGATTCCATTGCTGCTTTACCCGGTGCAGAAGAAACAATACCCATAAACATTTCAGCACCGACGGTACACAGTTTGATTAATTCAGCTTCAGTATCGTTTGCAGATAACGGTTCTGACCAAAAGAATTGTTGAAAATACATGCTCAGTGAGCCGACTGTGAGTTCCGAACCACACATAAAATCGAGATATAGTGCAGAGTACTGATCTTGCCTCTGTTTAAACTGAGCATATTGCTCATTCATTTCTCCCCAATGTTTTTCATGCTTATCCCAAGCTATTGACTCATCAAGGATCTTCCGCATATCGGCATCTTTAGTTTTATTTAAGTCATTAACAATACTGCCAATTGTATAAGGATATATATTCGATGCTGAAAAATTTTTCTCCCAAATAGATAGTTTCGCATGTGCTTCGGCTATTTCAATTTGTCGTCCAACAGGATCGTGTAGCGCTATAATACGTGCTGTGTCACCATATGCGATTTTACGTTGTAACTTTGCAGCGATCTGTTCGGCCACTAATTCATACGATGATTCAGTGGTTAAAACATCTAAGTTAAGATCTTGTATATCAGGATTATCTGTTTCCTTTAATCGTAAGAATCGATCTTGTCTGGATTTATAGTCTTCAATTAACTTCTTGAAATTATCTGGATTGGCTTTGACAGCATGTTCATGAGATTCAGCAATTAGATTTACTCGCTGCATTGCTAACTTGCGTTCATCAACGTTACGATTCAAATTATCAATAACATTTGGATGTAGCTCATGTGCTGTATAAATGATACTGATCTCTTTAATACCTTTACGTACAAACACAAACGGGTATGACTTATCCTTTTTCGAGTCGTCTAAAACCAGTCCATCTTGCGCATTCGCTTTATTTTCAAACAAATATTTAGTGAAGTGTTCAACTATTTCCCCTTCACTCCTAATCTTCTCATATTTAAAAATATGCAAATACCCATTAGCTTCGTCGTCTTCTTCACGGATGTATACCCAACCTTCACGTAATAGTCGAACCAAGTAGCCCTTACTTTCTTTGATGTAACCACTATTATCGGATGCATCAAGAGAAAGTAACGTCGATAACGCCGGTGGTTCAGAAGCCTCAACCAACTCTTCCTCAAAAAAGTTAGCATACGCATAACGAACAGGGTAAATCGGTGTTACCTTTGTATCTATGATAAATTTATTAATGTCGTTTTTCGCCACAGGAGCGGCGATAGTTTGCTGAGTCATATAAAATCCATTTTTCTATTTACAGCCTAATGTTTTTACAGCCATATAAGTTAACAGCCATATATTTCTTTCAATTTAGCCTGAGTTATTGCTGCAGCGTTACCATCGATAGCTAATCCATGCTCAGCTTGAAAACCTTTAATACCTGCCGTTGATTTCTCAGCAATATTGCCGTCAATATCACCACAATCAAAGCCCAATAATCGACAGCGAGCCTGAATGCCGGTTTCTGTATCGACAGGATCTAAATGCCCTAAGCTAACATCAAATATCTCACTAGGTTCTTGGGAACCGTCATCAAAATAAAGACTTAATATGCCTGTTTCTGCACTATTTTCTTCTAACTCTATTTCAATAGTTCCATCGTCATTAACAAGTGATTCAGTTTCCACACCATCAAGCGATAACACCACGCGCTTACCAGCCCATGAATTACCTTCACTATCTTTAAAATCGGCCCGAAAATACTCTGCATGCTTTTTAATTTTAAACACATTAATCTTGGCACTGGCTAGCGCCATAAAGACAGGTTCAGGATCGGGGATCGTAATGACATCACCCGGGTAGATGATATTAGGGTTATCACGTTTGGTACGAAAATCCGTATTCGACTCATGCTCATATATGGCTTTGTAATTGGCAAAACCATGATGTTTGGCAATCCGTGGTAAGGTATCGCCCTGCACTACCGTGTATTGTTCTGCCATTATCAATCCTTAATACAGCAATTTATTGGGAATAGCCGTAACGCCATCCCGTAATAAAATCAGCTTATCATCAATATCAATGGCTTAAATATGAAAAAAGTATGAAATTTGTTGCTTATAAACACACTTTACGAGGCTGACAGCTCTGTGATTCGTCATGCAGCAACATCGCACCTGCCCCCAACTGCATTTCGACAGAGCCTAAACGCGGCTTTATGATCGCATCATAATCGGCTTCCACTTTTAAAGAACTTTTAACTGCGGGTCCAAGGTAACTGGAAACGGCCTTTTCAATTACCTTACGTGTTGCAGAATTAGGTTTTAACTGGTCAAAATCCCTGCCATTTCTGGGTTTGATCACGATATCAATCTTACTGCTAAGATCCCACATATTCTCACCAAGCATACTGTTAACCCCTAAACAGGCAAATGCCCCTTCAGGTTGCTGCCTTGAGCATAACCGCGTAACTTCATCATCGCCCATGTTAACCCACTGACCTTGCAGTGTCTTAATGACAACTTCACCATCAAGGATCTCTTGCAACATGTTGCGTAAGTTGGCTTCATTGCGGATAGCATGTTTAAAATAACTGGCGAAATATAACGCTAAGTCGTCTTCAGCACCGATTAAATTACTGAGTGCCACACTAATTGGATCTGTTGGCTTGCACGCATTCTGTTCATACCCTATTGCAAATCGGTATTTTTCCCAACTGCGGTAGTACAAGGCAATAATGCGGTTATTAAACATATCAAAAAAATCACACAATGCATGATCTTTATGCCGAATGCGTTGGAGTATGGCCTCGGTATAATGAAATGGCAGTACCCCATTCATTCCCGTCAATCCTAAGAATGTGACGGCGAGATCTAACTGGTGACTGTCAGTAACCTCAGAAACCTTATTAATTGGTGCGCCAGCATAACCCACTTGTTGAGCGACAGAAAAACGAACAGCTTCAAGACTCGGAAAGTTATCACGCCCAATAGCACCATGCTCAAAACCAGCCCGCTTTGCACGGTTTTGCAATGCATACACGGCTTGGTAAAAATCATAATCCTGCGGGTATTGTATTAAATCTTTGTCTAACATATCGATTCCCTCAGCTTATAATAAAGCACGTTCGCCAATCCGCGCTGGCCACTGATGATATAACTGCGTACTGCCGTTACAAGTGACCTTAAGACGGGTAAAGCTATTGATTGCAGCAAACAATGCAAAGAAACGATCTAAGATTGTCGCGAAGAAGAATAAATCATTGTCAGGAAAACCCGCTGGATTGAGTATTAGGTTAATATCACTACCATAGCAAACGCCCATGCGACCTTGTATCAGTAACTTGGCTGTAGAAGGCGTAATCGTTAATCCCTCAATATGTTGGATCTGTGTATTACTGGCCGCATTGTCTGCAAAGTTAAATAGGTGTAATAAATCACGTAGTTTATCTCGACCTCCATTCCCAGAGAAATGCTCGAGGCTAACTAAACGTAATAGCTGCCAACGGGTTGCTTTACCTAATTCAGGTCTGACTGCTGCGGTGAAAGCTGTCATGCAAGTGGCACTTTGTACCATGTGACCACCGGATGGCGTATGTAATACTGGGTTTCCCCCACCATAAGGCAGTTGTACTGGCAAGTTACGATTAGAACAAAGCCCGTGTAAACTTAAACGCTGGCGACTGCCATTTGCCGCGATACCCGTAAAACTATTAAACTCACGATCAACGACGGATAAGAATAACTCTGTGCCTTTTTGTGCAACGCCACCAGACCAATCTGAATGCTCACGCCTTGCAACCCAAAAATGTTTCACGTCTTGATAACGTGGATGAGTCTGACTATAAAAAGGACCGAGCCTGATTTTATCCATCTCGCTGTCATACAAGGCAACGTCCGTAATCGACACGACTTCAGAACATGATTCATCGCGGTTATCTGCAACAATCCGATATTCATATACACTGGGATCTAATACAACGGGCTCTAACTGCTGTTCAAAACAATTGATGATTGGCGTGCAGTTTAATTTAAGACTGTCCTGATTAATATTTGACTCAAGCTCTGACGAGGACGCTGAAAAATAAAAGTGAAACTGCACTTCATCTTCATATTCTGGTGTTAATTTAGAAAGCAAATCGACTAATTCAACAAACAAAAATTTTTGTGGGAAAGCAAACTGCTCGACTAATAATCGATAGCCATCAAACGACTTATTGCCATAAGGTAAAACAGATTCGTCATGCCCAAAGCCGACTGCTGAAAGATGCCTTGATTCGAATGTTTTACAGTGACTTAAACCGTCTTTGGTACTGATACCAATACCAATAAGATGCTGAAATAAATGTGTATACAGTAAAAATGCATGCTGCAGTTGACCACCAAGATAAAAGCGTAATTTGTCTGGATTAACCAGCGATAAATTATCACCTGCAACAAAATGTTTTAGCGTGAATTGCAAAACGGATTTAGGTTTGGTGATCCAAGGTGAGTCAGGCGCATTGAAAGGTGCATTCTTAAAGTGAATATCTTCGATTTTTAATGGTTTAACATCCGTGTTATAACACGTTGTAAACTCACAAGCCTTGTAGCCAGCGACATGGGTAACTACACGACTACCTTGCTCAAATAAGCTACCATTACTGACAATGTCGTTCACATTAAGCTGGCAAATACCAAGCGACGGGATCGTAACTTGATAATCGGGTGCAAGCTGCCCTAATAACGCATCAGTTAATTCAGGAAAACTGTCATCAAGTTTTTGTCTAATCTGTGCGGTTAATAAGGACACGCCTTCCAGTAATCGAGACACGTGTGGGTCTTCGACTGAATCATCATCAAGCTTTAATCGACCTGCTATTTTAGGGTATTTTTTAGCATAATCAGCGCCCATTCGTCGCAGGTAACTTAATTCACGATTATAATAACTTAATAAATCATCACTCATATGTACAGCCTATGGTTATTTTATAGCGATACCAATGACAAAAAATAATCACTTATTTGCTGCCGTTTAGATTATAAATTGGAAAATTAGTACAGATTATCTGTTACCGAAATACCCAGATAAACAGGTTCAACTTCAGACTCTAAGCTGATTAGTTCCGGATGCGGATCTGCGTGCATTAAAGCTTCAATTCTTAGCTTTAATGATCGGTCAATGTCATCATTGATATCGACAGGTTCTACATTCACTTCGATAATACGTGGTTCAAAACGCATAATGGTTTGTTTAACTTGAACGCATAATGCAAGTCTTCCATCAAGGGTTCCTACTGGAAGCCCCGAAAAATCCGGAAGTCCATAGTTAAATAACGAATCGTCGAGCTCACGATAATAATGAGGCCAGGTCATCCATTTCACCTTCGAATTTAATAGATTTTCGAGGTCGCGCTTCATTGAACGACGTAATGACCGCACTGTTATGCCTGTGCGTTTCTCTTGTGCATTACTGATATTCGGTTCTAGATCGATAAGCTTATCTAATAACGACGCTTCAATAAGTTGCTTATTATGAACGGCCATTAAGCTAACTCAGCTTGTGATGACATACCTATATTTACGTCTTGGCTATCATGGTTGTCTTTATTCTCTTGGTCATAGTAAAAATCTGTCAGCTGAACAGCTAACTCACCAATTAATAGCATTTTATGACCAACACCTTGATACATAGTCAGGCCTTCACCTGCAGCTTGATTCATTGGTTGCCAATCCGTTTCACGACCAAGCTTTTCAGCGTCTGATTGACTACTTAGGTAAGTGAGAGGTATGAATGCATCACCGCTTGGTCCGTTTGCGATATCAATATGAACACGACGCCATACTTGCTCTAGGATTGAACTTGCAGGTTGCCATTCCAGCAGGGTGATTTGTGAGAATTTAACTAAGTAAAATTTACCATTTGTTCCAAGCACTTCTAAATAACCAGCCAAACTGTCATCAAGATCCCGTGGTTTAGTAGGGCTATGCTGATAACGCGCAGATTCTAAAGCTGTGCATTGAGTCATGATATCTTCTAGGTTGTTATCTTTAATGGCGACTTGCAGTGCCACAATGGCTTCTAACTCTGCGTCTGCATCACTAAATACTGCTGCCGTTGCCCCACCTTGCGAAAAGTCAACGCGAGATTGCTGCGCTCGAATAAGTTGTTGGACATTTTTGCCACCAATCGCGGTTTCGGGTGCTTGATTGGTTAACAAGTTAATTTGTTTATCGGCTTTATCTAGCTCGCCATTAATACATAGCAGCTCGATATAAGCACTGCGAATATCAGTATCAAGTGGTTGTTTTTTTAATCTTGCCTGACAATAAGCGATTGCGTCTTTTAACTTACCGGTTTCAACTAACTGTTTTATTTCTTGCATGTTCATATCCTTATGCATGTCTAATCTTTTCAAATTTTAGCTTAACGTAACGGCTAAACCGCAACGTCACTTGCTGCCAGTTCCGTAATTAAACGGATAGATGACACCATTTGATCTAATTGAAAATGTGGTTTTAAGTGAATTACAGAATAAAAACTCCCTGTTTTCCCTTTCACTTCATGTACTTCTACCCGTGCTTCGCACAGAGGACGTTTTGCCCTGACTTCATCTGAAGCACTTCCCGCTGCAGCTGTGTATCCCTGCAACCATTTTTGAATATCGCTTTGTATCTCTTGTGCAGTCAAATAACTGCCCACCTTTTCACGGCCAATCACCTTAATTGCATGTGCAAACCGTGATACGCAGAGAATGTATTGCAACATAGTCGCGAGTCGAGCGTTAACTTGTGCCACTTTAGTATCGGCAGTCACTTGTATACCGTTATGGATATAATTTACCGCTTTCTGTACTGATGAGTTACTGAAAAAAGCGAGCTTATCTGTGTGTTGTAAAATTGACAACGGAATAAAACCAGCTTCTGAAAATTGCTTTTCTAATCTATCACTCACAAACATATTCAATGGTATTTCGTTGCGGCGTTTATACACATCATTATTCATATTTAGTGATGACTCTGCGCCAAGATAATGATGAGGAAATTGATCAACCACGCCACGATTTATCTCACCTTGATTTACCCCTCTGATCTGAGCAAACCATTTTGAACTTGCAAAAGACCGCATTAATATGACGGCAAACGCGTAACCTATATTGCCCCATAGGTTATCTTTCTCGGCATCCTTAATCCGTTCACGGAAACGAAATTGATGATGAAAACGACCGTCATCCAAATAAGGACGCCGCATTAACATATACGGCGCTGTTAACCCAAGATATCGAGCGTCTTCTGTTTCACGTAACCGTCGCCATTGTATATATTCAACTTGTTCAAAATGAGCGTTGATATCAATACCTAAGCCTAATTCTGAGAAGCGATTAACGCCGAACAGTTGTGGACTTGCGGAAGCAACAAAGGGGGCAAATGCCGCGGCTGAAACTTGCGTCATATTACGTAGAATATCAATATCTGATAACGAATTTCCCGGTTGAATTCGATTAGTAATTTGATAATCACCAAGCAGTAATCCAAACGGTTGACCTCCTGCTTGTCCAAATTCGTTACTGTAAATAAGGCGATAAAGGTTACTCTGATCAAATTCGATGGCACGGCTAAAATCTCGTGATATTTCCTGCCATGAAATACTGAGCATACTGACTTTAATTATCTCTTCCCGATCAATCGCTTGCTCTTGCTGAACAAGATAATGGACGCCTCGCCAACTCGCCTCAAGTCGTTGAAATTTATGATGATGAATAATATTGTTCATCATCATGTTCAACGCTTTATCTAAATCTGTTAATAATTGAGTTAGCGTTGCGTTAAGTTCGAGTCTGATATTTCCATTTGATTTTAATCCATTGTCTACGAGCCAAACCAATAATTCTTCAATAATGATATCGTCTTCAACATCCATTTGTTGCAAAAATTCTTGCTGTAATAAATCAGCAGGATTCAATACAAAAGCACTATTCGTTTGATCCTTAGTATTCTTCTTTCTAGCAGTCGACGTTTGAATATTGATTGTTTCGGGTTGTTTGATAACTGTTTGCTGCATCATGTTACTCCTTTAACAATATGCATATATTGAAAGTAAGCAGGTTAAACACACCTGCTTACTATTTGTTATTATTACTATTAATTACCTTCTGGAATTTTAGCTACAAGACGTAATGACGAACTTAACTCTTCCATTTGTAGCCAAGGTCGCATCCATGCAATAGCGTTATAGCTACCAGGTTTACCCGGAATTTCTGTGACTTTAACTTTCGCATCCGCCAGTGGGTATTTCGCTCGGATTTCTTGACCACCACCTTCAGAGGCATTAACAAAACCCAAGATCCAACGATTCAACCAATTTTCAAGATCTTTCGCTTCTGCAAAACTACCGACTTTATCTCGGCCCATCACTTTAAGGTAATGCGCAAAGCGAGAGGTTGCCATAATATAAGGTAAACGAGTGGAAATTGACGCATTTGCTTGCGCATTAGGATCAGAAAACTGGGCGGCTTTTTGACAAGATTGCGCGCCAAAAAAGACCGCGTAATCTTTGTCTTTATAATGACAGATTGGCAAGAATCCAAGTTTACTCAATTCAGCTTCACGACGGTCGGTAATACCAATTTCAGTTGGGCATTTTAGCGTTGGATCACCATCGCTACTCATGTAAGTATGTGTAGGTAAACCAGCCACTTTACCACCGCCTTCTGCACCACGGATCGCAGTACAAAAACCATATTTTGAAAATGCTTCGGTAAGGCGAGATGCTAACGCATAGGCTGCATTTGACCAGCAATAGTTATCATTGTCAGCAGACTGAGACATATGGCCATCTTCTGACAGTGCAAATTCTTCGTAACGGAATTCCTCAACTGGCGACGTTGCCTCACCATAGGGTAAGCGCGCTAAAACACGAGGCATAGTAAGCGTAACAAAACGCGAATCTGCACTGTCACGGAATGAATTCCATTTGGTGTATTCCAATGACTCAAATACTTTACTTAAATCACGAGGTTTATCCATTTCATTCCATGAATCAAAACCAAATAATTCAGGCGCAGATGCGGATAAGAATGGGCAGAAACCAGACGCAGATACATTAGACATAAGTGAAAGGCATTCAATATCTTCAGGATGATTACTAAATTCATAGTCACCGACAATAGCACCAAATGGTTCACCACCAGCGATACCAAATTCCCCTTCATATACCTTTTTGAAGATCTGACTTTGATCAAACTCAACCGCTTTACTCAAATCTTTGTGCAGCTCTTTTTTAGTTATCGTGATTAAACGCAGTTTCAACGTACCGCCTGTATCTGTACTTGTAACCAAGTTATGAACGCCGCGCCATGATCCTTCCAACTTTTGAAATTTATCATTGTGCATAATCTTCGCTAATTGCTTTGAAATTTTCTCATCTAGTGCTGCTATCGATTCATTAAATGTAACCGTTAAGTTTTTATTCCAACTCACCGTCCCCTTCAACGCTTCTTCCGTTAAGGTTTTGATCAACTCTTCCGAACGCGATACTTCGGTTTGCTTTGTTGCTCCGATGACTTGGTCAAGTATTGATACTTGCTCTTCTGCTGACTCGAGTTCTTGTGCTGCTGCAAAATCTGACATTATGCTTTCTCCCCAAGGTCTAGCTCATTTGCTAATTTATCTAAATCAGCATTGTTGCTTAATACTTTTTCTAAAATATCTTCTAACTCTTCAGAACGATCGACTTTTGTCATTAAATCTCGTAATTTATTTCGTGTTTCCATTAATTTACGTAATGGTTCAATTTGGTTAACAACTGCAGCGGGTTCAAAATCGGCTAGCGAATTAAACTCAAGACTAACACTCATTTCTTGGCCATCTTCATCAAGCAAGGTGTTGTCTACTTTAAATTCTAATTTCGGATTCATTCGCTTTAATACATCATCAAAGTTATCTCTATCGATCTGAACAAAACGACGATCTTTTAATGGTTTTAACGAGCTTTTGTTTTCTCCCGCAAAGTCACCCATAATGCCAACCACAAAAGGTAATTCCTTTTTGGCAATTGCACCACCGGTTTCAACATCATAGGTAATATGTACCCGTGGGGTACGAACTCGTGATAATTTTGACTGTACGCTTTCCATAGCTGTTCCTTAAATTATGAAGTAATGACTATCATTACTTATGTATTGGTATTTACTGCTGAGTTTAATCTTTTATGTCTCTTCACTCTGGGCTATGCCAGTAAGTTTGAAATAATCTGTTCTCGCACTGGGGTCACTGACTAATTCTGCGAGTAACTCAGGTAAACTAAGTTCGCTCCAACGTATCGCTTGTGCTATCGCGTATGAAATTGGTGAGTGAGGCTCTGTTGTACGAAAATATTGTTCAATTTTATGTAATGCTGTAATCGCTTCTTGCCTATTATTCAACGACTGCTCCATTTGCACAAAGTCATAACCATTCGTCGGATTAACACGCGCAGTGGGCTCGGACTCGGTATTTAAGTCTGATACATCAGCCGTGTCATCACTATCTAAATCATTAATTGACTCAGATTTATCAATCTCGATTTGAGACTGCGCATTAATCACGTTAAAGCGTTCTGTCATAATAAAGGTAAAAATATTCTGACAATTTTGTAATTTTTCAGATATTTTTGACGTCGGTTGCGCATTACCTGACATCACTACATCCATTTTTTCTGACAATTCACTAAAGGCCGAAATGGCGTCTTCAATATCGTGCTTTAGTTTAATTAATTCTTCATCACCGATTTCGGTTAACGCTTCCTTAATCTGCTTCAATGAAATAGCGCCGTTTTCAATTTTTCCTTTTTGTTTATCTGCGCTTAAGCTGTTTAGCTGGCTTGCTTGTTCAATCTGCCATGTTGCATACCGTTCACCAGATAAGGTTTCAACTAAAGGGATGGATAAAATTGGCATTAACAATACCCCTTCCCCTTCAAAACCATTTAGTCCAAGCAACGGTGCAATGCGAGTTTCCAATCCATCTTCGTCGGGGCTTGGATACAATCCATCCCAGAAGTGACAAATCAGTTGGTGTGCCAACTTGAAACCAATCGCTAATCCGGCAAAACCATCGGTACGGCATAGCGCTTCAATTAACCAAGCACAATACTCAAGATCTTTCGTTTCATTAACGAGTATTTGTGGTATTTCATCTTTGATCGGATGCCACTCTCGTACAAAATCAGCCGTCCTTTCGTCACCATCTATTCCAATTAATGCATTTCGTTCATTTGCACGAGTGCGTGTACGAATTTCTTTCAAACGATAGTATTGAGACAAAGGTGACGTGTCAGTGCGAGGATCAATACCACACAACAATTCGCCATTAATGGGCTTTACTACATCTTCGATAATTTCTTGGTTTAATACTGACATCTACTACATCCATGTAAGGTCGATAAGCACTACAATTTAGCTAAATAGCGGTATGGTGAGATCATCATTTTCAGCGCTGTTAAGCTGATTCTGTCGCGATACCGACACTAAGATTAAGGTGACATTATCCTTTGCTCCTTTACCCAGTGCAGCGTGCATAAGCGATGAACCGGCGTTTATTACGCTATGCTGCTGGAGCTGTTGCGCAATACTTGCGTCGGATAATTCACCTGTTAAGCCGTCACTGCAGAGTAATAGCAATTCACCTTCGATAATCGGATGTGTCACATGATCAATTTCGATATCTTCAACCACGCCTATCGCACGAGTGATGACATTACCCATCGGGTGTTTTTCAGCATCCTCAGCACTCAACACTCCCTGGTCTATTAATTCGTTCACATGGGAATGATCTCGTGTAATTTGCTTTAAATCTTGATGGTAAAAGCAATAACCTCGGCTATCACCAGTCCACAACCAATGTGCGGTATTACCATCAATCCAGAGCAAAACAACGGTTGAACCTGCGGTTTTCCCTGCAAGTTGGCTATGACTATAAGCAATGATTTTTTCGTTGGCTGTGAGTATCGCTTGCTTTAATACCTCAACGGTAATGCCACGATAGGCGTTCTCATTAATATAAGTATTGATTGTTTCGACAAGGATTTGGCTTGCCACATCTCCTGCCTCATGCCCTCCCATGCCATCAGCAACAACCCAAATATTTTGCTCTGGGTATTCTAATAAACTGTCTTCATTTATTTTTCTCACAGCGCCAACATGAGTTTGACCAAAAGATTGTAAAACTATTTCTGTTAACATCTCGATTTACCCTTCTTAAGACCGAGTCCAATTACCATCTAGCATGCCAGCATAAGTGGCTGCACTTGGCATCCCAGAGAAAACTAATGTACAAGGATCGATCTTGTCTGAACCCGCTGTCCACCATATGCTATAACGATTAAACTGCTGATTTAATGTCTGTTGTAATAAACCAAGTTGATCACTCCCAATATCTCCCGTTTGCTCTCCTACCGCCGTTAGCAGCCAATTTTGCTGGTGGCTATTCGGAGATAGCAAAGTTTGCTTGTACGATGTAATGGGTGTGACACCAAGGGTTAGCGGTGCTAGCTTTTTATACCAATTCAGTAAGACACAGTTGTCATCTAATATCGTTAACAATTGCTGTTCGTTTTGCTGGAAAAATGCCTGTTTCTGCCAGAACTGTAGTGGGTCTAGATCCGCTTGATAGAACAAGGTAAACGGATAATATCGCCCGACGTTATCCACGCTTGGGATCAAGGTGCCAGCGAAACTTCGATCTGCACACACGCCGCCACTCACTGCAAAATGCCAAATAGGTGACGTTAAATAATTATCTAGCCACTTGCCTTGCAATTTTTCTCGGCTGACTGCAAGTGCTGCTTGCACCCACTCGTTCCAAGATTGCTCTAAGCTTGAATCAAGACCTAGGCTAACAAAATCCCCTAAACTCGGAATTTTTCCGCAATATCCCGTGATGATATCGACCGTTTTAGTATTCATATTGGCACTATTCATTAATTGTTCGTCTATTACAGCTTGGCCGGACATGAAAACGCCTCCAACTCACGTGTTTTAAATGGGGTTGAAGCGCTACCAGCGATCAACTGAACCTTCGCTACATGCCCCTGAATTTCAATTTCTAACATGTTATCTTTTAGGGTTTTTGGTCGCTTAGCCACGATTTCATCTAAGAACCGGAACCAAGCCCAATCACCTTCATATGACTTTTCGACCGTGCGCATGTAGTTTGCAGGTGTAAATATCACTCGGGTTTGTGCGAAGTTTGCCGAACTTGGCCAATGATATTCAATCACTCTTATTGGGTCATGACGATAAACAAAATTTTGGTCATCAATTTGCAGCTTAATTTGCTGCATATCGCGATCTAAGTAGTTTGCTTTCAATGCAAATTCTATCTCTGGCGTACTACCAGATTCAAAAAATTCATTTTTGATCTTGTACCACTTTCGGAACACAGCTAAAGACTTATTACTTAAACCAATATTATTCTTAAAGGTCCAACGTCTAGCACCCATTCGTACATGTGGTTTAATGTAAGTCTCAAAATACTTAGACATGGTGCCTTCGGGACTAAAGAAGCGAGAGAAATCTCTGATCCTAACTTCATCCTGCGCACTACGCTTAAACGGATAACGCCCACGTATACGTTTTTTATATTCGTTATATACCGTACCTTGCCATAGATCATTCAGATGATAACGTGAGCTTTGCAATGATATTTGCGTTGTACTTTCGACAACACCTTTAATCATTTCAGCAAAAGGCGATGGTAGGTCTTCAACAAGCTTATCCAACTCCGCAAGAGGTTCTCCGGCTTGTCTTAGGTTTACATGCTGCCTAACTACTTTGTCTCCACTCGTTTGACCTCGACTCAATTTCGCTAAAAGTGCATGCACCTTCTTCATCTGTGTTTGAACTTGTAATACATCGGTATCTTCCAGTCCCAATATCCCTGGAAATACTTTTTCAACGGATTCACCAGGTAATGCGATATTAATGCTGACATCTTGTGGCATGTACTGCTTGAAGCGGTTGGTCGTACTTGGCATTTTGTGCGCGGCTATCGCTCCTGCTACCTCACCCGCTTTGCCCGCTGCTTCTGATGCTGGTAGCTTTGTTAGCTCAATATTATCTTGAATCGCTGTTAATAGTTTCTGTATTGGTTGATCCGGCCCCGTCAACACCTTAGTGGTGTAAGCACCTTGTGATGCGCTGTCAAATGGTTTAAGTGCAACATCATCAATTAAATCACGCCAATAATAACTGTACTCTTTGAAGTAACGCTCCTTGACCTGCTTAATAATTTGATCTTCAACATCATCCCCCATACCTTTAACTTCATCACCATAAACCCAACTATCTTTTGTTAATACTTGAATTATTTTTTTGTGTTCCGCGAGGAATACTTTATAAAAACCTTCGTAAGTAAAAAGCGCAGGTATCGGTTTACTCATCGATTCACCACTGTGGCGATAAAACAGCCCTATGCTTTCATTTGGTAAGACATTAGTGAGCTTAAATTCACCGAGCTGATGTTGCTTTGACTTTTGTTGAATTCGAGCAAACGCGCGTTCAGCTAAAGGCACTGAGAGTAGAATGTCTCTCGCTTCACTTACAGCCAGCTCGTTATATGCAGGTTCTATCGCGCTACTACTTAATAGAACGTCTAAATGTTCATTAAGCGCTAAACGCATTACTTTGTTAACATCACCAGGAATGTTATTTTCTAAGTGGAATGAAAACCATGATTTAATTTGCTCTGCGTTATAGTATTCACGCTCAAACAACATTAAGTAAGTCTTTAAGGTTTCATATAAATAATCAATATGTGTTTTATTGTTTGCCATATCGCTGACTAACGATTTCGATACATATGCCAACAAATATTGCTGCAGTGCCCGTTGATACACTTCGTTCGTTGCTTGCCCTAATCGGTCACCTTGATACAAGCCTAAATGGTTCGGCCAACCGTCAGGCAAATTACCTTCATAGCCCGTTGGAAGATTACGTAGAATCGTTAATCCGTTTGCTAACGTAATGAGATCACTTGACTCAGTTAAACCGCCAGTTGCATTCTGTTTAAATACCTCAACACCCTCGCTAACCTGTGCCGATAAGGCTTGATTCCAATTTGCACTTGCCCACCAGCTTGTTCCCAACAGAGCCGAAGAAACACAAATCGATGTAATTGCAGTACGGCGTAGCCAACGATTATGACGCGCGTGCTCAGTATTAACGGTTGCAATATTTTGTTCTGCAAAAATGACATCGTTAAGCACAGACTTAATGAAAAAACCTTTTGGTTCATTATGATTAACAGACAGAGGGGAGCTTGGTTTCAAACCAAAACCACTCGCCATTTGACTGCTCACGCGATCGATCGGATTACCCGCTTGATGACCACTCGCGATGAAAGCACCACGTAATAGCGGTAATTTTTCAAATGCATTGGGTGCAAATATCTCTTTTAAAAAATCATCTGCGGCCCCTTGCAACATGCGTAACTGTTTTGGAAATTCATAAATGAGCGCACGAACTTTCGGGTCTCGTTCTCCATTTAAGCGCTGTAACATGCCTTCATTAACTTTAACGATAAGTTGATAAAACTCTTTATTAAAGAGTGACACGACACCTTTTGTATCTTCACTGCTTTCCATCGGTAGCGTAAAGCCCCACGCTTGTTCACGCTCTTCCTCACTCAACTCTGCAAAATATTCATTAAAACCAGCAACGAGATCGGCTTTGGTGAAAATGACATATATCGGAAAAGTCATGCTCAATTGATTTTGTAATTCTTGAATTCGTTGCTTAATGGCACGCGCATGGAGATTACGTTCTGTTTGCGTACAGGTTAATAAATCTGACAAGCTCATCGAAATAAGCACACCATTGATAGGTTGTTCTGCACGATAACGTCTTAACAACCCTAAAAATCCAAACCATGCTCTTGAATCAGTCGCACTCCGACTGTCTTGAGTCGTATAACGTCCTGCCGTATCAATTAATACAGCTTTATCAGTAAACCACCAATCACAATGACGAGTACCAGCAATACCGGCCAATGCGTTTACACCCATTTCTTTCTGCAAAGGAAACTGCAGTCCTGATTGCTGCAATGCTGTTGTTTTACCCGAACCCGGAGGGCCGATAAGCACATACCAAGGCAGCTGATAAATACTTTTACCTTTGCTCAATTTAGCGGTGCGCAAAATATTAATCGCTTGCTTAAGTTTGTCTTCAATCGCAGAAATATCCTGCTCTGCTGCAATATCATCTATTTCATTGTCTTGCCCTTTGATCATCTCGCGAGCTAACTTATTATTTTGGCGTTTTACTAAAACCTTTTTGACGAGTAAGCTTACGACCCAACATAAAAATAATAACGCTAAAAAAACCAACCGATTCATCACACTTGCTAATGGTGTGACGCCATCAATAGCAATGAGAGGACCAGCCAACCAAACACAGACAATAATGGCAATGATACCAATAACAATAAAAAAAGTTTTTAACGTTAATAACGCAAATAATTTCGATATACCTTGTTTAAATGCCATCTTTTATTACCTCAAAATATCGATTTCGACACGACGATTTTGCGCGTGCTGCTCATGACTGATCGTAGAACCAGTAACTAATGGCTCTGATGACCCCCGACCTTCAGGTAATAACCTGCCACTTAAACGAGTGTCTTTGGCTAGTACATCTGCAATGCTTGTCGCACGAGCAAGTGATAAATGCCAGTTTGAAGGGTATCGGCTCGAAATAATTTGTTGTTTATCCGTATGCCCAGTAATTAAGATTTGCCCTTGCGTTGATTCGAGTGCACGTGCAATTTTACGGATGATAGGTTGGTATGCAGGACTAATTTTATCGCTACCACTGGCAAATAAATCAGCGCTAATTAAGCGGATGCTTATACGATCAGACAGCTCTTGAACAACGACAATGTTCCGGCCAATTTCTGTTTGCAATAATTGTTCTAACTTTAATGCTAATGAACTGGCTCTGACCGCTGAGGTGGCTTCCGGCTTACGGTCAACAAGGTTCAGTACTTGCTGGTAAACTAAATCGGCATTTTCATTAACATTAAAACGTAAGCCTATAAAACTCGCAGCAAGTAATGCAGCTGCAATTGATGCTGTAACCCAGATAGGTAATTCGAACTTGGCTTTGACACTACCCACTTGCGCCACTTGTAAGTTGTCAGATAAACGCTTTTCTCTGCGTCCATGATGATTTTTTAAAGCAAGTCCTAAGTTATCGCGTAACGATTCAATTAATTGTTCTGCGTTTTTAGTTACACGGTATTTACCTTGATAACCAAGTGACAAACATAAATATTGTAATTCAACGACAAATACCATTTCGACCATATTCGCGACTGACTCGTCCAATAACTGATAGAAATGCTCGCCACCAAATGTTTCATGATAAAAATGACTTTGCAGTGAGTTTTGCGCCCAAGCACTATTACGCCCCCAAGGCATTGTCATTACAGTTTCATCAATAAATGCACAAACACAAAATTTAGCGGCATCAATGAGTTTATTATCCGTTGTTTCTGTTTTTCCACTTAACTTGTTTTCATATTTTAATGCGTGTAATTGGCGTTCGTATTTATCCACTATATCGATGCACTGGCCATGTAATACATCCACTTTTTCGTATTCATTATTAACCCTAAGCTGGTTAATCAAGGATAGGATTATCCCTGCGTGTTCAATCAGAGGATTCGCCCCAATGGTTAAAATTGTCTGATTAAATGCTTTATGCTGTGGCTGTACAAATAAGGTATTATTGTCATCTGCTGCAAGGCCTGGCTTGGGTACAGCGTTGGCGACAGTACTAGACGGTGTTGGTTCGGGTTGACTCCGACCTCCAGGTCTAGGTTTAAATATTGTTTTTTCACTCATACTAATCTATCCCTGCTTACTGCTAAACGGTCCATGTTAACGTTCAATGTAAAACTTCCTGCTGATACTTATTGTTTTATTGACCACAATTCCATTGCGAGCCCTGGAAACTGTCCAGATAAATGGATAGCAACACCACCACTACTTTTTAATTTATGCCAATATTCACTACTACTATCTAATTGGAAATAAACACTCCCTGCATGATAAGGAATTTGCCTTGGGGCAACAGGTAAGGATGTAACGCTAATTCCTGGAAGTTGTACATTAACCAGATCCCGAATCAGTTCGACCGGGCCAATTTTTATTTGACCCGGTAGGTTTTTTGTTACCTCTTGTACCGACATATTTGCTTTTACAGCCAAGACTAAAATACTATTTTCCAGCACACTTTTATCTGCAAGTTGTGCGACATAAATTCCAAATTGCTTCTCAATAAGCGCTAATCCTACCGCAGTATGATCGACCACAACACTCAAGGTTTGAGTCAATAACGACATACAACTACCGAAGGTTGCTGCTAAGTTATCATGCTTATATAAAGGCATTTTAGCTGCTCTTTTTGTTTCACCGTAAAAGGTCGATAACTCACCCGAAATCGAAATAAACAGTTCAAATAATCGCTCAGGATGTAATGTACGCTGCTGTAAATTGTGCATTAATAAGGGCTCGATTCGATTTAAAAGTTGCAGCATCATATAGTCTGCAACTGTAGATGCTTGACCCTGCCCCTGGCCTTTTGTTAAACGTGCGGCAATGGCTTCTGCGCGCTGGACGACCATACCGGTTACTTCATTGATATAGTCAACGAGATGGGCAACAGATTTAATACTCATACAAGGTGGAATAAACTTTTTATCAAGCTTGATATCACCTGTATCGCTTACATTAATCACACGCGCAATCGGTATCGTTACATAACCCGTGAGATCTTGAGTTGCGAGTTTAAATTCTACACTTAGTTTAGCCATCGCAATTGATTCAACGGGTAAACTCTCGAGTGATGTATCAATCACATCTTTATAAACATTTAAATAGCGTACTATAACGTCATCATGTTCACTGTTTGTGATATTAAGACCGGTACTTTTCTCTATAGGTAATGCCAAAACAATATTACAGTCAATCGTCCCTAGAGGTATAAGCAACGGCGGTGGTAATCTTGCCTGTGATGGCATCTTAATGTGTGTACCATCATTAAAAATGCCTTCAAAATCCGTTAACGAGAATCGCCCTAGTGTTAATAAATCATCGTCAGTACAAAGTTCAATAACCCCCCACTGGTGAGATCCTAAAGCTTGCAATAAACGCCTTTGTACATAACCATGATGTCGGTCTTGCTGCTGAAAATGCTGGGGGCGAAGAAACATTCCCTCACTCCATGCAACTTTACTGAAGTCACTCATTACTGTAATCCCCCATACTAATATCTACATCACCGCGTAATTAAATTGCTTATTAATCACGAATAAACACACTTAGTTTTTCTAAATACACATTGAAATCGTCGTACGCTTTAGGATCAACGGCTATTACATCTCTCCAACGTGAGTTTTCAATATCTTGATAAGCAACGAGTACTGCTATAAATCGTGTGTTTTTGTTTAATTCGCGTTCATATTTTAGCTGTTGGCCAGGGTTGAATACTAACTCTTCCTTTTCAAGCAGTTCTGGTCCAAGAATCTCTTCGTAGTCTGAATACAAACTGAAGAAGTCGGCTGTTTCAATCGACCCACGACTTGCTAGCTGAAATATTTTAACAACGACTGGTGATGGGCGCGTTTCAATGTCGGGGTTTAAACTTCTAGATGCAACAAAATTTAATGTTGTAGATGGCGTTATTACAAAGTTCATCATCGAACACCCTGCCAGACTACTTACCGCTAGCATTGCCATGCACATAAAAACGATGCGATTAAAGCGATTACTTTTTAAGTTTAATAATTTCATGTCTCTGCCTGTTTTAATATTATGGTTTTTAAGTAAATTCGGTTTATTACAAAATATCATTTACCCTGTTTCTGCCTTTCTTCATAAGCTCGAACAAACGCGTCAGAAAGGATACTTTCACGGTTAACAGTGATTTCGTTGCGGATATCTTCATGCATTTCAATAAAATTACGCCACATTTTCTGCTCTTTACTACTACGTTTAAACTTATCAAAAAATCCTTTTTCGTCTTGAACCGGGACCATATTATCTGGCGATAGTTGGTCTAAAACACCGACAACCGCTCCCTCTAGACCTGCCCGCATGCTTTGTTCATGCTGACGTAAATCACCAAATGCTTTTGTAATGGCTTTGTTTGTCGACATAAAACTGCCATTGGTGCGCAAATATAAATTACGAAATAAGTCATCAACAGAAGCTGAAAATTTGAATGGGTTATTTTCTTTAATCTGAAACATGGTGTGATTAACGCGGAACTGATTTTTAAATAAAGCTCGGTCTCGTAATGAAGCCATAAGTTCATCGTTGATAGTTCGGATTGATGACCCAAGGTCAAACCACCATTCCTCATCATCAATAACAGGAGACGATTCAATCCCCAGACCTTTAAGAAACGCGGCCATTTTATCTGTACTTTTAACTTTAGATTGCAGAGAATCGTTAACGATTTTTTTGCTTACTAACGCTACTTTTTCATCTTTTTTTGTCGATGATGCTTCCTGTATATCGACAACTGGTTTTGGTGCGATTTTAGGTGCGCAGGCATTTTGCCCATCATTCGCCCAATTCCAATCGTCAGGAATAATGTTGCCATCTAGTACTAAACTATCCTGTAATTCACTGCCGATTAAATGAGGGTCGCTTACACTCGTCAGATCAACTGGCTTATCATGATTGACACGATCTTCTTCTATATATGCAGAAGAAGAAAAAGGAGATGATGTTGAGTTTGAAGCCAGTAAATGATCATCTAATAATTCGACCTCAATGTTCACTTCAATGACGTATTCGCCAAGAATAATTTGCTCGCCAGATGCCAATGTATGGCGATTGCCTTTACCAAGGGGCTTAGTAGACTGATTAACGAACACACCATTTGTCGATACATCTGTAATATAATATTTACCCATCACTAACGTTAATTCGGCATGTCGACTGGATAAAATTTTATCGCAGTCAGGTAGTACCCAATCATTTGAATCAGAACGACCAATTACCGCAGATGCACCTTCTAATTTAAAGGTTGCTTGTAAATTTGGTGATAATTGTTGATAACTTATTACAGATAAAAGCAGTCCCATTTATCATTCCTTGACTTATCTATTGTTAACGCTAAATAAATATCCAGCTGGCCCTATACATTTATCAATGTTATTAACTTCTAAGTTCATGAAGATTTGTATTTAATACGTATTGATATAATCATAAAACCAAATAACTACAACCAAGTCAAACAAGCTGATCCGCTACATTTACAATTTAAACAGATATCTAATACTACATTTAATACTATTTCCGGTAAATAAATGTGTATGCTGATTGTCGTTAATGAAATACAAGGATTTATTATTCGGTAAGAAAAATAAATTCTTCATTTATTGCTAAGCATAATTTCAACCTTATTTATACGCGCCAGTTAACAGAACGATAACACCGCGCAAAATAACACTAAAAACAACAACTTATCGTATTCAACATCAATTTCAAAGAACATGGTAAATAAACGGTGAAATGATAAAACACTTTATTAACTATTGACAAAAAACATAATAAAAATCGTAATCACAACTTACTTTAATTTGCTCATATTAAAGTTAACTAAAGTATTAATTTTAATAAAAAGCATAAATCAATACAAAAGAACTAGATGGAACTAGTACTTTTAATACATTAAGTTTTCAAAAAACACAAGGAGTCTAGTGTGGAAAAAGATAAAATGCTATTAGGTAATGAAAACTCAAAAAATGACATTGATACAGCGACACTTACAGGACAGGTATTAAAAAATAGATATGAATTAGAAGCGCACATTGGCTCTGGCGGCATGAGTGATATATATAAAGCAAAAGATTTGTTATTAGATAAAGCAGGTGTCGAAGAACCTTACGTGGCGATAAAAGTCTTGCAACCACAATACACTCGAAATAAAGAAGCACAGCAGCTGTTGTTTCGGGAAGCACATAAAACGATGTCTCTTTCTCATCCAAATATTATCCGTGTTTATGATGTAGATAAGGAAGATAATCTTTGCTTTATCATTATGGAATGGTTGAATGGCGAAACACTTGATCAAGTTATTTCACGCTCTAAGCCTAAGGGATTAACATATAAAGGTGCTGAGAAAGTTATTTCACAGGTGGCTGATGCACTCAAATTCGCCCATAAAAATGGCATTGTACATACAGATTTAAAACCCTCTAATATCATGCACACGCGTAATGGTGATATTAAGATTTTCGACTTTGGTGTTGCCAGATTAATCCAGAATAAGGCAGATGAATTTGCCAACGATAATATTGAACAGAATAACTCACTGGGTGGTTACACTCCTGCTTATGCGAGTGCGGAGTTGTTGCAAGGTCAGCAACCATCAGAAAGCGATGACCTCTTTTCATTAGGTTGTATTTTTTACGAATTACTATCAAGTAAACACCCTTATTTACGTAAACCGGCAGATCAAGCAATTACGGATAAGATTACTGTAAAAAAATTAACTAAACTCAGTAATAATAAATGGAAAGTTATTTACTCAGCATTGCAATTATCGAATGCAGATAGACCACAAAGCATTCAAGCGTGGCAATCTAAACTAACCCGCAAACCGCTTCCTGTTTTTTCAACCATATTACCTTTACTTACTATCTTAGGTTCTGTCGGTTATTTTTATTATATGGAAAATGTAATCACTACACAGCAATTGACTGAACAGGTTCATACATCCAATGTTGATAACTTAGCTAACTCAAGCGTTGAAGTATTCATGAATTCATTATCTGAGCTAGATAGTGAAACAGCGACGCTTAAAGCTGGTATCTTGCGACTGAAACGTGAGGAAGTGATCAACTTCCATATTGCAAAAATAAACCGCATTATGCAGGATCCAAAATCACGCTACCCTGATTTCGACCAGATGGCAGCATTGATTGAAGAAACGACAACCTTATATCCAGACTCGATTAAACTTAGCGATATGGAACTGTATGTTGAAGACCAAAGAGAGTCAGCAAGAACAATACTGCTCGCGAGTATTGAACAACGCTTACTACGTGCAAACTACCTACCTGACAGCGATGGAACCGATATATTCACACTACGTCAAGATATGAAACAAGTTGATACTGATTACATGATCATCCCTTCAAAGCAAGCGGTAAACCTATATCGTAAACAACTCCATACTGCGATCAGTGAGTACAATTATAACGTCATTAACACACTACTAGCACCCGGCGAATTACTATTTAAACATTCAGCTTCGGAACTACAAACATTATTAGATCAGCCAGAACTCATCACTGCGATTAAAACACTCACTGAGTATCAAACTTCAGATAAATCACAAGCATTTCCTTTCGATGCTGCTGAGCTATTTTACCGAGATAGATTTGATGCATGGATTGCTGCTGTCAAAATGGCAACAAGTCAACGAACATTAGACCAAATTTATAACCAACAAGACACGTATAACAAATCACTACCCGTCAATTTTAAACCGTTAATCAAGTTACGCCGAGACTTAGCCAATCGTTACTTGAAACTAATTGTGACGGGTAAAATTAAATCAGGGTCAAAAGTAATTAAAAAAGCGGAGAGTCTATTAACAAAGGCAGATAAAGGACAAGAAGATTTGATTTAAATATTGAACAAAACGCGGGGTTGAGACATTAGGGCAGTAACTCGTCCTCTTGTCTGATTGTTTTTGTCCGCTCACTTAGAAAGCTGTATGGATTGAATGCTGGCTCGAAGTTTATCTTCATACTTTGGAAATTCTCCTTTAGCTGAATTGAAGTTGAAAATAAGCATTTCTTTACCATAGCTAGTAATAAGCATGATGTTGTGTATGTCTGTATCAATCGCGTTTGAGAACATCTCAAGATACACCCATTTTTTACCAGAAAGCTCTATAATTTCTTTCTTTTTCCATTCAACACCGGGGATCATACGATCAAAAATTTTCTTAAAGGAATCCATTATAACTGGTAAGGGAGCTGCCGAAATATCATTTGGCTTAAGATCATATGTAATAGTAGTCGAAGCCGAAGCATTGCCAAGAACCCATTTAGGGGCTCTCTTGTGTGGCCACTTCGTATCTATAATGTCTTGAGGTAATGGCCGAAACTCATAAGGTGACACGAATGAAATATCAGTGTTAGAAACGCTAATTTTCTTTGCCAAAGACGTAAAAGAGAGCGTAATAACAATAAGACTTAATAAAAACTTCATTTAATATACCTAATGAGTTAGCTAGTGATTTCCCAGTATTCCGTATGATGCCTAAAAATCACGAACATAAAAGAACCAAACACTTCATTGTTGTTAAATAACAATGGATTACATTATTATTAGTATTGATTATTAAATTATTCTGTTGATTGAAAATAAATCACCATAAATATAAATACATTTATATCTCACCTGCTCTATTCTACTTCGAGCCTATATACTGATATACCATCATAATTACAATAGGATACAAATTTAACATACAAGACAATCGCTAAACATTAGCGACATAAGTTTGATGTGGATCACAAAGTATTTTATGAAAGTTTATAACTGATCAATTGGTAGTTTAAAAATCCCAACAAAAACGGAACAGAGCCATGAAAACCCTAACAATATTGGCACTTTTCGAAAGTACTGAAAGGTGCTATGGTGCCAAAAACGAATCAACAAGGAAACTCGTCATGACTAAATTTGCACTAATTACTGGAGCGAGTCGTGGTATAGGAAAGGCTATTTCTCATTACTTTGCCCAGCAAGGATATTCGCTTATTTTAGTTTCATTAAATAAGGAAAATCTAGATCTAGCTAAGTTAGAGATAGAATCACAATATCCGTCGGCTAATATCGAAACAATCACAGTCGATTTTAATAAGCCAGCAGACGTTGAATCTACAATAAAATCGATTATTACTAACCACGATTCAATCGATGTTATGGTTAATAGCGCCGGAGTCCTCATGGCTGGGCACGTAGATCTAACACTGAATCAACTTTCTGAATTAATAAATGTAAACCTACTTTCGACTATTACAGCATGTAATTTGGTTATCGAAAAAATGAAGCGACAAGGTTACGGTGAAATTTATAGTATCGGCTCAACAGCTGGCTTAGAGCCCGTTCCCAAAATAGCCGCTTATTCAGCAACAAAAGCCGCTATCGTTAGTTATAGCCAATCTCTTTATCAGGAACTTCTTCCTTTTGGCATTAAGGTTTGCTGCTTATGCCCAAGTGTTGTCGATACTGACATGACTAATGATGGGCGCATTATGAACAACCTAAAAATTGAAACTCAAGATTTAACCAAAGCTATCGATTTTATACGCAGTTTATCTCCTGCCGCCAGTATGTCGACATTGTCTATACGTTGTAAAACCATTGATTTAGAGAAGTAATTACTTAGAATCAGGTGGGGAGTCATGCCAACGCCTATTTTTAGGCGTTAACCTTCAAGATTTAGACTAGCATCACGTCCAAATTTTAATTACAGTAAACTAACTCACAACTTAAAACCAAAGTATTCAATACTTTTGCCAATGATACATCTAGGGCTATCTTTAGTGCATCCCCCCACCACTAAAGTGAAAATATGATTGAACTAATGACATTCGAACTTACGGCATCATTATCCATCACCTTCCCTGTTTTGTTAAGAGAGGTTCATTTTGGCGTCTAGAAATTCGACTTCAGGCTTATGGGTGGCATTATTCGGATTATGTCTGATAATTCTGCGTATGATTCTTGTGAACTCACACAATCGCATTGCACAGTGAAGCACTAGCGCTTACTCGATCATGATCTACTTATTATAGTCAGCGGGGTGAGCTCCCCTGACCAAACTTCATTAGTTAGTTCAATCGGAATAAGTCAGACAGGGTTTTTATCTAATGAGGGGTCCGTTTTATTATTTAGCGGCATAACTGTATCTGAGGGCTATAAATCCAGTGCTAGTTAAGCCAAACACTTTAACGTGGTGAATGATAAATTGATTTGTCACCGTTTATTGCATATCTTTAATTAATACCAAAAACGAATTTCCCATAGCTGATACAGGCTACGATATTGAGCGATATGAGAAGCTACAAGTACACTTTGGGGATTGTAGCATTAGATGAAAATATTGATAACTGCAACTTTTTCTAATCACAGTCTCATTTCTCATCTGGGTTCCAAAGGTGTATAAATGTATTTAAAGTCTATATATGCTGCTCTAGCCGGGATTACTTTGTCTGCTAGCTACTTTATTAACTTAGCTAATGCGGGAACCATCTATGACTTTGATATAAGAGTCAATTTTGACAGTGGCCTAACTAACTCACAACAAACTGTTTTTTCTGATGCAGAAAATCTTTGGGAGTTATTCATCGTAGGATACCGAGATGAGTTCCCAGGCCCAGGTTTAGATATTAGTGCTTCTGGCCAAAATATAGATGGTGTTGGAGGCACTCTTGGAAAAACAGGAATTACTTATGGTTTATTTATTCCTAGCTATGTTTATGCCACAGAGGGGACGATACAAATTGATAGTGCAGATCTGCTTTCTATAGAAACAGCTGGAAATCTATTTCATGTTGTCATGCATGAAATGGCGCATGCCATTGGTTTTGGTATTTTATGGGGACCGACATTAAATGATTTATTAGATAGCGCTGGTAATTATATAGGCCAATATGGATTAGAAGCATATCAACTTAGTAATCCAGAAGCGACATTTGTCCCTGTAGAACAAGATGGCGGCCCAGGAACTGCGGGCTACCATTGGAATGAGCCTTATGGAGGCGGGCTCAGTGAATTAATGACTGGTTGGTTAGATCCTAATACCACGATTAGTTTAACAACTATAAATTCGTTCGCAGATTTAGGTTATGTTATTAATCCAAATTTCTCAGTGGAACAAGTCCCAGAACCATCAACACTTGTCATTTTCGCATTCGCTATAATGGGGTTATTCTCACGAAAATATAACAAACAGTATCGAAATTAATAAGGCTCAGTTGATTTACCTGCAAATGCAACAACGACCTTATCACCACCTAACGTACGAGAAAATGCATAACCATTTTTCTGCTTAATCTCCTTATGGGTCCCAGCACCAATAGCTGGATGAGCCTGTCTAAATTGCCCGAGTGTTTGCCAGTGTTTGAGTAATTTCTGGCGGTTAGCATCCAATGACCAATTCATATCAGAACGGGTTCCTTGATGGAAATCATCCGCATAAGCGCCTATGTTTCTTGCTACTTCATCACCGTAGTAAACTTGAACAGCACCAGGACTTAGCAATAGCGCACTGGCTGCATTACGCTGCATTTCAAATGATTTAAATCGCCCAAAGAAAAGCTCTGTATCATGAGATGACATATAACTCACAGGATTAAAATCGGGCTTTTCTTTGAGTGTATCTGCATAATTTTGGTAAGTATCGGCCATCTTGCTAAAACAGAGAGCCCCTTCGTCCATCTTTTTCTGCATATCAAAATTGAGCAGCGCATCAAAACCGTCATCATAATAAGGACTACGATAAGCGCTATGTCCCCATACTTCCCCCATCATCCAAAATGGTTGTCCTGTTTCATCATTCTCTTCACGCCAGTCATTTAAACTTTTTGTTGCAGCTTCTTTTAAGCGCATCCATACATCACCAGACACATGTTTTACAGTATCTATACGATAACCATCAATACCAAAACGCTTCACCCAGTCTGTTTGCCACTCGATCAAGTAATCCGCTACAGTATAGTTATCATGGCTAATGACTCGTGTTCCGGGGTTATTTAATAGCCATTGTGGGGGTGTAACAGACTTGGTGGATTCAGTTATAAAGTCTGGCAGGCCTGCAAGTGAAAGTGTTAGGTCATTCGAGCCTGGTTTTGGATAATTAGGTAAACTGGCACGGACCCAATCACCTCCCCACCACTGACTCCATGCAGCATTATCATAATCAATATTGTCATTGAAACTATGCCAATTTTGGCCCGTATTTGGTTGCCAATCACGCCATTGTACAGGCCAGCTTTGAGCAGGGTTTACAACAGGAATTTGATCACGCTGTAAATCTGTTAAGGTGGCATATCCGGGGTGGTTTATGACGACATCGAGTAAAACTTTAATGCCCCGCTTATGCGCTTCTTCAACCAAACGCTTGAGATCATTTTCATTGCCAAAATTCGCATCTATTTTAGTAAAATCACGAGCCCAATAGCCGTGATAACTATAAAACGGAAACGAGCCAGCGTTACCACCACCGACAAATCCCCGTACTTGTTCTACAATAGGTGAAAGCCAAATAGCACTTGTTCCTAAGCTCTTAATATAATCAAGCTTCTCAATAACCCCTTTTAAATCGCCACCATGAAAGGTTCCAACCTCATCTTTTCCATCTTTACGGCGACCATAACTATTATCATTGCTTGTATCTTGATTATTAAAACGATCAATCATAACAAAATAAATATTTGCGTTGCGCCAGTTAAATTTAGCTTCTTTGAATTGACCTTTTAGTGGCTCTAATAATATTAATCCCCCACTATTAATTGCAGGCGTAATAGTTACTTGCTGTTGAATAACAGTGACAACTTGCCCACTTAGTTTATCTTTTAATTGAGTACCATCTTTATAGGTATCGGCAAGATTAATAGTAACCTCTCCACCTTTATAGATGTCACATTGCACTTGTGGTAAAGGACGTTTGAATGCTTTGTCAGTGGATTTTTTGGGCTGACGTTTTATTAACAGTGTTTTATTTTCTGCATCAAATACAAATGCATAATCACCATTAAATCTGATCTTAATAAGCAGTTCAGTCGGTGAATCACAATTCAAAGCCAGTGGTTGACTAAACCTTACCTTTTGTTCTTTTGGCTTAATGCAGCTTCCTTCAATTCCAGTAACATTTAAGGTATAGCTTGCTTTAGTAAGTGGCACCACCAGCGGAGATTCACTAGTGAGCAAGAAGTCTCGACTAGTGGTACTGGTTGAGATGGTTAGATTGGGTGAGGCAAACAAGCTTGGGCTGACAAGCATGAGTACAAGACTTATTTTATTTAATTTCATCTTCAAACCTAAGTTATTCCATTAATTAATATAATAATAAAACGGAACCATTGGTCAGACATCATCCTGCTAAACTACGCCCCAAATAGTTAGTCAACTCACAGTTTTAGTTAAACAGGGAGTAGAATCTGCGAAATAAAAATCAGTATCACGGTAAGTAACTGTCGTTATTATAAGAACTCAATTGTGAGGCGGTTACAGATGTTACCAGTCGGCATTATTCGCGTTAAGTCTGATAATTCGATGTATGACCCTTGGGAGAATATGATGGTTATAATATAAGTAAGGTAACAGAGCACTATGTCGGCGCATAAGTGCTGGCTTAAGAGAAATAACCGTGGTTATCTCTCTTGTCTGCCTGAATTGAAACCAGGACTTAGATCTGCAACAAAACTTTGTTTCTTATTCAGACATAGTCCTGTGAAAGGCTATATCTGAATAACATTTTTACTCTCAGTTAATTTAACAGTTCGGTTCCGTTAAATTGATAGCTAATAAGTGTTTCTTCTTTCTTATCTGTCTTTCCATCGTTGCGTTTACTGAGAGTGATTTTTTTCAACGGAAGTCCAGTGTTCGTCTGATAGAAAACCTGGGATGTAATAGTACCTTCATTATAGATTTGTTCATCGGTGATTTGGCATGTGTTGTAATCTACACCCTTAATATTGATATTTTTGAATCCTACAAAAGTAACTTTTTGTTCAAAATTTTCACTTTCATTTTTTATGCTTTCCGACAAGTCAGGGCTGTATGTTTGAAGGTCATAAGACGTAGAAATACTTTTATGTTCTCCTTCTCTCAAAGAAAACCAGCCTACTATCAGTGGATCAACCGTATCAAATTTATATTTTGAGATCTGAGGTGCGTCGTTTTTAATAACTACACGACCTTTAAGTTCAACCCAACCGGCACCAGGCCAAATCAGTACCGTATCCGTTACGCTGGCAAATACACCGGGATATGTCTCCCTCATCTCAAATTGATTACTACCAATTTTATCTTCAAGTTGACTAACTTCAACATATGTTCGAGTAAAACCATTACGCGTATCACTCTTATATTTATATTCGATGTCATACTCTCCCACTTGGTAGAGGTTCTCACCGAAGCATGTAACTGCCGACTCTTTGATCACAGTAGTCTCCGAGGATCCGCCACCTGAACCACAGCCAACAATAGTGGTTATTAACGCACTAACAATTATTATTTTCATATCGAATTTTTTCATTTTTGGCCTTTAAGCTATCTGGTTTTTTATAGCGCGGATTATAAATACAATGATACTAAAAACAATGTGTCGACACGGCTGAATTGTAAGGAAGTGTAAGTGGCGTAAGAATTATAATGAAAGCAATCACTTAAAAGAAGATAGAATAGAATAGGATTGAATTAACAAGGCTATTATAAGCAGAAAGCCAGCATAACACGCTGGCTAAGCTGCGATATCGGCGAAAATAAACAACCGAAATGCCGACATCCGATATTAATCGCTAGTGCGATAGCACGCCAATTCAGTGCTTAAGCTCACACCTTGCAATTTCAACTGGTTTACACGTTGTAAATACGCTGCACCTTTTAGCATATGCAAGGCTACGTCAACAGCACCACGGCGAGTATAATCTTCAAGATAAGATCCTTTCACCCAACTGTTAAATGCACCTAGACTTGGACCTGCCCAGATCTGGTAATCCATTTCACGGCCCTTCTCACCTGTATTTGACCAGCGTGAAGACAGACCTAGATACCAACGGAAAATTAATGCCATTTTACGCTTAGGGCTACTTTTCGCACGCGCTAACATTTCAGGATCACGCTCAGCAAAGAACGCTATCGTGCCAGTCCAGATCTCGTCAAGGTTTGAACGGAAAATCTGTTTTTCAATCTTCTCACGTTCCGCTGCAGGAATATCTTCAATCGAGTCATAAGCGACATACAAGTCATACAGTTTCTTCGCACGCATAGCGAACATAGAACCACGTTTTAATACTTGTAGTTTAACACCCATTTCGAACATATCAGCCGCAGGTGCCATTGTCACATCGGCCATTTCAACGGTAGATAATAGTTTACGGGTATATTCAGATGCACCAGCTTCGACACAAGCCTGATTAACAGATCCCAACACTATGTAAGCTGCGCCCATGTTAAATGCAGCGAGTGCCGCTTCTGGTGTTCCGATACCACCACCAGCACCCACACGTAATGCAGGAGAAAAGTTATACTTAGCTTGCACTTCGTCACGCAGGCCAATAATTGTCGGTAATAACGTTAAAAATGGTCTGTTGTCAGTATGACCACCAGAATCCGCTTCCGCAGTAATATCATCAGCCATTGGCACTAACAGTGCTAATGCCGCTTGCTGTGGTGTGATCTTGCCTTGTGTTAATAATTTATCCAGTAACTTTTGCGGTGCAGGTTCCATAAAACGACGGCCAACTTCAGTACGCGATACTTTAGCAATAACCTTGTTACCAATATTAACAGTGCCATCACTATTTTTAGATAAGCCTGCAGCACGGTACCAAACAATATGCTCTGTTAACCCTAAATAAGCGGAAGCCTCTACTGTTTTAACACCCAGTTTAAGGAAACGTTCAACCGCGCCACGCTCTAGTGCTTCTTCTGCTGGTGCATGGATCAAGTTGACCGCGTATGGACCATTTGGTAATTCCGCTTGAATACGACGAATTGCATCTTCAACTGCATCAGGAACTAAACCTGCTGCGCCGAAAGAACATAACAGTCCCGCTTTACCTAACGCGACAACAAGCTCAACTGACGCAATACCGTTAGCCATCGCGCCGCCATGGTAGGCATATTTAACCCCGTGTTGCTTTTTATAAGCAGCATCGCCCAGATCTTCTGGGGTTAGTTTTTGTGCAAATGCCAGTACATTAACGTCAACATTGTTGCTGATAGCACCAGATACTGAAGTATGGTTAGTGATACCCGTAACACCCGAATTATTAGCGACACTACTTGCAACACTATTCGCCACATAAAGCGGCTTAGCCAGATCCATCAAGGCGGCCTTAATTTCTACATCTTGCGTATGCACTGACGCCGGATCGACTTTCCAAGCCCAATTGATCGCGTTGCTATTGTTAAAACCTAAACTCGACATACTTCATTCCTATTTTATGCAGCTGCTGAACTATTTACTCAAATCTGATTTCAATAACTAAATTCAACAGCCGAACTATTCCGTTTATTATCTAATAAGTTCACCGTGATCCTAATTAGATCACCTCGGTCGTATTGATTAAAGTAAGCCTACTGAGCGTCTTTAACCAATGCGACATTGAACAGACGCTACGCCTCAACAATACTTAATACAATATTCTTCACTTCATAAATGCGCAGACCATCTTTAGATAGGTTAGCATCACCGACGATACGTATTTCACCGGCTTCAGTAATGATCTCGGTAATATGCACATCCAGAGACATTTTCTTATTCAGCGGCGTAATTTGGCCACGGTATTTCCAATCAACTTTCGTCATTGGTGCAATGAAACGTGGATTACTGAACTGTGCGCCTAAATCATTTTTCAACGCATAAGTTTGCATTAACTCGATGATAGCTTCAACACCTAATGAACCAGGCATAACCGGATCTTGGTGGAAGTGATAACGGAAGAACCAATCATCAGCATCAATCGTACGTTCACCATAAACATAAGCAACACCGGCCTTACCACCACCTTCAACTACTGACACGATATCGATAAAGTTCATCTGACCGCCCGCCAATTTATAATGGGGTTTATCCGCAGGTGCTTTATACAGAGCCAATGACTGATTAGTTAAATCAAATACATCAATATTGTCTGACGGGGTATTGTTATCAACAAACCAAGCATTGGTGATTTTACCATTATCAATACCCAGTTGGTTAGTCAGAGACTCGCCACTAAAGTAACCAAATACCGCTTTACCAGTATAAAACAGCTCGCCATCAACCGACATATCAAACGTAAAACTTTGAATGATCGCGCCACCAGCAATTGCCGTGCTGACCAATACCGATTTGTTAACGATAGTTTTACCGCGTAAATCTATCTGTTTCAGTAATGTTCCACTGCCATCAAGGTTACGGAAAAACAGGTCTTTTTCTGGGTATTTCAAGGTTGTACCCATGTAACCGGAAATAAAGCCATTCGGTTGCAGCGCAATTTCCATAATCAATGAATATGGCATCCAGTTTTCATGGCTGTTTTTCGTGAAGTACCAAGCATCTTCCGGTACATAATATTCAGCTACACAGCTTGACGGATTCTTCAGGTCAAGACGATCCCCCTGAACTTCAACAACCTGAGTAACGACTTGTAGATCACCACAAGGCGTACGTGGTGGAATACGACCTTCATAGACATCAAAGTCAGGACCAAAACAGTTAGAAATGTTTCCGGTTGCGAATTCAAACATATGCCAAGGCGTGAATGGTGCTTGATTCGGCACTCTATGATGTCCTGCAACCGCTGGCGCTTCGAAATGTTTGATCGGCGTTACACCTTTCGTTTTCGGTGCTGATAAATCTGACTCTACGCGCATTAGAGGACGTTCTGGGAACTTAAATGGTTCAACACCACGTTCGTCCAGAACCGCACTGTTAGCTGTTACAGCCACTGGCGCTAAAGCAGTTACAACGGCTGGAGACGTGCGTGTTTTCAGCTTCACATTATGAGGTAGCGTTACTGGATAATCTGAGTTTTCATCTTGATCACTGATAATCACGCAAAGGTTTTTAAAATCAACAACCACTTTGCCATCAAGAATAATATCAATATTGGCTTTCATATACGGGTACGGTTCCATACCCATAGCAGTCACTTCCATACGATAAGTCAGCGTGTTGTGCTGCGGTAATACCTGTCCACGACAACGTACCGTTTGCGATTCACCTGGCAGGGGCTGGAAACGAGCATTATTAACGTTAGTATGCATGCCGAGTGACAACATAAAGAACATCGCCATCTGACCACAGCCTTCCGACATCAAAGAACCCGCCATCACTTGATCACCTTTAAAGTGACAAGGGAAATACCAATGCTCAGGATCTAAGTCTTTTTGGCCTTCTAATAGCCCTAAGCCCCAGTGACCACCTGTTGGATCTATCTTGGTAATGCGCTCAATCATCAAGAACTTCTCTGATGAGAATTTCAACGATGGATTACGTCCATCAAGATCATATTGCGGACCAAAACAACCAGCCACATCACCGTTAACCAACTTCATCATATCACTGTAGTCATATTGACTACGCCTATGCTGCAATAACGGTGTAAATGATGATTTAACTGCATTTGAAAATTCAGCTTTATCTTTATCGTTTTGAATCACACCTTTACCATCAGAAAGTTCTTCATCAGTAAAGAAGCCAGCACAACCATTACGCATGATAAGTACTTTCTTATCACCCACATAACAATCATAGTGGAAGAAGAATAATAGCTGTTCACCATTACGTGCATAAGAATCAATGTGGATCTCGTAACGCAATGTATCGCCGCCGAAAGCCATCTCTTCAAGGAAAGTTAATTCACAATCAAGTAATCGGTAAACACGCTCTCCTTTAGCTTGGAAATCGATACCTATGTAGGAAATCAGCATCAAGTCACACTGACCTGACTCCACCGCTACTGACCAAGGGATCTGACCATCAATAAGGAACGGTGCATCGACCGGGATATCATATTCCGTACACATGTATGATTTTTTATATTCGTTAATCTTAGCATCAAGCTCGGTAACGCGTGTGACTAACAAATAATCCGAGGTTGGCAAACGTACACGACGTGAATAACCATCAATGATGTTGTACTCTGCACCAAATACTTTACCAATGTCACCTTCAGCGAACTCAACCAGATCAGCTTGATCATAAATAACATTTTCTGGTTGATTATAACGTTCAATTAATTGCAATGGTGGATAGTTGTAACCGACTGGCCCTTTGATCTGGAAACCAGCTTGTATCGCTTCGGCTTGAACCTGTGCTTCCACACTTGTGAGATTAGCAACGACTACAGGCTTCTCTGAAACAACCGTTGGTACTACCGTTAATGGCGTCACTATTTCTGAGGCTGCGCTTTCAACGCGATCTTGCACTGGCAAACCAGCTGATATTTTCGCTTGTAGTTCGATAAGTTGAGAAAGATTTTTCTGTGCAGCTAAGCGGCTTTGTAAGAATGCCTGATGCGTAGACGCTTGCTGATAAATTTCTGTACTGGCTTTACTTTTCACTGTCACTCCAACAACGCTCTGAGCCAATACTGGCTGCGCTGTATGTTGATGTTGGGAAAGGATTGAGGATCTGATTGAATTAGGACGAATACCTTGTGGTATCACATTATCCATAATTACAGGCTGGTTAACCTTAGTTAAGATTTTGCCCACAAACTGCGCCTTGATCACATTCAACGATGAACTGGCACTATTCACGATTGCTTCGGCAATTAACTGACCACCGAGCTTGATAGTTTTAACCAGTTGCGGGCGTCGTTTACTGATTGGCGCTGGCGCAGCTTGATGAACTTGTTCCGAAGTCGACAAAATAAGATGTGCACAGCTGTAATCACGACCAAGACCGTTAATCGCAATATGTTGTACCGCTTGCTGTTGCTTGGTACTTGCTTGCTCTTGACTACTTTGTTGGTCTAACAGTAAAGCACTTTTAATAATACTAGCAATACCGGATGCATTAAACGTATGCCCAATATTAGATTTTACCGAGCTAATATTAACATTTGGATATAATTGAGCAAACGCGGCTTTCTCAGCACTGTTTTCGGCGCTAAAACCACTGGCGTGTGCTTCTACACTCACCACATCCGCAGCACTGATACCTGCTAACGTTAAGGCTTTATCCGCTGCACTCGCAATGGCTTGAGCATCGCTGCCTGATGCAAAACTAACCGCATCAATGCTGGCATAAACTTGCTGTGATGCAACTTGAGATACAGGTTTCACTACAATAGCAGCAGCACCCTCACCCACCAGCCATTGCTGCTCATCAAGTATGTTGTTGCTGGTTACATCTTTACTATTAGGCCCATTTTCACTTACAGGTCCGTAGTGCTGACGTAAGGTAATGTTTTCAATTGACCCGGCCAAATCAACGGCAGCAATAATAACCGCTTCAACATCACTGGTTTGAAATAGGTTTTCAGCTAATTCGACGCAACGATATACCGAGTTTTCTTCAGCCGATACAGTAATAGCAGGGCCAGAGAAATCCCATAACGCCGAAATACGTGACGCCATGATATTGCCAATAAAACTGGTGTACTGATTTAACTGCGCGGCAGAGGCGAGACCATCTTTGGCAATATTAGTCAGTTCTTTACGTTGCTCAACCGTTAAGTTAATGCCTTGTTGTAATAAACTGTCTTCAATTTGAGTCGTTAAATTAACACGACCACGATACTGGTGTAATTCCAGTTCCATACCCATAGCAACTAACACGGCAACGTTACTACTTTCAACAAGCCCTGCATCTTTCGCAGCATTGTCAGCAACTTGCATCATCATTAATTGTTGTGGGATCAAGCAGTCTTTTTCATTTGGTGGCACTTTGAAGCGTAAGAAATCAATATCTAGCTGTTCAACATAGCCACCTTTAGGCGCTTTGGTTAACTGTAACGACTGCATGACGTTAGCGTTACTTTCCATCCCTTTCCAGCGTTGCTCAGGTAACTCACGGAAGGTGTTTTGGTTATTATCTAATAAGGTTTTGAACTGCGCTAAGTTACTCGCACTGCCAAAATGGCTGTCCATACCAATAATAGCCAGTGGCTCACGGGGCTTAGCAGCACCAAAGTTAGATTCAAGCGCTTGTGTTGGTTGTTGTAATACCAAATGGGCGTTACTGCCACCAAAACCAAAGACACTGACACCTGCTGTACGTGGGCCAGTCGTTTTTGACCCATGAGAAGTAGGCCAAGGCACAGTACTCGTCGGCATCTGCTCGCCAGTAAAGTAACCATTTTTAGACTGCAGTGGTTCTTTCAGATTAATCGTGGCTGGAATAAGGCCTTTACCCAGTGCTAACATAGCTTTGGTCATGCCCGGCATACCAGCTGCCGTTAACAAATGACCAAGGTTTGATTTAACCGAGCCCAACAGCGGTTTGTTATTTACCCGACTAAAGAAGGTTTCCATCGAGCGTAATTCAACATTATCACCTTTCGGGGTACCGGTAGCGTGGCACTCGATATAATCAACAGCCGCTGGATCCACACCGGCATCCGCATAAGCGCGTTCATAAACTAATACCTGGCCCTTGGTGTTTGGGCTTAATACAAATTCACCTTTACCATCATTCGATAATGCGCCGCCTTTAATAATGGCGTAAATATTATCACCATCGCGTACTGCATCACTGTGGCGTTTTAATACCATCATGCCCGCGCCTTCACCGGCAAATAAACCTTGTGAATTTTTATCAAACGGGGCGTGAACATTATTGCCTGGATAAGCTTGGAAAATCGAGAACCCCATATTCACAAACATAGGATCTGCTGCTGATACCGCTCCAGCTAACATCATGTCAGCTTTACCGGTATGCAGATAATCACAGGCTAATTTAACGCTATAACAAGATGACGCACAAGCCGCATCCAGTGCAAAGTGTGAACCACCTAAGCCCGCAGCGTGGGCGATCAAAGCCGCTGGATAACCCGCGACTAAGGCATTATCTGCATGTGTTTGTTTCGGTGCAGTATAATGGGTTAATTGAAAATCTGGATGTAATACTGACTTTAACGCATTATCAACAACTTGATGATATAACGGCATGAACAGCTGATTCGATGACTTGGTTGGGAATGACAGATTGCCTAAAATAACCCCGCAATTTGACAACGCATCACTACCCCAGTAACCTGCATCTGCAAGCGCCTGTTTAGTAACATAAAGCCCCCACTGATTTAGATCATCTAATTCCGTTAAATAGCGGCTATCGAGTTGATAACCAGATGCATCAAAATTAAAATCACTGATATAACCACCGTGAACACAGTAGAACTTATCTGTATCACCTTTGTTAGCGGTGTATTTAGCAGGGTCAACGCCCATCTGAACAGCTGTCGCTTTACTGCGGCAATCTTGTTGTTCAAGCAATTGCTGCCAAAATTGATCCGGAGCTTGTGAGCCCGGAAACAAATTAGCAATACCTACTACTGCAATATTTTCCATAATTACTCTCTTTAAATCCATATTTCAACTGACGGAGAACACCCCGCCTGGACTGTCTACCTTGTTTTTCTGATTTTTTAATTATCTGCCCGCACTAGCAAAGCGTCATGTATTAACAATCGAGGCGGCCAGCTTTAACAAGGATTGACCCGTTAAACAAACTATCTAAATTCAAATTCACGCCATGGCTAACTAATTTAGCAATCGCGCGAATATAAGTCAGTTCATCACTGGTGCCCTTAGCATTCACAGGGACGGATACATGGCGACTATCATCTTTCTCATGGGTTAGGATCTTATCTACCCAGCTGCATAACGAGCGTCCAGGCCCCATCTCAATAAATACCCGCGCGCCTTTATCATGTAAGGTATTCACTAAGCGCGGAAAATCCACCACATCACACAAGCATTTAGCAATACTGTGTGAGATCGCTTTGCTGCGTTGTGGAATAGGTAAATAACATGAGCTTGAATACATTTTGGTTTTAATACGTTCAGTGACATCCATATGATATAACTCAACCATATGGTCATATTCGGCATAAGCTGGGGCACTGTGGATCGCGTTGGCCATATTTAATGCCATCGCCCGTTTGCCTAATTTTTTGATCACCCGCTGGCAAGCTTCTGGATAACCTGCCAGTAATAAACTATCTGGCGTATTGATGATGGTGCAGTACACACGATCTTCATCTGCAGCTGCAATCTCTACCTGTTCAATAGTCGCCTTAATGGTATACGTTTCCCAGATCTGTTCAAAAGTACCGTCTGGAACATCATCCATACACCAATGCTGGCGTAGGGTTCTTAATTCACCACAAAGCTGATGATTAAAGGTATTTGACTGTGCAAGACGTGCGCTCATCAGCCCCGGTTGTTGCCAGCATCCTAATGCTGCATACATACTCACTTCACCCATACTGTAACCCGTGGCAAAGTCTGCTTTAACTGCAAATACTTCTTCAAACACCTTGGTAAACACACAAGCAAAACCAACACCTGCTTCGGCAATATTGGCTAGGTTGCCCCGTAGATTTAGATCCAGCTGTTTCAGCTGTTTGAAACTATGGCGACTAATGCTGCGTGGATTAAGTAAGGTATCTTTAAGACTCGAACCTATGTCATCCGCTAAGGCCGCAACGGGCTGAAAAATTTGTGGGAATAAATGAAATAGATCACGGCCTAAACCAACATAAGTAGCGCCAATCCCAGGGTATAAAAATGCAATACCACCTTGTGTACAGTGGTCTGTTCCACGGTTAGCTGGCTGCCCAGTAAAATAACTGCCCTTAGGGGTTTTCCATTCACTGACATTCGCATCATTAAATACACTGCTGATGCCAGCGAATGCAAGCGTGATCTCTTTACTCAACTCTTCGGCTGACTCAGCAATGAGCACTGCGCTATAAACTTTGTTGCTATCACTACGAACATAACAATCCGTCGCTATTTTCTTAATACCGGTCGTCATTGATTGACCGGCAATACGCTCTAATTCAC
Organism: Moritella sp. 5; assembly: GCF_018219455.1. NCBI lineage: Bacteria > Pseudomonadati > Pseudomonadota > Gammaproteobacteria > Alteromonadales > Moritellaceae > Moritella > Moritella sp. 5. The sequence goes on from NZ_CP056122.1 coordinate 2,681,153, forward strand.
TGCGTAATTGCGCTTCGTCATCACCTTGAATAATAACCAGAGATAAATCACTGGCGGCAAAAAAACCATTACTGCGCACATCGCTAACCGGATGGTCTTGGCCTGCAATCTTGACCTTGTTTTCTTGTAGAATTACGTGACAGTAGCCCTGTTTTGATAAGGAGTGAGCAACGCAACTATAAGCGGCGACATGAGCGCTACCATCTTCATGTGGAAACCAAGGTCTAGCATCAACTGATATATAGAATGGCGAACGCTGCCACTGTGACATTTGTGTTTGGATAGGTTGTTGCCAGTCTTTAATAGCTGGTATATAACGCTGATGTAAACTAATAACTGCTTTTAATAAACCCGCAACCTGTGAGAAATAGCTGTTTTCACCAGTCACACTACGCGCACAGCTTAATGCTGTATGTAAACTTTGCGTATTACTATAAGCAGACATTAACCCCTGGCTTTCAAATAACGCCAATTCAGCTCTAGAGTCTGCAGTGACTTCTAATAGGCCAACCTGCTCTGCTTTGATTTGAGCTTTCTGTAATGCGAGGCGTGCGGTATTAGCAATGTTTGGAACATTTAGTTCACTGTTTACAGCCAACTGAGCGAAGCCTTTAATGTTGGTATAAACATAACATTGATTAACACGAGCGAAATCTGTTGAGGAGATAAGTAAACTGGCGACCCCTGTAACACTGGCATAACCACTAAATGTTTCATCAAAGCTGATTGTCGCCACGGGTGCTTCTGCAGTATCAATTCTGACACAGTCATGACCAACAGCAGTGGCATTATTAATACCGATCACAGCGACTGCGCAATCTTGGTTATTGACTAAATCAGTTGCTTGCTTCAGTGCTTGGCCTAGTTCGGTAATAACAACACAGCTCGCGCACTGCTGCGCGACTTGTTCAACAATCAGCTCGTGAACACAACTGTTGGTATCAGCAATAAGCAATACCGCTATATTAGCCATGTGCAACTGATTAGTTTCTGCTAATAACGCCACAGACGTTAGCACTGTCGCCGAAGTGCTATTTTTCTTATCAGCATCGCTAATGCCGCTGGTGCTAATACTGGCGTTATTGCCGATACTAGCGCCTAAATAGAAAGCACGTTCAACACGATCAATATTATCTTGTCCGCTAAATTTAGCATCCATACCAATAACAGCTAATTCCGTCATATTCTTTGTAATATCCTATTTCGAATAGTAATAGCTAAAAACGCTGGAAACTGGAATTTAAGCCAACCGCTTTTAGCTATTAATATTTAATAATGAAACTAATTAATAAAAGTAGACGCCATGATGACTATGACGCCTACAATTATGATTATTTAATTACAGGCTCAAGACATATCATTCAAAATGTCACTCACACTGACTTGTGCAGATTTAATTTCTGCAAGTAATTGCATATCGGCACTGATTAATTGAATATCACAACAGGCTTTACTGCCTCGAGATGTCAACAGATCATGCTCGACAACCTTAAGTTGCAAATAAAACAGCTCATCAACAGCCACTTCACGATACACAGTCCAAGCTGCTGTTACAGAAGGTAAGCTACCTAAGTTAAATTGCTTACGCACCCATACCAACATAGCCTGATAAACCAAGTCATTAGCAAAAATGTTGTTAGCTGCCAAGGGGAATGATCCCTGCTTCGCAGCTGCAACGTCCGTGACCTGACACGCCAGTAATAGTCCTTGCTCATCACAACGTAATATCTGCTTAATACCCTGCAGACTGTCGCCATGAAACAAAGTGCCATTGCTATATAATGCTTGTGCTTCATCAACCGACTTGTTGCTAACAGCGTTGTTATCAACATCCGTCGCTAATGACGGCAGATTAACCCTCACTGCGTCTAGCGGTTGAGTCGCTAATAATATCGTCGCAGCATAGTGAAACACAGGTTTACCATCGCTTTTCAGGCTAAAGGTTTTTGCCGCAATACGGACTACACCTGCCAGCTCGGGACCAGTCGTCACAGGCGACAATTGGATTTGGTGATCCGCCGCCTCTCTGCCATCAAAAACCACCCCTTTAAACAATTTATAGTCTTCGAAACCGACATATTTTAATGTACAGTCTCGTTTACTATAAGTCGCCAGTGCCGCATCACTCATCCAGGCAATCGCGCAAACCGTAGGTAATACCTGATTGCCTTTGATCATGTGGTCAGCTAAAAAGTGATTATCGTTCACCTGAAAATTATAGCTATTAGCCTGAAAATCACTGTTAGTTGCTTTGATGCTTTTAATGACGAAAGCATCTGATAAACAACTAACTCGTGGCTTTTTTACAGTATTACTCTCTACATCATTCTCAACATTTTTTGATAAATCATTACCCACTAGAATTTGTGGACAACGATTATCATTCGCTGCTAACTCACTCAATAACAACTGCGCGCCTGCATCAAGTGGAATAATATATACACCACGTTGATCAAACATACGTTTCACCTCTGGCGTGACCATGCCGCCATCCCAAGGACCCCAGTTAAAGCTCAGGACCTGCGCTTGTGGGTGCAATGATTTAAAACGATAGGCAGTTTTATTTAAGATCTCATTAGCCATTGCATAATCAGACTGCCCAGGGTTACCGTAGAAACCCGCGGCTGACGAGAACAATACCAATTGCTTGATGTTACTTGCTTCGGTCACTGATAACAGTGATAACAAACCGTCAATTTTGGTGCTGTAAACAGACTCAAAATCGCTCAGTGTTTTTTGCTCAATAAATTGGTCGGCTAAAACGCCTGCGCCATGAATAATACCTGTAACATCACCAAATTTAGCAATAACTGGTTTCACGGCGGCCTGTACATTTACTGCATTGGTTACATCAGCAGAAACATACTCAACTTGACCACCCGCTGCGGTAATGGCTGTTAAAGTTTGTGCTATTTCACGATTAGCTTGGATAGGTTTGATCAGTTGTACGATCTTCACCGGTGTTGGTTTATCACCAGCAGCAATCAAAGACTGCATCGCGGCTTTCTTTAACGCAGCTTCATCGCTAATACCCTGTGCCCAATTAGGCTCATCAGTTGAGAACTTCGAACGTCCCAATAAGATGAACTTAGCTTGATATTCTTTAGCAATACGAACAACACAATGTGCAGTCACACCTTTAGCACCACCACTAACCAAGAATACCGAATTAGCATCAATGTTATTACCTGCGGTTAATCCGTAACTATCAGTAACAACGTCAGTTAAAGTGACACGTTCAACGCCATTTTTCTCTGCAGGCTGATAACCAACTTCAATTAAAGTGGTGTCAGCATCAAGCAGTTCATCACTAACAATTTTTGCCACTTGCTTTGCAGTTAATGACGTAGGCATATCTACCGCACGACAGAATACGTGATCCCATTCGTGTGATAGTGTTTTAACTAAGCCGTTTAAACCACTTTGTACTAAGTCACTTTTTACTCGCTCAGGTTTATCACTATCACTAAAGCCTAATGAACCACCTTGCTGAGTAACAACCATGAAAGCGCCGCGTACTTTAGCTGCTTGAGTTACTTTGCTCAATTTAGCTAATAAGAACGCTAACATTAAGCCTTGCTTAGATGCTTGCGGGTATTCGATGTGGCTTATCTCAGTGCTTGCATGCAGGTAGATAACCGCATCAAGTTGCGCATTTGCAGTAATGATATTGTTAATTTCAGTTTCATCAACGGCGTTTAACGTAACCACACTCACTGACTTAGCAAACGTTTTTGTGCTATCAGTTGTGATCCAACTCGGTTGCAATGCAGTTACATTCCAGCCAGATTTAATTAATTCATCCGCTAATTGCACCGCATTATCACTACCGTCAGCGACGATTAGGGCGTTAGCACCTTTAGTATCATGACTGATTTTAGTGACAGAGCTTAATCGTGTAATCGCAACCGTAGCACTCGGTGCTGGTTGAAATTCAGCTTTCGGCTCTAACGCTGCAGTAATCGTTGCAACACTGTCATGCATAAATGCATCCGAAACAGCATTTTCAGAATCGACACTGCCCGTCGCCTTGCTTTGCATGGCTTTACTCTGCATATAAAGTACAATTTCTTCTAGTGTGCGCAGTTCTGCTAAATCTTCTGGGTTTAGTTCAGGTAAATCAGTAATGATCTCCTGTACTGCCCCTAAAATTTCAACCCGTTTGATTGAATCAATACCAAGGTCCGCTTCCATGTCCATTGCTAGCTCTAGCATGTTGGCAGGGTAACCCGTCTTATCCGCAACAACGTCCATCATCACGTTTTGAATACGATCTAAATCAATCTCGGCAGTCATTACAGTATTAGCCGTTGTATTAGTAATGTCAGCTACAACCGGAGACTCCACTTTACTCTGCATATAGGTAACGATTTCACCTAATGTACGCAATTCCGCTAAATCTTCAGGGTTTAGTTCAGGTAAATCAGTGATAATTTCCTGTACTGCACCTAAGATTTCTACACGTTTAATTGAGTCAATGCCAAGGTCCGCTTCCATGTCCATACCTAATTCAAGCATGTCTACCGGATAACCCGTCTTGTCTGCAACCACTTCCATCATTACCGTTTGGATATGATTTAAGTCGATAGTTGGTGTAGCACTTGTCACGACAGCGTCTGTAGATTCTGTCGTTGGCACAGGTACACTTTCTGCTACAGGAGCCTTGCTCTGCATATAAGTAACGATTTCACCTAAGGTGCGTAATTCAGCTAGGTCTTCAGGGTTTAGCTCAGGTAAATCAGTGATAATTTCCTGTACTGCACCTAAAATTTCTACACGTTTGATTGAATCAATACCTAAGTCCGCTTCCATATCCATGCTTAGTTCAAGCATATCTGTCGGATAACCAGTCTTATCAGCCACAACATCCAGCATTACTGTTTGGATGTGGTTTAAATCGATAGCTGATGTTGAACTTGTAGCTACAGCGTCTATAGATTCTATCGTTGCCGCAGGTACACTTTCTGCTACAGGAGCCTTGCTCTGCATATAAGTAACGATTTCACCTAAGGTGCGTAATTCAGCTAGGTCTTCAGGGTTTAGCTCAGGTAAATCAGTGATAATTTCCTGTACTGCACCTAAGATTTCTACACGTTTAATTGAATCAATACCTAAGTCAGCTTCCATATCCATGCTTAGTTCAAGCATGTCTGTCGGATAACCAGTCTTATCAGCCACAACATCCAGCATTACTGTTTGGATGTGGTTTAAATCGATAGCTGATGTTGAACTTGTAGCTACAGCGTCTATAGATTCTATCGTTGCCGCAGGTACACTTTCTGATACAGGAGCCTTGCTCTGCATATAAGTAACGATTTCACCTAAGGTGCGTAATTCAGCTAGGTCTTCAGGGTTTAGCTCAGGTAAATCAGTGATAATTTCCTGTACTGCACCTAAAATTTCTACACGTTTGATTGAATCAATACCTAAGTCCGCTTCCATATCCATGCTTAGTTCAAGCATGTCTGTCGGATAACCAGTCTTATCAGCCACAACATCCAGCATTACTGTTTGGATATGGTTTAAATCAATACCAGCAACTGCAGGTACAGCCGTAATAGATGCACTTATTGCAGGTACTGCCGCTTGCGCTTTTGATTTCATTACTTTACTTTGCATATAAGTAACAATTTCACCAAGCGTGCGCAATTCAGCAAGGTCTTCAGGGTTAAGCTCAGGAAGATCTGGGATTAGTTCCTGTACTGTACCTAAGATTTCAACACGTTTGATAGAGTCAATACCTAAGTCAGCTTCCATATCCATGCTCAGTTCAAGCATATCTGTTGGATAACCGGTTTTATCAGCAACAACGTCTAACATCACCTTGTTAATCGTTGCTACATCAATACTCGATTGAACGACAACCTTAGGTATAACAACTGATTCAGCCACGACAGCAACCAATACAGGTGCAGGTGTAGAAGCAACCGCTGGAGAGCTCACAGGAGCAGGCGTTAATGCCACAGTTTGCACTGCAACGGCCGCACTATTTGAAACATTAGATGCAACATTTGTCACTGTATTTACAACAACAGGACTTGCCACTTTGTCATGAACAACCGGAGTTATTAGCGATGCAGTTTGTACTGGCTGTTGTGGCGTATTCAATGCAGGAGTAACAGACGTTTCTATAACGCTAGATTCAGAACCAGTGAGCATGGTATTCATATGGCTCGTCTGATTGTTCAGATAAGTTTCATGCACACGCAGAGTTTCAGATTGGAACTCATTATACATAGCCAGTGTACGGTCTAGACTTTCCGGTAATTCGTTGCTAGTTTGCGCTGCAAGTACCGATTGAACTGTTTTAGCATAGTCCTGTGGTCCCTGCATAAACTGCTCATGCACATTTAATAATTGCTGCTGGTGTTCAACAAACTGACCAACACTGCGCTCGATAGAAGCAACAAGATCGGCATCAGTATTGTTAATAACAGCGCTGTTAACATGATCGTTAACACCGTTGCTATTATTTTTAGATGCAAGTGAACCATCAGCATTAACGTAGACAATCTTCTCGACTTCAACGATTCTTTCTACTATTTTCTCGACTTCAACGATCTTTTCAATCACTTTAGGTTGTGGAACAGCAACAGGAGTAGCCTTTGCTTGTTTCACCGTCCAACCGTCAGTTAACGAATCCGTAAATGCTTTTTTAGTTTTCGGACTCACATACGATGCACCAGACAGTTTCATCAACATAGGTGACACTTTCGGCGCAGTTGATGGACGCTTAACCGCATCGTACGGGTCAAGATTTTCTAACGCAACACCAAGAACGGCCATCTGCAGGGCAGCTTGACGCATTTGCACATCGGCAGGTTGTTTTGGATTAGCATTTACAGCGATAGCTACAGCATCAGATTTATCATTAAGAATATTCTCAACCAATTTGGTTAGTACATTCTTCGGGCCAAACTCGATAAATATACGGCCACCGTCTGCATATATATTGTCAATTTCTTGATTGAAATGGACAGGTTCCAACATATGTTTTTTCAGGCTTTTTTTAATTTCGTTCGGTTTACTTGAATGAACTAAACCTGTGCCGTTAGCAAAAACTGGAATTGTCGGCGCTTTAAACTTAGTGCTATCAACCGCGTTGGCAAATGGCTTTTGAGCGTGACCGACTAATGGAGTATGAAACGCAGCTGATACAGGCAGTGGAACAACCTTGAAACCAGCATTACCGAGCGCTGTAATAGCAACAACCACCTGCTCACTAGACCCAGCAATAACCACTTGATTATTAGAGTTGTGGTTAGCAATAGACACATCATCAATCGCGTCGATGATCACCGCAACTTGCAGTGGGTCACCCACGACAGCCGCCATCTTGCCAGCATCAAAATCTTGTTGCTCTGGCGCCGCCATGGCTTGACCACGACTGCGTGCCAACATCATGTAATCACTGTCGCTCAATACGTCAGCAGCCCATAATGCCGTTAATTCACCGAAACTATGACCAGCGGTAAAGTCAGCTTTAAAACCTGCTTGTTGGAACGTTTTAAACAGACCAACGCTAAAACAACCAATCGCAGGTTGTGCATGTTGAGTTAAACGCAATTGCGCTTCTTGTAACTTACGTTCAGCGTCAGTGTACACTGGAATCGGATAAGTGATTGCAGACAACTGACCTAAACCAACTGTACTGAATTCTCTATCCATTGCCGCTGTACTGTGCATCATGCTTGGGAAGTTACAAGTTAACTCACGGCCCATGTTCACATATTGCGAACCTTGTCCGGAGAATAACGCGACAACTTTACCATTGGCATCAATACCCGTTTGGCGATAATAGATCCCCGTTGGTACTGACCATGTTGCTTTATCTGCATTCACGCTGAATTGTTTCAACGCCGCATTAATCATAACAATGGCTTCGTTTGCATTACGTGCAACAAAACCTAAACGCGCTTGATCTGCTGATGGCGTATTCAACGGCCAGGTAGTCACTAAATCGTTAAACGCAAATGCCTGAAGGTCAGCCTCTACCGCCAGTTTAGTACGCCAATTATTTAATTCTGCGATAATACCTTGCTGGTTAGTCGCAGAGATAAGTACTGTTTGCGAGACTGAGTTTAAGCGATATGCGCTATCATGGCTCGGACGATACTCTTCTAAAATAATATGGAAGTTAGTACCACCAAAACCGAATGAGCTAATACCCGCACGGCGTGGGATACCATCTTCACGTGGCATCCAAGGACGCGTCTCACTGTTTAAATACATCGGGCTATTTTTGATATCCAAGGCTTCATTTGGTTTATCGATATGAATAGTCGGAGGTAAAATTTTATGATGTAGTGCTAATGCTGCTTTGATCATACCTGCAGAACCAGCCGCAGATTTAGTATGGCCAATTTGCGATTTAACCGAACCTAATGCAATGTGCTGCTTCTTATCACTCGCTGCACCAAAGTGTTTAGTTAGACCACTAAACTCCGCCACATCGCCAGCTTTCGTCCCCGTACCGTGACCTTCAATAAGACCACATGTTTCAGGTGCGAAACCCGCATCTTCATAAGCACGTTTAAGCGCTTTGGCTTGGCCATCTGGGCGCGGTGCGTAAATAGACTTGAAACGACCATCGGAAGACGTGCCGATACCTTTCAATACAGAATAGATTCTATCGCCATCACGTTCAGCATCTTCCAGACGTTTAAACGCCAGCATGCCAATACCTTCACCCAGCAGCATACCTTTCGAATCGTCATCAAACGGACGAATATCATCATTGGTGGTAAACGCAGGGGTTTTTGAGAATGACATATACATGAATGGTGAGTTATCACAACATACACCACCCGAGATCATCACTTCTGAACGGTATTCCAGTAAGTCTGAAATCGCCATTTTAATTGCTGCTAGGGAGCCTGCACACGCCGCATCGACCACACAGTTAGTACCGCCAAAGTCGAAGCGATTAGCAATTCGACCAGCAATAACGTTACCTAACATACCTGGGAATGAATTCTCTTCCCAACCAATGTAAGCTTTTTTGAATTTTTCGATGATCATTTCGCGATCATCTTTATCAATACCTGAGGCTTTTAATACTTTTTCTAACACTGGGCCTTGCAGGCGAGCGGTTAACGGTGAAATTTGTTTTTGACCACCACCAACACCTAAAGTGATACCAATTTTATCATGGTCATAATCACTGCCAATGCCAGCATCACTTAATACATCGCGTGCAACGATTAACGACAGCAGTTGAGCGATATCAGTTAGCTCTAAGATATTTGGCGGCAGGCCAAACTCCATCGGATCAAAGTCTAATTCAGGAATAAAACCACCGCGTTTACAGTATGTCTTGTCTGCTGCTTTTTTATCTGCCGAATAATGGTCGTCAATATTCCAGCGGTCGCTAGGCACATCGATAATGGCATCAACGGAATCAACGATATTATCCCAGAATTGGTCCAGATTTTTAGCGTCAGCAAAAACCGATGCCATACCGATGATTGCAATTGGGCATTCTTGCAAACGTGAATTTAACTGTTGCTCGTCACTACTTAACACATCCTTGCCGTGCTTAACCGATGTGGTGTTCTTTTTAGCCATTGTGTTATTGCTCCTGTAAGGATCTTCCTGCACTAAAAACAATGCTCATTAAATGTCCATTTGGACACTAAGCTAACCACTTGAGCGTACAAGTGTACCCTTAAAGTGCGAAAAAAATCTACCGTCATCTCATTTCACATAAAATAAATTCGGTAGAGTTAATTGTTTTAAATTTTATCCCAATAGTCAGCACTGAACTTAATCGTCCAACGCCAGCATAGTATTATTTACATCTGCAATAATATACACAGGATTAAAAACCAACTCAAATATACTCGATTTCACTTAAGTCAGACTCATCAGATCAGGGGATAACTGAAAATAGTAGATTTAGCATTATAAAATTATGCATCTTTATACACATTTACCCGATTTTCACTAGATATTCAGTAATAAACATCTCTTTTAAGCTAAAAACCTATTTTTCTAAAATACTCCGGTGGCAAATAATTAATCTTAAATCTGCGTAACCTCTCATTATTAGTATGCATTTTCTAGAATAAACGCCGTAATAAATAAGAAGAAGCTTACATTAAATTACATAACCGCTGCGACACAGTCAAAATTCAATCATAAATAATGATTAATAGACTAAATGCTCAGCATTTTTGATGTACCAATGGCCATATTTAATCCTGATATAACGAGTAAGTACATGTGAAGACGTCGCTATTAGCGATGTTTTAATCGTGACGGGAAGTCATTTAAACGTAAATTGAGGCATTAGATACCTCATTATTTCATTGTGGTTTTTTCGTACCCAATTGGCTAACACCAGATATTATGCATTTACCATTGCGGTTAATACATCATTAGGAAAGGGCTGTAAGCGCTTTTCTTTATCTAAGCACACCATTTCAATATCGCCGATGACGGCAGCCTTACTCGCATTAGGACGCCACACTTCCTGACGCCAGATCGTTTTATATTTACCATCGAGTGTAAAAGAGGTACGGATATCACAAACTTCGGCAAACTCGACGCCATCCAGAAACGTTAAATTGGCTTTATAAACCGCAAAACCTAACCCGCGTTCGTTCCACAATGTCGCTAATAAATCGCAATTGATAACATGTTCACGTGCACGTTCAAAATACTTCAAAAAATTAGGATGGTAAACAACACCTGAGTGGTCGGTATCTTCATAATAAATTTGTACTGGGTGATGGTATATCTTCGTCATTACTGAAATTAACCTATTTGATCACGTATTAAAATACATAGCATATAGATAAATTAGAGAAATGACAGTGTAACATTGGACAAGGTGTCACACATTAAAGGTAGTAACACTAGAATAAGCACAGGTTTGCTTATAGTTATAACTGAGGAATGAGATCGATAATCAAAGTTAATACCGTCTTTCAATTCACAGGTCCCTATTTATCATTGTTAATGATGCTTAATCAATAGTAAACAAGGACCAACGTGCCGTAATAAAATTTAGTCTTCAGTGACCATTTTTACGTATAACGCTTCAACTTTATCACGCGCCCAAGGTGTTTTTCGTAAAAACTTAAGACTAGACTTAACACTTGGATCATGGGTAAAACAGCGAATGTTAACGTAGTAACCAAGGCCATCCCAACCATATTTATCAACAAGGCTGTTAATTACTTTTTCGAGTGTCATCCCGTGAAGCGGGTTATTTATTTGAGTCATGTTTACCGTGATAAATTATTTAAGATTAATTGCTGATGAGTATAACACAAGAGTTACTAACAGTATTAATGACCGAACCACCTTGTAAAGGGATTCTTTTTCGGGTTACTGCTAACTAAACTTTCCTTTAATTCAATAATACTATCACATTGCTCTTTTGCTGCTTCGTAGCCGATCTTAAAGATTTCTCGTAATGATTTTTCGTCGGTTGTAAATGTATTGTAATTGACTAATGCTTCGGGGTAAATTCGCACATCACATTGAGATAGTTTCTCTAATTCAGCGCCACTTCCCTGCAACGTAAATGCGCGTAATACAACGTCTTTGATACTCGACAATTCCTCAGGTTCAACTTGACGTATTGGCGATACATACACACCGATTATTTTATCACAATCAGCTTCGATAACACTTAGTGGAAAGTGATTAACGATACCACCGTCAGAGTAAACTTGGCCATCAATGATCATAGGCGAGAATACTAAAGGATAACTTGCCGATGCTAACAAGGCATTGATAACGGAACCCTCTTTAAAAATATGCTCTTTTCCAAGTAGCATGTTGGTAGCAATAATACGCAACTCAGGATCAAGATGTTTAAAATTATCTTCCGGGATATACTTTAAAAACTCAGGATACAATTTAGCAGGATCAATAAAACCCGCAGCCGCTCGAGTAAATTTCCAAGAAAATGGTTTCACATCTATAAAAAACTGCAGTATTTCATCGATCTCTAATCCAGAACAGTAAAGTGCACCAACCATAGAACCGGCACTCGTGCCCGCAATTAAACTCGGTCTTACCCCCTGCTCTAACAGGTATTTTAATACGCCAAGGTGAGCAATACCCTTCGCTCCGCCACCAGAAAGTACCAAGCCAATATTGTGTTTAGTGCTACCCATCTCTTTGATTAATCCCCAATTAACTTTTTACTAACTGTATATTAAATATAGGTATAAAAAAAGAGAGCATGCGCTCTCTTTTCTACAATATCAATTTAACAACTTACAGTTGGTGAACTGATGCGGTGTTTGTTGTACCTGATGGTACAAGGGCACCTGAAACCATAACAATTATATCACCTTCTTTAGCTAGTCCACTTGCAATCGCTAACTCTTTACCTTTACGGTAAAATTCATCAGTACTATCAATCTGTTTAACAATACAAGATTTAACACCTTTAGTCAGACATAATTGTTGCGCAGTTTTCTCGTTCGTTGTAATCGCAAGAATGTTAGCTTTCGGAAAATACTTACGTACAGACTTCGCCGATTTGCCGCCACGAGTAGCAACAACTATCAGTGGTGCACATAATTTTTCAGTTGTTTCTACCGCACCTTTACATACAGCTTCTGTAATACGCATGCTTTTAGCAACAATATTAGCACCTAGGTCCGAAGACATAGAGTTATCAGTACGCTCACAAATATTCGCCATAATAGAAACAGCTTCAACTGGATATTTACCTTTCGCAGTTTCGCCAGATAACATTACCGCATCAGTACCGTCAAGAACAGCATTGGCTACGTCTCCCGCTTCTGCACGAGTTGGACGAGGGTTACTGATCATAGAATCAAGCATTTGTGTTGCTGTAATGACAACTTTCCCTGCTTTGTTACACTTCTTGATCATCATCTTCTGAGCCATGATCACTTCTTCAACAGGGATTTCAACACCCAGATCACCACGAGCAACCATGATACCGTCAGATTCAGCTAGGATCTCATCAAAATTATCAACACCCTCTTGGTTTTCAATTTTAGAGATAATCTGAATGTTTTCGCCACCGTTATTAAATAACACTTCGCGAATTTCTCTTACATCATCAGCTTTACGGATAAACGATGCAGCAACGAAATCAACTTCTTGTTCACAGCCAAACGCAAGATCAGCTTTATCTTTATCAGATAATGCAGGTAAACCGACACTGATGTTTGGTAAGTTAACGCCTTTATTTTCACCAAGTGCACCGGTGTTTAATACTTTACACTTAACTTCAGTATCTGTTGTTTCAGTCACTTCCATTTCAATCAAGCCATCATCAACAAGAATGATTGCGCCAGGGCTTAGGTCTTTAGCAAAACCAGCATACGTGACAGCAACACACTCTTTATTGCCTACAACATTAATATCTGTTGTAAATGTGAATGACTGACCTACTGTCAATGTAACATCTTCACCATTCTCTAATTTAATGGTACGAATTTCTGGACCTTTCGTATCCAATAATACTGCGATTTTTTTATTCAGGTTTTCACTTACTTGACGGATATTTTGAATTCGACCTGAATGCTCAGCAAAGTTACCATGAGAGAAGTTTAAACGCATAACGTTCATACCTGCATTAACAAGCTCTGTTAGTTTCTCTACTGATTCAGTTTTTGGACCAATTGTACAAACAATTTTAGTCTTTTTCATTCTTATAGCTCCGTATGGGATATTTTATATTCTTTTAGATCTTGTGTTCTTATTCATAGTCTAGATGAGAAAGTTGTTCGATTTACTCTGAATGCGACTATAAACCAAAATTTTTATTGAAACCGAAATAGCTTTTATTGAAACCACATCCCTTTCATATGAAACCAATTGTAACAAGTATAAGTTTAAAAACATAGAGTGATAAGCATAAAGAAAGACAGAATAGATACCTAGATCAAGTTTGTTTCACTCATTAGGCTAAAAACAAAGCAAGTACAAGCCAAATTGTCATTAAATATAACTGCAAGAGCATCTAAGAATGGTTCGTCAGGCGGGATTTTACGTTAAAAGGAAGCGCTATATCTAAGTTAAATATATAGCGCTTGAATAAAGAGATGACGACAACTAATAGATTTTTTTACCATCTGGACGTGTTCTTAATAATCTTAACGTCCACATATACTGATCAATACCACACTCAATCAACGCTTCGATCTCTTGATTCATCATAACCGCATCTTGCTCAGGACTTTCGGACGGAAAGTTTTGCATCGCTGGTCGGATAAATGTTTCGAATTTACTTCGTTTTTCATTATATGCAGCATAGATAGGAACAACTGATGCGCCTGTTTTTTCTGCTAATCTGCCCATCACGGGTAAAGTTGCTTTTTGCGTAGCAAATAAAGGGGTGAATACACTACGCTTAGGGCCATGATCTTCATCAGGTAAGTAATAACAGCTTTCACCATTTTTAAGTGATTTAACCAGAGCCCCTAACCCAGCCTTTCGGTGATAAACAGTGCCACCAAACATAGCGCGTTGACGTGTCATCAACCAATCAAACAGCTCATTATCAGAATTATTAAACATAGTACAAAATGGTGCGCCATAAGAAGCAATATGTAAGCCAGAAAAATCAACTGCGAAGCTATGCGGCACTAATAAAATACAAGCTTTGCCTTGTTCAAGTAATGGGAACAAATTCTCACCACCATGAACAACCATACGATTACGGTTATAAGCGCGACTACGTGCACTTGGTTCTGCATAGCTTAAGATCGTTTGGCAAAAAGTAACTAAGTTACCCATAATAATTCGCTCTTGTTCTGCCTCATCCATTTCAGGAAAACACATAGATAGGTTAATTTTCGCAACCTTCTTGCGCTTGTTCATCACTTTTAAATTAAATAATTTCGTCGCGATGAAACGCGCAAACTTATCACGCGGTTTAACAGGTACAAAAGCGAGTAGGTATAATACAAAGACGCCGAACCATACAGGCCAAAACTTAGGTAGCAAAAATGTTTTTTTGAAAGAAAGGTCATACGGTTTATATTTATCAGACATATAGTTTTATCAAACCTGTTTAAATTACGAAAGTACTACGAGATATCAAGCTAATCATTTTATTCAGTTATGTCACCAAAACCAACTATTTTTTATATTTACTGTTCTATTTTAATCGTTTTAACACGCTATGGCTCAATACCAATATACCAATAACGCCATAAAGTACCCATTTCAAGTTTAAATACTCTACTAACCCATTAATTTAAAATATATTTTATAGTTATGCCAAATTGCCATTGAGCTAGAGTTAATTATCATGATAAATTTAACGCAAGTGGATCATTATTGTATTTAAATTATTTACTTAGTACCACGTTGCGTTGAATGGATTCAATCATGCTTACTTATTCATTAAGATCCATATTAGTCTATTACCTCGCCATTAATATTATTGAATTGTTACTTTCAGCACCTTTAAATTATCGATTCAACATTTAAATTCATTTTTTGTAATTGTTTTATCATTTTTGTTTGCATTAAATCTACAATGTGGCAAATTAGACACACTATTTAGAAAGTTAGCTGCATACGCAGCATTAGAAGGAATTAGTTATGTGCTCAATATTCGGAATTCTAGACATCAAGTCAGACATTAAACCTCTTCGTGCACAAGCATTAGAGTTATCAAAGTTACTGCGTCACCGAGGCCCAGATTGGTCAGGTATCTATACTAATGATAATGCTATTTTAGTCCATGAGCGCCTTGCAATTGTTGATGTTAATAATGGTGCACAACCTTTATACAATGAAGAAAAGACTCACGTACTTGCTGTTAATGGTGAAATTTATAACCATAAAGATTTACAAAAAACATTAAATGTAGATTTTGAATTTCAAACAGAGTCTGATTGTGAAGTTATCCTTGCTCTATATAAAGAGAAAGGAACGCAGTTTTTAGATGACCTGAATGGTATCTTTGCTTTTGCTTTATATGATGAAGAAGAAGACGCTTACCTTATCGGTCGAGATCATATCGGTATTATTCCGCTATACACAGGCTATGATGAGCACGGTAACTTTTATGTTGCATCTGAAATGAAAGCGTTAGTACCTGTTTGTACACAAATTGAAGAATTCCCAGCTGGTCATTACTTGTGGAGTAAAGACGGTAAAGTAACACCGTATTATCAACGTGACTGGACAGAGTTTGATGCAGTAGCACAAAATGGCGGTGATAAAGAAGTTGTTAAGCAAGGTTTAGAAAGTGCCGTTAAACGTCAACTAATGTGTGATGTACCTTATGGTGTATTACTGTCAGGTGGTTTAGATTCTTCAGTTATCTCTGCGATCACTCAACAGTATTCAAAACGTCGTATCGAAGACGATGGTAAAACAGAAGCATGGTGGCCACAATTGCATTCTTTCTCTGTAGGCTTAAACGGTTCTCCAGATTTAGCTGCGGCACAAAAAGTGGCAGATCACTTAGGCACTATCCATCACTCGATTGAATTTACTGTACAAGAAGGTATCGATGCATTACGTGACGTTATATACCACATTGAAACATACGATGTAACGACGATTCGAGCATCAACACCTATGTATTTGATGGCGCGTAAAATTAAAGCCATGGGTATCAAAATGGTGCTTTCTGGTGAAGGTGCTGATGAACTATTCGGTGGTTACTTGTACTTCCACAAAGCACCAAATGCAAAAGAGTTCCATGAAGAAACGGTACGTAAAGTTTCTAAACTTCATATGTTTGATTGCTTACGAGCGAATAAGTCGATGGCGGCATGGGGAATTGAAGCACGTGTACCATTCTTAGATAAAGAGTTTGTAGATGCGTCAATGCGACTAAACCCTGAATTAAAAATGATCACTGGTGACAGAATTGAGAAAAACATCATTCGTGAAGCATTTGAAGATTTATTGCCAGAAGAAATTGTATGGCGTCAAAAAGAGCAATTCTCTGATGGTGTAGGTTATTCTTGGATTGACCAGCTAAAAGTTCACGTTGAAGAAGCTGTATCGGACCAAATGTTAGCAAGCGCTGCATTTAAATTTCCGATTAACACACCTGATACCAAAGAAGGTTACTACTATCGCGCCATCTTTGAAGATCACTTCCCTGGTGACTCGGCGGCTAAATGCGTGCCATTTGGTAAATCTGTAGCGTGTTCAACAGTAGAAGCGCTAGCTTGGGATGAAAGTTTCCAAAACAATGCAGATCCATCGGGTCGTGCAGCTGGCGTACATAACGAAGCATACGAAGACTAATCTCGTTTAACTCTTCGTTAAGCCTCAATTAAAACAGCACTTAGGTGCTGTTTTTTTGTTTCCTTACAAACAGGCTCGCCGGTGCCGCTGTATTATATTGCGCTTAAGTGATGCCAGTATAAACTACGACAAAAATATCGTGATTAGTTCCTCATTTTCTTCTTAATATTACATATCCCCTTTTGAGTACACACTTAGCATGATACCATAACGATAATAATTCTCATTTACATCATTTCAAAGGAACAGAAATGCACCAGTTTAAATTTCATGGTAAAGGAAAGGAATATTTTGGTATTTGGATCGTAAATATTCTATTAAGTATCATAACGCTAGGGATCTACTCAGCATGGGCTAAAGTTCGTACCAACAAATACTTCTATGGTAATACTGAGCTTAGCGGAAATCGATTTGATTACCTAGCGCAACCTAAACAGATCTTGATTGGTCGAATCATTGCCGTTATAGCAGTTAGTATATGGGCAGCTTTAAATACGTTTTCACCACTATTAGCTGCACTTGTCATGTTAATATTCGTACTTATCTATCCAGTTTTAGTCGTGCGTAATCTCCGCTTCGATATGAAAATGACACAATTTAGAAATGTACGTTTCAACTTTATCGGCTCTTACAAAAATGCATATAAAGTGATGCTCGTAAAGCCGTTAGCCGCTTATATAGCAATTGGCATATCCATCGCCATCACTCTCACTTACATTATGCCTGCATCGAAAATACTTGGCATAATTATTATGGCCGCAACATGCTTACTTCTCCTACCCTTGTTATTCTCTTGGGTTATAGCCGCCATGAATCAGTTCATCATTAATAATACACGTTATGGTAATCTCACTTTCGCTGCGACGTTACAAACTACCTATATATTTAAGGTACTAGCTAAGTTCATGTTACTTATAGTACTTATCATTGCGGTCTTTGCAGTATTTCTAATTATTGCTGGTGTCAGCACAAATGACGTCAGTAATTTAGCCGGAGACTCAAGTAAAATGGCAGTCTTTGTGATTGCTTACATTGGTATGATACTCGGTATGATATTTACTCAAGTCTATTTCCATGTCCGAGTTCGTAACTATATCCTATCTGAGACTAAACTTGATAACCAGTTACAACCAAAATCGACGATGACGGTTATGTCTTATAGCTTACTACTATTAACAAACCTATTACTGATCGTTTGTACTCTTGGTTTAGCTCGACCATTTACGATGATTCGGCATGCCAATTATGTCGCCTCCGTGACTCAAGTTGACGGTGATCTTTCCCTCACTAATGCAACAGACCAAGCCACAGATGAATCAGGTGCTATTGCAGATGAATTATCCCAAGCGTTCGATCTAAACATCGGCGCTATATGATAATTCAAGGTAAGGCTGTTGCACCCGCATCAGCCATTACGATAGCCGCTGAGCTAATACTTAATTCCGATGGTGGTATTGAGTGTGTGCTCAGCAGTGTAGAGGCTAATATTTTAACCGCTGCAGATTCGGCATTAAAAACAGATATAGGTAACATAACTATATCTCGTGCTTTAGGCGCTATTCCTCGTAGCTTTACATTCGTTAACGGTTGGACATTTACTGCCGATGATAATGCTAAAATCGACATCTGGCTACGTCAACAGAATAAACAGCCTTGGTTACATAGACTGGAAAAAAATAGCATCGCCATTATTGCCAGTGTATTACTAAGTAGTTTATCGGCTTGGTATGTTATTAGCTCAGGGATTCCCGCTATTAGTGGCGTGATCGCACAGTCGATCCCTCCTGTAATGGAAAAACATCTAGCCGACTATAGCCTAGAATATTTAGACGACCACGACTTCACTCCATCTAAACTACCGATAAAAAGACAAGATGAACTGACTAATCTATTAAATAGTATCAGTTCAACAGCGGTAACTTATAACCAAAAACCCAAGTTATTATTTCGCTCCTTAGCTGACTCGGCCAATGCGTTTACGTTAACTGATGGCACGATTATTCTAACAGATGAACTCGTTATGCTTGCACAAGATGATCGAGAATTAAGCGCTGTATTATTGCATGAGATAGGACATCAGTATCATAATCATCTTTTAAAACGACTTGTTGAATTATCGATACTATCTGTTCTGGTGAATTATATTGTGGGTGATGCGACGGGTGTCGGTGATACTTTGGCTAGTGCCAGTGTGTTATTACTATCACTAAACTATTCTCAGCAGGATGAACTTGAAGCAGATAAATTCGCAGCAGAAATATTGCTGTCCGAATATGGTTCTGTGCAGGCGCTAGAAGATATATTGACACGGCTAGAAAGTGAACCCTTAACCTCTCCAACTTGGTTACGTTCGCATCCAGGTATAGGTGAACGTGTTAATGCGATAAACCTTATTGATCCTTTGTAACATCCTAAGATCCAGCCCTTAATAAGGGCTGGATTACAACATTTTTATTTTTCTAGAATCGCCGTGATACCTTGACCACCAGCATCACAAATCGAGACAACACCCTTATAGTAAACCCTTAACCTCTCCAATTTAGTTACGTTCACCCCCAGAGATAAGCAAACGCATTTTGTAATCAAGAGGATAGATGTAGCCTTTATGGAAAACAATTTATTTTGTGAATTTGCGCAGGATAGAAGCCTACAATACATGAACCGCCTCTCAACTTTAAAAAATAACGTACTCCCTTCCATTACCCACACTACGCCAGTGTAGTATAACCCTATAAAAGCCCACGCAACCAGCTCTTTACACTACCAAATCACCAACAAGGCAGGCGTTTATATCACCAAAACCAAAATAAGGAAAACTTATGATTGCTGTAGAGTTTATTATTGTGCTTACTTTTATCTATCTTGGCGCTCGTATCGGGGGAATCGGTATAGGTCTTGCGGGTGGTGCCGGTGTATTGGTTCTTACCCTGTTTCTAGGCGTCGACACCGGGAATATTCCCATTGATGTTATATTGATTATCATGTCCGTGATTTCTGCAATTGCAGCAATGCAAGTCGCGGGAGGGTTAGACTGGCTAGTTGAACTCTCTGAACACTTCCTGCGTAAACATCCAAAGAGAATTACCTTTTACGCCCCAATGGTTACCTATTTTATGACCCTACTTGCAGGAACTGGGCACACAGCATTTTCAACATTACCCGTTATTGCTGAGGTAGCTAAAGAGCAAGGAATACGCCCATCAAGGCCATTAAGCATCTCGGTTGTCGCATCACAAATAGCTATCACAGCATCTCCAATATCTGCAGCGGTAGTCTTCTTCTCTGGAATTTTAGAACCGCTCGGAGTGGGCTATCTTACACTGCTAGCGATCTGTATTCCTTCAACATTTGCCGCTTGTATGGTTGGAGCATTCGTTTCTAACTTTTTAGGATGTGAGCTAAAAGATGATGCTATCTATCAAGAAAAGTTAGCCAAAGGCCAGATCATACTTAAAGGAAAGACGCAAAGAGAGATATTGCCAAGCGCTAAATTAGCAACCGGTATCTTTGTAACTGCAATCATAGGAGTGATAATCTATGCAACCCTGATTTCAGACGCGGTAAATATCATTGAAAACCCAGCGTTAAGCCGTAATGATGCCATTATGGTATTTATGCTCTCTGCCGCTACTGCTATTGTAACTTTCACTAAGATTGATGCATCAGAGATCGCGAACGCAGCAACATTCAAATCAGGCATGAGCGCCTGCATCTGCGTTCTCGGTGTGGCTTGGCTCGGTGATACTTTCGTATCAAGCCATATTGAAGAGATCAAAACTTTTTCTGCGGACATCCTTCAGCAATACCCATGGATGCTTGCTGTAACTCTATTCTTTGCCTCAACGCTGCTCTACTCACAAGGTGCCACCACGACAGCCTTAATGCCAGCCGCATTAGCCATTGGGGTTGCCCCTATAACGGCCATCGCTTCATTTGCTGCAGTGAGTGCACTGTTTGTATTGCCAACTTACCCAACACTTCTTGCAGCAGTAGAAATGGATGACACAGGTTCAACTCGCATTGGTAATTTAGTATTTAACCACCCTTTCTTCATTCCAGGCGTTGTCACAATCACTACATCCGTAGCACTTGGGTTTCTTATTGGAGGCGCCGTGCTCTAATCCAATTAGAGGTTGAAATGATGGCATGCATTAGTACACTTAGTTATTAAACAAAACGCCAATACTCTGTAGTATTGGCGTTTCTTTAATAAAGAACCTCGGTTTTATACGAAGTCTTTATCAATAGAAAATAAACGAAGTATTTATTTTTCTAAAATAGCGGTAATACCTTGACCACCAGCAGCACAAATCGAGATTAAACCACGACCTGAACCTTTCTGATCAAGCAGTTGTGCCAGTGTTGCGATAACACGACCACCTGTAGCTGCGAAAGGATGACCCGTTGCTAAGCTACTACCTTTCACGTTTAATTTAGTTAAATCGATTGAACCAAGCGGTGCATCAAGACCAAGTTTCTCTTTACAGAATTTCTCATCTTCCCACGCAGCTAGCGTTGATAATACTTGTGCTGCAAATGCTTCATGAATTTCATAGAAATCGAAATCTTGTAATGTTAGACCTGCACGCTTAAGCATTTTTGGCACTGCATATGCGGGAGCCATTAACAGACCTTCTTTTTTATCAACAAAGTCAACAGCCGCTGTTTCACCAAATGTTAAATAAGCTTGAACCGGTAAGTTGTGTTCAGCAGCCCACTCTTCACTTGCTAGTAATACAGCAGATGCACCGTCCGTAAGGTTAGTACTGTTACCCGCCGTCATAGTGCCATTTACTTTATCAAAACAAGGCTTTAATTTAGCTAATTTTTCAACTGTCGTGTCAGCACGTAATACATTATCTTTAGTTAGACCAGCCATAGGCGATACTAATGTATCGAAGAAACCTTCTGTATATGCAGCCGCTAATTTTTGATGACTTGCACATGCTAATTCATCTTGTGCTTCGCGTGAGATATTCCACTCTTTCGCTGTCACTTGACAATGATCACCCATCGCCATTTTTGTACGCGGTTCTTTATTCGCTGGCGTAAGTGGCACGAAATGTTTAGGACGTAAACGAGAAAGTGCACTCAATCGTTGTTTACCCGTTTTAGCGCGGTTCAGCTCAAGTAAAACACTGCGCATACCTTCACTCACAGCAATCGGAGCATCAGATGTTGTATCAGAACCACCAGCAATACCCGCTTCAATTTGACCCAGTGCAATCTTGTTTGCTACTTGAATGGCAGCAGCTAGACCAGTACCACATGCTTGTTGAATATCATAACAAGGTGTTTCAGGTGCCAGGCCTGCACTTAATACCGCTTCACGCGTTAAGTTAAAATCGCGAGAGTGTTTAATTACCGCCCCCGCAACAACTTCACCAAGTTGTTCTCCACGTAGACCATATTTAACCACTAAACCACGGATCGTTTCCGTAAGCATGTCTTGGTTACTTAGTTTCGAATATGCTGTGTTTGAACGTGCAAACGGGATACGGTTACCGCCGATAATTGCAACTCTTCTTATTGTTTGACCTGTCATGGTTTATTCCTTTAATTTAGATGACTTATATATGCCCGCAGCACATTAGGCTTTAGATACATTAATGTAACATTGTTGAAACAAGTTTAAAATAAAAACTCTAACGTGGTTGTTTGTTCACCGCTATTTTAGCTCTCTCTGATTTGAAGTGGTTGCATTTAATATACTGAGGGGTTAATTAACCCAAAATTGGACAGAATTGGCTGAGAAATCAGGGCTGTGTTTAACTCAAACCAACGGAGGGAAGATCTTACTTTTTACTTATCCATTATTTTAAAATATATGGCAAACTAATATACACATATTATGAGAGAGCCTAACTTATGCCCTCTCCCCATTAACCAACATCCGTTATGTTCTTAGCTTGTTGTTAGATTAAGCTGTGCGACTACAATTAACGTAAAAGCTCGTCTTTAGCGTCAGAGAGTTCGTTAACAGCAGCCTCTAACTTCCGCTCTTTCTTTTTTATTTTATCTGGGTTACCAGTTTCTTTTGCTTCTTTGAGGTCGTGTTTTCTTTCTGCAACCTTCTGTTCTTTTTCTGTTATTTTCTTCATTCGTTTAGTTTTCAATGATTCATCGGTACAGTTTTCATTTATTTCCTTGAGTGCTTTTTCTAAGCCCTGAATACGATAGGTATTATCATGTTTTTTTGCATACGTTATTTGCGTTTCTAACTCATTCTTTTTTGCAGCGCAGCCTGTCAACTGCCCTGCATAGGTAGTTGATGACATAGCTAATAAAAATGAAACAGTAGCAACAGATATCATTTTATTTATCATTATATATCCTTTGTAAAATTGAAAAGTGTTGATTTTTTAAGTATAACAAATTTACATAAATAGAATAATTTGATTAAACCTGAACTTCCAACGTATAAATACACAGTGACTGCTCTTTATGAGGAACATCTAATATATTAGCTATTTTCCTTTGAAATTTAGCACCTACTCGTTCCACTATACGAATACTGGCTACATTGCTTTCTAAACAATGAAATTCAATAACGCTAATATTTTGTTTATTCGCTAGGTAAGGCACTGCACTCTCCAACACCTGACCTATAACGCGATTACCTCTTGCATTGTCAGAAAGCCAGTACCCAAGCTCACAAGAGCTGAAATTTCTATTGATTGATTTTATTGCAAAAATACCGCCGAATTTATTTTTAAAATTAATCGCGAACCATTCCGCACCTTCCTCCCCGCTATTTAAACGTTTATCAATATAACCTTCGGCACTTTCCCGATCTATTACGCTATTTTCCCATGGCATGTATTGAGAAAGGTTATTCCGACTAAATTCTACGGCGGCATAACAGCCTTAGTGAATCTTAATTCAGCGATTTATTATAAAACTACTTGCACAAACCATAGATATAATCATCTACATACTTGTTACTAATTAAAGAGTTTTGCTGTAAACGGCCCTCACGAACAAAGCCAAGTTTTTCGAGCAGTTTAAATGAACCCATATTATGAACTGAACATGTAGCTGTTAGCTTATTAAGTTCCAATCCATTGAGCGCATAGTCTTTAAGCAAGTTCAATGCTTCACTTCCAAACCCTTTTCCTTGAGCGCCCTGCTTAATCATATAGCCAACCACAGCAATTTTGGCTTCATGGTTAACAATTTTAAGTCCTATATTCCCTAGTTTTTCACCGGTTGTGATTTCAGATATGCCTAATGACAGCCATCCGTCACTTTCAATAGTCCAAGGCTGTGATTTAGCTGCGAACGCGGCTGCAGCGTCTTCATATGTAAATGCTTGATAAACATGTTCCATCATTTTGGGACACATTGATATTTCAATAAAAAGACGCTTATCCGTTTCATCGAATGGTGATAGTTTTATTCTTTGACCTGATAATTGCACGCTTATCCCTTAATTTTGATAACGCCAAGCTAAGCTTGAAACGTATATGTGAAGACACTTTAATTAATGTGTCTTCAACAATATCAAAATTGTCATGTATTACAAATGGATATAGGAAAACATTCAGAATTTATCAAATAAAATAAAAACGTAAACAAGAGTTATATTTGTATAGTGCCAGATTCCCTTTATGGTAAGGAATATTGAAACGCCTTACCATAAATCGTATTTTGAAGATTCTTTGTTCACTAATCCCCGCTGTGCTGAATACAAATCGCGAGCAGAGGAGTATCATTGTCTTCTTTGCCATAATCCGCATTGCCACCCATATTATAGGCAAAATGTTGATTATCATTAGCCAAATTATGTGTCCAATAACGCTTTAAAATTGGCCAACCATTAGCGTAGTTTATATTTTCATATTTGTCATAACCATGGGATAAACTAATGAGTTGATCGACTGTCGCTAGTTTAAAGCCTTTTCGACCACAATAACTGTTCGCATCAGACCAAGTCAACAGTGCCCATTCTACTGTCGGAACCGGTTTATAAACGCCTGCATCCATCCCTACAGCCTCAGCCTCTTCTTTGGTCACTGGATGGAAAAATGTATTACCGTTGTTCTCTGCACTGTCGCTGAATTTTATCGCCTCCGTATTATAATGTGCGCTTACCTTTGCATTATTGTCAGTAGCAGTAACCACAGCTCGTCCAGTCGTCTCAGCGAAGAATATGTTCTCTTCGTTTCTTAATACAAGTGGTTCATTCGTAGTCCATGATACATCGTCGGTTACCAGCTGATTGAAGTCCTCTCCATAGTCAGAACCGAAATGCCCAGTCGCTATAAATTCTCGAGATTGAGCAAGTGGAATATTATCTCCGAGCTCGAGTCTTTCAGTAATATTCAAATCGTCGAGTGTGGGGTTACCCACTGTGAGAGTAATCACGTCAGAGAATCCATGATAGCTATATTCATCTAACGCTCTCACAGAAATAGTTTCGACACTGCCAGGTTCACCTTTTGCGTGGTACACATTTCTGTCATGGGAGAAACTACCATTGCCCCCCAAGTATTGCACGTAACTTTCCTCAGTGATCTCCTGCTCAAAATTTCTTAAAGACGTTGACCCTTTAAAGGTACCGTACACGTGCAAGCTGATACTGTAACCCTTGGCAACCGTGTGACTCTGATTGTCTTCCAGTTTGATATGGATTCCTGTTAATTCCCCATTCGTGATTGTCAACTTCCTCGTTTCACTTGATGTATCGTAGCTCCCTACTAAGCTTGCACTAATATCCGAACCCGCTTTTCCTATCGCCCTAAAAGTATTACCCTCAACAACAAACTCCTCAGGGTTACTTAGGGTCCACAGTGCATCACTGCTGACATCATAAACATGGTTCTGACCGTCATCGCCTTCAAACGTAGCCAAAGCACTAAGTATAATTGATTGGCCTCTCGGAACCACCAAATCATCATTAGCCTCTTCAGCAATCACTTCAAGCTTTGTCAGGGTTCCAGGAATAACCAAAAGCTGTACATGTTGACTGGATACGCCATCCATAACCACGTTAATATCAGTTTCGGCTCCGGGAAAAGCTTTAGCCAAAAAGTGTCCCTGAGACTGCTCGAAATTTTCGGGGGCCGATTGCAGCCACTTAACATGCTGGGTTACATCCTCATCAGGATAATACTCCGGATCTGTGTAGTGTGCGATAGTCCTTAGATCCTGAGACATCCCCTGATGAACCTCGAGTTGTTCAGCTGGTGTTTGCGAATGAGACGGGTATATGGTCAAAGATGACAGGTTTTTCGAATGTGTTTCTGTGCCCCCGCTCCCGCCACAAGCACTGAGTACCAAGGTCAATGCCGCTGGAATCAAGAATCGTAGTTTGTATTGCATTTTGAAATCATCCTAAAGGGGAAAGGAAAAGCATAAACCAATGTAAAATCAATTTATTACATAATATTATTTATACGTAGTGAACCATTACTAGACTCAGATCTTACATAACACACGTCATACAGCCCTCCCATAAGTGGTACATCTAATTAAGTGTACTTGTTGTTTCATATATCACATTGACACCAAAGGCGACATTTATATCCGCGAGAGCTCATAATATTTTAAGCGGGGGCTTAGCAAGGAGAAAGATTTGAGCAGGACGACAAGCTTAAAATTCATGGTACGAATTTAATTTTAATGAACTTTAAGGAACTTTTCTTTCATTATGCTTACACATACCACACTACTTACATTAAATGAGTTTTAAAATGAAAAAATCATCTCTTTCTATTGCAGTTGCTTTGAGCACACTCATCAGCCTTAATTGCATGGCTTCGAATTCAACGTTTAATAAAGAACAAGAAGATGAAATCGGAAAAATTGCTGCTGAATACATAGTAAACCATCCAGAAATTTTGGTACAAGCTTCAAAAAACCTGCAATTAAAACAAATGAAATTACAACAAGCCGCAAGCGCTAAAGCAATCGTAGACAATCAAGATGCACTACTTAAAGACAAAAAAAGTCCTTTCATCGGCCCGAGTGATGCAGATGTAAGTATTATCGAATTCTTTGATTATCAATGTGCATACTGTGCGAAATTGAGCCCTGAATTTGATAGCATAATAAAAGAAAATCCTGATGCTAAATTCATTTTTAAAGAAACACCTATTTTTTCTGAACGCTGGGAAACATCAGGCTACGCTGCTGACATGGGACAATGGATTTTTTCTGAAAAAGGCAGTAAAGCTTACTTAACTTACCATAACGCAATCTTCGCAACAGGTCATGACGAAGGTAAATTAACAAAAGAAGACGTTAAAAAAGCGGCTAAAAAAGCGGGTGTAAACGTTAATGAATTCAAACCTAATGAGCGTTACGCAGCTAACTTTCAGTTGTTTTCTAAACTCGGACTACGTGGTACACCAGCTGTGGTTATAATGCCAAGCAAAGGAGCAAATCAAGATAACGTAGTTATGCTACCGGGTTATGACCCTGAAGGCATCAAAAATGCGATCAGAAAAGTAAAAGCATCTATAACACAATAATTGTCGAC
Source organism: Moritella sp. 5 (assembly GCF_018219455.1). Lineage (NCBI taxonomy): Bacteria > Pseudomonadati > Pseudomonadota > Gammaproteobacteria > Alteromonadales > Moritellaceae > Moritella > Moritella sp. 5. Next base: position 2,708,853 of record NZ_CP056122.1, read on the forward strand.
GATAATTCTATTATAGATAACGCTAAAGCCTAATAATAAAGTGCCCCCCAATTATTGGAGAACCAATGATTGGGTTGTCGTACCGAAGGCCGCTATTTACGATGAAATTGCTTACATAGTTAGAATAATTTTTCCTTGAAGCGACGAGGATTCAATTTCAATCAGTTCTAGCGCTGTATGGAAATCTTCTAAAGGCAGATAACGATCCACATTGAGTGAAACCTCATTTGCAATAAAGTGCGCTAGCATCTCATAGAACACTTCCTTTCTCGCAGCTTTACCTACCGACTCTTCCCAACAACGTAAAAAGAACGTCATGAAGTCGATGTTATTGCGCCTCATATGTTCAAAAAAGGCGGCTTCATAAGGCCCTAGCGAGAGTGTACCGTAGTTGATGTAGGTGCCAGCTTTACTTAATGTACCGATAAGGTCAAAGCCTTCCTTTCCACCAATCGCATCAAACGCTACGCTCGGTTTTCGTAATTTAAGTGACTGAATCTGAGAGTTTAAATCTTGTTTAGCATCCAAAACAGCAATAGAGCCATACGGGTAACGTTGTGGTTTTGACGTTACCGCAATTAAGGTGAAACCAAGAGTCATAGAGAGCTGTGCAAAGATTTTTCCTATAGCGGAACAGCCCGCATTGATGATCACCACATCATCTTCGCCCAGCTGAGTAATTTTGGTTGTGATCACCCAAGCCGTTAAGGCATTGATGTACAGCTGACAAGCGTAGCCATTATCAAGGTCTTCAGGAAGATAGAATAGATTTTCAGGCAACACATCGACATAGGTTTGCCAAGTGCCACTCGTTGCCACCAGAACTTTCTGTCCGACTTTAAGTTCTGACTGGTTAGGAGCGTTGAACTCAACAACTCTGCCTACCGCCTCAAAGCCCGGCACTCGCGGTGGAACATGCGTTCGACGATATTGGCCCACACCGTGAATCGATAATAGATCGCTAGGATTGATGTTTGTAGCTTCGATGCGAACGCGAACTTTACTTTCCTGAAGTGGCTCTAAGGCAATACTATCCAACAATAAGGACTCTTTAGGCTGACCAAAGCTAAGTTGCTGAACGCGTGTGTTAAATGTGTCGGTGCTCATCGAGATACCACTTTAATCCATTGATGTAGTAATTAGCTCCCCCAGTTAACCTGAACTCAGGATAAGGAATTGAACTAAAATCTAGCAGTGAACAGAATAATGATTACAAAATCAAACTCTGCGTATTATTTAGTTATACTATACCCATTTATACTGCAATGAACTGGACTATTTTATTACCAATCTTTGGCAAATAAGTCATAGTCATACAGTAACTTTTAACACATGCTCAATTGCTAGATTAATACAGCTCATAAAAACAAGGATTAAATAATGACGGATACGTATGCAAAGATCGCCAATGGTAAGTGGACCTCAGCCTTATTCAAAAAACTTAATCTTCCACAACCCGTTACATTAACGCGCTTTTCTCACGGTCCAGATCTTATTTCTGGTCGTTTACTTATCGGGGCTGCGACGAATAGTGACCTGATTAAGCCTGTAATAGAAACATTTAACAATGCAAGTATCGCGATCTCTTATCCGAATAGCACGCAGGAGTTAGCAGACCTTAATCACCTGTTCAATAATACCTCACTCAGTGCAACACCAATTAGCTTAAATACGATAAGCAAATCAGATAAATTCAACGGTATTATCTTCGATGCATCTGGCATTAAAACCAGTCAACAATTAAGTGCATTACACCGTTTTTTCCAACCTGTAATTAAAAAACTATCAAAATGTAGCAGAGTTATCGTGTTAGGTCGTCCGAGTGAGCACCTTGAGGATGTGAGCTACGCAACTGTACAGCGATCTTTAGAAGGCTTTTCTCGTAGCCTAGCAAAAGAAATCGGTAAAAATGGCAGCACATGCCAACTTATGTATGTGCAAGCAGGCAGTGAATCATTGCTTAACGCCCCACTCCGTTTCCTTACCTCGACTAAATCAGCCTATATATCAGCACAAGTGATTAATGTGAAACCAGGAACAATACACGGTACTGTTAACCGAACTAAACCTTTACAAGGAAAAACCGCGCTTGTTACTGGCGCATCTCGTGGTATTGGAGCCGCTATTGCTGAAACACTCGCTCGCGATGGTGCTCATGTTATTTGTTTAGATATACCAGCACTGAAACCGGATCTTGAAAAAATTGCGCATCGCTTAAAAGGCAGTACTATCGTAGCCGACATTACGTCTGATGACACGCCAGCTATCATTGCCGAATTTGTACGTCAAACATCACTTGATATCATTGTACATAATGCAGGGGTTACAAAAGATAAAACCCTCGCACGTATGACGAATAATCACTGGGACGTGCTTATGGATATTAATCTATCGGCCATGGAAAGAATTAATGAGCGACTACTAAGTGAAAACTTATTGAGTCAATATGGTCGAATTATTTGCGTATCTTCGATGAGTGGTATTGCTGGAAACTTTGGTCAAACAAATTACGCGACTTCCAAAGCTGCCGTTATTGGTTATGTCGATGCGATGCAAAAATCGCTTGCTGAAAAGAATATAACCATTAATGCCGTAGCACCTGGTTTTATCGAAACAAAAATGACTGCAGCGATCCCCTTTACCGTCCGTGAAGCAGGTCGCCGAATGAATTCGTTAAAACAGGGAGGTAAACCAATTGATGTAGCCGAGGCTATTGCATTTTTTGCACAACCACAAGCAGCAGGTGTGACAGGAAATACAATTCGAATTTGCGGACAATCATTAATTGGCGCTTAGGGATACGCAACGCTAAAGTAGCTGCGACCTTGATGGATCGTAGCTACTTCTTTCTAGGTTAAATACTTCTAGATTTATTAATCGTTAACCTGCTTACTTCGGCGATATTCAATGGGTGTCATCTGTACCCAACGTTTAAATGCACGATAAAAAGTACTTGGCTCTGAAAACCCAGTTAGATATACAATCTGATCAATTGATTCATCCGTATTCGCCAACAGTTTTTTAGACAGCTCACAACGGAAATCCGCTAGAATTTGATTGAAATTATAATCAATCTCAGCCAACTTAGCCCGTAACATACGAGGCTTCATATCAAGCTCGGTTGCAATACTCTCTAATGTCACAACGCCCGACTCAAGTTGCTGCGCAATAACGCCACGAACCTTATCCACGATGTCTTTAAGTTCTAATTTTGCAATTTTTCGGCTTGCTAGCTGCTCGTGTAATGCAAACAACTCCGGCTCGGCATGAGTAGAAGGTCGGTCTAGCAAATCAGCATCAAAATAAATAAAATTATCTGCCGCTGAAAACTCAAGTGGACAAGGAAAAACATTAGCATAGGCAGTTAAGTCTTCAGGCTGTTGATGAGCAAAGGCAATTCTATTTGCTTTGAAGTCACCGTCAGTAACATGCTGGCAAAATTTAAATGCACCGATCACTAAACAATCATTCAAGTGCCGATTAGCATCTTCAGTCATCCCGTCTAAATTAACGGATAGCCTCGCGACATCATCTTCAATATGAATAGAAGCTCTTGCCGCGTCACTAATCAACCTAAAGTATTTTGCGGCTCGATCCCAACCAGTACCAAACGTAGGACTACTCAAAAAAAGATACTGCAAAACTTGACCAGTAAAAACAGGCATGCGTTCACCAAGAGAGATGCCAATATTTGGATCTTTAGTTATGTCCTCAAGGACCTGCCAAAAATGTGTTTGCGCCTGATTAGGTGTACGTAAGTCCTTATCATTCAGCACGTCTTCACTAATGTTGCAACGAGAGAGTACTTCGAGTACATCGATATCTAACTCTTTCATTGCCGCATAAGCAATACGTAATAATACGCCCGCATCTTGCATAATTATTCCACTTATTAACTTTAAATCTTTATTTGAACCACTAACTCTACCACTATCAAAGGATTGAGTAACACAATTTAGGTCAAGTATTTGACCGAGCTGCCATTAACCGATTGCACACTCGCCAATTCAACGACCAAACAAGGAGGTTAACATAACTGCAACATATCATTACACAATTTATTTATCATGACGACAAAAGCGCGTGTCCTCGCACAATTAGAAGCACTTATTGATATTCAACGCATTAGTATTAATGTTCAATTTAAAAATGTTATCTATTTACCTACTCAAGTGTGTTTGAACGTCAAATTATCACAGTAAAACTACCTTTAATTTAATAAATTCAGAACAACGCGTGACCCATTTATCAGGCGTCATACTCCCTATACTCAATAGAATGAATTAACTTATGACTGTTATAACCGGTAAGCAATTATTCAAAAGCGCGATCAATATACTAAAAACACCTAAGCCTATTTTAAAGGGTCTATGGCACTTACAAAAAGCAAAACCAGAACGCTATATGTCTATTGGTTTACTACTTGAAGAGCAAGCGATTAAGAATTCCAGTTTGATCGCAATCCAGTTCAAAGACCAATGCTATAGTTACGAAGAGCTGAACAATCAAGCAAATCAATATGCGAATTTTTTACATGAATATGGGATTAGCCAGCGTGATAAAGTGGCAATCATGCTCGACAATAGGCCTGAAACAATTATTATCGCGCTGGCAGTTGTTAAGCTCGGTGCAATTGCTTGTATGATAAATACAACACAGAAAAATGCGGTCCTCGAACACAGTCTAGCAGTTGTCGATACAAGATTAATTATCGCAGATGAAATCTATCATTCGACCATTAATGACATTAAAGAGCACTTATCGCCAGCGTTACAAAAAAACATCTTTTATATCCCGGCATTGAAAGCACCAGAACACCCTATTAAGTTTAGAGACATCTCAAAATTGGTCGCAAATTATTCGGTATTAAACCCGGATTCAACGCCTAAAATTCAACTTAAAAATTCTGCATTTTATATCTTCACATCAGGGACAACAGGATTACCTAAAGCAGCAAAAATGAGTCACCATCGCTGGTTTAAATCTATGTCAGGTATGGGGATGGCATCGTTACGCCTTACTTCTGATGATGTGTTATACCTATCACTCCCCCTGTACCATAACAACGCCTTAACTATTTCATTAAGTGCAGTTTTTGGTAATGCAGCCACACTTGCTCTTTCTGAAAAGTTCAGCTCCAGTCGATTTTGGGATGAAATACGGGACCACAATGCAACTGCATTTACCTATATTGGCGAGCTGTGCCGATACCTTCTGAATGTACCTAAAAAAGATAACGATAAACAACACGGTATTAAAAAAATTATTGGTAATGGTTTACGCCCAGAGATTTGGGACGAGTTCCAACAGCGTTTTGGGATCGAACATATTAACGAATTCTATGGGGCGAGTGAATGTAACCTTGTCTTTACCAATGCATTGAACTTACCTCACACTGCGGGCATTACGCCACTTGCCTTTACCGTTGTAGAATATGATATTGATAATGACGAACCCCTGTACAATGAAAAAGGGAAAATGATCAAAGTAGAAACGGGGGCTGTGGGTTTACTGCTAACAAAAATAACCAAGCGATCCCCTTTTGATGGTTATACCGATGATAAAGAAAGTAATAAAAAACTATTCAAATCGGTACTCAAAGATGGCGACTGTTATTTCAATACGGGTGATCTCGTTAAATACCAAGGATTCAGGCATATTTCTTTCGTCGATAGATTAGGTGATACATTCCGCTGGAAAGGTGAAAATGTGGCAACTACGCAAGTCGAAGGTCAACTCAATGAGTTTAATCAAGTTGACCAAACTGTTGCTTACGGTGTCGAACTTCCACATCATGATGGTCGAGCTGGAATGGTTGCGCTTACTCTGAATTGCCCAATACATAAATTCTCAACAGCTGACTTCTTTCAACACGTCACATCTGTACTACCAAGCTATGCACAACCTATATTTGTACGTCTACGTGAAAAACAGGAAATTACAGGTACGTTCAAATATAAAAAAACAGATTTGAAAAAAGAATCATATTACCCAAACATTTCGGAAGAACTAATTCTTATCAAGCAACCTAAACAAAATAGCTATACGGCGTTAGACGAAAGTACGATAACTGCGATTAATGAAAAACAGTTGTCTTTCTAGCACTAATATTGTGGTTTTTTACCATAATGATTGATCTAGACGACCTTAGTCGCCTTTTTTACTTTCATATAATGCAGAACTGCCTATGATCACTTTATTTTTTTAATAAAGGGAAGTTTATGACTATTACAATAGAGGTATGCGTCGATAATATAGAGTCACTTCAAACGGCTCAGCAGGCTGGTGCAGATCGTATCGAATTGTGTTCAGCTTTGGCATTGGGTGGACTAACCGCCAATGCAGGGTTTGTCCAAAAGTCTCTCGATCTAGCAACTATTCCCCTTTATACAATAATCCGCCCTCGCGCAGGTGATTTTATATATAGCGAACAAGAAGTTGATATCATGGTTTCTGATATTAAATTCATGAAATTACTGGGAATCGAAGGTGTAGTCATCGGTGCATTAACACCAGAGGGGGATATTGATGAGGTCGCATTAAAACGTTTAATGGCGGCCTCTCGCGATATCAGCGTAACCTTCCATCGAGCTTTTGATTTATGTAATGATCCTAAACAAGCGTTAGAAATCTTAATTAATGCAGGCTGTGAACGCGTTTTAACATCTGGACAACAGGCCAACGCTGAACAAGGTTGCGAGCTTATCAAAGAATTAATCATTCAAGCTGATGGCAGAATTAGTATCATGCCTGGTGCAGGCGTTAACCCCCAAAATGCTGAAAATATCATCGCTATCACGCAAGCAAAAGAACTACACTTATCGGGAAAGACAACAAGGAAAAGTGCAATGAAGCCCCATTCAACAGTTAGAATGGGAACTGAGCAAGATGCAGACAGTTTAATAACTGTAACTTGTGCAAAAACAATTTCCGATATTGTCAGTGCAACCAATCACTAAGATAGGTGCTATATTTACGCTAGGGTAAATCATTAACATTGAGTGTTTGTAAAATATGATAAGCAGGTTCTTCGTAAGGGTGGGCAGAAATCAATGCATTAATTGCAGCCCTTACATTACTCGTACTGCAAACCATTTCGACTCTAAACTCATCGACAAATTCTATCTCATTGAGCGTGCCTATATGTGGCTGGCTACCAAATAACGGTTTAAATTGACCTGTACCTAAACATTGCCAGGCACAACGCGCATAATCACCGATAGTACCCGCGCCAGCTTTAAACAGCGCTTGCTTAACATCTTCCACATTTTCTGGCGGCACATAAAAAATAATAACAAACATAACTTACACCCCTACGCTACACTGTCACCACACCGATTACTAAGCATTATAAAAATATTTTGTTTTGCTACGCAGTAACGTTTATATTAATAAAATCAATGAATCAAGGCTGCTAACCTGTGCAAACAAAACTTAAAAATAATGACGATGTGAATCCATTTCAAATTTTCATGCTCATCTTATCACTGCATGTTGTTGCTTCCTCACTTGTTCAGCTTATATTCCCGCTGTCTAGTAACGTGAGCGAAATATTGACCAGTGTGGATAATATCATTTGTTTATTCTTTTTTACCGACTTTGTCATTCGCTTTTATCAAGCAGAGAGTAAGCTACAATTTATGAAATGGGGCTGGATTGATTTATTATCTAGTATTCCTATGGTGCAGCAACTTCAGTTCATACGTATCATTCGTATCGCACGGATCCTCCGGGCTATTCAGCATATTCGATCATCTAAGCTCGTCCTTAAAATGATCTTTGAACATCGCTTTAAAGCCACTTTCTCCTTAGTTTCTGCAATATCATTTATGCTTGTAACCTTTGGTGCAATCGGTATTCTATTGTTAGAGCAAGCACAAGTAGGCAGTAACATCAACAATGGTGTTGACGCGCTTTGGTGGTCATTTGTGACGATAACAACGGTTGGTTATGGTGATTATTATCCTGTAACAACAGGTGGACGTATCATCGCGGCACTACTCATGACTGCCGGTGTTGGTTTATTCGGCACATTTACTGGATTTATTTCCTCGTGGTTTGTTGATGGTGGAAAAGAGTCTAAAATAGAACAAACCTCAAATGTAGAGACCTTGCATACAGAAGTCATGGCGTTAAAGCAGGATATTGCTGAACTGAAAATATTATTACGTCAGCAACTCCCTACGCCAGAGACTAAAGGAGATCGATAATATCAGCTTAAGCGGCGCTTGCTAGCTGCTCAATTTTCTCGATAAGTAGATCTTTTTTAAATGGCTTAGGTACATAATCATTCATCCCCACATCAAAACAACGTTGAATATCAGCATCCAGCACACTTGCTGTTAATGCAATAATGGGGGTTTGTGGTACCGAAAATGACTTTTCCCATTTCCGGATATGCTCTGTCGCTGTAAACCCATCCATGACAGGCATCATACAATCCATTAATATAGCCTTATACTTATGCTTACCAGAAGATACTATTGCGACAGCTTCTTCACCATTATTCGCAATATGGCTATCATAACCACACTGCTTTAATAGCAAGGTGGCGACTTTTTGATTAATCAAATTATCTTCCACAATAAGGATAAGCATATTATCTACTGCAATATCTTCAGTCATGACCTGATTAGCCAAACTCGGATCTCTATTTTTCTCTAATTCAGCCTTGTTCATCAGCGCTGATTTCATGGTTTTAAGTAATCGGTTACCAAGTAATGGCATAGTAGCTAAGCCATCAATTCTATTATCAAAATCATATTTCTCATCTATATGTGACTGTACTAAAATAAAAGTATGGTTCAACGCTAGTTGACTTAAAAAATCTATATCCTTTAGCGTTAGTGGAACACTATTTTGGCAATAAATGAGCAACGTATTAATATCTTTATCCATCGCATTGTCCGGTAAATCTTGTGTATAGGCTACAGTCGTTATATCAGAAAAATTATTACGTGATAGTTCCGCACAAATACTATGACTAAAATCCATTTCATTAGTAATAACCGTTACCTTCGTATTTGTTGGTACCATCTGCTGAGCCCGAATACCGGCAACTGAGTCTACGTAAATCGTAAAATAGAAATTACTTCCCTCACTTTTTATGGAATCGATATCGATTTTTCCACCCATTAATTCAACTAATTGGCTACTAATCGCTAACCCTAATCCAGTCCCACCGAACTCTCGTGTAATAGAACCATCTTCTTGAGTGAAAGGTTCGAAGATTTTCTGTTGCTTATCACCTTCAATACCAGTACCTGTATCAACAACAGAGAACGACAACTCACATCGCTTATTTGAGAGTGATTTACAACTGAGTGATAAACTAACTTGACCACGATTGGTGAATTTAACAGCATTAGATAATAAGTTCATCAAGACCTGGCGTAATCTATGCTCATCTAATAATAAGTTTGTCGGTAGTTCAGGGGTTATATTGACGATAATATCTAAGTTCTTGGATGCTGCAGTGGGGATAACAATTGCCACTGTATCGTAAATAACTTCTCGTAGATTACAGCTATGGTTAGAAATGGTAAGGTGACCAGATTCAATTTTAGAAAAGTCCAGAATATCATTAATTAATATAAGTAATGTTTGCGAGGAGTTTTCAATAATCGCAAGATGCTCCTGCTGTGACGGTGTTAACTTAGTGCTAGCTAATATATCGGACATGCCAATGACACCATTCAGCGGGGTTCTAATTTCATGTGACATATTCGCTAAAAATGAACTTTTCGCAACGTTGGCCTGTTCGGCTAACTCCTTAGCCTGAATTATCTGACTTTCGTTTGTGTAGCGCTCTTCAATTAGCTTATTTAACATTTTAGCGAACGCACTAAATTCATCATTACCATCGATTTTCACTTTTAGTGAATAGTCATGAGTATCTTCAATACGCGTTAACGTGGCAATAATTTCTTTCAAGTTGCCAAGAATACGTTGAATCAGCATCCAACCTAAGTAAGACGCACAGAGTAATACTGCAGTAATGAAAATGCTCGATGCCATCACATGCATTTTAGCTTCAGCGACTTTTGTTTTAATCTTGATTGATAAATTCGCACCTACATTTGACACAACTTGTCTAATTAATGCTAAACGTTTGTCTAACACTGATATGTCGTAATTACTTGCGTTTGTTTTGAAGTGCTCATTTTGAATCAAATTACGTAATGCATAACTATCTATAAATGCCTTATCAGAAAATGTACTTTGCAAAAGAGAGATTTGACTGTTATCGGCACTAATCGCAATAAACCGTTCAATAAACAGTTGTTGCCTTTCAACAATGGCGGGCAATAAGGACTTAGCATCAACGCTAGCACCTGAAAAAATAAGGTTTATGTACCAATTTTCCTCATTAGCCCAAAAATAAAGCCACTGTAATTGATACAGAACCTGAATATTAGTTTCTATTCCTTTATCCTCAAAATCGAGGTTGTTTTTTTCTAATATAAGTAGTAATTGACTCGTAGAATCCGAAATCCAGCTAGACCAATCATTAACATCTTCGACGCTAAGGCTCGTGAGTTCTTCAGCAGCACCGTCTAAATCGGATAATAAATCAATCGCGTTGTTACTCTTTTGTAAGGCTAAAGGTGCTAATTTTTTTAATTTATTAACAGCGTTCGTGAATGAAGTAAGTTCATCTTCATTGGCTACAGTATCATTCGAAAGTTTGCTGACTCTTATACTATGCAGTAATGTATTTAAATGTAACGACTCAGTGAGTAGTTCAATTCTATATTGAAGTTTATTTAGTTGGTTTAATGTAAACACAGACTCACTGACTCGATCGCCAATCAACAACGTAAGTAACAATAATGGACATAATAATAAAATTATTAGCCGTTTTTTGATCGATAACGTATTAAGCATAAGTTTTTGACTTCCATGTAAAAATTAATTTGTTATTTATTCTTTTTCTTACTAACTTGAATAATAGGTAACAGAACTAAAATTAGCAGGTAAACATGTTTAAAGGATTAAACTTACGTAATTTTTGCGTTGGACTACTCATTTTTTCACTCTCGCCTCCATTTAATATCTCAGCTAAAGAAGAAATCGGAAAAGATGAAGGACCAAGTTTTTCCGTATTTTCATTGAATAATTCTTTTCCTAAGTTAAGTAAAAGCAAGGTAAGAATGATATATAAAGGAAAGGTAAAACGTATTAATAATGAAAATATTGAACTTGTTGATTTAACAGAAGATAACGATGACAAGGCCTATTTCTATCAAAAGCTACTTGGTAAATCGCTCTCCCAGGTGAATGGTTATAGAGCCAGTTTAGCATTTTCGGGAAAAGGGAACCTACCCGTCACCATATCAAATAATGATATTGCATCCATACTCGATTGGTTGGAAGAAAACCCAAACGGCATTGCTTACACCAGCATAAAGTCATTACCAGAAGATGTTAATGTTTTATTCGTTTTAGATCCGGAGGAATAAAGCATGCAAACATCAAAGATTTGCTTTATCGCAACAACACTATCAATCAGTACATTCGCAGTAAATGCACAACTAAATCTTACCGATAACATTTCGTTAAGTGGTTTTGGCTCGACTTCCATAACCCAGTCTAACAATGCAACACCACTCTATGTCAACCGGGAGATCACAGATAACACTTGCTACGATTGTGATACGACTTTAGGATTGCAAGGTGATATCCGCTTTAATGATAACTTCAATACTTCGATTCAGATTGTAAAACGCCCTCAAGATAGCTGGTCATCACCGAGGTTAGAATGGGTCTACGTAGGTTATAGCGTATCAGATTTTAATTTAAAATTTGGGCGGTTACGGTTACCCTTATTTTTAAGCTCTGAATACTATTATGTTGGACAAGCCTATACATCAGCCAGGCCCCCGCAGGAGGTATATAACTCGATATTAGGGATCACGTCTTATGATGGCATCTCTGGGACTTGGGATATCGAAATAAGCGATGATAGTTATTTAACAGTAACACCCTATCTAGGTATAGAAAGTAATAGCAAGGTTGGCATAGGTGACAAGCAATATGATTTTAATATAGATAATACGGTCGGCTTACACAGTGAATTAAGCGGGTTTGATTACCGTATTATATTTAATTATGCGTATTCCAAATATGCAGTTAAAGTAACAACACCTCAAGGAAGTCTAGATTATCCCTCTGATAATATAAACATTTACACATTAGGGACAGAATATTCACTTGAACAATGGTTACTGACGGCCGAAGTACTTATCGATGAGATGAATTTCAATTGGTATTCAAGTATCGCATATAATATCGATAAATTTACACCTTATGTGACCTACGCTGAATCACACCACGGCAAAAAAAATAATTCTCTGTTAATCGGGCTACGTTACGATTTGACGACAAGGGTATCACTTAATACAGAGTGGAAATACACGAATGCAAAAGGTGGGAGTCATGGTGAGTTAATCAGAACTCCTGTCGATGGCGATACTGATGCTCAACTATATACTATAATGCTTAATTTTATCTTCTGATAAACGGTGTGATTTGAATAGAAAATTGAATAACTCAAAGTCGTTATGAAAAGGAATCAAGCACGGCTTTGAATTATTATAATTATTAACATCAGAAATTAGGACTGGTTATCTACTATATCAGCGATTATCTGCGTTCGCTCTGCTGGCGATATATTTAAATAAAGACGACTAATGCGAATGGCATAACCAAACTTATCTGTACCTAATCGTTTAACAAGTTCAGGTAATAGCGTATCGTCAAGATGAAAGGTTTTGATATAATGTTCCATTGCGTGTTCAACACTGACAAACTCTGTACCATCAAACGTAAATCCACCCGCCTCATCATCTGCAGCAAGTGGGACGCCCTCAAGACATAACGGCCAACCAGAATAGTTAATTCTTTCCTTTGCAATGGTATACATCATCCATGCACTACGCTTAAAACCTTCAAACGCAGCACCTTCAAATTCAGACTCTTGCAACTCTTGCTCGGTCCAATTTGAACCAATACTTAATGCTTTCTGGTATTTCCGTGTTAGTGCTGCTTTTACGGCATTACGATATTGATAGATAGACTGGCTGCGGGCTTTTTTCACAAAAGACAGGCATTCTGCGCATGCTGGGACAGATAAAGGCTCATGGGGCACTTTATTTATATCATCCACAGAGAACGGTATATTGATCGTGGCATCTGATGGTTCGCCACAAAAAAAGCATGTGTAGCGAACGTCAAATGGTATGTCAATTTGAGGATAATTATCGACAGACATGTATCTAATTACTTCTTTTTCAACGATAAAGTGCCTTTAACACGAGGTGTAGCGGACGTAGCCTTTACATTAGCCAGTTTCGCTTTTTCACGTTCCGCAATAATGCTGAAACGAGTAACAGGTTTTTTTCGTTCTTTTCTCTTTTCAGCAGAGTCAAAACGCGCTCTTGATGCAATTTGTTCATCAGAATAAGACACTGGTTTATCTTGCAGGGCTATCTCTGAAGACATATCAGCATCAGACGATGCTGCATTTTGCGTCCAGAAATTAGATGTCGGCTCATCGTTCTTATCTAGATCAGCGGTTGTTTCATCTTTATTCCAAACATTTGAACTTGCTTCTTCATTCAAAACTTGACCAGGTGTTGCGGCGTAGTCACCGTAGCCGAAACGCTTCTGACGTGCAGCACTGTTAACACCACGTTTTGAATGTACACCTTTGGTTTTTGGCTTTTCTTGACCATAGTCAGACGCTTCTTCTGTACTGCTTGAACCTTCAACCATGCTATTGATTTCAGCCATTTCTTTATCAGTCAGTAAACGCCATTGGCCTGTTGCTAAACCTTTCATATCAATATTCATAATACGTGTACGCGTTAATGATTTCACTTGGAAACCAAAATGCTCACACATGCGTCGAATCTGCTGATTTAGACCCTGCGTTAAAATGATTTTGAATTCAAAACGACCTTCTCGCGTCACTTTACAGGGTTTAGTGATCGTGTCTAAAATTGGCACACCGCGCGCCATATCCTTTAAAAATCGGTCAGTAACGGTACTATCAACTTTAACTATGTATTCTTTTTCGTGCGCGTTACCAGCACGTAGAATTTTATTAACAATATCACCATCATTGGTTAGAAAGATAAGACCTTCTGATGGTTTATCAAGACGACCGATTGGGAATATTCGCGTACTGTAATCAATCAAATCAATCACATTACCTTGAATGTGACGTTCTGTCGTACAGGTAATACCTTCCGGCTTGTTTAGGGCAATATAGATACGTTTTTGTTTTTCTTTAACGGGTTTTCCATTTACAGAAACCATATCGCCATCTGACACTTTCGTTCCCATTTCTGGAATTTTACCATTAATGGTTACGCGACCTTGTTCAATTAAGCGGTCTGCCTCTCGGCGAGAGCAATAACCCGTGTCACTGATATATTTATTAAGTCGTGTTAGTTTGATGTCTTGTTGCGTCATGATAATTTATACTAATATTAAGGGAATTAGGAATTGCGAAAGGTTTTGAGAACTTATACTTCAGAAAGACCGCAATTATGTGTGTGGAGTATAACAGAAGGCATTATTATCAAGCAATATTAGTGTATATATTTAACCTTTCAAGTAATTAATACTAATTCATCCGCAAATATTGGGTTTTTTTCACGCTTCGTGGTACATTGCCCGCATTATTGGGTGATCTATAATAACCCTCATTATTTCAAGACAGAGCAAAGAACTATGGCAGAATTAGGTAAGTTAAATACCCTAGAAATTATCAAAGAAACTGGATCGGGTTTCTACCTGGACGGCGGTGTATTAGGTGAAATACTGTTACCTTTTACAAACTCACCATTAGATATCGATATCGGTGATGAGCTTGAGGTATTTATCTACCTTGATTCAGAAGACCGTATCATTGCAACAACACAAAAAGTACTTGGTGCTGTCGGCGAATTCGTCATGCTAAAAGTAAAGCAAGTAAACAATGTTGGTGCATTCCTTGATTGGGGCTTAGACAAAGATCTTTTAGTTCCATACAGTGAACAGCGCATCCCATTACAAGTGGGTCGTGAATACCTTGTCGCTATTTACTTAGATCGAATTCACGGACGTATTACAGCAACAACAAAACTAGATCGTCACGTTGACAACACGCCTGCGCGTTACAAAATACACGAAGAAGTCGAGATCACCCCTGTTGATCCAACTGATCTTGGGTATAAAGTAATTGTAAATAATAGCCATTGGGGCGTTGTTTACAAAAATGAAATGTTTAAGAAATTAAACCGTGGTGAAAAACAAAAAGCATACATTCAAAAAGTACGTGAAGACGGTAAAATTGATATTTTACTTAATGAACCTGGTCATGGAAAAGTATCTGATTTTAGCCAAGTACTATTATCAGAACTGAATAAAAATGGTGGTTTCATGGCGGTTACAGATAAAACAGACCCTGAAACAATCTCTCGCTTATTTGGTGTGAGTAAAAAGACATTCAAAAGCGCTGTAGGCCAACTATTCAAGAAAGGTATCATTGATATCGTTAAGACAGGTAACGTTGGCTTACAAGTTAAAGACAGTGAATAATGTATACTATCAGGCGTTGATTACGAACAATAAGATATAAAGAGTAATCAAACTAATAGTAATAAAAATGGAAGCCAATTGGCTTCCATTTTTTATGCTTAGTCATCTTAGATTAATGAACAATTTGCGAGATAGCAACATTAGCTTGTTTATCCATCTCAGCAGAGCCCAACATCATAATTAACTCATCGTCAGAATAAGCAGATAAATCGTTAGCTTGTTCAATAATATCTTCCATGACCGCGTTGACGTCACCATTCTGTACTCTGTGCCACTGATAAAAACTGATAAGTAATACTTGTAATACATAGTCTTCATCTAATAAAGCTACATCAATACCACTTTCTAATGCCACTGCTTCCAATGTTTCAATGTCAAAGGAAATACTGCCATCATAATCAAGTTCAAGTCCTAAGGAGTCAAAACTAATCCCATCTGGGATACTAATTTCGACCCTAGTTAATGCGGAAATATCCATTTTGCATTCCCTCTTTAAGTCAAGCATAGATACAAAGTAACACTAATACGAAAAAAAACAACCTTCTAATACTATTCAAAAATTAACTTATTCTGTTTCTGTCGCTGTCACTTTCACATCCGTAAACGTAAACGCGAGCTCATCACCCTTCAATTGAATATCAACAGCGCCACCATTTAACAATTTACCAAACAAGATCTCATTGGCAAGATTACGTTTAATTTTATCTTGAATAACACGCGCCATTGGTCTAGCGCCCATCGTTTTATCGTAACCTTTATCAGCTAGCCATTTACGAGCATCGTTTGATACATGCAAGGTAACTTGTTTGTCATCTAACTGTGCTTCTAATTCAACCAAGAATTTATCAACAACCATATGGATAACACTCATATCAAGATGATTAAACCAGATAATGTTATCAAGACGATTACGGAACTCAGGTGCAAACAGTTTATTAACTTCGCCAAGCGCATCACTATTATTATCTTGTTCTTTAAAACCAATGGATTGACGAACTGTTTCCGTTGCACCAGCGTTAGTTGTCATAACTAAGATAATATTACGGAAATCAGCTTTACGGCCATTGTTGTCCGTTAATGTACCGTTATCCATCACTTGTAATAACAAGTTAAATACATCTGGATGTGCTTTTTCAATTTCATCCAATAACACAACAGCATGTGGTTGTTTAATAACCGCATCCGTTAATAGACCACCTTGATCATAACCAACATAGCCAGGAGGCGCACCAATCAAACGAGATACGGTATGACGCTCCATGTATTCCGACATATCAAAACGGATCAGGTCAACACCCATAATTTTAGCTAAACGTT
Organism: Moritella sp. 5; assembly: GCF_018219455.1. Classification (NCBI taxonomy): domain Bacteria; kingdom Pseudomonadati; phylum Pseudomonadota; class Gammaproteobacteria; order Alteromonadales; family Moritellaceae; genus Moritella; species Moritella sp. 5. Next base: position 2,725,758 of record NZ_CP056122.1, read on the forward strand.
GAGTCACTTCTGTTTTACCAACACCTGTCGGACCAGCAAACAAGAAAGAGCCAATTGGTTTTGTTTCAGCGCCTAAACCAGAACGCGATAAACGAATCGCATCGGTCAATACTTCAATCGCAGGGTCTTGCCCAAACACAACCATTTTCAAGTTACGTTCTAAGTTTCGAAGTACATCACGATCATTAGAAGAAACTGATTTTTCTGGAATACGAGCCATTTTTGCAATAATAGATTCAATTTCACCAATACCGATCGTTTTCTTACGTTTATTTATCGGTAACAAGCGCTGTTTAGCACCCGCTTCATCCATCACATCAATCGCCTTATCAGGTAATTGACGTTCATTAATGTACTTCGCAGATAGCTCTGTTGCTGCACGTAGCGCTTTAGTCGTATAGCGTACATCATGATGTTCTTCGTAGCGAGACTTCAAACCTTGCAGAATTTTAACCGTATCATCAATAGAAGGTTCAACAATATCCACTTTTTGGAAACGGCGCGCTAACGCACTGTCTTTCTCAAAGATTTGACTGTACTCAGAATATGTCGTCGAACCAATACAACGTAACGTACCATTACTTAATAATGGCTTAATTAAATTTGCGGCATCAAGTTGACCACCTGACGCGGCACCAGCCCCAACAATCGTGTGAATTTCATCAATAAATAAAATAGCATCATCGTGTTTTTGTAACTGTTTCAATAATGATTTAAAACGTTTTTCAAAATCACCTCGGTACTTGGTACCAGCAAGTAGAGCGCCTAAATCGAGTGAGAATACCTGCGTATTTTTCATCACATCAGGGACTTCTTTATTGACGATTCGGTATGCGAGACCTTCTGCAATCGCCGTTTTGCCCACACCGGCTTCACCAACCAATAATGGGTTATTTTTACGGCGACGACATAATATTTGAATAGTACGATTTAGTTCTTCATTACGCCCAATTAATGGATCAATCCGCCCTTCGACAACAGATTTATTGAGATTAGTAGAAAAGTTTTCAAGTTGAGTCGATTGGTCTTCACTATCATTAATGACTTGTTCCGAAGCGTCATGACTATCTTCAGCACCCGGTTCTTCATCATTTTTACGAATCCCGTGCGAAATGAAATTAATCACATCTAATCGGCTCATACCTGCTTTTTTCAATATATAAGCAGCTTGTGATTCTTGCTCACTGAAGATAGCAACAAGAACATTCGAACCTGTCACTTCGTTATTTCCTGAAGATTGCACATGGAACACAGCACGCTGTAACACACGTTGAAAACCGAGCGTAGGCTGTGTTTCTTTCTCTTCATCCGATTCTGGTAAAATAGGTGTCGTTTGTTCTAAAAAAAGCAATAGTTCATCGCGAATTGCATCGATATCACCAGAACAGCCTTTAATCGCTTCGCAAGCAGATTTATTGCTCAGTAATGAAACCAATAAATGTTCGACCGTCATAAATTCATGACGATTTTCACGTGCAGTTTTAAACGCTTCATTTAGCGTTACTTCAAGATCTTTGCTTAACATAGGCATCTCCCTATAACTACGTGTTGCGTAATATTGTCAGCATTACGTTTATGCTTGTTCCATGGTACATAATAAGGACTGTTCGTTGTCTTTTGCATATTGCATTACCTGTGATACTTTTGTCTCGGCTATATCAGCCGTAAATACGCCACAAACACCTCTGCCCCGATAATGAACAGTTAACATGATTTGGTTAGCCTTATCTATATCCATAGAAAAAAACCTTTGTAGTACATCTACAACGAAATCCATTGGAGTATAGTCATCATTATTCAAAAACACTTTGTAAAACGAAGGCGGTTTTAGTTCTTGCTCACTTTCTATACTTGTTTTGAAATCAATCAGTTCATCTAACTTACTCATAATTCTATCTTAGTACCTATCACAGATTTGGGCTAATAAGTTTCAACCTTTCGTCTAAGTTTACCTCATTTTAATCATTTTTAGGAATATTAACTTGACTATAGTGACGAATAAACTAAATTTATTAACAAGATGCGTTAAAATGATCAACATTTGAGTTACCTTGACATGTATTATTATAACCATCTTATAACCCGTGAGTTAAATGGGTGATGTAAGTTCAGTAATCAAACAATTTGCAATTACAGAAAGGATGCAGAGGTATGGCAACCGGTACGGTTAAATGGTTCAATAACGCGAAAGGATTCGGCTTCATTTGCCCTGAATCTGGTGGTGATGATGTGTTCGCTCATTTTTCAATTATACAAATGGATGGATATCGTACATTAAAAGCAGGACAAGTCGTTGACTATGAAATAGATGAAGGCCCAAAAGGATCTCATGCTGTTTCTATTTCAGCCCATGAAACAAGCGAAATAAAATAGCTTGTCGGCCTATTTTGATAAAAAGCAGCTTGGCTGCTTTTATTTTTCATAGCTATTATTTAAAGATCTTAACGGCTAAATTTATAATATAAATCAACCGCCTTATCTACACCCGATACTAATTCTATATAGAGCTTCGGAATAATTTCATATCGTACGATGACCTCACTTAAATCCGAGAATAAACCAATGCCATAACGAATTTGTATACCAGGTAATACATAGCCACTCACTTCGACCCTAGTATCATTACCTTGCCCACTAGTATCGATGGAGAAATCTGTAACTCCCAGTGTATCACCCAAGAAATTGATCACGTCTTTACCTTGCCCAAGACTCGAACCAACAAGCATTGTCTTTATCACAACGTCTTGACTCGTTTCATCTTCCGAGTCTATATCTCGCCCACGTAATAAATAGGAGATCATACGAGTTTGCGGCATTTCAGGCTCTGAAAATATCGTAAACACTGGTTTTTTAACAGGTCCGATTAATCGGACACCGACAATAACGTTGTCTTCTGTCACCTCTGAATTACGAATAGCTTCTACATTTATATAAGGGTTTTCGATGGGGCCAGAAAATACAATTTGTCCTTTTCGAATATAGAGATCTTGACCAAACGAACGGTAACGACCACTTTCAAACTGAAGCATCCCATCAGAAAATAAATTACCATCGCCATCAAGAATAACATTTACATCGCCAGTAATATTAGATTTAAGACCAAATGAATCTATTTTCACATTGTCTAATAATTTAATATTCACTTCAACATCGAGTGGGTAGTTCTGTTTTTCATTGACGTCATCAGCGTCAACAATAACCACATCATTAGAAACCGGGATCGCGGTTTGCGGTAATTTCTCTACTTTAATTCGCGCATACGGTATTACAATATCACCGCTAATTTTAGTCCCTAGAGTGTTGCCTTTAATGCTTATGTTAGGGCTAAAATGTAGATGTACCCCCTTACTATCGTCAAACTCAAAGTTGTCACCCTGTAGAAGCATTTGATAGTTGAATTCATTACCCCAAGTAATATTACCGACGATTTTAGCTAGCCCTTTACCAGAATTAGCGCTACCAGTAATACTCGCTTTTTGACCACTAGATTCTATACTAAATTGAAAATTGTCTAGTGTGACAGGTAATTCATCTCCAGCTAAATAACCATTGTTGACATTGAACTGCCCGATGAACTCAGGCTTGTCTAAAGTCCCATCTACAATACCAGCACCGGATACAACACCATTAAGTACATCTACCTGATAAATAAGCGGCTCAATAAAGGCAAGATCGATATCGATGATATTGATATCGCCACTCAATTCACGCTTACCAAAGATATCATCCACACGAATATCAGATGTCATTCCACCCAATTCATGTGATTTGATATTAACCTTCGCAGTTAGACTCGATTCGTCCAATCTTACATCCGCTACTAACTTATCAAAATTAGCAATACTACTTTCTTCATCATTATAGATGAGTAACGATGAATCAATGATCTCCATCTTAGACGTCATTTGCAATGACTCGTCCTTACGCCAAGCTACTTTACTCATAATGTTAAGTAAACCTTCAATTTTGATATTTTTTTCCCTTGCTAGACCTAATTTATTTATATCGAAATCTTGCAGTTTAAATTCAAAATTGCCTGCGCCTTCAATTTTCCCGTCAAAGCCGAGACACAGCGAGGCCACCTTTTCATTCCAGCAGTGCTGCGCAATCGAAAGATAATAATCTTTTTTAGAGAAAGTGAAATTAACATTCGGGTCAATGACCCAATTACCATATTCTGAATTAACTCGCCCTTTAGTCACCTTTCCCTGTAAGGTATCACCTTTCCAAAAACCGCTTACCTTTAATAGCGCATTATTTTTTTCATTATCCAGGCTTAAGCTAATACTACTGTCAGTTTGGCCCGCTATATATTCTAAAGCAATTTTATCAATGACCTGTTCGCCGATTATTAACTTTTCACCAGTAAATGATATGTTTCCCTGCGGACTTTCAGTTAAGCTAATTCGTCCAGTAAGGTCTGCTCGCTGTAATTTATTATTTTCAAATAAAACATTATCAGTGAATAAATCAAAGTTAAGCCAAGGCTTACTCTTCTGACCCATAATAGTGAAATAACCAAACGCACTCCCCTTACTTTCTGGAAGATAAGCCGTTAGAGATTCAATATCAACTTCCCCTCCAATCTTAAGCTGCTCGTTAATAGTACCGTCTAGTTTGATTGAGTCAGCTCCACGAGAAAGTGAAAAACCATCTAGACTCCAATACAGATCTTGGTCGAGTGCTATCCTGCCCTGTAAAGTGAGTGGATAACCTTTAAAATCGGCGACGACGTCAATATCATCAATATCAAGTTTCCAATCATTATCTAATTCGGGTTTGAGGTTAAAATTAACCGTAGCGCTTCCATGCGGCTGTAACTTTATATCTGGCCAAAATTGATCTAATCGTATGCCTTCTGCTGCGACTTTACTTTTTACCGTAATGCCATCTGTCCATTTTAGTTGCCCAGATGCTGAAACATGTCCACTCAGCGTTTTAGCGTTAATCCGAGAAAATGATAAATCTTGTAGACTCCCTTTACCTTTTGCATCAAGATCCAACAACGGTGCATTATCAATATCTAACAGTCCTGAAACGGCTATAGTGTAGTCATCAAGATTACCTTGCATTGACAACTTCCCATCCGCTAAGTTGATATATGCCGGCTTCAGTAATGGCCAGCTTAATTGTTGCCAATTAGCATTGATAGTAAAGGGTAAGGCAGGACGTAACGGCGCGAGTAATGCATCGATATGCGTATTAATCGGCCCTGATGTATTGATAGCTAAATTCATACTATCAAGGCTACCCGTCGCGTTGATATTGACAGCAAGTTGCTTTAACAACGTTGGTTTTTTTAATGTTGTGTTAACCGTCGCATACAAGGGGTAATCTTTTTGTAATACAATTTGTCCTTTAATACTGGTATCAGCCTGCGGCATATTAACGATAAGCTTTTCGAACCCAACTTCTCCAGAATCAATATAACCGACTAAGTCTATCGAATTGAAATATAGTAATAAATCATTTACTTGAAGTTTAGACTGAATAAGCTTTGCATCATGCACATCTACACGTAGTGGAATTGAAACCTGATAAAGTTCGAACTCATTTAATAGATCAGTAACGATATCTAATTGTTTATTTGTTTCTTCAACCAAGGTGGTAGGTTTCGAGCTTATAGCGCCACTTGTTACCTTATTTCCTTCTGATTCAGTTGATACTTGAACATCTACATTATGTGTTATCAACTTGGTAACAGCAATATCTCGCCCTGATAAATTAACTACAGCCTCAAGACGATCAGCAGTCACACTGGTATTAGCAACAATAACATTAATATCTCGAATATCTATATTTGAAGCGCTGATTAAAATAGGGATATTTAATTGCCAAGTATCATTTTCAATTTTATCATCGAGCTTAGCGATACGTGATAGTGTGTCATTCAAATCAATACCGAGAAGTGTACTAGGTTCTTCCGTTAGAGGCATAATGAAAGATACTGCGCTAGAATCCAGTTTATTAATGCAGACTTCTGCACTAAATAAACAATTTAAATCAATGTCATATGCTAAGTCTGAAATTGAAAGCTGAAATAGTTCCCCTTGCCAGTCAATTGTTTTCCAATGTGCTTGATTAAAAACTGTGCCTTCTTCTAGAACCAGGTGTAGCGGTAATTCTGTGTTATTTAATTTATTAATAATGAACTGGTTTCCGGCATGACTGCCGAGTAAGGCTGTTAAGCTACTAACAATCAGAATTAAACTTACAAAAAACAATTGAATAAGCCGCATTACAATTCAGGTCCAATATACAAATGAAAAGTATACTTAGTATCTGTATCTGAATTAACAGGTACAGCGAAGTCAACTTTGACAGGGCCAATAGGAGTCATCCAACGGAGACCAGTCCCAACACCCACACTAATAGGTTCAGAAAAATCATTGGTTGATGTACCCGCATCGGTAAATAGTCCAACACGCCATTTTTCAGCAAATTGATAACCGTACTCAAACGAGCCAACCGTTAAATAGCGACCACCTATATACTTTTTATTGTCATCAACAGCTGTAACCGTTTCATATTGATAACCTCGAATACTTTGACTACCACCAGCAAAAAAACGCATTGATGCTGGCACACTCTCGACTTTATCGACATAAATAGCGCCTAAATCAAAACGCGTTGTGAAAAAGTGAGTTCTATCGATAGAGCGTAAATACTTTGTCCGGTTCTGTATTTTAGCCATATTAATGTCAGCCCCCCAGCCACGACTCGCGACCTCAAAACTAAAAAGCTGCTGATTACCCCAATAAGGATCAACACCGCCACGTTGATTTGTTTTCGCAAAACTAACACCAGGTAATACCATGATGGTATTACCTTTTTGGCTAGCCTGGGTGAAATTTTCTTGCTCAAATTTTATAAACCAAGTACGCAACCACTTAGATTCTAATTCAAATTGACGTTGTAACTGTAGAGTGTACAGATCACTCTTTGTATCCTTGCTATCTTTACGCTGATAACCTAATTGGATTTTAGCTATGTTGGTAATGGGATCTTCGATCGGAATATCATAGTTAGCAGTAAACTCCTGCTGTACTTTTGAATATTCAAATTTTGCGGAAACACTATCACCACGACTATTGATCCAAGGTTTTTTCCAGCCTAACGTACCTCTAACACCCACATCACTGAGATAGCCAATACCTACTTCATACGTATTGCTAGGATGATTTATGACTGTGATTACCATTGGGATTTTACCATCTGCTCTACCATTAATATTAGGCACAACAGATGCAGACTGGAAATATCGACTATTAAATAATGCTAAACTATATTCAGCGACTAAATCAGAATCATACGCTTGTCCCTCCTCAAACGTTGCTAGTTCAGTGACTATAAATTCAGATTTTGTTGGATTGGATAAAACACTCTCTCCGAATACATAACGCTGCTTACTATCAAAAATAAGATCGATTTCTGCGCTATTTTTTTTAACACTAACGCGCACTTCACTTTTTAGCCATTTACTATCAAAATAGCCCCGCGCTAGCGCAAGTTTACTGATATTTGCCTTAAATTTGTCGTAGTCCGCATGTGATAAATTGTCACCTCTATGCAATGGTATTTCATTCAATAAATGAATAAAAGCCGTATCATTTTTTGCACCACCATTAATTTCCACATTAACAACGGATAGCGTCACCCTTTCCCCTAATTGAATATCAATAAAGACGAGGAGTTCATCATCATCAACAGTCAGGTGGACCGTAATTTCGGGGCGATAAAAACCAAAAACTTGGATCGACTCGATAAGATTTTTACGTACTTTAGATTCAAAATAACTGTAATTGTTACCTTTAGGAATAGAGACCGTCGATAAGTAAGAATTAACGTTATCTTTGATATCACCTGAGACACCATTAATATCGAAAGCAACACTTGAAACAGCAAACGCGGAAGGAGAGAAAACTGAAGAATATAAAAATAGAATAAATGCGCATAAAACTGATAGTTTCACTAACTGAGACCTTACTTAGCACAGTTCAATATAGAATCGTACTTTCCATGTAAAAGAAAATGATGAATAACAGATTAGTCTAATTACAATATAAATTCAATGGCGCAATATTTACCACACCATTGTATATACCCAAACTACTTCAAACTGCGCAATCAACACTTTGAAATTGTTTGGGTAAATTAACTAAATACCTTCACTAATGATACGTTTAGCTAATGTGCTAGAACAACCAAAGTGTGTCCAGTTTTCCGTTAACAGAACGGTGTCATATTTACGGCAGATATGTGGTAAAAATGTATCATGGCAATCAGATATTAATTGTAGATAATCACGAGATGTACCTTGCTCTGCATCACGAGCACGTGAAAGCATACGCGTATACGCAGTTTCCGCATCAGAGCGTAAATAAACAACGGCAGACACACGCGGGTAATCTTTTAATTTAGTTTGAATATCATAATAATAATCAAGATCTTTACCATCTGGGCGGCACGCTTCTGCTAAATTGGCTTGACAGAAAACAAGATCAGAGAACAACGAACGTTCAATAATATAATTAAATTTAGGATCTAAGTCTTTACAGATATCCGCTCTTTTATTGGTAATGTAACGTTGAAATTCAATGCGGCGTGTCGAGTCTACCGTAAACGCTTGTAACAATCGTTTAAATTCTGGATCTGAATCCACATCTTCTAAAATTAATCGCCACTCTGAATTATCATGTTCAGTTAATTTTGCAGCCAGTAAGGGTAATAATGTTGACTTACCAACACCAATATTACCTTCAATCGCGACTAGCTTAAACGTTTGCTCATTACTCATTATAAAACCTATGGTGCCATATGATGCCAATATAAGCGGAATATTATAGCATATTGACCGATCTATCCAAGCTCAAGCACGTCTAAAATATAAGCAGTTTAATAAATTAAGTCTGATTTTTTTACCTGTTAACGTAAATCATACATTCACCTAAGTTATTTATTACTGTATCATATGCCGCCTTAATGAGGCATATTGCCCAATTGCTAGGATATCCAATGAAATTTTCATCATATAGTTTTACTCCCGAAATTTTACGCGCGCTAGATGCTTGTAATTATGACCAAATGACGCCTGTACAACAGCAAGCTATTCCAGCAGCTGGTCGCGGTAAAGATATTCTAGCTAACGCACAAACAGGTACTGGTAAAACAGCTGCGTTTGCTTTACCTATCTTGCAGCAAATCGCAGATACGCCAAAAGACATCCACTCAGGCAGCGTACGTGCGCTAATCTTAGTACCGACACGTGAGCTAGCAGCACAAGTAACAGACAACATCCAAGCATACAGCCAATTCATGGAACTTAACGTTGTGAGTGTATACGGCGGCGTTAAAATGGAAACGCAAACTAAACAGCTTAAACAAGGTGTTGATGTTTTAGTTGCAACGCCAGGTCGTTTATTAGAACACCTGCAACTTAACAACACCAACCTTGCTAATGTTGAACACTTAGTACTAGACGAAGCAGATCGTATGCTTGATATGGGTTTCATCACCGATATCCGTAAGATCTTAGAGTCTATATCAAATGATTTCCAAACAATGCTTTTCTCTGCAACGTTATCTCAACAAATGAAGCACCTAGCAAATGAATTACTGTCTAGCCCAGTGGTTGTTTCTGCTTCAAAAGAAAACTCTACAGCGTCAACAATTAAACACGTTATTCACCCTGTTGAGCAACGTCGTAAACAAGAGCTTTTATCTGAGTTAATCGGTACTAAAAACTGGAAACAAGTATTAGTTTTTGTTAACACTAAAGAAGCGGCTAATAACATCGTTAAGGAATTAAAACTTGACGGTATTAAAGCTGACGTTTGTCACGGTGATAAAGGCCAAGGCGCACGTCGTCGTGCATTAGGTGAATTTAAAGAAGGTAAAATCCGTGCGCTAGTTGCGACAGATGTTGCTGCACGTGGTCTTGATGTTCAAGGTCTTAAGTACGTAGTTAACTTTGATTTACCATTCCTAGCAGAAGATTATGTTCACCGTATCGGTCGTACAGGCCGTGCAGGCGAAACAGGTAATGCTGTATCATTTGTATCGCGTGAAGAAGAACACGGTCTGGCTGATATTGAAGCGATGATCGGGTATAAGATTGAACGCCAAGTTGTTAAAGGCTATGAAGTAAGTAACCGTGATCGTCTAATTGCAGACATTAGTGGTCGTGCTTCGCATGAGCGTCGTCAGCCTCGTCGTAACAAAGCGGTTGGTGAAGAAAAAGTTGAGCATAAACCAAAAACAACTGCGCCATCGAAAAAAGCAAGTAAAGGTAAGCACCGTAAAACAAGTGCTAAGTTACACCGTAAAGGTAATGTTGCTGCGCCAAAACAAAAATAACAATTAGCTTAGCTATTCGTTAAAATAGTAAGGCCCTATTAAATAACCAACTTGGTTTGTTTAATAGGGCCTTTGTTGTATTTACGAAACAGTATCTACAATATATTATTTACAGAATCATTGTTGATGATCTGCAATTACTTCCAACGGTCTGCTGCTGTAGTATCAGTTTCCCGAGCATCAACCCAATGGGAACCCGCTTCCGTTGCTTCTTTTTTCCAGAATGGTGCTTGGGTTTTTAAATAGTCCATAATGAACTCACATGCTTGAAACGCATCACCACGGTGCATACTTGCCACACCAACAAAAACAATCTGATCACCTAATGCTAATTCGCCAACACGGTGAATCACTTTAACGCCTTGGATAGACCAGCGAGTTTCAGCTTCAACCAATATCTTAGCCAGTGACTTTTCAGTCATGCCAGGATAATGCTCAAGTGTTAAACCCGATACATTATCACCTTGGTTAAAATCGCGTACCTTCCCGATAAAAGTAACAACAGCACCAGTACTGTGACTTTTACCTAATGCCGCATATTCTGCTGCTAGGTCAAAATCTTCAGTTTGGATCTGAATCATATCTGTATTCATTTAGCCTCCAGTAACCGGTGGAAAAAATGCGACCTCGACACCATCGATAAGTGGCGAGTCTAAACTACAAATTTCTTGGTCAATAGCCACCAGCAATTTATCAGAATCAAGCGCCAGCGCCCACTTATCGCCTTTAGCAGCCAGTTCTGCACGTAATGCATTCACAGACTCAAACTGGCCAGCCACGTCTAACTCCGCGCATTCAACTAATTCTCTAATTTGTGCAAAAAATAATACTTTAATCATCATAATACCCTGCGCTATCTAAACTTTAAAATGACCTGACTTGCCACCTTTCTTTTCAAGCAGTTTGACACCATCAATAATGATATCTTTTTGAACTGCCTTACACATATCATAAATCGTTAATGCAGCAACAGATGCGGCTGTTAACGCTTCCATTTCAACGCCGGTTTTACCCGAAAGCTTACAACACGTTTCGATACGTACAAGGTTGTTTTCTGGCTCAGGCGTTAATTCAACCGTTACTTTGGTCAACATTAGTGGATGACAAAGCGGAATGATATCGGATGTTTTCTTTGCAGCTTGAATACCCGCAATACGCGCTGTCGCAAATACATCACCTTTATGATGATCACCCGACATAATTAGCGCAAGCGTGTCTGCTGACATACGTACAATAGCTTCTGCTCTTGCTTCACGTTGTGTTACTGTTTTCTCTGTAACATCAACCATATTTGCTTCACCAGAAGCATTTACATGAGTAAATTTTTGAGACATTAATAATTCCTATAACTTAAATACTATAGCTTAAATACTATAGCTTAAATATGTGGCATAAAATTGCATGGACGATGTGAACTATTTAACTGCTCACGTAAAATCTTATTCCAACCAGTTTTACATGCGCCTGTCGAACCCGGCATGCAGAAAATAACGGTTTTATTTGCAAAACCACCCACTGCACGGCTCTGAATTGTCGATGTTCCGATCTCATCGTATGAAACTGCACGGAATAATTCACCAAAGCCTTCGATCGCTTTATCAAATAATGGTTGAACCGCTTCAGGCGTTGTATCGCGAGCAGTAAAACCTGTGCCACCGGTAATTAGCACACCTTGAATATCTTCATCAGCAATCCACTGAGATACAATAGCTCGGATCTTATATTTATCATCAATGACGATCTTTTTATCCATTAAAATATGACCCTCAGCAACAAGAGCTTCTGCAAGAAAGCGCCCTGAAGTATCTGTTCCTTCATTACGGGTATCGGATACGGTTAATACGGCAAGTTTTGCGGCTTTAAACCCTGATTCAGCATGGCTCATTATTTTTCCTTTCAATTCGGTCATGTTATTAAATAATTATAAGGGATTAAGCTTATTAGTCGTTGATCTTGATCAGCGAGTAAATAACGATCACGTGTCGTTATTATTTATTATTTGCTAGTCACTTTAACTTTGTTGTTATTATCGCGACTTTCACGGATCAACGCATCATTAGCAATCGTTCCGGTTGACTTCGCCAGACGGTCATACAGTAGGACATTCACCGTAGCTGCAAGATTCATGCAACCAACGGTAGGCACATAAACAACCGCAGATGCCCGATCAATTACTTTTTGATCTATGGTCCCGTCTTCAGGTCCAAAGATATAAATAACATTATCAGGATGCTCAAACGCGGGTAGCGGGATTGCGCCTTCAGCTAATTCAACACACACTATATTGGTTGATTCTGGAATACTATCAAGCCAATTATCAACACCCGTTAATGGTGTTTTAGCCGCGATATTCTGGGTGTCGGTTTGAAAGGCTGAGGCTCGGTCATATCTTAGACCAGTGTAATAAACCGCATCAGCTTGATAACAACCAGCAGCGCGCATTACAGCACCAACATTAGTCGGACTTTTAGGATTGGTTAAACCAATAGATACATTTTTGTTTTTCATTCAGTGCTTTATTTTATCAATAATAAACGGGATATTGTGGCGGTATAATACAGGGATATTAAAGCCACCTCAAGGTAGTAAGTTAGAGAATAAAAAAGGCCGCATTACAGTAATGCGGCCTTAACATTATTAATCTAGTTTACGTTGTAATTATTTCTTTTTGTCTGAAGTAAAAGACAATGCCCATACTGAAAACCCTGCCACGCCAATAAAACCAACGAGGAAAATAAACGGTATCGCAGTGTAACCTAGGATATGCCAAATAACGTATTCTAACGTACTCATAATAGTGTTTCCTTTTATCTATCTACCAACCAGGTACGTCTGACATATCTGGTAGCTGATGGGCAATACCCTTATGGCAATCAACACATGTTTTTTCACCACTCGCTAATGCCGTAGAATGCTGCTTTCTACTACGTGGGCCTTGTTCTGAAAAGTCCATGAATTCAAAGTTATGACAATTACGGCATTCCTGTGAATCATTTTCTTTCATACGTTGCCATTCGCGTACAGCTAAATGCTTACGACGTGCTTCAAACTTTTCTTGAGTAGAAATTTTCCCCATCAAGAATGCAACAATTTCATTACTCGCTTGCACTTTACGTACAATTTTATCAGTCCATTTATGCGGTACGTGGCAATCAGAACAGATAGCGCGTACACCAGAACGATTAGAGTAGTGAATTGTTTCTTTTAGTTCTTTAAGAATAGGTGCATGACAAGCAGAACAAAACTCTTCTGTATTTGTCGCTTCCATACCCATGTTAAAAGCACCCCAAAAAATAATACCGCCAAGAAAACCCATTGCCAAGACAGTACCAACAGCCGCTTTACTTGGTGTCGTTAATTTACGCCAAAAATTTAAAATTAATTTCATTTTATCGCCTCTTTTTCGTTTAGGCTACTTTCATTTAGATAAATCAACGCAATGAATCTACACGTTTAAAATCATTTTTGATTAACGGTGATGCATCTGCTTGTGTAACATGGCACTGCAAGCAGAAGTAACGACGTGGTGACACATCAGATAATACTTCGCCTTCACGTGATTGATAATGCGTTACACTGATTTTAGTCGCGCCCATTTCACCTGCGTATTTCCAGCTGTGACATGACAGACATTTGTTCGCATTTAAAGACACTTCATAATGACGTGTTTGATGCGGAATCAGTGGTGGTTGGTATACGTAATCACGATCGATTGGACTACGATCTTTGATCACACGTTTCAACTCATCCGCTTTACGAGTGGTGTCTAACTCAGTGATACCACGTAATGATGCAACACCACCGTTATTTACATTTTCAATTACAGCAGTTTCTGTACTTTGTGCTGATACAGAGAATAACGTCCCTGCAGCTAGCAGCACAGCCAATAATTTTCTCATATAATGTTCTCCGCCTATTGGCAAATAAATCCGTTATTTACCAGTATCGTTTACTGGCAAACTCGTTCAGTAAGATGTGCAGTTTTTAATTACACTTTGGTAATTTTAATTGCACATTTTTTATAATCCGTTTGTTTTGATAACGGATCCGTAGCATCTAGACATACTTTGTTAATTAATACTCGCGCATCAAACCAAGGTACAAATACTAAGCCTACTGGAGGGCGGTTACGACCACGTGTTTCTACACGACAGCGCACTTCACCACGAAGAGATTCAATAAGAACTTCATCACCGCGACGTACATTACGTTTTTTAGCGTCATCAGGATGGATATAACAAAGTGCATCCGGCATTGCACGATATAATTCAGGAACACGTGCTGTCATCGTACCTGAGTGCCAATGTTCGAGAACACGACCAGTACATAACCACATATCATATTCTTCATTTGGCATTTCAGGTGGCGCTTCGTACGGTGCAAAGATAATGTTTGCTTTACCATCTGGCTTACCATAGAACTCAAAGCCTTTACCTTTACCTACGTATGGGTCACTGCCTTCTGCAAAACGCCATTTTGTTTCAACACCGTTCACAACAGGCCAACGTAAACCACGTACTGTATGGTAAACATCATAAGGGGCTAGATCATGACCATGACCACGACCAAAACTTGCATATTCTTCAAATAGACCTTTTTGCACATAGAAACCTTGATCATTTGCATCATCATTTAGCTCTTGCGCTTCGCTTAATGGGAATGCATCAACATTACCGTTACGATAAAGTACATCGTACATAGTCTTACCACGGTGCTCTGGCATTTTAGCTAATAGGTCTTCGCCCCACACTTCTTCAATCTTAAAGCGCTTAGAGAATTCCATTAACTGCCATAAATCTGATTTTGCACCTTCAACAGATTTAACTTGTTGATACCAAGCTTGTGTACGACGCTCAGCATTACCGTATGCGCCCTCTTTCTCTACCCACATTGCTGTTGGTAAAATAAGATCAGATGCTTGTGCCGTTACTGTTGGGTATGGGTCAGAACAAACGATGAAGTTAGCTGGGTTGCGGTAACCCGGTAAGCCCTCTTCCATCATGTTTGGTGCTGCTTGCATATTGTTATTACACATAGTCCAATACGCATTTAACGTACCGTCTTTTAATGCGCGGTTTTGTGCAACAGCATGTAGACCTGGTTTCGGTGGAATCGTACCTTCTGGTAATTTCCAAATCTTTTCAGCAGTTGCGCGATGTTTCGGGTTCGCAACAACCATATCAGCTGGTAATCGGTGTGAGAATACCCCCACCTCACGTGCTGTACCACACGCAGATGGTTGACCCGTTAGCGAGAATGGACCATTACCCGGTTGTGATATTTTACCAACAAGTAAATGGATGTTGTAAACAAGGCTGTTCATCCATACACCACGAGTATGTTGATTCATACCCATTGTCCATAGCGACATTACTTTGATGTTTGGATCTGCATATTGCTTAGCAAGTGTAATTAGTTTTTCTTCTGATACACCTGAGATTTCAGATGCTTTCTCAACCGTATACTCAGCAACAGACGCCTTATACTCTTCAAATGTCATTGCTGTCATTTTTCCCGAGTTAGGGTTTTTGGCTTTAGCTTGCATTGGATGTTCGTCACGTAAGCCGTAACCGATATCCGTTGCTGTACGTTTAAAGTGTGTATGCTTATTAACGAAATCCCAGTTTACAGCATCGTTTTGAATGATGTAATTAGCAATAAAGTTAGCCATTGCTAAATCGGATTGAGGGTTGAAAACAATCCCCATATCAGCTAATTCAAAAGAACGATGTTTATAAGTGGATAATACATTAACTTTAACATGCTGATTACTTAAGCGGTGATCAGTAATACGCGTCCATAAAATCGGATGCATTTCCGCCATGTTTGAACCCCAAAGTACAAACGAATCTGCATTTTCGAAATCATCATAACAACCCATTGGCTCATCAATACCAAAGGTACGCATGAAACCACCAACAGCAGAAGCCATACAGTGACGCGCATTCGGATCAATGTTATTTGAACGGAAGCCTGCTTTCATCAATTTAACTGCTGCATACCCTTCCATTACGGTCCACTGACCAGAACCAAACATACCCACTGATGTTGGACCGTTTGCTTTTAGTGATGCTTTCCATTTCTCAGCCATGATATCAAACGCTTGATCCCATGAAATTGGTGCAAATTCACCGTCTTTCGCAAACTTACCATCTCGCATACGCAGTAAAGGCGTTGTTAAACGATCTTTCCCGTACATGATTTTAGATAAGAAATAGCCTTTAACACAGTTAAGACCTTTATTTACAGGAGCTTCAGGATCGCCTTGAGTAGCAACAACTCGGCCACCTTGTGTACCGACTAATACAGAGCAACCTGTACCACAGAATCGGCATGGGGCTTTATCCCACTTAATTTTAGTCTCATCACGACTTGCAATCAGGTTTGTTGCACTCGCAGGAAGAGTAACGCCAGCAATTGCAGCTGCAGAGACTGCAGCATTTGCTTTAACAAACGCACGTCTGGTTAATTTCATAGATCATCCTCACATGATAGATCGATAGTTTCAATTTGGTGAAAAACAAGAGAAGTACTTAAGACATGTTCGAAATTATTAATTTTATCAATAATATCGGTAACAAATTTTTGATTACTGGTTTCTAATACGACGATAATTTTACCCTCTTCACTATCACCGTAAATTTCAGCATCAGGAAGTGCTGAAATTTTATGCTTCACGTCTACCAAACCTTCTGGTTTCACGTGAATAATTAGACTCGATATATGAACTTCTTGTTCTGCCATTTTATGACCTTATAATTATTATAAAACGAATTCTTAATAGCTAAACCTAACAGTCAGGGCTTACCGTGATAGCACTTACAGGGCAAATCGATACACACGCACCGCAACCGTTACAATCATCAAATACAACATCCGGGCTCACGAACGTTGTATTAATAAAGTTAAATGCTAGAGCTTCAGACTCACACGATTCAGCACAACTTCGGCAATATACAGACTGAATATTCAAGCATCCATCAGACACAACAGCTTTATTAGCCCATGCTTGTGCTTGATTAAAGTCGAATAAATCTTCTTTACAGTGATTTACACATTCTTTACAAAAATTGCATTCTGATACGCTAAAATCAATTTCAGGAAATCCACCATCTCCGACTATTATGATTTGCTCTGGGCAAGCGGCAGTGCAATCGCCACATCGTGTGCATTTATCTGTAAATTCTAAATCTGCTTTTAACCAAGGTAGACGTACAACGTTGTCTTGTTCTTTACGACGAAATAACGAACGTCGCGCTAGATTAATACTCATCAAAACTACCTTACTGAAGTAACATTTTTAATGTAAAGAATTAAGGTGTACATCACTCTATAAAAACCATTAATTTATAATGGTCTATATAATACCCGCTATAAATACTCACTAATGGGTAAGGTAGACAAAACTTATTTTAGATCAATAAATAAAGGTGAGGAATGTCACATTTTGTGTTTGTACTAGATTAAACCTACCTATTGAATCAATAGACAAATATTTCTAATATTATAGACAACAGCAATAATATGCGCATGTTTAAAGCGAGATTAAATATAACGCAGCAACTCACTACGTTATATTTTTTAGAGAAGGGATTAAATATTTAAGCTTGTATGAGTCTCAATTAGCCGCCAATAGAAGCTAAGTGGGGTGTATTTGCAGTGATACCTTGCTGAAGAAAATGAGTCGATTTTTTATCAGACATGTGGTCGAAAACACGCGCAATCAATTCTGACTGTTGGTTATCTTCTTGTAGTAAATCGCGTAATTCAACACCTTCTTCACCAAACAAACATAAATGTAAACGCCCTTTAGTGGAAACACGTAAACGGTTACACGTTGAACAAAAATTCTTTTCATACGGCATAATCAAGCCAATTTCACCGACATAATCAGGGTGCACGAAAACTTGTGCAGGGCCGTCAGCTTTGCCCCTTACTTTACTGACCCACCCTTGCATTTTTAATTTATCACGAATACTCACACCCGAAACATGGTGTTTATCAAACAATACTTGATTATCCCCGGTCTGCATCAATTCAATAAACCGTAACTGAATAGGCCGAGTTTTTATCCAATTTAAAAAATCACCAAGTTCAATATCATTTAAATTACGCATTAACACCGTATTCACCTTTACGGTTTCAAACCCAGCAGTAAAAGCGGCATCAAGTCCGCCCATTACTTTATGGAGCATATTTTTACCGGTAATTTGACGGAACATGCGAGCATCTAAACTATCAATACTCACATTTAATGCATCCAACCCCGCATCACGCCATTCTTGAGCATATTTTTCGAGGTTGAAGCCATTTGTTGTCGTCGCAACTTTATTAATTTTGGGGATAGACGATATATCTGAAATAATATCAGTAAAATCTTTTCTTAATGAAGGTTCACCACCTGTGATACGGACTTTTTCAGTGCCCATTTCAGCAAAACCTGTCACTATGCGCCTTAGCTCATCTCGCGCTAAAAACTCAGGCTTGCCTTCGGCTTTATAACCATCTGGTAGACAATAGTTACATTTGAAATTACAGACATCTGTAATTGATAAGCGTAAATAATAAAATTTACGCGAAAATTGATCTTGAAGTTGCATAAACACCTTTCCAAATACGGGAGGCTTAACCATTTCTGATTAAACCCTTATAGCAATTATGGATGCTATGAGTCCTTAAGATCATATTTATAACGATAAATTTAGATCATTAAGGATCGGAGTTTGATTTATATTAAATTTTAGAGTTCTTAAACTTAAACGATTTTCAAATTAATTTAAAGGATATATAGTCGTTATTATAGTGGAATATGATAAATCATTGATCGAAATTAAATTGCCATGTAAATTATTGGCTATTAACAGCTCAATTCATCAACAGTAAAGTTAACATGATAAAAAATATAATCCCCTCCCACCAGTCTATTATCATTTTAATCGGCCGTGGTATGTTCAGTATATTAGCATTAGCCTCAATGCTAACATTTATTTCCTTAGTCGCATTATCACTCAGTCTTTCTGATGCGGCATCAATTAACAAAGCGGGTGCATTGCGAATGCAAAGCTACCAAATCGCTTACAATTTATCCCGGGACGAATCTGAAATATTACGTCAACAGCATATTAATACTTTCAATCAATCACTTGCGCACATTAAAAATAATATTGTCGATAACTGGGATATCACATCAAAGTTAAAAACCGAATTTATGGATGTTAATGATCGATGGCAAACGCAATTAGATATATTACACA
Organism: Moritella sp. 5; assembly: GCF_018219455.1. Lineage (NCBI taxonomy): Bacteria > Pseudomonadati > Pseudomonadota > Gammaproteobacteria > Alteromonadales > Moritellaceae > Moritella > Moritella sp. 5. The sequence continues at coordinate 2,745,368 of NZ_CP056122.1, forward strand.
GTAATAATCCCAAACAATTCTTAGATAATGTGGACAGCTTTGTATTAAAAATTGATAGTTTTGTACAACATTTACAAGATCATTCTGAGTACAAAGTTAAAATTATCACACTAATCAAAGGACTCGGGATCGGCCTCATTTTTGCGGTATGTATTATCACTATCCGTTTAATGCAAGTACAGGTATTAAAACCACTACAGCAAATATTCGCCGCATCAAATCAAATTAGAAAAGGTGAATTCAATGTATCCTTTGATTTTTTCTATGAAAATGAAATTGGCTCGTTAGCGAGTAATATTTCACACATGGCGCAAGATTTAAATAAACTATACAGTACGTTAGAACAACAGGTAGATGCCAAAACCAAGCAGTTGAAAGAAGCAAAAGATAAAATTAACTTTCTTTATACCACATCACAAAAATTACACGTCACACACCTTAACGCCGATATGCTTGAACAAACACTACAAAGTGTGTCCGAACTCAATGGCCTTAATTTCTACAAACTTGTATTAACGGGATCGGAAGTTGAAACTATTTACCTTAATTCAGGCTTTGATAATGGCGAGCAAACTATTGACCTAAAATTAGAACTCGAAGAGCAATCATTTGGTACCTTGACTGTTCTCAAACGTGAAGCAAATGATCAAGAGCACTTACGCAGTTACTGTCGAATTATTTCTCGTGCTCAGCACCGTTCTCAAAGTAACTTAGAAGCACAACGCTCCTTATTAATGGAAGAACGCGCCGTTATTGCGCGGGAATTACATGATTCACTTGCGCAAGCGCTTTCTTATTTAAAAATACAAGTTGCGTTATTGAAACGTCATTTAAAAAATCAAGAAATCACATCGGCTACCAACGATATTGTGGATGAAATCGACACTAACCTAAAATTATCTTATACACAGCTAAGAGAATTATTAAATACTTTTCGTTTGACGCTTGATGACGCGAACCTTTCTGTAGCCATTTCGATCATGCTCACACAACTGCGTCAACGCACAAAATCCAAAATTCATCTAAGCTACGAATTAGAAGAACATTTATTCAAACCCAACCAACACATACATATATTACAAATAATTAGAGAAGCTGTATTAAATTCAATCAAACATGCGAACTCAAACGAAATAATGATTGACTGTGGCACGAATAAAAATGGTACTATTAAAGTATCTATTTCGGATAATGGTGATGGCATTACAGCTAACCCAACGAAATCCAACCATTATGGGCTAAACATAATGGGTGAACGCGCTTCAAAACTAGGTGCTAAACTAGAAATTAAAAATAATATAACAAAAGGCACCTTGGTATTACTTACCTTCGACAGGGAAAACAAACATGCTTGACAATAGTTACACAATTTTAGTTGTTGATGATCATCCACTAATGCGTAAAGGGATAGTTCAACTTCTTACATTAGAAGAAAAGTTTAATGTTATTGGTGAAGCCAGTGATGGTGTGGAAGCTATCACGCTTGCTAAACAGCATGAACCGGATCTTGTTCTACTTGATCTGAACATGAAAGGCATGTCAGGCTTAGATACGTTAAAAGCGCTTCGCTCTGAAGAGTTGAGCTCTCGCGTTGTTATTTTAACAGTTTCTGATAACAAACAAGACGTGATTAAACTAATCAATGCGGGTGCAGATGGCTACTTATTAAAAGATTCGGAACCGGATCTGTTACTAGAGCAATTACAAGACGTATTATCTGGTCAACAGGCTCTTTCTGAAAGCTTACTAGGCTATTTAGACTGCCTACATGAAGATAATAACTTTGAAGAAAAGCTAGCTAAGCTAACTAAACGCGAAAACCAAATCTTACTTGAAATCTCAAAAGGCTACAGCAACAAACATGTTGCAAGTAACCTGCATATTTCAGAAGGGACTGTAAAAGTTCACGTTAAAAGTTTATTGAAGAAACTAGAAGCAAGTTCACGTGTTGAAGCTGCTGTTATGTATCTTGAATTTAATAAAACTAGCGCGTAATCAAATAATAGAAGTAAAGATATAAGCCTTATTATATTTTTACTTCTATATTTACAATCAAAAATGCAAACTTTTTAAACAGCACTATTATTAGTTATATATCCACTGACTAATGAGTCCACTTTTGCAATCAACTCAACTCGCATTATTCCCGTTACCCTCTCATATACTCCCTAATGGTCGACTTCCTTTACGTATCATTGAAGAACGCTATATACGCATGATCAAAGACAACGCTAAGACAATGATAGGGTTTGGTATCGTTATGATTGACTCTAAACAGACTGGTCCATTTGGGCGTATATCACCTATCGGCACACACGTTAAAATTGTTGATTTTTACCCTCTCGATGATGGTTTCCTTGGCATTATTGTGGAAGGTGTTGATCGTTTCATCATCGATGATATAGCCGTCGAAGATGATGGATTAAAAATAGCCGAAATCCATTACATATCTAATTGGCCAGATCAAAACATCACTGAACAAGATCGCTACTTAACTGACAAACTAACGGATATATTCAATCAACATCCAGATCTGGATGAGTTGTACTACTCAAAAGAAATGGATAATGCAAGCTGGATATCACAACGCTGGTTAGAACTATTACCAATACCAGTTGAGCGAAAACAATTTTTATTACAACAAGCTAACTGCACCCATACATTACAAGTCTTAAAAGAACTTATTCCAATATAGTCATACTCACACCCTATTGTGAGGCATATCTATAAATCACTATATTCTTATTTATTACTGTTTATTAATGCAACAAATGGGTCAAGTTAATTGTTAAAATATTTTATTTCAAGATATGATGAGATTCTGTAATTCATTCGAGTTTAGTATTGTAATATGTTGCAAAAATCACTTTCAGATCTCGATAAAGTTGTCGCAATCGGCGGCGGTCATGGACTAGGTCGAGTGCTATCTTCCCTTTCTTTTTTAGGGTCAAGATTAACGGGTATAGTAACAACAACAGATAATGGTGGTTCAACAGGGCGACTTAGAAGTTCTGAGAACTGCATCGCTTGGGGAGATGTTCGTAACTGTATTAATCAGCTAGTAACCCAACCTGATATAGGTTCTTTGCTTTTTGAATATCGCTTTAAGAACGAAGGTGAACTAAAAAATCATAACTTAGGTAACCTAATGCTGGTTGCTTTAGATAACCTCTGTGTGCGTCCGCTAGACGCTGTAAATCTTATTCGTAATATGCTACATATCGAATGTCAACTGATCCCAATGTCAGAACAGCCAAGTGATTTAATCGCAGTCACACCTTGTGGTAACGATGTGCATGGTGAAGTGTCTGTCGATAAGATGCATGAGTTTCCAAATCAATTAACCGTACACCCAAATGTTGCAGCAACATTTGAAGCCGTACAGGCAATTGAGAAAGCTGATTTAATATTATTAGGCCCGGGGTCGTTTCTAACCAGTATCATGCCTCCGCTGTTGCTTAAAGATATACAAAAAGCGTTACGTAGAAGCAATGCAAAAGTGATTTACTTAGGTAATTTACAACAAGAGATAGGTCCGGCATCAAAAATACCCCTGCAAGAACGCTTACAGTGGTGTGAAAAAAAACTTGGTTTTCCAATCATTAGTGCCGTTATAGAGGATATAGATAAACAGTCAAAACTGACTTATCCTACCTATACCCATGACTTACGTGAAGACGTTAATAAATACTATCACGATCGTGTTAAATTAAAAGAAGCAATTGAATCGGTTGTTAATCACATCTTAACGCCAGCGCATTGATTGCATCTTCGAGACTATGTATTAGTAAAGGCAATTTCGCTTGTACTTCTTCGGTATGATTCGATTTTGCCATAATCTCTAACTCTTCAGCATGCTGCTGCACTAATAACGCCCCATATGTGCCGGCACTACTTTTTATGCTATGACAACTTTGTGCCACTTTATTATTATCAATATCCAGTATTAATGCTTGTAAGTCATTAATACGCTCCGTAGTTTCTTCATTAAAAACAGCGACCAACGCAGGTAACATGTCTTCACCTACATCAACTAACAGCTGAGAAAATACCGTTTCATTAATAACTGTGTTTTCCATTTCATTACCTCATATCTTCAATTTGAACTTATTACTCATTTATTGTTTAGATCAATGATAATTGCAGTGGCATCATCCTGTAACTTTCCGGGTAAAAGTGATTCAAAACGTAACCATAGTTGATCTAATACATATTGAGCTGTCGTTCCTTTAATTCCATCTAGTATATTGTCAATACAATCACAATTCCTATCTATATTCTCAAAAATGCCATCTGAATAGAAAAAAAGTTTTTCTCCTTCTTTTAGCTCTACTGTGACGGCGGCATACCCTTCATCGGGTAAGAGTCCCAATACAGTGCCTTTACAATCAATTGCTTTGTATCCAACGTCATTCAATAGATAAGGCTGTGGATGCCCCGCGGTGGCGATTTCACATTTGTTTCCTGTCAACTTTATAACAATACAAGTTAACATACTGGACTCTAGTAACTGATTTAAGTATAACCTGCTAGACAAGCCAGCTAATAGAACACCAGGACAAGTAGGTATAGATGTAATTAGCCCCTCTAAATAGCCCATTATCGCAAAACTATGAAATTTAGCGACAGGCCCATGCCCCATAATATCGCCTAAAATGAGTAATTTACTTTCACCATAATCATGAAAAAAAACAAAGTCACCGCCACCTTCACTTGCTGGCGTATGAGCAAGTGAGAAATTCCAGTCACCAGACTTTGGTGGCAGTGACGGTTTAAATGGTCGACAGAGTGACTCCACAATACGTTGCTGATAATGCAATGCCAGTTGATTTGTACGACGTATAACACGGTTACAAACTGCAAGTAACGGTGTTTTAGTTATCGGCTTAATTAAATAATCATCAATAGAAACTTCCGCGGCTTGTTCTTGCACTGACAGATTATCATCACCAGTTAAGAATACAAACGGTGTCAACGCTCCCTTCTCAAAAGACTCCACTTTCAGCCTAAACTCAAATCCTGACATTTCCGGCATGTGAATATCGGCAATAATAAGATCGCAGCCTTCATGCTGAATATATTTAAGTGCTAATACCGCGGCTGAAAAAATATGCACGACAAAATCATGTTGCAAATAGCCTTTATATGCCCACAATAGGGTTTGATCATCATCAACAATAACAACACTTAGCTTTTTTTTCTGTTCCTTTAAGGGGCAAGTGAATTTATTAATTCCATTCTCGCTCTCGTAATGACCATTGTGGTTATTCTTCTGAATTAAAGCTAATCCCATACCGCCCGTTAATAGCTCACCATTAAAAATATCGCGAACATTAACTTTGTAGGGATCAAAACTATCACCACTATCTGATATTTCAAAATACCAATTACTTTTAACTCCAGCGAGCTCAATACTGAACCAGTTAACTGTACCTTGGTTATGAAAATAAAGATTAGAAAGGTATTCTGCTAACACTAACGTTACACGGTCAATTTCAGCTTGTTCAAGAGCGAGCTGTTGGCATAATGTCGTTAAGAGACGCCGAACCTCACTAATTGAATCCAGTTTTAATGGATATTGCTTTGCAAACAGTTGTGTTTTCATCAGCGGCCAAATTTACCTTTTAATAATTCCACGTTTGAAATCCGATTAAGTAACCATTGTTTGAATATCGGAAAGCCATGTAATCGTCTGCGCACTGAATTTCTTAATTGCATATCCAACGGTGGACATTTGACATCATTAATCACAGTGCCAAGCAATTTAACATGATTATATTTAAAAATTTTTATTGTTTTTACAACCGAACTCTCGAGCGAGATACCAGGAGCAACAACAAGTAAACTGGCATCACATCCTCTAGCAATAACTTCGCCTGGTATATTGGAAAAATTAGTTCGCGTGATTGCACATGTATCAAATATAATAAAATTATAGTGCTGCAACCAGTATTCGATAGCATCTTTTATCTTTTTTTCATCTCGAAAGCTAATATTTTGATCTTGTTCACTTTTTGGCGCAGGTAAAATATCAATCATGTCAGTAAACTTTGCTATACAAGCCGTTTGTGAACCCATATCGTCGAGAGACCATGATTTTGTTTCATTAATATACTCATTGGTAATTGCAGGTTTAAATGTATTAAGATCCACAATCAGCACCTTACTCCCCGCCACTTTATGACGCCGAGCTAATGCTAGAACTAATTCAGTTCCACCTTCTTTTCCTTGAGAACAATTTATTGCTAATGACTTGATATTTTCGTTCGCAATTAACTGATAAATCTGCTCAATTTCAACAAACGTTTCTGGTAAGATATTCATAATGAAGAACCAACAATAAAGAGCGTAACGACACTTAACGCACTCCCTAATATATCCAATAACTGGCTCCAGTTAGACTCTTTCTCATTAGGGATATATATAGTGTCACCAGCATGAATAATCGGGATATCTCTATAGTCAGGTTGAGTAAGATAATGCTTCATATTAAAAGTACGTGCACTATGCTTCATTTCTCCACGTTTAGTCAAAATAATAATACGATCAATATAAGCTTCTGTGGTAGGTCCTCCAGCCATTGTTAATATACCAACTACATCCAGTGAAGAATCATATTTATAACGGCCAGGGTTATGCACAGCACCTAATACCTGCACAATATTAACCGTATTATTTAATTCCCCTTGTTCACTCTTAGCTGGAATATAAATCGTATCTCCTGGTAGTACTTGTGGTAAAAGACTTTCGTCTCCAGTCTCAAAATACATGTCGAGATCCAGCGTTGATGATTTTGCATAGCGTTTATTACGATGTGTTACTTTAATATGCTTAATGTCTGCATCATTAGTCGGACCATCAGCTGCAGATAATAAATCTAAGAAATCTAATTGACTGTTAAATGCATACCGGCCTGGCGCACCGACTGCACCAAGAATATATATAGAAGATTCAGATTCTTGTTTTATCCACTTTGATTTATTATCTGTTGGATCATCCGGTAGCTCCGTAAACATGACTGTATCACCCGCAGATAACTGCGGCAGAATTAAATAATCACCACCAACTTTCATGAATTTATCTAAATCGAAAAACAGACGTTCACCTAAACCATCATTACCAACAATCATTACTTTTGATAAATCAGCCTTCTCGGTTGGTCCCTCAGCATGGCCAAGTAGATCAAGGAATGTCATGTCATCATCCCATTGATAACGACCTGGATTTTTGACCGCGCCAATAATTTTTATTGCCTCATCGTGTGATTCAACGAGCCATGATTTTTCAACCATATCGGCTTTTTCAGGTAAGAAAATCACATCCCCCCCCTCAATAACAGGAAATGGGTTATTTTCAGGATCATCTGAATATTTTTTTAAATCAAAGCGGAATGTTTCACCATTTTCTTTAAGCACTCTAATTTGCTGAGTATCAGCATATCTATTCGGCCCGCCGGCATTTGCTAACATGTCCATGAAGGTGATCCCCTTACGACCTTCAAAAGCGCCCGGTTTATTCACTTGCCCCATCACGTACACAACCTGTAAGCCAACTTTGATGTCCTCAACCTGAATAGGCACAAAAATAGTCGTACCGGGGTTTATTTTGGGTAACTTAGCCATATCCCCTGTATCAAGATATAACTTTAAATCAAATGTTTGTGGAGCCTTACTCCCCATGACTCTGATTTTACCCACATTAGCATAACGCGTAACGCCATTCGCTTTCATCAAACTTTCGATAATGGTCATACCCGGCACATAGGAAAATGTGCCAGGCGCATTGACCTCACCGAAAACCGTCACGGCTTTTTGAGTGTCGCTTGCGTCTCCGCCTTGCTTTAGTGACCTCGCATCAAAGGTCATCTGTACATTACCGGTCAATGGCGATGATGGGACAAATATAATATCGCCAGATTTCAATGCAGGAAGTTCATTTTCATCACCCGTTTCTAAATAACGCTTGAAGTTAAATATGATAACTTCAGCGCCTCGTTGCAGTTGCATATTATCGAGCTGTGCACCAGCCAGCATCCCCCCGGCTTTATTCAATGCCATCTGTACATTACCAAGTTCTGGTAATACGACTTCACGAGGATCATTCACATAACCTAACACCGTGACTAATTTTTCTCGTGCTCTAAACTCAATATATAACTTTGATATATCCCGGAATACGACACTAAGCAATACCTTCATCTCTTCTAACACGACAGTCAAGGTTTTGCCTTTTACATGTAACTTCCCAATTTCAGGCAATTGAATAAAACCACTTGCGTCAACTTGAAATGGTTTTTCAAAGTCCTCCTCACCTGGCATAAAAATAAATAATTGATCACCCGAATCAATGAATTCATTTTCACCTAAAGCGAGAGGAGATGTGAATAATAAAGCAAAACAAAAAAATACCATTTTCATAAAGCGAGTCCTTTCGGCAATTTCGCATCACTAAAAAGTTCACCTTCTGTCAGCAAGAAACGCCAATCTTTTACCTTATGGTTAACCTTTTTATTGCTCTCAGATAGCCACATAAGTGTTGTGATAACGGGGGCTGTTGGTGGTGTTACACCGGTCCTGAGCTCTTCATAAATGACATTGTTTTTTTGTTCATTCGCTGTAAGACCTGTGACATAGCTTAGAATTGTATCTGTACGTAAATTAAATAATGCAACATCATCTAAATTTGTTGCATATTCAACTTCAGGATTTGATTTTGAGTCATGATTAACATCATTGGAGGATTTAATTTCATGGACAAGTACAGGAGTATGTTCTTGATCTATCTTGAATTCTAATTTAGATAATTGTTGAACACTCACACTTGGTACTTGATCAAAGATTAAATATTTACGCATTTCGTCATTATAACCTTCATCGTCACGATCATTTAACGTGTCTTTAAACTCATTATTTACATCGACGATTGTACTAACATCATGAAAAACGAGACCTTGATTGTAATTGACATTTGAACCATCATCTATTGGCTTCCCCCTACTTTCAAACAACTTGTATTTAGTATATTCAATCTCAACATCGGGGTTATCTAGCAGTAAAAAACTAACCTGACGAAGGCACACTTTATATAGCGCCGTTAAAACAGCGCTATCAACTTCAAATTGTGGGGCACAATACAATAAGAGATCAAGTTGGTAAGTTAAAGGGTGAACAAAGTTTGAAGTCAATGAACGTGGCGGTTGTGCGCAATTAGTATTCGCACTAACTCGATTAAGATTAACAATTAAATCCGTTATATTCCGCTCTAAGATAGCCATTTCAATTTTTATATCTTGTAGGTCTTCCACGGCAATTGCTTTTTCAACACGGCTGTTAATATTTTCGACCGATTTAACATAGGCTGGTGTACACTTTTTGGCACCCCGTAGGTTGGCTACTGAAAAATGCAAATTTAAATACGAATAATGTTTTTTGAATTGGACTCGTTCCTCTGTATGTATAGTCGTATTTTCAAAATAGCCTTCTCGTGGCCAATTTGTACAAGCAGAAAAAGAAACGCATATAGATATCCATAGCATTAATTTATTCATTTAATACCTTACGGCCTTGTACTTATGCCGAGCGACTTGCGTCACATTCAGTTATATTTTCAATAAAAGGAATAGCATTTTCTACACGTAACATCGTCATCAACTTGTAAGGTTGACCTGAGACTTTAAGTAGAGAAAGAGTTCGTCGTTGTGAGGTCAATCTTTTGAATAAAAAAACAATAGCGCCAATACCGGTTGAATCGATAAAGTGGACATTTGAAAAATCTAAAATAATATTTTCAGTATATTCATCAACTAAGGCTTCTAATTTCGGCTGAATACTAACAACGTGCTCGGTGTCGAGATCGTGAACTATCTGCAAAACAATTATTCCATCATGAGGCCGTGACATTTCCATTATTAATACTCCTAGAGAATACAAGGTTAACCCTGAGGAATAATATTAACGTAAATAAAACATTAATTTTTTTACCTCATATTAAAAATATAGACTCAGAAAATAAAAATGCACAAATAAAAAAACCACCCGAAGGTGTTTTTATACTACATTCAAGTACTTGAATATAATGACTTATTATTTGTAAGTGACCACATGTCGACCACATGTACGTTAATAAGCTAATAAAAAGACCTCATTAAGGCCTTTTTATTTACAAATACTTACCTATTCTTTAGCTAATTAGGGATAATTTATTGAATTATCCCTTCATTGGATATAGCGCCATGCAGTTGTGCTATAGTTACTAGTTGGCGCTATTTAATCGCCTTTATTTACGAGAAGGAAACTCAATCTCTACCATTATTAATCTCCCTTTTTAATATCAATTATATTTAATCCACTTTATAAGTACCAGCAGAACTTCCCGACGTGATTGTTACGCTCGCATTCTTCACTCGCTCTCTTACTGTAGCATTTGCAATGGCCGTTGCTAATTTTTCAGCCATAGCGAACTGGTTATCCAATGAAGTAATAATCGCCTTTTCACCGACGAGTATTTTTAACGCCCCCATAATTTCATTGACCTGGTTACCGTCTATTTTATTAATGTCGTGCGTAGCAACCTTAGTGTTGCGTTCATGGTAACTTTGCTCACTAGTTTGGGCTTCAACAATCGATTTCTGACTAGACTGTTTTATTTCACCATCTGTCTGCAGCTGCCAATCGCCATTACGACCAACTAATTTACTACGATGCGATTGCTGCAGACTCACATCTGTTGAACGATGGTCGGGTACCAAAGTATGCCAGGGTAAAAGTGACGTGATCACCGGCAATGAATCAAGGCCATCAATATATTGAATCAAGCACTGCATGCCAGGTGTTGGTTCAACGAACAAACCATGTTCATGCCCCTGCCCTGACGCAATACTTACTTGTTCAAAGACAGCAACGGCTAAGGGCTTACCCGTCACTGCATCTAATAATTGAATATCAGCCGCTTTATAGGCGCGGAATGCACTGCTGACACTGGCGCCATTAACCGGCATATCATAAATTTTTTCTATTCGAGCCAATTGCGGTAAGTGTTTACGCTGTCCTAATTCGGGAAAGTAACGTAATACTAAGCGGCGTATAGCGTTTTTGACCATCTGATAACCTGCTTATTTCCTGTTAATGTCACTTCGGTAAGGTAACGGCCATTAAATTTTAGTCCTGGACGTAACTTAGGGATCGCAATTAGCTCACCTTTACTCGAGCTGATTGGTTTGATTGGGTGTTCTGAAAAATCAGTGATGACCGACTTGGCCCAACCGGAATCATGCCAGCTGCCTACGTATATTTTACCATCGGGGCGTTGCTGGAAAATATAATCCGGTACCTGGTATATCTTCCCCAACTGACGTAATACGGATATGCCATCGCCTTGATGATAAAAACAAGGAACCGGCTGATTAAGATAACCTGCATCTGGATAAATAAATTGAAGACCAGTCAGCGAGAGTTGGTCCAGCACATCTTTCATCGTCGCAAACCGAATGGCCATGTTAGCCGGCAGCGATAATGCACCGAGTAATTCACGACAAGTCAGATACCAACGATCGGATGATTGATATTTAGATTCAATCACGCCCATGAAATAAGGCTGTAATTTATCGACCCGATAACCAAGGTGTAATTCCACGATGCCTTTGGGTTCATGCTCACAAGTAACAACAAAGCTAGCGCGACCAGGACTAAACAAATCAAGCTGCACACTGTTATTGATAATATTACCCACGGGTTCACCACCAATGGTTAATACGGTTGTTAATCGTGCCGAATCCTGTTCATTCATCCCTCTATCCATAAATTAGGGTCCCTCTACATTTTCAAATTGATGTTGCAGTGAATTATGCCCATCGGTACTTTGCAGGGTAGTATTGTTATTGGCTTCACTATCGATCTGCAGTTGCTCGCGTTCTGATTTGCTCATGACTTCAAGTAGATCAAAACTGACAACCCATGACTTCACTTCTTCATCTTCGGTCGCACTCATTTCGCCATCAAACTTGGCTTTACGTACTTTGAATGATTCAGCTACATCACAATTCACGGTGCGAATTATTCGGGCGCCGTGTTCATCAAGTTCTTTGGCTTTCGATATGAGTTTGGCTAAGTCTGATTTTTCATTGAAAGGTATCTTGGTCGTCACCGATAAAACGGCAGGTTTAACCCCGTTATCCGATGATAGGGTCAAGGAACCGTAGCCACTTAAGTCTTCACCAGCTAATTTGAAACTGCATTTTATTTTGGTTTCATAACCTGGTACTTGCCAACCATCGAGCGCTATCATAAAAACACTTCCTTAATCGGTTCAAGTTCACTGCTATTACCCACAAACGCACAAAAAGCCCAATACGCTTTATCATCACCAAGACCTTGTAACTTATCAGCTAAACCTTTCGCTGAATTGGCGCTGATGCTGATGCAATTTAAGCCGGTGTTAATTGGGTTGAATTCAGTTGCAGTTAAACGCACATTACGCAAACTCTTTAACTGCTTACATTCTGCTAGTGCGCTATCAATATCGCTAATAAGCGCTTGCCCTTGGTCATTAACCAGTGCTAATGATGTCGCATGATATTGCCGCTTAAGCGCTGGTATCGACCGCTCATCACTCAATACCGTCCACTCTATTGATTGTTCGGTGCCTTGAGGCCGAGTGAGTTTATCTGCATCTAATGTTGCTAGACTCGCTGCATAACGCGCACTTTCGACAAAGCCGGTTAATGGACAGTAGTCATTAATAGCTGCTAATTGCTTGGCTAAGTCATTCGGGTTATCACTGCTAACCCATAAAGACCAGGGCATTAAAAGCCGCTGGTCTGAACTGACGGCTTTCGTCCTGGATGGCACTTGCCAATAAGGCCGCGCCCTCAAAAGCCTCCCGCTAGGAGGCCAAATTCAATGAATCACTACAGATCAATAGGTCATACTCACTGAACTCCACAACAGTCCTTTTGTAGGAAATCGATGACTTGCTCTCGAATATCATAATTTGCCACACAGAATAATACGCGTCCTTCTCTACGTTGTGAAATCAGCCCAGCAGATACCAAACTTGAAATATGATGAGACAGTGTGGAATTAGGTATTTTAATATTGTCACATACCTTTCCAACAGGTGCTCCCTGCGCCCCCGCTCTCATCACAATTTTGTATATCGCGAGTCGAACTGGATGACCCAATTCTTTGAACGCCTTAGCGATTACCTCAATACTCATATGTACACTCATCAATATGTAAACCTGTCTATTATAATACCACAAGGTTATTTCGATAAACATGGAAATAAAGTTGACAGTGCTTTTTAAGATCGGTATATTACAACTATTCCAGAAACATCGAAATGAAGAAGCGAAAGGCACTTATTATGATAAACATTACACAAGACATGGTCATGGACACGTTAGGTATGTTCGCATTCTTAGCCGTTGAATTAACAATTTTGTTTTTAGTGATTAGTTACATTGTTGGGATACTACAAGAGTATATTCCGCCATCAAAAATCCAAAGTATTCTAAGCGGTAAAAACGGTAGAGGTTACATTGTTGCAGGTTTACTTGGTGCGATTACACCGTTCTGTTCATGCTCTACGATTCCTTTTCTTAAAGGGCTGTTAAGAGCGAAAGCGGGATTTGGTACCATGATGGTATTCTTGTTCGCAAGTCCACTGTTAAACCCGATCATTATTGGTTTGTTTGCCGTAACGTTCGGCCTCGAAGTAACTGTTTTCTACTTTGTGATAGCAATGGGTGTATCGGTTGTAGCTGGTTACACATTAGAAAAACTAGGTTTTGAAAAATATGTTAGAGCTGAAGCCTACATGACGCCAGAAGCAAAAGGTTGCGCAACAGCCTGTGGTGGTAAAAAAGCACCGGTGAGCAAATGGATGCGTATTTGGAACACGACTTGGGTTGATTTCAAAAAAGTAGTCCCGTATTTAGTCGGTGGTATTGCACTTGGCTCAATGATTTACGGCTTTATGCCAACTGAATTTGTAGCAAGTGTGGCGAGTGCAGACAACCCATTTGCTATCCCAGTTGCAGCGGTAATCGGTATTCCACTTTATATTAGAGCTGAAGCTGTTATCCCTCTAAGTGCAGCATTAGCAGCAAAAGGCATGGGACTTGGCGCGGTAATGGCATTGATTATTGGTAGTGCAGGTGCAAGTTTAACAGAAGTTATTTTACTTAAATCTATCTTCAAAAACCAAATGATTGCAGCGTTCTTATTTGTAATCCTGAGCATGGCAATTGGCGCAGGTTTCCTATACGAATTCATTTTCTAAGTCTAAGGAAAGTATCGAAGTAAAATTAAAAAGGCCGCACAGAGTGTGGCCTTTTATCGTTCTCAATGTGTTGTTTTACACCTATAAAATCATACATTTATTTAAGGAATTACCACATGGAAAAAGTCATCATTATCGGCACTGGGCAAGTGTAGTGGAATAGTGAATTTGGCCACAAACTAAAAGGCTAAAATCACTGCGTATAACGCATGTTATGTAAGATCAGATCGTGAGAATGGTTCGCTACGTGAAATCTAGCGAACTAACACCCACCAAGAATTATTCCAGGCGCGTAGCTGACGGCCATCAAACATCCCAATGAGATATTCCGTTGTCACAACATTAAGTATTACCTAGTAATATTTATTACCATTACTTAACCCGATCATCGTTATGCGCATTATCACTATTTATGTTCAATAGGTCGTGTATGGATTTTTATCCAAATAAAAAATCCAATTAGGAAGCTTATTTCAATAAATATCCACATGGTTAAAAATTTTAAACGTAGATAATATTACGTAAATCATGTCGATTTTGTTTACAAATTTAACATTTAAGCCTTTCTAAGCCTTTCTAAGCCTTTCTATTTTAACAACACTTTTCACTTGGTACGCAAAGTGCTTAATAAGTATGATTGTCACAATCCTATAAGGCGTTTTTTTATGAAAATCCTATATAAATTAATTTTCATTTCTAGTCTAATCATGTCAACTAACCAAGTCAGCGCAACTACAATTTCAGCAACTTTGAATGGTTGGGAAAATGACTGGAATGAAGGCGCACTATTCTCTTTCAATGGGGGTTATGGTACTACATCTGGAGGGTTGTTTAATTTTACCAATAATACGACATCATCAGATTTTTTGGCGTTCTGCATTGAGATAAATGAGCCAATTGGAATAGGAGATACCGTAGATTATACTATTTACCCAGCCACAGACCCCCTACCTTTGGGTACCGGCTCTGAGGTGGCTGATTACATAGGTCGTCTTTATACAAATGCATATAGCAACGTCACGGATGAGGCAACCGCGGCTGCATTTCAGTTTGCACTTTGGGAGATAATGCATGAAGACTACAATACCAACGGCTTCGATTTATCTACTGGTGACTTTCAGATGGTACAGATAATTCCAAGTGGAATACTTACAGCTGAAAACTACCTCAATTCTTTAGGGTCATGGAGTAATGACGTCATAGTTGATGTTTATCGTAACGATGGACATCAAGACTTATTGCAAGTATACCCAGAACCACCACCTATTAATGTAAATGAACCTTTTAGTTTGTCTCTACTCGGGTTTGGATTAATGGGTTTGGCATTAAAGTTAAAACGTAAGCAATAAACATAGGTCACCTTCGCAGTAACGAACACTCTGTAAATTTAACTATTCATAATAGGCATAAGCGGTATCTCCCTGCTTGTGCCTCCAAACAAACCACTTAAATACCTCTAACTAGGTGGCAATGTTAACTATTCCACTTCAAATGTTCGACAAGGTAAGTAAGGAATACTGTCGAAATAATTTACATAAATTCAAGTTATAATTCTTTAGATATGTAACAGATTGAATATGAATAAATATTAAAGTTGATGTGAAATGTGCTTCAAACCGAATAGATGTACTTTTAAGGAGATAACCATGATAAAGCTTATAGTTAGTTAAAAGCCAAACCATTATATGGAGTATAAGCACTATTTCTAAATTGGTACTTCAGACTCGTTAATTTGTAAATAATTGTAATACCCTTTTAGGGTGGATAATTTCATTCACTACAAATTAAAGGTGACAGGATGTCTTTTGATACGAGATTACGCGCTATTATTCAAGAAGAGCGATATAGTAACAAACAACTCGCTAATGCGTTACGTTTTAATCTATCCGCAACAGCGAACTATGTTACTGGACATAAGGAACCATGCTGCCAATTTTTAATGCAATTTAGCCAGCATGACTGTTTAAAAAAATACACGATATGGCTATTAACCGGAAATGTTGAGCCACGTTCAGGTCAAGTTTGTCCGGTTTTCTCAACTCAAGAGCCATGCGTTTAAATCAAAAGGAGGTGGACTCAACTACAATAAAAACGTTAGCAATACAATTCTACCCTGGGGAGGACAACTAGATGTCTATTAAATCTATTCCTAACGGGTATGAGGTCGATTGTCGTCCGCAAGGACGAAGTGGTAAACGATACAGAAAAAAGTTTAAAACGAAAGGCGAAGCGCAACAGTATGAACGCTGGTTATTATCAACTCAGAACCAAAAAGGCTGGGTAGAGAAATCAGCAGACAAGCGGCCGTTACGCGATTTAATTGATCTTTGGTATCACTACCATGGACAACAGTTAAAGCGCCCTGAAAAAGAGCTAAAACACCTGTTATCTATTGATAAAGACTTAGGGCATCCAAGGGCTGACCAGGTAACTAAACAGCGCGTTATGCAATTCCGAGCCGACAAAATGGCTATCGGGAATAAAGCAACAACGATCAATAGGAGCCAAGTCAGGCTAAGTGGTGTTTTTACTGTATTGATAAAAGCTGGTGAGTTTCATAACGAACACCCATTAAAAGGGATCGGCAAACTCAAGATACGCGCAACTGAAATGGGTTTTTTGAATAAAAAAGAAATCATTCAGTTGCTGGATAATCTTGATGGCGATGAACTTAATATTGCTAAGTTGTGTTTATCGACAGGTGCGCGTTGGAGTGAAGCAGCAGAACTACGGGGAAACGATATTATTCATGGGCGAGTTACATTCAATGATACCAAAAATGGTAAAAACAGAACTGTACCTATAACGCCAGAATTAATGAATGAGATCTACAATGGAAAAACAGGTCGGTTGTTTAATGGTTCATACATGGAGTTTTACGATGTGTTGAAAGCGCAGGGCTTTGATTTACCTAAAGGTCAGGCAACGCATGTTTTACGACATACTTTTGCGAGTCATTTTATGATGAACGGGGGCAATATTTTAACGTTGCAAAAAATCCTAGGTCATTCAACGATTATGCAAACAATGACTTATGCTCACCTTGCTCCGGATTATTTGAATGAAGCAATGACGCTAAACCCAATGTCCACATTGTGACCAAACTCGTAGTATATGATACATATCGCAGTATCAATACAAACAGTTAAACCTATGTTTTAAATAAAAAAACCACCTTAGAACAACTTGTAGTAAGTCGCCCGAAGGTGGCTTTATTTTAAAAGAAACAGGTATTAACCTAATTTAGCACGTAAAGCAGAACCAATATCAGCAAGTGAACGTACCGTTGCTACACCAGCATCTTCCAGTGCTGCAAATTTCTCGTCTGCAGTACCTTTACCGCCAGCAATAATTGCCCCAGCATGGCCCATACGCTTACCTGCTGGCGCTGTAACGCCAGCAATGTAAGAAACGACAGGTTTAGTTACATTCGCTTTAATATAAGCTGCTGCTTCTTCTTCTGCCGTACCACCAATTTCACCAATCATAACGATTGCTTCAGTTTGTGGATCATTTTCGAATAATTCAAGTACGTCAATAAAGTTTGTACCTGGGATCGGATCACCACCGATACCAACACATGTTGATTGACCGTAACCTTCATCAGTTGTTTGTTTTACTGCTTCGTACGTAAGCGTACCAGAGCGTGAAACAATACCAATTTTACCCGGCTTGTGAATGTGACCAGGCATAATACCAATCTTACATTCACCAGGAGTAATAACACCTGGACAGTTAGGACCGATCATACGCACATTTTCTTGATCAAGTTTAACTTTAACTTCGATCATATCAACAGTAGGAATACCTTCTGTGATACAAACGATAAGTTCGATACCAGCATCAATTGCTTCTAGAATCGCATCTTTACAGAACGGAGCAGGTACATAAATAACAGAAGCTGTTGCGCCTGTTGTTTCTACTGCATCACGTACTGTGTTAAATACAGGTAAACCTAAATGTGTAGTGCCACCTTTACCAGGAGAAACACCACCAACCATTTGAGTTCCGTAATCAATAGCTTGCTCTGAGTGGAAAGTACCTTGACCACCAGTGAAACCTTGGCAGATCACTTTCGTATCTTTATTAATTAAAACGCTCATTTATTTGCCCTCCGCTGCTGCAACAACTTGTTGCGCTGCATCCGTTAGGCTAGATGCTGCAATAATATTTAAGTCAGATTTAGCTAAAACTGCACGGCCTAATTCTGCATTGTTACCTTCAAGACGTACAACAACTGGCACTTGTACACCAACTTCTTGTACTGCGCCAATAATACCTTCAGCGATCATATCGCAACGAACGATACCACCGAAAATATTAACAAGTACGGCTTTAACATTGTCATCAGAAAGAATGATTTTGAATGCTTCAGCAACACGTTCTTTTGTTGCGCCGCCGCCTACGTCAAGGAAGTTAGCTGGTTTTCCGCCATGGATGTTAACAATATCCATAGTGCCCATTGCTAGACCCGCGCCGTTTACCATGCAACCAATACTACCGTCTAATGCAACATAGTTTAGCTCAAATTTAGCAGCGTGAGCTTCACGTGCATCTTCTTGAGTAATATCTTGCATTGTGCGTAGCTTAGGTTGACGATAAAGTGCATTTGAATCGATAGTAATTTTACCATCTAAACAAACAAGGTCACCTGCGCCAGTAATGATAAGCGGGTTGATTTCAAGTAATGCCATATCAGAATCAGTGAACATTTTAGCTAGACCCATAAAGATCTGTGTAAACTGCTTGATTTGAGCACCTTGTAAACCAAGTTTGAACGCAAGTTCACGTGCTTGGTAAGGTTGTGCACCTACAAGTGGATCAATCGTTGCTTTGTGAATTAACTCTGGAGTTTGTTCAGCAACCGTCTCAATGTCAACGCCACCTTCAGTTGATGCCATAAATACAACTTTACGCGAACCACGGTCAATAACCGCACCTAGGTAAAGTTCATTAGCGATATCACCTGCAGCTTCAACTAAAATTTGTGAAACTGGCTGACCGTGTTCATCAGTCTGATAAGTAACTAAGTTCTTACCTAACCAATGCTCAGCAAATGCAGTAATTTCGTCTTTAGACGTTACAAGCTTAACACCACCTGCTTTACCACGCCCACCGGCGTGAACTTGACATTTAACAACCCATTTATCGCCACCAATTTTGTCAGCGAAAGCTGCCGCTTCATGAGGTACGTTTGTTGCGTAACCTTCTGGAACTGGCAAACCATATTCAGCAAAAAGTTGTTTTGCCTGATACTCATGCAGATTCATGCTCGTATATCCATGTTATTAGCCACTAGGGCTTGTCCCGAAAACTTACGCCTTAAGATAAGGCGTAAGCAACTAAATAATTAAACTAAATATTACACATCTAAAAGAAGACGAGTTGGGTCTTCTAATAATTCTTTTACTGTTACTAAGAATCCTACAGATTCTTTACCATCAACCAAACGGTGATCGTAAGAAAGTGCTAGATACATCATAGGTAAAATTTCAACTTTACCATCAACAGCCATTGGACGATCTTGGATTTTATGCATACCCAAGATTGCACTCTGTGGCGGGTTGATGATTGGCGTTGACATTAATGAACCAAATACACCACCGTTTGTAATTGTGAAATTACCACCGGTTAGATCTTCAATTGACAGTTTACCGTCACGACCCTTAAGTGCTAGTTCACGAATATTCTTCTCGATATCAGCAAGGCTCATCGTGTCGCAATCGCGTAATACAGGTGTCACTAGGCCACGCGGTGTAGAAATCGCGATACTTACATCAAAGTAGTTATGATAAACAATATCGGTACCATCGATTGAAGCGTTAACTTCAGGGTAACGTTTTAATGCTTCAACAACCGCTTTCACGTAGAAAGACATAAAGCCTAAGCGGATACCATGACGCTCTTCAAATACATCTTTATATTGTTTACGAATATCCATGATAGGCTTCATGTTGATTTCGTTAAACGTTGTTAACATTGCCGTTGAGTTTTTAGCTTCTAGAAGACGTTCTGCGATACGCTTACGAAGACGCGTCATAGCAACACGTTTTTCGCTACGGCCTGGTTGAAGTTCAACAACCGGAGCAGCTACTGGTGATTTTGCTACTGGTGCTGCAGGTGCTAATACTTTTTCAACATCTTCTTTTGTGATCAGGCCATTTTTTCCTGTACCAGTGATCTTCGAAGCATCTAAGCCTTTTTCTGCAATAAGGCGGCGAACAGCAGGGCTAGCGTCAACTGATTGTTCGCTTACTTCTGCAGGTTTATCTTTTGTTTCTTCACCAGCGACAGCGCCAGCTTTTAAACGACCAATAACTTGCTGGCCAAGAACCGTTGCGCCTTCTTCTTCTAGAATTTCAGCAAGAACACCAGATTCAACTGCTGGAACTTCTAGAATAACTTTGTCTGTCTCAATCTCTACAATTACTTCGTCACGTTCAACAGCATCACCAGGGCGTTTGTGCCATGTTGCTACTGCTGCGTCAGCTACTGATTCAGGTAGTACAGGTACCAAGATTTCAATTGTCATTTTCATAATTCCTTTAATAAACTATTTCTGCGCAACAGTTAAAGCATCTTCAATAAGTGCTAACTGCTGTTTTGTATGTACAGACATATACCCGACTGCTGGTGATGCTGATGCAGCACGTCCAGCGTAACTTAGTTTCGCACCTTGCGGGATTACGCCCCAGAAATTATGCTGACTTGAATACCAAGCGCCCTGATTCTGAGGTTCTTCTTGACACCAAACAAACTGTTCTACGTGTTGATACTCTGCAAATATAGCTGCAATTTCCGCATGAGGGAAAGGATAAAGCTGTTCAATACGTACAATAGCAACATCCGTCTGACCCAATTTACGACGCGTTTCTAGTAAATCGAAATACACTTTACCACTACACATAACAACACGTTTGACTTGTGCTGCGTCGAGAGTATCAATTTCACCGATTGCATTTTGGAACGTGCCTTCTGCTAATTCAGATAAACTAGAAATAGCTAATGGGTGACGTAATAACGATTTAGGTGTCATCACGATCAATGGACGACGCATTGGGCGAACTGTTTGACGACGAAGCATATGGTAAACCTGCGCAGGTGTACTAGGTACACAGACTTGCCAGTTATGCTCAGCACACATTTGCATATAACGTTCTAGACGTGCAGATGAATGTTCAGGACCTTGCCCTTCATAACCATGTGGTAACATCACTGTTAAACCACACATACGGCCCCACTTCTGTTCACCAGAAGAAAGGAATTGATCGAATACAACTTGTGCACCATTGGCAAAATCACCAAATTGCGCTTCCCAGATAGTCAAACCACTTGGTTCAGTTGTCGCATAGCCGTACTCAAATGCTAATACCGCTTCTTCAGACAAAACTGAATCATGGATAGTTAACTCACCTTGTTCAGGTTTTAAGTTAGCTAATGGTGTATAAGTACTCGCATTTTCTTGATTATGAACAACTGCGTGACGATGGAAGAAAGTACCACGGCCTACATCTTGTCCAGTAATACGTACTTTGTAGTTATCATCAAGTAATGTTGCATATGCTAATGTTTCAGCAAAACCCCAATCACAAGGTTTTTCACCGTTTGCCATAGCAACACGATCGTTATAAATCTTCTGTACACGAGATTGGATCTTGTGTCCTTCAGGTACAACCGTCATTTTCAACGCAAGGTCTGACAATGTTTCTTGCGGAACCTGAGATTGATAAGGCATATCCCATTCGTGTTTTAAGTACGGGTTCCAATCAACAGAGTGCTGTTGCATTGGGCGCCATTCTTTAACAACACATTCACCGCCATCAAGTAAATCACGATATTCATTAATAAAACCGGTTGCTTCGGCAGCATCAATTACAGCTTCATTAACAAGTTGATCGGCATAGATTTTACGTGGTGTTGGATGTTTTTTAATTTTTTTGTACATTAATGGTTGAGTTGCACTAGGCTCATCAGCTTCATTATGACCATGGCGGCGATAACAAACTAAATCAATAACAACGTCACGCTTGAATGTGTTACGGAAATCAAGCGCTATTTGTGTAACCAATACAACAGCTTCAGGATCATCAGCATTTACATGGAAGATAGGTGCCTGAACCATTTTTGCGATATCCGTACAGTATTCTGTCGAACGCATATCTTTCGGATTTGATGTCGTGAAACCGACTTGGTTATTGACAACAATTCGAATAGTACCGCCGATACCATAAGCGCGTGTTTGTGACATATTAAATGTCTCAGCAACAACACCTTGACCAGCGATTGCAGAATCACCATGAATTGTAATTGCCAGTACTTCATCACCGTTAGTACTACCATGACGTTCTTGACGAGCACGAACAGAGCCCATTACTACAGGGTTAACAATTTCTAAATGCGATGGATTAAAAGCAAGTGCTAAATGTACATTTCCGCCTGGAGTATTAAAATCAGAACTAAAGCCCTGATGATATTTAACATCACCAGCACCCCATGCGTCACTGTGTTTACCAGCAAACTCATCAAATAAGTCTGTTGGTTTTTTACCAAGTACATTCACCAGCATATTCAGTCTGCCGCGGTGAGCCATACCAATAACAGCTTCTTTGATACCTTGTTCACCACTACGACGAATTAACTCTTTCATCATTGGAATTAGTGCATCACCGCCCTCAAGCGAAAAACGTTTAGCACCAGGGAACTTAGCACCAAGGTATTTTTCCAGACCTTCAGCAGCAGTTAAATTATCTAAAAATCGTAATTTATCTTCTTTTTCAAACTCTGGTGTGCTTTCAACTGATTCTAAACGGCTCTGGATCCAACGTTTTTCTTCAGTAGATACAATGTGCATATATTCGGCTGCAATTGAACCACAATATGTTTTTTGTAATGAAGCATAAAGCTCACTGAGTTTCATGCTTTCTTGGCCAATTGCATATGAACCAACATTAAAGTTAGCATCAAAATCAGCATCAGAAAGATTGTGATATTCAGGATCTAGATCTTGTACACGATCACGTGTCCATAGACCTAATGGATCTAAGTTAGCGTGTTGATGACCACGAAAACGGAAAGCGTTGATTAACTGTAATACTTTAACCTGTTTCGCATCATTATGTGGGTCGCTTACTTGAGCAGCATATCGAGATGTATCTTTCGCAAGGCGAATGAAATAATCCTTTACAGGACCATGTGGAACTTCTTTAGTATTATCAACTTTAGGTAACCCTAAAAATACAGCTTGCCATTCTTCGCCAACTGAATCTGGATCTGCCAAAAATTGCTCATATAGATCTTCAATATATGTCTGGTTCGCACCGGCTAGATGAGAGGATTCTAACCAGGCTTTCATGACGTTATTCTGCATTCTCTGCCCTTTTCACTTTAAATGTCCACCGCGCCAGAGATGGTAGCAAAGATTTTAAATTACTGGCCATTCCCAACGGAATGACCATTGTAACTAAAAACTAACAAAAAACATTGCTACACCGCACGTTGTAGTAACATAGATTTAATATTACCGATTGCTTTTGTAGGATTTAGACCTTTAGGACACACGTTTACACAGTTCATAATACCGTGACAACGGAATACACTAAACGCATCGTCTAATTCTGATAAACGTTGTTCAGTTGCTGAGTCACGACTATCGACTAAGAAACGGTAAGCCGCTAATAATCCTGCAGGACCAACGAACTTGTCAGGGTTCCACCAGAATGATGGGCATGACGTAGAACAACACGCACACAAGATACACTCATACAGACCATCTAACTTCTCACGTTCTTCAGGAGACTGAAGGTTTTCGCGAGCAGGTGGGATAGCACTGTCGTCTGTAATTAAGAACGGTTTAATACGTGCATAATTATCATAAAATTGTGACATATCAATAACGAGATCTCGGACCACTGGTAAACCAGGTAGCGGTCGAATAACAATCGTTTTGTTCATATTTAAATCAGACAATGGTGTAATACATGCTAGACCATTTTTACCATTCATGTTAACACCATCAGAGCCACATACACCTTCACGACAAGAACGACGGAAAGCTAATGTCGCATCTGTTTCTTTTAACAAGATAAGTGCGTCAAGAACCATCATATCTGAACCTTCAGGTACTTCAAGGTTCATTTCTTGCATTTTAGGTTTGCTATCAACATCAGGGTTATAGCGATAAATTGAAAATTTAACTTGCATCTTGATCCCTTATGTTTAGTAAACGCGTGCTTTAGGCACAAAGTGCTTCAGCTGCTCTTCAGTTAACAAGTTAGGTGATAAATTCACTTCACGAGTTGTCATTTCTTCATTTGTAGGCAAGTACAATGAATGACATAACCAATTCGCATCATCACGATCTGGGTAATCGAAACGACTGTGTGCACCACGACTTTCTGTACGGAAGTTAGCAGCATGTGCAGTTGCATATGCCGTTTCCATTAGATTATCGAGCTCTAGACATTCAATACGCTGTGTATTAAATTCTGTTGACGTATCGTCTAAGCGTGCATTTTGTAAACGTTTACGAATAGCACGTAATTGCTCAAGACCTTCTGCCATTGACTCACCTTCACGGAATACCGAGAAGTTAAGCTGCATACATTCTTGTAAATCTTTACGAATTTGAACTGGATCTTCACCGTCTTTATTATTTTCCCAACGGTTTAAACGTTCAAGTGACGTATCGACATTTGCGTCAGTTGCTTCTTTTGGCTCTGGGATAGTATCCAGCACTGTACCAAGGTAATTACCTGCAGCACGACCAAATACAACCAGATCCAGCAGTGAATTACCACCTAAGCGGTTTGCACCATGTACAGATACACAAGCGATTTCACCAACAGCAAATAAACCAGCAACAACTTCCATGCTACCGTCTTCTTTACGTGTTAATACTTCACCGTTAATATTTGCAGGTAAACCACCCATCATATAGTGACAAGTAGGAATTACTGGAATTGGTTCTTTCACTGGATCAACGTGAGCAAATGTACGAGATAATTCACAAATACCAGGTAGACGTGACTCAAGTACTTCTTCACCAAGATGATCAAGTTTTAGTTTAATGTGTGGACCCCAAGGACCATCACACGCACGACCTTCACGGATTTCAGTCATCATTGAACGAGCTACAACGTCACGGCCCGCAAGATCTTTTGCGTTAGGCGCATAACGTTCCATAAAACGTTCGCCATCTTTGTTTAGAAGATAACCACCTTCACCACGACAACCTTCTGTTACAAGCACACCTGCGCCAGCAATACCTGTCGGGTGGAACTGCCACATTTCCATATCTTGTAATGGAATACCAGCACGAATTGCCATACCAACACCGTCGCCAGTATTAATGTGTGCATTCGTTGTAGAAGAGTAGATACGACCTGCGCCACCTGTAGCAAATACGGTTGCTTTTGATTTGAAGTAACAGATTTCACCTGTTTCAATATCAATCGCCGTACAACCAGTGATAATACCATCGTCATTTTTAACGAGATCTAGTGCATACCATTCAGAAAATACTTTCGTTTCGTTCTTTACGTTTTGTTGGTAAAGAAGGTGAAGTAATGCATGACCTGTACGATCGGCTGCAGCAGCTGTACGAGCCGCTTGTGCGCCACCGTATGCAAGCGACTGACCACCGAATGGACGTTGATAAATACTACCATCTTCAAAACGAGAGAATGGTAGACCCATGTGCTCAAGTTCTAAAATTGCTTCTGGACCCGTTTTACACATAAATTCGATAGCGTCTTGGTCACCGATATAATCAGAGCCTTTAACAGTATCGTACATGTGCCATGTCCAATCATCTTCGTGTGAATTACCTAAAGCAACGGTAATACCACCTTGAGCAGATACGGTATGTGAACGAGTTGGAAAAACTTTAGATAAAAGTGCACAACTTTTACCTGATTTAGATATTGATAGCGCAGCACGCATACCAGCACCACCGGCACCAATAACTACTGCGTCAAATTCGCGAACTGGAATACTCACTTATAACCCCCAAAGAACAACAAAACCAACAAGCGCATAAACAAATGCAGTGGTTGTTAGAACAAACTGTAATGCACCACGTAAACCGGTTGATTTAACATAGTCAGTTAATACCTGCCATACACCTATCCATGCATGGATGACGATAGCGATAAGGGTAAGAAGAGTGAATACTTTATTTCCAGTACTTGCAAAAAATTCAGACCATACTTGATAAGTAAGATCATTAAATGCAACGAAACCAACAAAATAAAATGTATATAGTGCCATGATAATGGCGGTTGCGCGGATCATGATAAAATCATGAGTGCCACTGCGGCCATAACTTGCTGCGTTAGTTACCATACCATTATCCCCGCTAGGATTGATAAAACAACGGTTGCAACAAAAGATACTTTCGCACTTAATGCACCCGATTCAAGCTCTTCAAAATAACCCATGTCCATCAATAAATGACGGATACCACCAGCAATATGATATGCAAGTGCGGTTAGGATTCCCCAAAGAATGAATGTACCAAAGAAACCAGACACAATTTCTTGTGCATTCTGGAAACCTTGTTCAGAAGATAGTGATTCTGTCAGTAACCATAAAAGAATACCCACTGCAAACAACATTATTACACCAGAGATTCGGTGTAGGATAGATGCGATTGCTGTGATTGGCATGCTAATAGTCTGCAGATCTAGATTTACAGGTCTTTGCTTTTTCACGATATCGCTCACTCAGCTCCATTGAGCATAGTTATTATTATATTGATATAGATCACAGAAATTTATTATTTCCATAACAAATTTCTTTCAAATGAAAGCCCTTGTTTATTTCTTGTTCAAAAGGCAAATAAAATAATGATTATAAGCACTTACATATCTAGAACAAAATTAAAAGAAGGACTCTTGATCCGTGAATAAGTATACCTACATCACAATTTATTTACAAATATAAAAGACCTTATAGCAACATTTACATTGAAATTGAAACATAGGTTAACCTTTTAGTGTTTTTTCTTTGATTATTTTGTAACAAAATTGACATTGGTAATTAATAAAGGTAGCTTTAGCTTCGAATTTCATGAAGAAATCTAATTATAAATAAGCAAAGGAGACGTGCTATGGCTAATCAAAAAGCCACGTTAAACCTACCCGGCCAAGAGCCAGTTGAATTTCCAATTTTATCTGGTACAGCTGGTCACGATGTTATCGACATTCGTACCCTAGGTAGTAAAGGATATTTCACCCATGATCCAGGTTTTATGGCAACGTCATCATGTGAGTCAAAAATTACTTATATTGATGGTGTAGAAGGTATCCTACTACATCGCGGTTACGCTATTGATGATTTAGCATTTAATGCGGATTATTTAGAAGTTTGTTATATTATTCTTTACGGTGATGCACCAACTAAAGAACAATATGAACAATTCAAAGCGACAGTACATAAACACACTATGGTGCACGAACAATTTGCATCTTTCTTCAAAGGTTTCCGCCGTGATTCTCATCCAATGGCGATCCTCTGTGGTGTTTCAGGCGCACTTGCAGCCTTTTATCATGATTCACTAGATGTGACCAATCAACGTCACCGAGAAATTTCAGCATTCCGTTTATTATCTAAAATGCCGACAATTGCTGCTATGTGTTACAAATATTCAATTGGTCAACCTTTTGTATATCCAGATAACAGCCTTTCATACGCAGGTAACTTCCTTAAAATGATGTTCTCTGTACCGTGTGAAACATATGAGGTTAATCCTGTTGTAGAAACTGCAATGGATCGTATCTTTACGCTGCATGCAGATCACGAACAAAATGCTTCTACATCAACGGTTCGACTTGCTGGTTCGTCAGGTGCTAACCCATTTGCATGTATCGCAGCAGGTATTGCGTCACTATGGGGCCCTGCTCACGGTGGTGCTAATGAAGCTTGTTTAACAATGCTTGAAGAGATTGGTAGTGTTGATCGTATTCCTGAGTTTATCGCTCGTGCGAAAGACAAAGAAGACCCGTTCCGTCTAATGGGCTTTGGTCATCGTGTTTACAAAAATAAAGATCCTCGTGCTACCGTAATGCGTAAAAGCTGTCACGAAGTACTTAAAGAACTAAACATTAATGATCCTCTATTAGATGTAGCTATGGAACTTGAGCGTATTGCGCTTGAAGACCCTTACTTCATTGAAAAGAAACTCTATCCAAATGTAGATTTCTATTCAGGTATTACATTACGTGCTATTGGCATCCCAGTTTCTATGTTTACGGTTATTTTTGCATTAGGCCGTACCGTAGGTTGGATTGCTCACTGGAACGAAATGTTAAGTCAACCTGGACAGAAAATTGGTCGTCCTCGTCAGTTATATACGGGTGAAGCACAACGTCCATTTAAAAAATTTAACGATAAAGATTAATCTAAACGTTAGTTATTAATCTTAATAAACAAAAGGCTTCTGATTTATGTCAGAAGCCTTTTTAATATCTATCAGAAATACAGGTAATATATTAAACAAATAAGCCGTTGATGAATAACTACTCGCGAATAAACTGTGTTTGCAATGTTTCCGTTAATTGTGCGCTCATCATCGCTCTTAGTGATGCAGGTTTAACTAACTTACGTAATAAGCCAACTTTAGCCGCCGCTGCTTTATCTGCAATCCCAACCTCTGTTGTCGCCGTAATAAGAATAGCGGGTATCGCTGGGTTTATTTCTCTTAAAGCTGAGATTAATGTTAGTCCATCCTCATCATTATCTAATTGATAATCAACCAACAAAATATCAAAATCGCATTGTTTAAATAACGTCATAGCACTCACAATTGAACTGGCGCCATAAACTTCACAATCCCAACTGCTCATGAGCTCTAGCATGCCTTCTAAAATAGCAGGGTTGTTATCTATACATAACACAGCTGTTCCCGTCAGGTCCGTTGGCACAATAACCGACGTGGTATTGTCTTGTTGTAACGCTGTTGCCTCACAAAGTTGTAGGCTAAACTGGCATCCCCTGCCTTCGACTGAATCAAGCGTCAACTGATGCTGTAATAATGCTGACAAACTAGTACAGATACTCAGGCCTAGCCCTAACCCATCATTCGAACCATTATTGGCCTTTAATTGACTAAACTGTTCGAAAACGCGTTCTTGATCTTTTGTAGCAATACCCGGACCATTATCAAATAACTGAACACTCAACTGACCATTTTTTCGACGACAACCGAGTAATACTCGTCCAGGACTCGCATATCGAAATGCATTACCAAT
This sequence comes from Moritella sp. 5, assembly GCF_018219455.1. Lineage (NCBI taxonomy): Bacteria > Pseudomonadati > Pseudomonadota > Gammaproteobacteria > Alteromonadales > Moritellaceae > Moritella > Moritella sp. 5. The sequence continues at coordinate 2,774,896 of NZ_CP056122.1, forward strand.
TAAATTTTGTAAAATGCGACGTAGCAGGTGTTTATCGGTATTAACCCAATGTGTGGTTGGCATAATCGTAAAACTAACACCATGCTGTTTAGCCGCAGCAGAAAATTCGCTCGCAAGTTGACTAAATAGATCATTTAACGCAAATGTTTCGATATGGGGTTTAATACTGCCACTCTCTATTCGTGCAACTTCAGCTAAATTAACAATCATTTCGTTAGCCACTTTTAACGACAAATCAATACTACTCACTTGCCGCTGTTGATTTTCATTTAGCGTAGACTGACTAGCAAGAGCCGATGTAAACAAACGTGCCGCTTCAAGCGGTTGTAACAAGTCATGACTACACACTTGTAAATAATAGCTTTTCTTACTTAGTGCCTCGTCAGCAACCACTCTCGCTTTAGCTAGTTCTTTATTTGCCTTTTCGAGTTTTTTAGTTCGCTCTGCGACTCGGGTTTCTAGGTCTTGATTAGCTTCTTTTAATACCTGTTCTGCTTGCCTAAATGCCGTAATGTCTGAAAAAACCATTAAAAATCCACCGTCCGGTAATGGATTGCCTTCAATACGGATCACCTTGCCATCTTCACGTAAACGTTCAGAGCTATGGGACAGCCTTAAACGCAGAAAATCGAGGCGTTTCTGGACATGCTCTTCAGTATTACCCGAACCACACAGACCACGCTCGGCGTTATAGCGTATTAATGACTCGACCGGACAACCAACATAAAGGATATCATCAGGATAATTAAACAACATCGTATACTGTTTATTCCAAGCAACGAGTTCGAGTTCATCATTAATAATTGATATCCCCTCTCTAGTATTTTCTATCGCACTTTTCAGCAAGTTTTGACTAAATTCTTGTCGATGGCTGGATGCATTCCCCACTAAGGTCGCAAGTTCGTCTAACGCAAAATCATGCCCATCTAAAGCAGAATTAAGTACCAACCGCGCAGACGAAGAACCCATCACACTCGACAATACTTTCTCTGTATGCTCAAGTGCATGCTCTGCGATCTCCTTTGCTGTATGACCTAACGTGATAGCCATCTGTTCAAATGCTTTAAAACTTGCAGACGCTTTATCATCACCAACAAATTGAGCTGTTAACAATAACAATTCATCGACAGATATGGCTTGTCGTTTAGATTTAGTTCTACGTTTACTTTCGATAAGAGATGCCGGTAATTGCCGCTTTAAAAATAATGCGCCTTGTATTCGCTCCTGAATACTCGACCTAGTCACCAGCGAAATAGCGATCATAGATACGGTATTAATCGCGAGGCACAGTAAGTTAATAGCTGTCGAACTCGCAAAAACAGTACCTTCTAGTGGCCCAGGATAAAAGCCGAGTTGAGGCAAAAAATTAACAACTGTCCATAATGAAAAGCCGATACAGATACCACTAAACACACCTTTTAATGTCGCTCGTCGCCAATAGAAAGCGGCCAACAATGCTGGCGTTAACTGCGCCAATGCACCTAACGCTGTTACACCTAAGCTTGATAGCGTGGTTGGTGGTATAAACAGAAACACAAGATAACTTAACAGGATCACAAGCAGGACTAATAACTTTCTGATGTTAAGAAGTTTTAATCTAAACGCATTGTATTGAGTCGGGTGTTTATTTTTCTTAAACAAAATAGGAAATATTATTTCGTTACTGAGCATAGTACTTAAAGTAATTGTAGATACAATCACCATTGAACTTGCCGCTGAAATAGCACCCAAAAATGCAAATAGTGTCAGCCATATTTGATCTTGATACCAAGGTAAGACCAACACGTACATATCAACAGGAACACTATTTCCCAATAGCAAGTAACCCGCGAGGCCTAACGGTGCAGAGAAAAATGCAAATACAAGTAAATACAGTGGGAAGATACGACGACTTAACCATGCATCTTGTTCATCGCGTAATTCCACAATCATGACATGAAACTGTCGTGGTAAAACGAAAAATGCAGCCATGACTATGACAAGCATACCACCCATCGCGCTTAGATCGGGAAACTGTAATGCACTAGCTAATTCAGCATTAGCACTCGCTTGTTGCCAAATCTCTTGTGGTGAATCAAACACGATGTAACAAATGAAAATACCTACACTGGCAAACGCTGCAATTTTAACCAGAGCTTCAAACGCAATTGCCAACATAATGCCGGGATGACGCTCTGTCACATCAATACTGCGTATACCAAACAACATGCTAAAACCTGCCAAGACACAACTCGTCACTAAACCAAGCTGCCAAGGCATAAAGTCTTGTTGAATTTGTAATTGCAGGAATGAATAAACAATGGCTTTAATTTGCAATGCAATATAGGGCATTGTGCCAAAAAGAGAAACTAGTGTGACAAGAATTGCTAATGCATGTGATTTCCCAAAACGAGCGGCGAGTAAGTCGGCAATGGAGGTTAAATTAAAGGCAATACTTGTTTTAATTACCCGCAACAAGAAAGGCCAAGCGAAAACAAGTAGTAATATTGGGCCTAAATAAATAGGCAGGTACGAATAAACACTACTGGCAGCCTGCCCTGTCGTGCCTAGAAAACTCCACGAAGTACAATAAACAGAAACAGCAAAAGCATAAATTAACGCTTGCCGTTTTCCTTGGATAAGATAACGATATTTATCACCTAAATATGCAATTAAAAATAATAACGCGATATAAAAAAAACTTAATAGCATCAACTGCCAATTTGCAAACATACTATAACCTACCCAGCAACAATCTACTCAACTGTGCCTATCGAACTACGACTAAATTAACTTATTCAAGAACAGAGAAAGCGCGATACCCAAGCAATTCAAAGTTAACCAATAGAAAACAGAAAAAGAGATATTCAAAGCATGACACGCCTTGGGTATATGCAAAACGACTAAAGCGAGGTTTCAAATTCGCTAATGTAATCGCCACCTTTAATTGAGGCGATCAACCTTAATTTATAACTTGTCGAGGTACGGGCTAATTCACGCAGTGGTGTTTGTGCTTGCCAGTAATAATTACTTTGTACCTGAGATAGGGGAAATGCAGTCGCTGTATTATCTTCATCTACTAGGAATAGCACCGCTTCATCAAGAGGGAAAGTAGAATTTACGACAGTTGAACCCGCTTTATCAAACACGTTTATTTTAAAGTCACCACTTATCAACACACACCCACCAGCAAGTACTTCACAAGAAGATTCTGGTATTAATGTGATCAACTTAGCCTTATCCGCATCGTTTTCAATTAAATAATCTGATGCTATATAGCCCAATACAGCTAATAATGGCGCGACAAGTACTGCCACTTTGGTATGTTTATTCATGCACTTATTCCTTTAAGCTATTACTATACTCTACGACATCCAACTGACCCAACATCATTGCAGCTTGTGTCCGGTTCCGTACATTCAACTTACGGAAAATCGCACTCGCATGGGCTTTAACCGTGGCTTCAGCGACACAAAGCTTATCCCCGATTTGCTTATTAAGGAGTCCCTCAGAAAACATCATTAATATTCGATACTCTTGAACGGTTAAACTCGCAATCGCTTCATCTGTTGTGCTATTCGTTTCTTCTTTGATTTTTTCATATGAACCAGGAACCCATAACTGACCAGCTAACACCTTGCTAATAGCCGAAATTATTGTTGGTACCGACTCAGACTTGGGCACAAAACCCGACGCACCATGCTGCATTGCTTTACTTATGATAGTTTCATCACTGTAGGCAGAAATAACAACCACAGGGATATTCGGATATTGTTTTCTGATACGAATTAAATGATCGAATCCATGAGCACCAGGTATATTTAGGTCCAGCAACAATAAATCAGCATCTACGTTAGCGACAAGGCACTCATTAATACTTTCGACGGTTTCAGCTTCCAGCCAATGTGTCGTTTTAAATTGCTCTTTTAATGCAATCAATAATGCTTGACGAAATAGAGGGTGATCGTCAGCAATGATGATTTTTTCTGGCATTACGTGCATATTCATCCATGCGTTGCTACAAATAATTAACCTCCACTATACATGACACCCTGTAGACAAACTGTGACGAACTTAACTTGCTCAGTTCGAGGTACACGACGACGTAATTAACTAAAAGCAGTTGAGATCAAAGATTTAAGTTGGGTATTTCCTTTAAGCTCTGAATATTGAATTTTTGCCATAAATAGTTCTGCGGTGGCAATCGCATCGTTCAATGCATTGTGTGCTGGATAGTGTGGTAGACCATATTCATCACGTAAATTGCGGAGGTGAAGTGTAGATGGCGCATATATTTGATTGTATCTATCATGTCTTTTTTTAGCTAATGCTAGCGTGTCGATTATCGGAAAAACAGGTGCCATCCCATAAAGCTTTATACAGGCTTGTTCTAGAAATGTTTTTTCAATTTGTGCATAGTGAACCAACATTGTTTTTCCAGCCAATGCGGTTAATAAGTCTTCGACTACACTTGCCAATGATCGCCCGCTGGCTTTATCTTGGTCTGTAATGGTATGAATCATGACATTCTTCGCTTCGAGCTCACAATGCGCTGCAACAATTTGATGGTAACAACTACCCAGCCTAATTTGGTTTCCAGATAATTCAACATAACCAATACTCAAAATATCATCGTGTTTTGCATTTAGCCCTGTTGTTTCAAAATCGACAGCTAAAATATCACTGTGCATAATAGGCTTATCAAGATCGACAATTGGGACACTCAAATATTGTTTCAACGCCCCTTCTGGCGCTTTAGTTAATAATCGCTTTCGCTGTGTTTCTAGACTAAAGAAAGATTGTATAAGATTCATCTCACATCCTTATTATTGACCTACGGCTAAACCATTTGACGATAATTTTGCATTGCTTTAACGACTTTAAACGCATCTTTTAAATGTTCACGTTCTAACCGAGAGATTTCTTTTGGTAACAAATAGCTATCAGCCTCTTCACCTCTTTCGATCTGCTTGGCTTGATGCTCTGCACGTAACATACCTAACAATTCAAACGCATCAATTAAGTTAGCCGACTCGGTCCGACTTAATGATGGCGTACCCGCCGCTAACTTTAACCGCATTATCGTATTTACATCTTCAATGCCTTCAGCAAGTGCATAAATACGAGCCAGATTAATAATCGGAGCAAGACCGTTATGTTTCAGATCGAGACCTTTTTTGTTATTGCCATCATGAACAAGTACAAAATCACGAAAGAAACCTAATGGCGGTTTTTGTAATAATGCATTACGCGATAAATGCGCTAAAAATAAAGTGTTCTTTTGGGTTTGTATGAGCATATTACGACGAACATCTTGCAATAATGAACTATCACCATGCACAGTGGCGAGATCAAAAAACACGCAACTATTCAACAATGCTTGAGGCTCAGGTTGCGTCACCCAATCGGTAAAGTACCCTTGCCAAACTTGCTTTTTTTGTCGCCACAGCTGGTTCGTCGCCATAATATTACCCGGGCAATAAATATAACCGCAGGCCGCCAAGCCATCACAAATAAAATGAGCGAAAGCTTCAAACCAGCCTTCTTGTTCAGGCGTAGCATGATCAGCAATGATTAACGCATTATCTTGATCGGAATAAACAAGTTGCTCTTGCCGTGCTTGTGATCCCGTACACAACCAAGCATAACTTACCGGAGCCGCCCCTAATTTTTGTTCTGCTAATTCGATCAAGCGGATAGTAAAAGCCATCGTCAGCGCACTGATATTTTTACCTAAATAATCTGCGCTAGCCCCCAGTTTCGCCATGCTTACCTGCAGTTTCGGTAACATCGAACTAAGTTCAACCAAGGCCGTGACAGAACTGGCTTTATGGATCACAGAACTTAAATTTACAGCATGATGGCCTTCTTGATTCATTAAATCCGTTGCCGTTAGCATCCCAACTAACACCCCATGATTTGTCACTGGCAAATGATGAATACGCTGGCTTATCATCAATGCTAAAGCGTCATGTCCACACAGGTTGATATCAATTGTCACCATTTTATCAGTCATGATTTCTGTCACCGGACCTTGACTACTCAGTCCTCTAGCAACACAACGTCGTCGTATATCTTTATCTGTCACTATCCCCGCAGGGCTACCATTAGCCATAATAACCAAACAAGATACATTTTTTACTGTCATGTATTTGGCAACATTTTGAATACTTGCTTGGCTTGATATCGTAATGGCAGGACTATTGTAATAATCCATAATTGGCGCATTGGTCAGACTAGACGCTATCAATGCAGATTCACTTACCGCCCCCATTTTATCCTGTAAGCGCTGTGGAGCCGTTTGTAATAAAAATTGTAACGCATTAGGGTAATCAATCAGTAATTCCTGCAATGCTTTAAAATCAATTGAATAGATCAAACTATCTTCTTCAATCCGTAAGCTTATCTGTAATGCATCTATATTTTTTTGGCATAATACGCTGCACAAATCACCCTCAGTAAACTTAGCCTGAAGTTCGTTTATCTCGTTGTAATAAGCCACAACGCCCTTTTTAACCAGATAAAGTATGACTTGATCGTCACGCTGTGTTTCTAATTCTGATTGATTTCGGTAATAACCAATTGAGACGTGTTTAGCAATGAGGTGACAATGCTGATCGCTTAACAAATTAAAAGGAGGAGTAGTTTTAATAAAATCAACCATGTCGTTTAATGCTGCATTCATATCTCTATCCCTACTCGTTAATCAAAGAACGCTAATTAAAGTCTACACCACTTGTTTTGTATGTTTAGTTTTAACCTATCTACCTCTAAATCGTCAACGCCATAAATAATATATAGACGAAAGTTGTATAGGGTTAATTTTTAAAGGTTGCTAGATTTACAACATGCTAGTTGCGAGCACCAACAATTTGTCATTCAAGTTAAGGACAACTTATAAGGTGATCAACCACTATCTAATTTTACTTACTTAGATTTAATCGTTTTTTTTGGGAGAAAGGATATGGAACAAGAAAACGCCTATTGGCAAGCCAATATACGACTCATACTAACCTGCTTAGTTATATGGTTTGTCGTGTCATTTGGTTGTGGCATTTTATTCGTCGAACAGTTGAATGAGTTTAGGCTTGGCGGATATAAACTTGGTTTCTGGTTCGCGCAACAAGGTTCAATTTATACCTTTGTGGGTTTGGTATTTTGGTATGCAGTACAGATGAATAAACTGGACAAAAAACATAACGTTGAGGAAGAATAAATGAGTGAATTAAAACTCTATACCTATATCGCCGTATTTGGTTCATTTGCCATTTATTTTGCTATTGCTTGGTTTGCCCGCGCCAAAACAACCAGTGATTTCTATGCTGCCGGTGGTGGTATTACACCATTACAAAATGGTATGGCGATCGGCGCCGATTGGATGAGTGCAGCATCATTCTTATCAATGGCAGGTCTTATCGCCTTCCTCGGTTACGGTGGTTCAGTCTTCTTAATGGGCTGGACTGGTGGTTTTGTACTGCTTGCAACCTTACTTGCTCCCTATATGCGTAAACATGGTAAGTTTACTGTGCCAGAGTTCATTGCCGACCGTTATGATTCCAAGACTGCACGTGTCGTTGCCATTGTCTGCTTAATTGTCGCGTCAGTAACCTATATCATAGGTCAAATGAAAGGGGTTGGTGTTGCTTTTTCTCGTTTCTTAGAAGTTGATTACGACCTAGGTTTAGGCATAGGGATGATTGTAGTATGGGTTTATGCGGTACTTGGTGGTATGAAAGGGATTACTTATACCCAGATCGCGCAATACTGTGTACTTATCTTTGCTTACACAATCCCTGCGGTATTTATTTCATTACAACTGACTGGTAATCCAATTCCTCAACTTGGTTTAGGTAGTACACTCGCTGATGGTAGTGGTGTTTATCTACTCGATAAAATCGATATGGTTGTTACCGACCTTGGATTTAAGGAATATACCACTGATAACATGGGTGGCACATTAAACATGTTCGCTTACACCATGTCGCTTATGATCGGTACAGCTGGTTTACCCCATGTAATTATGCGCTTCTTTACTGTTCCAACGGTTAAAGATGCGCGAGCTTCAGCAGGTTATGCATTAGTATTCATTGCGTTACTTTATACCGTTGCGCCAGCGGTCGGTGCAATGGCCCGTTTCAATCTAATGAATACAATTGAGCCAATTGCTGGTCAACCACTAGAATATGAAAAACGCCCACAATGGTTTAAAGACTGGGAAAAAACAGGTTTATTAAAATTTGAAGATAAAAATGGCGATGGTAAAATCAACTATGTTGCAGACCCAATTAAAAATGAGATGGTAAAAGTTGACCGAGACATTATGGTACTGGCGAATCCAGCCATTGCAAATTTACCAAACTGGGTGATTGCACTCGTTGCTGCGGGTGGCTTAGCGGCTGCACTATCTACAGCTGCGGGGCTGTTATTGGCTATTTCATCCGCCATATCACACGATTTAATGAAAGGTATAATAACACCAAATATGTCAGAGAAGTCGGAACTTAAACTAAGTCGAATAGTGATGACGATTGCCGTTATTGTCGCTGGCTACCTCGGGCTTAACCCGCCTGGATTTGCCGCGGGAACCGTTGCCCTCGCCTTTGGTTTAGCAGGTTCGTCATTATTCCCAGCGTTAATGATGGGTATCTTCTCGAAGAAAATTAATGGTCGTGCAGCGGTCGCTGGTATGTGTTCAGGTTTAGGTATCACTATGCTGTATGTATTCCAACACAAAGGCATTATGTTCATCCCTGGTACATCATTCCTCGGAGGCATGGAAGAAAATTGGTTCCTAGGCATTTCACCAAACGCATTTGGTGTAGTCGGTGCAATTGTTAACTTCTCCGTTGCTTTCATTGTGACTAAAGTAACAGGTGATGCACCATTACATATTCAACAACTGGTTGATAACCTACGCTTTCCTCGAGGTGCAGGGGCCGCAGCAGACCATTAGTCACTGACATAGCAAAAGACCGTAAGGTTAAGTAAAAAGCACTGGGCGTAAAACATTCAGTGCTTTATTATACTCAACGTACCTAAATTTAATAACCCATAGACTTGAGGTAGTCACCAGCTACGCTATAAAATCCTTTTAATTCCTCTGCAGTTAATTCCGATTGCCACTGTTCATCAAGTTTGATCACTTCACTTAAATCCAAACGCATACCATTTCCAACAACGTGATGCTCAACAGTTTTGAAATCCAATCGTTTTTTCGTAGGATCAACACCGATAAATTCAAAAATTCGATCTAAGGTATTACCTGTATTTTTACAAATATCTTCATAATAAACTTTAATCCATTTATCTTGATCCATGGTTGCTAATAAAGCCTCGGATTCCTGATTGCTACGGAGCCATTCTCTAGCCGCAGCAGAAATAGTACGTCCTTGCTCTTGAGTTTCACCACTACCACCACCACGTAGTTTAGGGTCTTTCGCATCAGCGTATTTAGAAGGATTTTTGTAAGCAAGCGATACACCTCGTCCATCGCGTATTACCCAGATAACCCTTACATCCAGATCTTCATTTTTAAGCAGATATTTAAGACGGATCCCAATTTTAGAGGAATCAACCACAGCTTGCGATCCAGTCTGCTCTATAATCGCGCTAACATAATCGGTAGTACGTTGTTGTAGTTTTGGCGATTGTTCCCGCCATGTTGGTGACAATGATAATAGGCCATCTCTAAGCAATTCAATAAAAGGGGAACGCACTAATGGCTTAAACAAGTGCAACATATATGGTGTGGCATCAGTACGAATGTCCGTTCGGGCATTCGAAATACTGAAATTTTGTCCTTTATTCGCCATCTTATCGCTGATCCCACTCCAGAAAGAGCACTCATCAATAATAGTTTGGCACGAACACAGATAGCGCTCTTTTCCACCTAACCTAGGTGTCATTAACTCTCCAACACAGCACAAATCTGGGTGCGCCCCTAATAACATAGCGGTTAGGGTGGTTCCTGAATGGCTGGCTGCAGACAAAAAAATCAACTTTTGTTTTTTAGTGGACATAATAATCAATACTCAAATTTTTATTTAAATTAAATTATAACTTCAGATGATAGGACTCCAGTAAACGGTTAATTAGGATGAACGCTATTACTATTCATCAACTCCTGATACACAGAAAATGTACGCTTGGCGACGCTTTGGGCATGGTATTGCGAAAAAGCGAACTCTTTTGCGTTCTTCCCCATCGTTAATCTTAGTTGAACATCATCCAATATCATTTTAAATTTATTAGCAATATTATTTTCATCCAAAGGATTAATTAAAAAACCAGTTTCACCGTTACGTACCATATACGGCATCCCGCAGCGGTTAGAAGTGACAACTGGTACACCGACAGCCATTGCTTCTGCAATTCCCATCGGGGCATTTTCACTTAACGAAGCTAAGGCATAGATCGAAGCCTGACCAAGCTCTTTTTTTATTTGAAATACCGATAGTCGACCCAATAATTTAATATTGTCATACAAATTGTTTTCTTTAATATAATTATTTAACGTCTCTGCATACTCATTATTAACCATTTCACCAGCAATTCTAAGCTCAATGTCATACCCTATACGCATAAGTAAAGCTGTTGCTTTGACTAGAATAAGTGTATTTTTTAACGGTGATATCATCGAGGATGTAAAAATAACCTGCTTATTTTCATTCCGTTCCACAGAAAAAAAATCGTCAAAAATTGGATTTGCAATATCGTAAATAGTTGCAGAAGAAACAGATGATACTTTTTCCCGTACATGAGGATTAATAGATATTATGTTTTTTTGAGCAGCCCAACTGCGTTGTTCAATTAATTTCCAAACTTTGGACCTCAACCAACAAAACCGACTAGATGAAAAAAGTGTATTTTCATAGATAAAACCATGTACGGTAAACACTTTTGGAATAGATAAATCATTAAGCATAATACCGTAAGTATCATGTACATGAATTAAATCTGGTTGTAAACTTTGCACATAACCAGCAACCAACCCCTTACTTTTCGTCACGGCATTAAACAGATCACTACCTTTAGGTTTAGGTAAGCGATGAATAGTCACTTTCCCCCAACTATTTTGAGTTATTTTCTCTGTTTGCGTACAAAGGGTAACAATCTGAATATCCAGTTCAGTGTATGCAGATAGTGAATTAACCAAATTAACACTGACAGCCTCTACACCACCAAAAGGGTGATTAACATCAAGAGGAAATTGTGTGACAAAAGCGAGTTTTATTGATTTCATGAAAAGACCTGTTAAATTTGAGTCCCTAGATTATTAAATAGTGTTTCAAATCGCCCCATAACCTGATCAACGGAATGATGCTCTTGATAATAATCTCTCGCATTAGACGAATATACTTGCCATAAATCACGATCAGAACAAAGCTTTCGAATGCCTGAAATTAATTCATCTTTACTCGTTGCACTTATCCCAAGTTTTCTTTTCTGTATTAAACTGTCCGGATCAAACGTAGAAACAATCGGTAAACCTTGGCTCCAAGCTTCCAAAAAAGTATTCGGAAAACCTTCATATTCTGAAGAACAACAAAATACAGTACTGGAATGATATAATTCGGGCATATCTGTACGTGCAACCATGCCTAGATAAGTTACATTAACCAAGTTTCTCATGGTATCCATTAACCCTTGTGAATAGGCGTCTTCTTTACCCGGGCTCCCTCCGACAACAAAATTATATTCAGGCAATTCAGAAGCGACTTGTAAAAACATCTCTAAACGCTTACATTCGTGAATCCGAGCAGCCCAAAGTATCGTTGGCTTACCTTTATGCCATTTTAATGGTGAATATTGGCTGTCATCGGGTCCTAGGCAGGGCATTGGCATCATCGAAGAGTCAATACCGAAACCATGTTTTAACATGTTAACTTGTTTATTAGTTTGTGCAATTACCTCATTCGCATTTAACAAACCGTATTTATAAAGCCAACGCTCTCTTAATGTTTTCATGATAGGCAAACTAGGATCAGCATCCATATCACTTGCTAATGAATATAAAAACTTTTTATTATTAGCTTTACACCACATTGCTACCTGCCCGGTAATATATTCACCACAGTTTTGATAATACACATCGGCGCCTGCACGTTTCATAGCGCTTATTAAGCTAGTCCATCTTGGATGAAAAAAGCGAATACCAGGTAGGCCAGCATCTTGGCGGCAGGTTTTAATTACATGTACGCCATCAATAATTTCATCATCCCCTCCCCCTTCAATCCAAGTTAATAAGGAGACTTTATGGCCCTTTTTCACTAACCATTTTGCCATCAGGCTCGTTTGTCTTTCAACTCCGCCGATAGATCCCTGCTCTCCCCCCGTTACCGCGCCATATGCAAAATGAGCAACAAGACAAATATTAACCATGACATTTAACCTTGAGTTTAATAAGTGATAAATACTTAAAGATTAAGCAGGTAAAGAATCTCAGATACTGTTTTATTTGAAGGGAAATCAAGGCGTTTTAAATTCATTAAATCATCCTTTGATTTACACAAACCAAGATCAGTAGAAAAAGCAGCACGATAACCACATTCTTTTATTAGTTTAATCGCTAACTGATTATAGCTACCATTAGGATAACAAAAATATTGACATTTAACTGCAATCTCTTGTTCTATATGATCTTTAGAAGATTTAACTTGTGGTGACATTTGTGTTTCCGACAATCTTTCTAAACGAAAATGGTCCACAGTGTGGCTTGCAACGTCTAGTCGTCCCTGCACTACCACTTCTTGAAGCTGGGCCCATGTAGCAATAGCAGACCAATCATCATTTGCACAAATATCAGAAAGAGCCCTACCAGACTGTTGTTCAAGTATTTCAGAAAGCCCATTAAATAGCTCATTCATTTGAATCTCGTCAGTAAAATGATGCTTACAACAATCCCTAAAGTTTTTGTAACTCTTCTGCAAAACGCCACGAGAAGTTGCATCAAAGTAATACTTCTTCTTTTTATATTCAAGGGTGATCTTTCCCCCCATATTTTGTTGTAGTGCGTAGTCTAACCGGTCGAACCAAAAAGGTAGCCCAGAATCAATATGCCCAGTGACAACAAATAAAACAGGCTTAATACCAAATAATTCACAAATTGGTAAGGCATAATCAATATTATTACGGTAACCATCGTCAAAAGTAATAAGCATCGCATTATCAATTAACGGCGCTTTTCCTGCTAATATATCAACCGCTTGCTCAATATTAATAAACTGATAGTAACCAGACAAAATACTCAAAGTACGTTTAAATTCATCAGGAGAAAGCTGTTCGCGCAGTGGTTCCCAAGCACTTTTTGAGTGCTTTTTCATAACTCCATGTAGCATCAAAACACAAATTTTATGCCGATTTTTATAATGCCAAAATGATAAGATCCCCAACTTAGCTAAACAGTGCAATGCTATAGATTTAAAAAAATTATTACTTTTCATCACTCCTCCATGAATGGCGAACATGTGAGTGCTTAACAGAAGTAAACCGTTCAACAGATGCTAAAACTATAACGGTGCAACTTTATTTTTAAAGCCAACCTCCTGCCCGGCTAAATCACTAATGGAAGGATTGAACGACACAAAAAGCTATTATACGGGAAAGCTTGCTTCTGGAACCTTCATCAAAGCCCTTTAAAATAGTTCTAGGCTTATTCCAATTAGTTTAGGTTATACCTGAGTGAACTGCAGAAGCATCTAATCTAAATATTCAAACCATATAGCTAACGCTTCAATTTTAGGCTTTAAACTGGGATTTATCTCATTTTGGATTATAATAAACATACTTTTCAAATACAAAATAAATGCAATATAGGAATAATCAATTTATCTATTACTAAACATAAGTTATTTCCACACGGAGTAAACATGAATAGTTTATTAAGATACGTAACATATTGTATATTCATAATAATACTTTCAAAAACTAGCGCCGTTTGGGCGTTTAACTATCCGGTAGGTATTCCTGATGCGTGGATTCCCCCTGATATTACAGCCCCTTTGTCTCCCTCACCTTGGACCTCAGAGATCACTAATATGTATTATATTGATGGCTCTAGTTCTAATTGCTCTGCAAAAATTACATATGGAACAATTACCAAACCAAGATGTACTTTTCCTTCATTACTTCCAGCAGGCTCATATGTAGAGATACACGGAGGACCATATACTTATACAAACACAGCTTATTTCCACTCTGAAGGAACTAAATCTAAACCTGTATGGATCATAGGTGCAAAAAATAATCTGGTAAAAATGCATCTTGTACTATCTGGAACATATTTATATCTAGATGGATTAAATATTGAAGGTGATAAAGGGATTTCAGCCCGACCTTATCAGAATAGACAAACAGATCATATATTGGTGCGTAATACTGTTATAACAGGTTCTGGTTCTTTTAGTGTTGGCACTACCGGCATTAATGCAAACGGATTGTCTGGATTACAATTTGAAGGCTTCATCGCGTATAAGAATACGATATCGTATATGGGTGATTCGGAAGTCGCAGCTGAAAATGATCGGCATGCATTGACAACTGGCAGTTATATTAATGATGTATGGCATTTGTATAACACGACACACCACAATGGTGGTGATGGAGTTCAATATTCCCATAGCGGCGTTGATAGTCACCACTTCTATTACGGAGGAAATACTAGCTATGATGAAGGTGAAAATTGTGTGGACATTAAGCAAGCAAATGATGTAATTATTAGTCAGAATACTTGCTCTAACATAGAGAGTTCATCATCCTCACAAGGATCTTGTATGGTGGTTCATTATGAACCCAGTAGAATCTGGTTTATTAATAACGATATATCTGAATGTGTTTACGGAATAAATTCTTCAGGAGCCAGTGAGCTACACGTTATCGGCAATAACATTCATGGGATGAGGGAAATCTCAGGAGAAAAACATCCCGATATATCAACTTATCAATCAGGGGTAGGATTCATGGCGTACAATACGGGAAATACATACATTAGTAATAACACCATTACTGATGCAGTTCATGGTATTGCGTATCAAACACTTCCTGGATTCGAAGCCGATATTACAGGGAATATAATAGCAAATCTACGCAATGGCGAATTCTCAGGTAACAATGCATACGCAATTATCTTGAAGGGTGATGATACTGCAGTGGCTAATTCAAACATTGAAAATAGTTTGTTTTATAACCCTATTCGGATTTATGTGGATGGCAGAATACACACCGAACTCGCAACACTAGTGTCATCAGGAAAATGTAATGATAGCGTAAACAGTTGTGTAACCCAGAACCCATCTTTTTATAAAGATGGTCACACCCTAACGTTAGGTTCTCCTGCAATAAATGCTGGTAGTATTTCCAGTTCTTACACTGTTTTTAAAAATCTTTACGGCAAGGAGATAACCACAGATATACTTGGTAATAATCGTCCACATGATGGAGAATGGGATATTGGCGCGTATGAATACATAGGCAAGGGCGAAACGCCTAAGGCGCCTTCAGGAATTTCCATAAAAACATTAGATCCTTAATAATTAAAAAACCACAACCTGAGTACAATATTATCGAATAACACGTTTAAATATTGTATATAAAAGTAGTTACTCAGCTAAATAAAAACCTGATGGAAAAATATTTCTTTTTTTAATTTTCATCCCTATGTATTCAGCACCCACAGGCGTGGTATGAGTATCATCAAAGTAAACAGGCAAATTGTTACCAGTTAAAATTGCGCACTTATTAGAGTCACATAAGGTACTCATAATGTCTATATATTCAAACCTTAAAACATCTTTGTTTTTATTGAATATATGACTTTGAAAATCAATATTTACATTCTTATCATTCGCAATTTCATCAAATGCCGAAAGTTCAAGATCTACATCATTATAATGTGACTCATAAATTATTTTTTGGATCGATTTATTGAATGACTTACCTCCGACAATATAAATAATAGCCTTTTCATTAGCCTCTCTAATGTTTTCAATCGACTGTATAACATATGGCATATTTTTATCTTTCCAAAGCATCGATAAAATAATGATTGTCGCTTGTTCGACAATAGGGTCTTTTTGGATTCTTTCAATTTGATTTTTACATAGCTCTTCTGAAACATAGCCATTTATTATATTTTCATTTATTTTAAATGACTCCTTTAAGCTATTTTCATCTATATAGAAAACCTCACAGCGCATTTTAACCATTCTCGATACTACATCGACATTCTGACTAAGACCAGCACCATAAAGTGCATTTATAAAATCTCCCGATTGAGAGTCCCCTATTGTTAATACTTTATGTTTTACATCTTTGAATGATATTTTTTTATCGAATTCGTGAACCAATTTCCATGTATATTCACTATGCCCATCCGTTGCCGGACTTATAATAACAGCATCAAAAATAGATTCTGGCATATCATAAAAATAATTAGCATTATAAAAAATAGTCGTTGATAAGATACTCCCGATAAAAACCATGTGTAATGGTTTACATCTTAAATAACTAAAAGTACTATCAAAATCATTTCTTAAATTAATTTTCTCTATATACTTGTAACTCAAGAAACCCAATAACGTCGATAATGCAATACCTAAGTATACATACTCATCATTTAGTGAAAAATAATAAATCCCTACAACTAATGGCCAATGCCACAAGTATATAGAATAAGACCATTCTCCCAACTTTTGAAATACAATATTATTAGTAATAAAACTATTATTTCGTTGCGCTTGGATAATAAGAAATGAACCTAAAACAGGAAATATAGCAAGATAACCCGGCCATGGGTTCTCTTTTGAAAAAAATAGATATGAAGTAAAAATAAGAGCGACCCCAGTCCACTCAACTAATCTCTTTCTTTCTTCTTTAATCGTAAAAGGATAAAGATAGGCAATACCACCAACCATCATTTCCCATGCTCTTGTAGGTAATAGATAATATGCCGGATCAGGCTTGGCGTAGGTAACGACGATGCAAACAATAAAACCTAAAACTGTTCCAAGTATAATTATCGATTTTATAATCTTTATAGATATAAACTTTCGCATTACGACAAGTGTCAGCGGGTATAACATATAAAATTGCCATTCTGCAGATAGTGACCAAGTGTGCAAGAGCCATTTTTGATGTGCTCTGGCATCAAAATAACCAATCTCCTTCCAATATAGAATATTAGAAAAAAAGCCTAAGCTACTAGCAACATATTTACCTAATACTTTATAATCAAGCGGTGTAAGATAAACCCAAGTAAAAATAAGTAATACCAAACAAAGAAAAGCTAAAGCGGGGATAATCCTATTAGCACGTGCAACATAAAACTTTAAAATGGAAAAGTTGTCTTGCTCTATTCCTCTGAATATTATTCCCGTCATCAAAAAACCAGAAATAACAAAAAAAACATCTACGCCAGCAAAACCACCAGGTAGCCAAGATGCATTAAAATGATACAATACAACAGCAATAACAGCTATTGCCCTTAAGCCATTAACATCTTTTCTAAATATCATAAAGACCTAATTAATCAGTGGATTAAAATGTTGATGGGAATTACAGCTCATATTTTAAAGTAATGTTAACCATCAATAAGAGTGCTATTTTTTCCTAAACGTTTTTTGCTGCGCTCTATATACACTCGAAGCAAAATGCCTATCCCCACCCACATCGCCACAGAACCTTCTCTCGGATAAAAACTTTGACTTCCTATCGAGGCAATCAAAAAAGCCAGTAATAACGCGAATGAGAGTCCACCCGTAGCGACATATATACTTTCAGTTCGATCACGAAAAAGACTCCAAGAATACTTTAATAATAGAAAATATAATAAAAAGACAGGAATCGCACCGACAACGCCATTGTCTAGAACCCATTGTAAATAGGCATTGTGAGGATGAGCGAAGGTATCATACTCACCATATTCTCGCCTCATCCTCAGTGTTATTCCTATATTCCCCATAGCCTCTCGCCCATAACCAAAAAATGGCGCTTCTTTAATTGACTCCAAAACAAGTGGCCAGGCCAAATTTCGTCCAGACGTCACAGAATAAATATCCACGCCTCTTTCTTCAAAGTCTATATTTTGTGTGTCAGTAGGCTGTTCAGATGAAAAACCGAAGCTAAGACGATCTATCGTAGAAGGGGCAAACATTATTACGGCTAAAAAAACTAGCGGTGCTAATAAAATATATTTTCGCCATTTAAATAAACAATAAAAAAAACCGAGAATAGCCCAAGTACCATAACCAGTTCGCCCTCCGGTTAAAGCCATAGCAAGAAAAACAATAAAACAACCAGGTAAAATAAGTAACCAATAATACTTAGTGCTAACTAACTCTTTCATAGAAAAAATAGCCCAAAAAGCACCACTCATCATCATGGATATATTTACACGATGAAAACCAACATCATTTGATAATATTCTAAGCGCCTTATGCTGAAGTGCATCACCGCCCAAGGTAAGCGACCCTAACTTCATCATTTTTATAACTTGCAATGCCAATAATATTAACATTAAAAGTAAACATCCTACGGCAAAATTATATTGTTTAAGACTACGGCACCCATCAAAAATAATAATACCGGGCAATACCCATTTTAAACAATTTATAAAATATTCATTGATATCACTTATAGGCCGTGGAGGAGCGACACCCATTATTTCAAACAATTCAGTTACGCCACTATAGTCATATAAGTATCTAATCACACTGATTAAAATAAAAAGACCATATATCAATAACAAAACATTAATAAATTGTGACATTTCCCAAGTTAATTTTTCTTTTTTTCGATTTGAAATCCAAGATAATACTGTATTTAAAAATAAAAAATTCCAATGATTTAGACCAGGAATTCCTACTATAGATTTTGGCATATCAGGATGTTGAAATACCGCCATCAATAAAACTAACCAGCAAGTGGCGCGGAACCAATCTTTCCATGCATAAACAGACAAATAAGCGATTAGTAAAGTTAATAATGTGATCCTAATCATTAGATAATCCTACGATTCAAAAATTTATCAAATATTCTCTGCCAATGACCTTGAACTTGAATGGTTGAAAATGGCTTAGTACTATTTAATGCATTATTAGATAACTCTTCCAACAATGACACATCTGTAAATAATTGAATAAATATTGTTGAAAATTTCTCAGGGATTAACTCTGAAACTAAATACCCGTTATATCCTTTTTTAATAAGATCACTTAAATCACCCACATCTGATGTAATTGCGGGTAGACCTGTCATCATAGCTTGAATTAACGCCTGAGAAAGACCTTCAGAATCTGAAGTAAGCACAAAACATCTAGATTTTTGTAACCACACATGGACATTGTTTTGCAACCCGACAAAATCGATATCATTAGCAATACCTAATTGTATCGCTAATTCCTCTAGATCTTTTTTATCTGGCCCATCACCGACAATAACAGCATTTAATTTGGGTAATTTTTTCTTCGCAAGTTTAATCGCATGTAGAAGTCGGTCCACCCGCTTTATTTCTGAAAGGCGCCCAATAAGAATAAGATCGTACTCTTTTTTTCGTTCAACGTTAGGCGTGAATACTTCGTCATCAAAACCGCCAGGCACAATCTCAAACTCAGTGTTAACGCTTTTGTTTTTAAAGTATTTAATTGCACTCGTTCCCATTGATACAACTAAATCCATTTCATTAACTGCTTTCAATAGTTGTGCCTCAATAAAATAATCAGCCTGACCGATTCGACTAAATATTCTATTTTCAGTTCTTATACCACCGCCAGCAACCTCTCTAGGGCCTCCACCACAAATATAAACTGATTTTGCACCTATTAATTTAGCCAGTAACGCAACAAACAAACCATTAAGTAACAAATGAAATCCCACGAGTACATCTGGCCGTTCTTTAATTGCTAACCAACAAAAATATAATAGTCTAGAACCTACTTTGCCCGTTGCTTGCTGTAACCACCTAGGCGCATAAGCAGCATATACTTTATTCATTTCAGGTACGGGAGAGGTTGCAACCATCGTTAATTTTTGACAGTTTTTCGCATTTGCCATGGGCCGTAAATGTGTGATTAACCAGTGATCTGAATAAAATGTCCCCGTCACCAAGATATTAATCTGACTATTTTCTTTATGTTTTCGTTTCGGTATTATCTTCACTACCAGCATAAAAAAACGATAAAAAATCAAAATGCCCCTTAGAACCCAACGGTAAGTATGCTGTACAATCGTAGCGTCTTTACTGGGTACTATTTTAGTCCTCATGGTTGTTGACTCTTTAAAGAAGGGAACACTAGTCTCTCCCAAGGAATTGAGATACTTAGCCGATTATTAGTATCCGGTGGATTAATGATTACCCCATTAAATAACTGCTCGTTTATGTATAATCGGACTTGCTTTGGTTTCTCGACATACCAAGTTAAACCGTGAATATCTTCTCCACTATAAGCGGTTGAAAGATAGATATGTGTTTCCTTACCAACTGTTTTAACTAAAAAATCCAGTTCATCGACGGTGCGGCAATACCCTAACAAACGTCTCGTTGTTGCTATTAATATCTGCTTGTTATTTTGATAACTTGCTAACAACTCAAATGCTGTTAGTACTTCATCTTGAAATGGTATTTCTTGACTATAAACCTTGCCCAAGTGGCTATAAACAACACTACAACCTTCGTATTTTACCAAAGTATCAAGAACGGACTTGGTTAACACCTGATCAATACCGCGTGCAGAGTCGAAAACAGATACTCCACCCCAAGAAGGATTACAACGTATAAACTCAATGACAGAAGAACCGTCAACTAATTGTGTTTTCCTTAATACTTTATTCGCTTTATGCATCGCATATTTTTTATTCCCTAAGCGTGCTAACCAAGCTTTAGTAAACTCTAACAGCATGGTTTTACTAGATTTTACAATTTCGTTTCGATTAAAAAGGCTATCATACCGGCGTTTTACATTTTGCGCGACGACACTCGTCACCCGCCCTTTCCAGATGAAAGGTAATGCACCTGTTTGCACAGTAAGATCTACATGGAAAGCATCCGCATCTTTTATCGCGCCGCGGCCCTTCATAATGCCATTATCTAAATTCGTCGGTGCTTGCGCATGATCGATCCACACCTCAATTTTTCGCTTCGTTTTTTGTATCTCTGACCAGCACTGCTCGATGCGTTTTCGTGAATCGACAAAGTCGCCAAACGAATGCAAACAATCTATATGACCCGATTCAATTAATATTTGTATCTTGTTTCGTCCGTCATCATCCGTATTCGTATAAGAAAAATTATGATCTGGCATATCAAAATAGATTGTATTGCCCACTTCTAAATCGACGCCTTTTCCAAGTAAGGTATCTTCGCTGGTATTTAAATATCGTGCCGTTTCAAAGTAGATATCTTTATTCGGTGTTTCATCTAAATCACTGCAAATAGACAGCATGGCTCTATAAGGATAGGGGTATTTTCGTAAACTAACATCCATATTTAACCAACCTTATTAGTAATTTCATTTCAAAATATATAATTAAAATTTACAACGAGAGATAATTTTATGCTGCATATTTTTAGGTACTAAAAATATGAAATAAATAATAATCGTGATAATTACAGCGAAGAAAATAGTGACTAATGCAGTGCTGTTATCATCCGAATCAAAGGCTTCACGCGACCAACAAAGGAATCCTAAAAATGGGGTCGTATATATAGCGGGCTTGATAAAACTACAATAGACATAATTTAACCATGGTAGCTTTAATTGTCTGCATGTATAAATAGGAATAATAAAACCATAAACAATATTCATGGGTACAACAAATAATATAGCAGCAGTGGTCAGTTCCCAGTTATCAAGACCAGCCCAAAACAGGCCGATAACAAACATAACAAATACTGCAATGCAAGCAACGATAGAAATTGCACCATGTCGATTCATCCCCATCAGTATTCGGATTGAGGTATCCTGCCCCATAGGCAGCAACTGTCCAGCAGCTAAAATCATGATCAACGGCCATTGCGCATAATCATTGCCCATCCAATATTGTAAAATCACATCCCCATAAATAAATAAAAAACCTAAACTCGGCAACGTAAATGCAAAACTAAGTGCCGTGGTATTAATAAAAAGAGACTTAATTGCTTTAATATCACCGGTTCCAAGCATGGACCCCGTAGTCGGAGTTAACATTAAGGTAAATTTAGTCATGAACGTTGTAATTTGCTTAGTTAATGCCATCGATCTTGCAAAAATAGCTAAAGCAGCTGGTCCAATAATACTAACCAACATTATGCTAATAGTTTGTAATAGAATGATGGGGGGAATATTGGACAGCATACTTTTTATACCAAATATCAACATTTCTAGGCACGTTGACCAATTAACCATACGTAAATCAAAATGAAATTCTTTACATACTTTTCCCACAGAAACAAAACGAAGTACTTCAAAAACAGTTGTCGAAATTAAATAGCCTAACGCCATCCCCACGACACCTAATCCTGTTAAATGTAACGCAGAAACCATCAATATTAATGACAATATACTGTCGCCTGCATGTAATGTGTTATGAATATCCCAACGGTGATACCCCGTCAATAGTCCACTTGCAGAACCAGTGAGCATCCGAACAGCGACACTTAAGCCTAAAAATAGTACAACCCATTGCGCTGTTGTCGTATTCTCTTTTAATGCATCACTAAAATAACGGGGTAATAACACGTAGAACAAAACCGTGCATAGAACAGTAATAAGTGAAAAAATAACTTGTACAAATACAGCTGAGTTTGCCACCTTATTTAATAAAACAAACTCCCCCGCAGAACGGTGTTTTGCAATATAGCGATTAAAGCATGCCCCCATACCTAGCCCTACTAGACTTAAGTAACTAACAAAAGACCAACCAAAATCCCAGACACCTAATGCGACTTGCCCAACTTTATCATCCACGAGTCTAGGCATAATAAAACCAGATAAAACAAGAACAAGCTGGCTACTCCAACTTACAATTAAATTCCATGCAAAACGATCTTGCCCAGTTAGATCTTCTTCTTTATTAGATCGTGACTCGGTCACCATTAATACTATTTCACGTAACCAAGTGAATAATGATATCCACTTGGTGTGTCGTAAAAATGTACAAGATCAGATTCACTCACACAATCCTCATTACGTTGCTGTAATTTCAATGAATACGGACTTGCGTCAGGGTTCGCGACTAATAACATGACTGTCACCGTCGATTCCGAGTGACTGGTTACGACTAAATAGATAAGCTGTTGTTTTTTATTTTTTATCATGTTTTATCAGTAAAATAAGTGACTAGATTAAAAGGGTTTACTTGGATAAAATATTTCTTTGGCTAACATTGCGAGAAACAAGGTATTGGTGACCAAATAACGCTTCCACAAGCGCGCAGGCTCTTGCTTCACTCGGTACAGCCATTCCATGCCATACCTTTGCCAAATAAGTGGAGCTCGTTGCACTTTGCC
The DNA here is from genome assembly GCF_018219455.1 of Moritella sp. 5. Lineage (NCBI taxonomy): Bacteria > Pseudomonadati > Pseudomonadota > Gammaproteobacteria > Alteromonadales > Moritellaceae > Moritella > Moritella sp. 5. The sequence continues at coordinate 2,798,354 of NZ_CP056122.1, forward strand.
GACCAGTACATCAAACGAACCGCCAACGCCATGCACAACAGGTACGCACATGGTTTTATTCCAGCGCGCCATAAATTGTTCTTTTTTCGGTGAGGTGATAGCAACAAATAAAATATCCGCATTGGAATCTGCAATTTTCTGCGCAACGGTTGCTTCTTCGCTGTCAGTAAAGTAACCATGTTGAGAACCAGCAATTATCACACCAGGGTACTGGCTTTCGATTTCAGTAACCGTTTTAGTCACAATTTCAGGCGTTGCGCCTAAACAGAATATCCGATAACCTTTTTTATCGCCTAGCGCTAAAATCCCATGCATCAGGTCAATACCAGCAACACGTTCAGGTAAAGTTTTTCTCAGTATTTTACTTGCTTTAACAACAGAGTAGCCATCAGCAAGGATCATATTCGAAGAGCGGACGTCCTTATCTAACGCAGGGTTGCGTTTCATATTCACAATTTTAGCCGCGTTTAACATCCCAATGTGTAGTGATTGCCTATTTTTGATAGCTCGGTCAATATTATCTAAGGCCTGCACTGACGTTAAGGCGTGAACTTTAATACCAAATATATTGACATATTCTTGTGAAACCTCAAATTTAGAAAGAGAGGAATAACCCCCTAAGTCCTTAAATGACAGCATTAATAACCACCTTAATCACAAATAAAACTTCAATGCGATGTTAATCATTTAATTCCAGAAAAACTAGGCTTGCATGTAATGACATTCTCACAAGCATAGTGCAAGCTTTGTCACAATGCCTATGCATTGCTAGTAATCAGACTAAATGATCGTAGCCCAGTTATTTTCATACAATTAATTATAGAAAAACAGTCTCTTACAATGTCAAACTATTCAAACAGATGCTTTAATGATGCGGATAATAATATCCTTAACTAAACTCAACAGCGCTACGCTTACAAATACTATTTGAATCTTACAAAAAAAGTTAAAATTTTAGTTTGTAACCTACTATCAACAACTTAGATAATACCATTGCAATATTTAGTATTAATAACTTACCGTATTAGTCAAATGATTATATTAGGGACATTCTATGAGGGCCTATAATCGGAAAATATTAATCTCATTTTTCCTGTTTAATTTTTTATTTGTATTAGCGGTTAACTCAGTTGTCGTTGTCAATCTCATTGAGGAGTGGTGGAGCACTGGCGCTTATAATCATGGTCTATTAGGGCTAGCACTTGCAATATATGTTTTTTGGACAAAAAGAGAGGATTTTTCATCTCCGCAAAGTAATCTATTCGGTCTGGTTCTACTAATAGCGACGAGCCTATTACTCTTGATCGCTAATCTAGCCAGTATTGGTCAACTACAAATGCTCAGCTTGTTTCTTGTGATATTAGCGCTATTACTTTCTTTTTTTGGTTTTCAATCTGTCACTAGGCTATTACTGCCTTTACTGATGATTTTATTAATACTACCTATTTGGAATGTATTACAACTACCGCTAAGAGATATATCTACTTGGGTAAGCTTTCATAGTGTTCATCTATTAGGATTTGAAATAATTAGAGAAGGATACAAGCTAATAACACCGAGTGGCATTTTTATGGTTGAAGGTGCTTGCTCTGGACTCAGTTTCTTTTTAGCATCAGCTTTATACGCTGTTTTTGTCGCACAGATTAATAATCTATCTAGACCAGCAACGCTCGTTTATTTCACTTTCGCCGTAATGGTTGCAGTCATAAGTAACTGGATCCGTATTACGACTATCATTATCGTTGGAAGCCAAACCGCGATGCAGCATTATATCGTCCAAGACCATTTAACATTCGGCTGGTTCGTTTTTGCAGCTTGCTTCATACCTGTCATCATTGCAGGAAACACCTATTTTGGTGAGCAGCCCCCTGAAAATGGCAAGCAGAAAGAGGTAATAAAGCAACCACAACAAATAAGTGCATGGTATTTACTCGCAGTATCGACCATCACTCTATTTTTTGCGGCTGCGACAATAATACTTCCCTCCCGCTTTGATCCTAATTATAAATTCGCCCTGCCTATAATCCCATCCTATGCGCACTTATCATTAAATAATGCAGCGAGTCAAAACTGGTTCCCTGTTTCACACGGTGCGACTAGCGAAGAGTTTAATTATTTTTTACAAGATAAGGATTTACTACAAGTTTACTTGGCAAATTACGCTCGACAAAGACAAGGCGAAGAGATTATTTTTGTTGGAAATACCCTCTTTGATGAAAATCGTTGGTTCAATGTCAAACAACAAACAACCTTATTAAATTCCCCCTTTCTTAAGCAGGTTAATTTAATCACGCTGAGAAAAGACAGCCATCGTTCTCGATTAATTGCCTATTGGTACTTAGTCGACAGCCACTTTATAGCCGATAAAAAAACAGCTAAGTGGCATGAGGTTCAAGCCGCTATTAAAGGCCAACCAGGCGCGACGCTCATTGCTATTGCAATTGATTACAGTAATGAAAATGAGACGCGCGCCTTAAAAACCATGACTAATTTTGTCACACTCTTTAGCTCACACGCTATCAACATGAACAAATCAATATAAGAATAACCTATGCAAGCACTATCTTGGTATATAAAACGAATTAAAACGATGTCGATAAAGGAAATTACTTGGCGTGTAACGTCATTATCCTCAGCACTTTTTGAACACCTACGAGTAAGTATGAACCTCGTATCGCAAGCGAAGTTTCATGACAACTATCAAGAAAATGCACCATTTCAACCTCCATTTAACGTATTTATAGGTGATATATCAGCCTTTAGTCCTGAGTGGCAGGTATCGCTACTTAACAAAGCGGATAAAATCATACAACATAAGCTCAGTTATTTTGATTTACAAGAACATCATCTAGAAACCCCTATCAACTGGCATAAAGATCATGCAACAGGTCAACAAACAAGTCGTTCAGCTATCATGTCTGTTAACTATCGTGATATGAGTAAAAATGGCGATTGCAAATTAGTTTGGGAGCCTAACCGACACCATCAATTTGTAGTATTAGCGCGCGCATATAAAATAACGGGTGAAATAAAATATGCACACAGTGTCGTTACTCAACTAACAAGCTGGTTAGATGCTAACCCTTACGGCTACGGCATGAATTGGAAAAGCCCCCTTGAATTAGGTATAAGAATGATTAATTGGGTGTGGGCAATTGATCTTATTCTCGACTCCGGACTGTTTGTTGGTGACTTTAAAGCACGAGTATTAAATAGTGTCTATCTTCATTGCCGTGATGTTAGTAGTAAATTTTCACAAGGCTCTTCTGCGAATAACCATTTGGTTGGTGAAGCAGCAGGTGTCTATATAGCCAGTAGTTATTTTTCAATGTTAAAAAATGCTAATCATTGGCGTCATAAAAGTAAAAATGTTTTAGAAACTGAAATACAAGCACAAACCTTTGCTGATGGATGCTCAAAAGAGCACGGCTTCAGCTATCAATTTTTTGTATTTCAGCTCTACTTGTTCTCAGCACAGGTTGGACGTTGGCAAAAAGATGATTTTTCTGCCTCCTACCAAGATACGTTAAAAAAATTGGCGGCATTTATTGCGTTAATTGCACAAGGAGGTGAAGACTATCCCATGCTAGGTGATCAAGACGATGGTTATGCGCTTGATCTTGGAAACCATGTCCATGATGTAAATGCACTTTGTGATTTGGCAGCCCACCTTTATGACAATCAAATATTTCATATCAATTACCGAAAACCCTGTGAGTCTTCATTTTGGTTATTCAATCAACGCATAGAGCGTAAGCACAACGTTTTACAGGAGGTTCCTCATTTAATTTCTAGACAATTTCAAGAGTCAGGCTACTTTTTATTACAAGCAGGTAGTCTCACTAATAATGATCAAGTTAGTATTTTATTTGATTGCGCAGAGCTAGGTTATACATCTATCGCTGCTCATGGTCATGCCGATGCATTAAGCTTAGTGATGCGTATAAACGGCAACGATCTATTCATTGATAGTGGTACATACGATTATTATAGTTTTCCACGTTGGCGTAATCAGTTTAGGAAAACGCAAGCACATAATACGATCGAAGTTGATGGCGTAGATCAGTCGGTCATGACTGGTCCATTTATGTGGGAGCAACATGCACAAGCGCAGTGCACTCTCTGGAATCCCACTAAGTCAGGAGGACAGGTAGCTGGTTTTCATAATGGTTACCAACGACTCTCATCGCCACTTATTCATGAACGTCACTTAGATTTGAACACTCAAAGAAATAGTTTAGCAATAACTGATAAAATACAGTCTCAAGGCAATCATGATATTGCGTTATATTTTCATCTATCAGAAGCTTGCAGTAATATTAAAATAGAAGGTCACATTTGTACCCTTTACTTAAACAGCAGTAAAATATGTATCTGCCTGCCCGAAAATTTAACTCATGAAATAGCTAGCGGTAAATGGCATGAAGATACCGACCATACATCTTTAGGCTGGATAAGTCGTAGCTATCATCACCGCACTGCGATTAACACTTTAATTTCAAAAGGTAATATCAGTGGAAACAAACTATTCACCACAGTCATCACTTGGATTTAATAAGATATTATATTGGCTTTAAATAGCGCCCTGTTGGCCAAATCTGTTTAGCCTCAAAAGGCAGGTTCTTCATTTGTCTATGCCAAATGAAAAGGTTTTCCCCGTGTTTTTTTTCTGCAAGCCAACGTCTTTTATGGTCTGTGTAAACACCAAGAAAATCATAACAACATACACCTTCTTCTTTACACCTTCTGTATGAGAAATAACGTAAAACCTGTCCGATTCCTGATAAGTAATCAGGATTATAACCTTCTTGAATGGATAAAAATTGGTTGTTATACACGTACCCAAGTTGCATAGCCTGTATTTCACCTTCACTCTCAAGTCTGAGTAATCTTAGCCAACCTTTTTGTAATGCCAAAGGCACAAAGTCACGGTAAAAATCAACTAACTCAGGACGCCGCTGAAAAGAACCTAAACCTAAATATTGCCAGTGTTTATTGTGTAATGTAAACAGTTTCTCAAGATGCTTTCCAATATCATCACGTTTATGGCTAATTTCAACCTGCCAAGGTCCAATATTGTCTAAGCGACGATGAGTTTTACGTATACTCATACGTAAATTCTTAGATAGACTAGGTAGTATTTCTGTTGTTAAATCTCGTAACGCCACCTGAGCAAACTCGACACTACGGCAATTACAATTGAGGGGTTTTACTGTTGCTAATGACTCTAATAATGTTGTACCTCCAGCAGTCCAAGATGCAACATTAGTAAACCAAATGAAATCCCAATATAGTTTAATATCAGGGCTAAGCAAATACGCCCAAAGCATGCTTTTAAGCTCGAGGCACCTCTCTGCTTTAACAATAAAATTTGAATATTCTGATCCAGAGTTCTGATCGCCAACAAAGCGTAAAGATTGATAAGTTATTAAATTAGCTAATCGGTATTCTTGTATGTAGAAAGGGGCAATGGCGAGGATCTGTTGACTATTTTGAATCACGATGATGAGTGGATTAATCACCGTACTTTGACTTTTCCGCCAACAATCTATCCACTCCCAATTCAGGAAAATATGATTCGCATCAGACTGTTCGAGAAGGTTTTGCCAATCCGGTTTCAAAGCCTCAAATTCACTCCACTCTTTTATGACTCTAATCTCGATAGATTTATCTTCTCCGTTTACCATATAAACCACCTCATCATGCCCTATAAATTATTTAACCTTTTTATAAAAAATAATAGCTTAAAAATCAAATCAATAGAAAGTTCCGGGTATAAAATAAAACATATAAAAAGCTAAACATAAAAATTAAAACAAATGATTTCAGCCATTTACACTGCCAAACGCACAGGCGGACAATAAATTGTTCGCCTTGTTTATCACGTTTGACTTCTAAGGATTATGAACTAGACTGCACATCTTAATATCTGAGATTACAAATAAATATGGAGTTGAAAATGAATGATTTAAAACAATGGAGCGTTTCCATTAAGCACCCTCGTCTACTCGTCTTTTATTGCTTATGTTTATCATTTTTAACAGCTTGTAATCAAGATTCAGCATCAAACAATGGCACGAGCCCAAGTGTTGATTTAGGCCCTGACTTAACTGTCGAGATCGGTGAGTCCGTTCACCTCAGCCCTACAATCAAAAATTTGGACTCGAATACGATCTCTTACCTATGGATACAAACATCCGGAAATACAATATCGTTACCAGACAATAAAAGTTCATATATCGCATTTACGCCACTTGTAAATGACTTTTTAGAATTCGAAGTAACAGTCACTGACAATCAAGATCAGGAATATAAAGATGCAGTGTCTGTAACTGTATTACCAGAAAATGGGAAATATACAGCCCAACTCAACTGGACAGCACCGACTGAAAACGAAAATGGCTCAACACTGACGAACTTGGCAGGGTATAAAATATATTATGGTCAATCTATAACTAACCTCGACGTATCGATAATAGTCAACACCCCCTCAGAAACCTCATACGACATCAAAAATTTAGACTCAAACAACAGTTACTTTTTTTGTATATCAGCTTATAGTACCGCGGGTTCTGAAAGTAAATGCAGCGACACTGTGGATATTTTGTAGAAGTTATCAATATATTCATATTAAATAATTTCTCGTGCAAATTCAGTAAAACTAATGTAATCGCGATTATCTAACATTAGTTTACTGACTAGGCTCAGGCTTACGATTTACGGTTTTTGTCACTATTATTTCATGATATTAAGCACTCATACCTCTCACTCCGCTTCAAATAAGTCTATATGCATAATTTCCTATAAATGCTCAAAAATTTGATTATATAACTAGAATAATTATTTCAAATTTAAAAAATCACATTTTCTGTAAACAACTGATAATCGTTGTCTATACTTCATTGAAAATACTCACTGGCAATATGCACCAAATACTAATACTTCCAACGGCAATTATCAATCGGACAGCTCAAACTCTCAGCCTCATTTACGTGGAGAGTTTTGAAAGTAGCAAGCGATTTTATGAAACTCATTCTTTATAAGGTTAATTTATATACGTACTACAAGATAACAGACCTAATACTTTTAGTATTAGGTATTACAATTCATACAGAATGTTGAAATTATCATGCCTATAAAAATATTAACCATCTTTGGTACTCGGCCAGAAGCAATTAAAATGGCCCCTCTTGTTAATGCGCTGAATGATCAACAAGGTATTGATGCTAAAGTCTGCGTCACAGCACAACACAGAGAAATGCTAGATCAAGTTCTTGATTTATTTTCTATTATACCTGACTACGATCTAAATATAATGAAACCTGGGCAAGTATTGTCCGAAGTTACGACGAATATACTATTAGGTTTAGAGCCCATTCTTAAAGAGTTTCAACCCCAATTAGTTTTAGTTCATGGGGATACATCCACCACTGTCTCTGCAAGCTTGGCAGCCTTTTATCAACAGATTCCAATTGGACATGTTGAAGCAGGTTTACGTACTCGAAACCTAAGTTCCCCTTGGCCAGAGGAAGGAAATAGAAAGCTAACAGGCGCAATTACAAAGCTTCATTTTCCACCGACTGTAAGCTCAAAAATGAATTTACTTAATGAGGGTGTACATCCTAATGACATTGAAGTAACCGGCAACACAGTAATCGACGCATTGATAGAAATAACGAATAAACTCAAGAATGACTATCAATTATCCAACACTCTCGCAGACAGATTCTCACAATTAAGTAACGATAAAAAACTTATTTTAGTTACAGGGCATCGCAGAGAAAGCTTTGGCTGTGGATTTGAACGAATTTGTGAAGCGTTATCTGAAATTGCAAGTAAGCACCCTGAAATTCAAATCGTTTATCCTGTGCATCTAAATCCAAACGTCCTAGAACCCGTAAATCGAATATTATCAGGCCTCGACAATGTTTTTTTAATCGAGCCACAAGACTACCTTCCTTTCATATACTTAATGAACAAAGCATACTTAATTTTAACTGATTCTGGCGGTATCCAAGAAGAAGGACCAAGCTTAGGTAAGCCAGTTTTAGTCATGCGTGATGTGACGGAACGTCCTGAAGCAGTCAGTGAAGGAACCGTTTTACTTGTTGGTACTGATAAAAACAAGATTGTGAATGCAATAGAGCGCTTATTACAAGATGAGGTTCACTATAATCAAATGAGTCGTTCACATAACCCCTATGGAGATGGGCAAGCGTGTCAGAAAATAATAGCTAAAATAAAGCACTATTTCGAAACCCCATAATACACGTATTATTCGCTCTGTTTAGGTATAAGGAATAATGGTGAATAGCAATAACGACCTCAATGTATTAATAATCTTCAATAACAGTTTAAAGGCAATAAATTATGGCACTCGATAAAGTATCAGTAATTGGGTTAGGTTACATAGGGCTTCCTACTGCAGCAATTATTGCTTCTCGTGGCTTGACTGTTATTGGGGTCGAAGTTGACCAAGATACTGTCGAAACTATTAACGCAGGAAAAATACATATCGTCGAACCTAACCTAGACATTCTCGTTCGCAGTGTGGTTTCTAGTGGTAATTTACGAGCAGTGACAAAAGCTGAACCAGCAGACGTATTTATAGTAGCCGTGCCAACTCCTTTTATCCATAGTGATGATGATAGCCATCAACCCGATATTAGTTATATTGAATCAACAACTAAAACAATCGCCCCCGTTCTTGAAAAAGGTAACTTGGTCATCCTAGAATCAACATCTCCCGTGGGAACGATTGAAAAGTTAGCGGCTTGGTTAGCGAGAGCTCGTCCCGATCTTTCTTTTCCTCAAGATGAGGGGAATGCAGCAGACATCAATATCGCATATTGCCCAGAACGAGTATTACCAGGACATGTTTTGCAAGAACTTATCTCCAATGATCGCGTAATAGGTGGTATGAGCAACGTTTGTAGTGCTAAAGCCGTTGAACTTTACCGCACTTTCGTTCGCGGTGAATGCATCGTGACAAACCCTAGAACAGCTGAAATGGCGAAGCTAACTGAAAACTCATTTCGTGATATGAATATTGCATTTGCTAATGAGCTCTCTATTATTTGTGACAAATTAAAAATAAATGTCTGGGAGCTAATCAAACTATCCAACCGCCACCCTCGTGTTAATATTTTAAATCCAGGCCCAGGCGTTGGCGGACACTGCATTGCCGTCGACCCTTGGTTTATTATTGACAGTTGCCCCAAAGAAGCACAATTAATAAAGCAAGCACGCTTGATAAACGATCACAAACCCCACTATGTTGTTGATCAAATAATACGTGCTGCAGATGAATTTAAACGTCCTATAATTGCCTGTTTAGGACTTGCATTTAAAGCTGACATTGATGATCTTCGAGGTAGTCCAGCCTTGCAGATAGTTGAATTCCTTGCCAATAAAAGAGTAGGTCTATTACTTACTGTCGAGCCAAACATAAGGTCATTACCCCCACATTTATCACATTCAGACATTGAGTTAACAAGCTTAGAAACCGCCTTAGCGGTTGCTAATGTAGTCGTTATACTTGTAGACCATCAAGAATTTAAAGCGGCAGATAAAGCCCTGTTTTCAAAACAAGTTGTTATTGATACTCGCGGGATCCTATAAGTTAAAGCTCCATCCAACTTCGATATTCAGGCATTACAGCAGATAAAGGTTGCGAAAGATCCATGATGGGTTATTTATCCCAATTAACTACATTTGATTTTCTAGTAGCTTGCGTTGAACTCGCACTTGCTTTAACTGCGCTGATTAAAATAAAAAACGTAAAAATAAAGCTTAGCTTTTGTATTTTCTCTTTTTTTTCAGCTGTTTGGCATATCACTTTAAGTCAAACGCCATTCACTAATCTAGCATCTAGTTACCAATTTCAACTGCTCGAAATAATGCGTTACATTGGTTTATTCTTGGTGCTTATTTACCTATTAATGTATTCACAAAAGACACGCCTTCCAGCACATTACTCAACCTTTATGTACCTCATCATTATTACCGCGAGTGCCACTTATCTATTTGGTTTAAACAAACCGTTGAATCCATTTTTTCATCCAAAATCATGGCTGTATATAAAAATAATATTGTGTTTGATGGCAGTCGTTACCGCAGAACAAATCCTCAGACATACGCATTCAAATAGAGTGAGTAAATTAGTGGCACTTGTTGCGATTACTCTACTTTCTTATGACATACTCGTTTTTTCTAACTTGTTATTATTTACCAGCAAGAATTATAGCCTTTGGTATACAAGGGGCATGATTAGCACAACAACATCTCTAATATTCGCACTGTCAATTATCATATACCCATTTCAGCAGTTACAAGATAGTAAATTTAAATTATCTCGTTCGATCATCATGTTTAATGCCAGTTTCATATTGGGAGGAATATTCCTTATATGCATGGCTACATTGGGGCTTGTGGTTAATATATTTAATGCTGAATGGGCTCAAGTCTCTAAAATCCTTCTGTATGTAATGTCAATATTTGCCATAGCTGCCTTATCGTGTGTCGAAAAATTTCGTCTACTTATTAGTGTGTGGATTAGTAAGCATTTCTTTGTTAATAAATATGACTATCAAAAACAATGGATTGAGTTAGATTCGTTGCTGTCAAAAAAACGAGAAGATAACAACGGTTACGAAATAGCACTTTCAGCCATGACCACTTTATTTAAATGTAACAGCGGAGGAATTTGGTTAAAAGGCCAGCAATTTTACTCCCCAGTTGCCTTAAAAAATTTCGAATTACCCTCCTCTGGTGCAATTGAAGCAAACAACAGCCACTTTATACAATTAATGGATGAAAATGAGTGGGTATTTAAAGCTCATAGAAATACCAATATTTATGATAAAGAAAAAAATAAACTTTTACCTCTGTGGTATCTCAACGCTAAAGGCCCTTGGGTTATCGTTCCATTAAATGCAAATCAAGAATTAATTGGCTTTACCGTACTGTGTGAGAACACAATTAATGCACCATTAACTTGGGAAGACTTAGATATATTAAAACTAACGGGACGCCAGATCGGTAGTTATATTATTAGCCATCAAACGTCTGAAAAACTAATTCAAAATAAGCAATTTGATCTATTTAATAAAATCACAGCCTTTGCTATTCACGATATAAAAAATCTTATTTCACAACAAAGTTTGATCGTTAATAACGCCGAGAAATTTATGCACCACCCTGATTTCATTCATGATGTCATATTAACGATTACTAACTCAGTAGAAAAAATGGACCAATTATTAGTCAAGCTAAAAGGAAATCCACACGGTGATATTAAGCTCGTCAATATAAATAAACTTCTTAAAAATGCGATAGAAATGAATATATCTAACTTTCCGACTCCAACAGTATCCATACAAGGTAAAGATGCATTTGTAATGGCAGATAAAGATAAATTACAAATGGTGCTCTATCATTTAATTAGAAATGCGCAAGATGCAACAGAAAATAGTGGAACCATAGCAATAAAACTAGCGACGAAAAATGAAGAACTTTGGTTCGAAATAAAAGATAGCGGATGTGGTATGGACAAAGTATTTATTAAGGAACAATTATTTAAACCTTTTTCAAGTACGAAACAAGATAAAGGAATGGGTATTGGTGCATACCAAATAAGGGAGCTTATACATTCATTACAAGGAGAAATTTTTGTTGATAGCATCATAGGAAAAGGCACCACATTCTTAATTTTTTTACCCTTGAATAACAATAGAAATAAATAAGATATTGCACATTCATGATCATTACATAAAAACTGGCACGCTTTAGCTCAACTAAAAGAGGACTATATGCCAAACATTTTATCCATTGTATTAACAATATTTATATTAACAAGTTGCTCTACATCAGGTTCACTCGAAACGAGCGAACCTGAACAGAATGTCAGTATTCCTGAATACAAAATAGGTGCAGGGGATCAATTATATATTAACGTTTGGAAAAATCAGGACTTATCACTAAATATGCTCGTTCGTCCTGATGGAAAAATATCCGTCCCACTTGTTGGTGATATTAGCGCCGTAGGTCTTCCTGCAGAGACATTAGCTGCGCAACTTAACGAACGCTTAAAGAAGTTTATTCGAGACCCAGAGGTGACGGTAATAGTTACATCACCGATCAGTGCCGAATTTTTAACTCGAGTTCGTATCACTGGCGCAGTTAACGCCCCTCAATCGACGCCTCACAGACAAGGGATGACCGTACTCGATTTACTATTACAAGCAGGAAGTCTAACCCCTTTTGCCGACGGTGACGGTGCTATTTTATACCGAAAAACAGACGATGGTGTTAAACGTTACTCTGTAGAACTTGATCACATTATTAAACAAGGGGATATATCTACGAATTATGAATTACGTCCATCAGATATTCTGATTGTCCCTGAAAGTTTATTTTAACGTGAATTTAATGAGGTATTTTAAACATGGAACAAAATGAAATATTAAAATATATACCCATTATATGGCAGAGAATCTGTTTAAAAAAATTCAAATCGATACTGCTTATAACGTTAATCAGCTTTGCCATTTTAAGTATAGGAATCTATAAACCTTCTGTATTTAATAGTGAAGTAACTATTTTTGCTGATACTCAAAATATAATCAAACCCTTACTAGGAAAGCAAACTTCAGTAACAAATGTAAAACAAAGTAGAACAGCACAAATTCGAGATGTTATGTACTCCCCTAGACAGTTAAATAAAGTTATTAATAATATTTATGGCAAAGATACTTTCACAACAGCGGCAGACCGTGAGCAAGAGCTTGCCAGTATACGAGAAAAACTAGAGGTCAAAGGGTTATCAGGTAATTACATTAAAATAGTGTATCAAGATGATAGCCCTGAGAAAACCTATAGATTACTTAATGAAATAGTTAGACTCTTCATTGAAGATAGTGCGAATACTAAAAGAGATGAAAGTCGAAGCGCATATAACTTTATAAAACAACAAGTGACGAGTTATAAGAATCAATTAGTGTTAGCTGAGAATAAATTAAAGAGATTTAAATCATCACATTTAGATGGCACAGAAACAGGCGTCGAATCTAGAATTTCAGTGTTACGTAGTGATATTGAAGATATGAAAATAGAAAAATTAGAAAACTTAAATCGTATTCATTTACTTAAAAAACAATTAAGTTCTCAAAAAAAATTCTCATCGAATGATTATGAAGTATCCATTTACCAAAATCAACTTAGGGCATTACAACTTCGCCTTGAAAACCTACTACTCGAGTATAAAGACGATTACCCTGAAGTATCTGACGTTAGATACCAAATTAGTAATCTAAATAAAGTTATTCAAGATTTGAACTCTGGAAAAAAAGAGAAAAGTGATATATCAAGTACTCTCAACCCATTATATCAAGAGCTAAAAATAAATTTAGCAGAAGCCACTATTTTAAACAGCACAATAGAAAACAGACTTAAAGCCTTTTATAAGTTAATTGAAGATGCCTATGAACGACGTAAGCGAATTGCAAATAACCAAGCAGAGTTGTCTGAATTGACTCGGGATTACAATGTAGTTCGAACTCTATATGAAGACATGCTTGCAAATAAAGAAAAAGCGCGCATTTCCATGGTGCTAGATATTGAAGGACAAGGTGTTAACTACAAAATACAAGAGCCAGCAACTTACCCCATGATCCCATCTGGACTTCGCTTTATACACTTCGTTATTGCAGGCCCCATCCTTGGATTATTATCGGTCATCTGTCTATTTGCAGTAAAAGTCGTACTCGATAATAAGATTCGCTTTGCATCTCAACTGTCATCACTCACTAATACACAACTTCTAATCAGTATTGATCACACTTTTAGTCGCTCTGAAAGAAAAAAACAAAAAATAAACAATATTTTGTGCACGTTTTACTTCTTATGCGCATTAACGATCTATATAGCAACTGCACTTACGCAAAAATATGACGTATCTATACCAACATTAATTACACCATTGTATTTTCAATTAATGGAATTAATAAAATGACACAGAACCCTTTAAATTTAAAAGCACAAAATATTAGTAGTGGCCAATTGAATTCGAATAGTATGGATAGCGATAACTGTAAAAAAATTAAAAATATGAATGATGCTTGTCTATTCACTTCAGAAGAACTAGATGAGCTAAAAATAATTTATCCCGGCTGTAAAAATGATAAATCTCTTAATTATTATCGCGAATTACGCACTAAACTATTAAAAGCAGCCAATAACAAAAATTTTGTTTGTATGGTTTCTAGCATCGCAGAGGGGGCTGGAACGAGTCATGTTGCAGTTAACTTGGCTGCAAGTATTGCACTGGACCACAGTAAAACAGCGCTGATAATAGACTGTAATAGCTACAACCCTCATTTACATAACTATGTGAAGGATGAAGATCCACTCGGATTATCTAACTACCTTGAGCAAAACACCCAAGAAATCGAAGATATTATCTACCCTTCAGGTATTCGTCGAGTCAGGATTATACCTAGCGGTATTCGAACTGAATATGCAGCTGAAAATTTTTCATCTGAAAAAATGAAATTGTTTATCGATACAGTAAAAAAACGTTATCCAGATCGTTTTATTATTTTAGACACTCCACCTATTAGCCTTTATGTAGAAAGCCAAATTTTAGCGTCAATTTGCGATATAGCTATTTTAGTCATTCGCTACGGTCATACTACAGCATCAGAAGTGCAGACCGGAATTGATCTGATTAACAGTGATAAATTAGCGGGTGTTATTCTTAACAATGAGTAATATATCTATGAATATGAGTAACAATACTATTCGAATATATATAACTCTATCCTCGTTTAGCATCTTCTACGGGGGTAGCGCTATTGCATCTGAAGCCGACGCCCGAAATAAATTTATAGAGGTAGGCGCGGAGTATGAACACAGCGATAACATCTATAAATTACCTAATCGCAAGAAGGATGGGACGACGACGACTGCAGGAATAGAACTCGGCTATAAGCAAAGTAAAGCCAACAACCGCATTACTCTTAACTACTATGCTGAACACTCAGAGACAAGTGAAGCAGAATTACAAAGTAATAGTTATTGGGTCGGTAACTCTGCAATTTCACAAGACGTTTTCAGTAAAAATCTGCTGTTTAATCTTGAGCATACACGTCAGCGTTACCTTATAGATCAAACTAAAACAGGACTTGATAGCAATCAAGATGAAAGGGATCTTCTAACAGCTGGTTTACAATGGCTAATACCTTATTCACCCCGAGTCATCTTTATATTAGGTGCTACACATACACAAACTTGGTTTAAAAAAGAGAAAATTAATGATAACAGTACGAACGAAGGCCAAGTCAGTTTGCAATATGCATTCGATGACATATCACAAATTCAACTCAGTTATTTTCGTAGCCAAAATAAGTTTGATGATTTTGATTACACCTACGATGAGCACAACTTAGATGTCAGCTTAACACGTCAATACTTACTGGGAAATTACGCCTTTAACGCAGGAGGAAACTGGGTTGATACTTCCAGCGAAAAATATGATGGATACCATTATGGGTTCACTATTGATGCAAGACGTCATCGGCATTTATTTATCTTTAATGCATCTCAAGTATTAACCAATACTTCAGCCCAAGTTGGCACAGATGACGAGTTAGACTTTTCAAAAAATCAATTGTTTTATAGAACTAATATTTCATTGCAACAACAGTACACGTCATTAGATGAACGATTACTCAGTACAATCCGCTTATATTATGACAATGATGATGCGATCACATCCATTGACGGATCTGATATTGGCGATCAAGATAGATATGGCGCTTACGTAAAGCTATCCTGGTCATTTACACACAAATTAAGTGCTAACTTATTCCTCAACTATTATAACGCAGAGCTTTCAACTAGCGACACAAAAAAATTCGTAGAAGCAAAAATTGGCAGCCGTTATAATTTAAATTCCTCAATATATATCCAATTTACTGTGTCTTTTGAAAAACAAAATAGCATGCAGAACTCTGCTGGTTATGAAGAGAAAAACTATGCAACGAGAATAGCTTTCAGATACTAAATATTCTTATATTAGGGAGTATATTTTGCAAAAAAACATCACTCAAACATTACTCATTGTTGAA
Organism: Moritella sp. 5; assembly: GCF_018219455.1. Taxonomy (NCBI): domain Bacteria; kingdom Pseudomonadati; phylum Pseudomonadota; class Gammaproteobacteria; order Alteromonadales; family Moritellaceae; genus Moritella; species Moritella sp. 5. Next base: position 2,814,481 of record NZ_CP056122.1, read on the forward strand.
GATGACATTGGACTTCAAACTCAACTTAAATGGCATTTTTCTAATTATAATGTAGTGGTAGCTGCGAATGTCAATGATGCTATTACAGCTATACGTTTACATGAACCACAAGTTATGGTGCAAGATCTTGGCTTACCACCCGAACCAGATGGTGTAATACAGGGTTTCGAATTACTACAACAATCCCTGCGTATACATCCCCACATGAAATTAATAGTGATGACAGGTAATGATTGTAATGAGCATGCGCTAAAAGCGGTCAGCCTAGGTGCTTATGACTTCTATAGTAAACCAGCCAACCCTGAAACACTGGAACTTATCGTTCAACGTGCCTTTCATATGCATCAACTTGAAAGCAAAAATAGAGCCTTTAACTTATCTAAAAGTAGCAACCTGGAAGGATTAATCACTACCGATGATAAAATGCTAAAACTTTGTAAATTAATCGAAAAAGTAGCGCCGACCAATGCGGCTTGCTTACTCCTTGGTGAAAGTGGAACAGGTAAAGAAGTATTAGCTAAAGCATTACATACTCTCAGTACTCGTAATGAGTATCCTTTTGTGGCAATAAATTGCGCAGCCCTACCCGAGAATTTGTTTGAGAGTGAATTATTCGGATATGAGAAAGGTGCGTTTACCGGCGCTGTAAAAAGTACCCCCGGAAAGTTTGAGCTTGCGAATGGTGGAACAGTATTTCTTGATGAAATTGGGGAAATGCCCCTGCAATTACAAGCTAAACTACTACGCTTTCTGCAAGAGAAAGTAATAGAACGAATTGGAGGTCGGAAGTTAATTCACCTAGATACCAGAATTGTCTGTGCAACCAATAGAAATCTAGAAGATATGATGGCTAACGCCGCATTCCGGGAAGACCTCTATTATCGAATTGCAGAAATACAGATAGAAATTCCGCCATTAAGAGATAGAAGCTCAGACAAAACTTTACTCGCTCGTTATTTGTTAAAAAAATATGCTCAAAAAGAACATTTAAACATAGTCGGTCTTAGTGAAGACGCCATCAATGCTATCGAGGAATATTCATGGCCTGGCAATATTCGAGAGCTTAGCAATAAAGTAACTCGGGCCGCAATCATGTGTGAAGATAAATACATTAGCGCAGAAGATCTCGGTCTAAAGTCAGCTGAAAACATCCATCTAAATCTAAAAGTTATTAGAGAAAGTGCGGAAAAAGATGCGCTTAAAACAACACTAAGTGCAACGGGGAATAATATCTCTGCAGCTGCAAAACTGCTTGGTGTCACTAGACCTACATTATACGATTTAATGAAAAAACATAATTTGGATGCAAGCTTAAAAACAAACCTAATTTAATCACAAACTAAAAATCAGTCAAACACATAAACCTTAAAAAAGTTAGACTAGGAAGACACATATGAAATTAATTGAACTTAATATTCAAATAAAAAACCTCTTCACAGCATTATTACTATCAGGTGTAATTCTAGTCGCAGGCTGCAATGAATCAGCTGATTTACAGAACAACACTGATCCAAATATATATATTCAACAGAGTAAAGTATTCCTCGACGGGCATCAATTTAAATCCGCTTTTAATGCCGCAACTGAAGGGATCAATGCCGATCCTAACCGACTTGAGAGTTATCTTATTTTAGCGTCAATACACCTACAATCAGGGCATCCCAAAGATAGTATTAAAGTGCTTGAAGCTTTTACTGGCAGTAAAAATGTCGAGTACTATTTTGCACTACTGGATGCCTACCAAATGTCAAACAAATTAATTTCAGCACAACAACTTATTGAACAACGACAACAATTACTATCGACACAAGCACAGCGTTTACAGCTATCCGTTGCACAGCAACTACTGCATACCGATGAGTTAGAAAAAGCCAAAACAACGTTTAACCAATTATTAGAAGATCCGGATTACAAAGTTGAGAGCATGCTTGGCTTAGCCAAAATTGAAGTTGCCTCAGACAACGAAATTAATGCAATCAATATAATTGATAGTATCATCGAAATCGCCCCTAAAAACACAGAAGCTCTCTTCTTAAAAAGTCTAATTTATATCAATATGGATGAGCTTACTAATGCCGAAGAAGCACTATCACAAACACTAGCTAGCCTTCCAAATGCTGATATATTTACAGTACAACGAATTAAAATATTTCAGAGCTTAGCACACGTATTAACACAACAAGGTCGACTATCTGAAGCAAAAATATATACACGTATTTTATCTGATGAATTCCCAATGTCAGAATCATTGTCACTACAATATACTCAGGCACTTAACTTATTTAAAAATGAAGATTTTTCAGCAGCTAAAGAAATATTATTGGAAATTTTAGATGGTTCTCCTGGGCATAAAAAATCAGCCGCCTTATTAGGATTAATACTTTACAATGAAGGTAACCCAGAAAACGCCGAAAAGTATCTCATAGATGTTGTTGACCCAGAAGTATCTCCAAAAAAACTCACAGAACTTTATGTTAAAACCCTATTACAACAAAATAAATATGACAATGTATTAGATCTACTTAAGTATATACCCGAAACAAATAGAGATACTGACACATGGATTCTTTATATAAGTGCTGCAATCCAGCAAAAAGAGTTCAGCAAAGCCAAAGAAGGTCTTGATAAAGCAATGTCATTAAGCCCTAAGTCTGAGCGTGTTGCATTACTTGCATTCCTTTATTACAGCAACTTACCAGAACCACAGCCAAAGATGGCATTACAAACCCTATCTTCAAGTTTAACTTTTAATCCAGAAAGCCCAAAATTACAAACATTGTACATTCGACAACTACTTACACTTAATAAAACAACGGAAGTAGATAACTATGTGGCAAGTTTAGAGAAAACATATAGTAAAAATACGAATACACAATTAATTATCGCGAGTTACTACATGTATCAACAGCGATTACATAAGGCAATGCCAATAATAGAAAATATTTTGGTATCAGAGAAAGATAATATCCAAGCACTTTATACCTTGGCTAAAATCAATAATATAAATAAAAACTGGCAGCTATCTTTAAATAGCTATAACGACATTATTAAGTTTTACCCTACTGAAATCACAGCCTATAAAGGAGCGATACTGAGCTTAATGAAATTAAAAAAAGATCCCTTAAAGACAGCTGACTACCTTCCCGAAAATTATAATGCTAGTGTATTAGCACTAACCTTAGCCCATTTAAGCCTACAACAAAATAGGCTTGATTTAGCTGATAATTATGCAAAAGAAGCAAACAATGAGTTGCCTAAAAAATACCAAGTAAACCATGATGAATTAACGGTACAAGTTGCTCTATTGAAAGGACGTACCGCTTTCATAGAAAAAGATTATCTAAAAGCGAGAGAAATAGTTACTTCTACAACTAAACATTATGTAAATAATGTCCACCTCCTCAGTTTATTAACTCATATAGAGATTGCTTCAGGTCAATATAACGAAGCCCAAAGCCTAGCTGAACAAATAAACCAATTATTACCTAATAATTCATTAGCTACACTACTCAATTCACAGATATTGGATGCCAAAGGAGAAAAAAATAAAGCAATTAAGCTATTACATTCATACTGGAATAAAGTAAAAGATAGAAGCGTCGCTGAGCAATTATATTTACAATTAAAAACTAATAGTTCAGAAAAAGCGTTCACGTTTCTTGATGAATGGCAAAATGAGTTTCCTGATAGCCTGATACCGACTCGTTATAAGGCTATTTACTTGCAGGAACAAGGTGAAAATAAGCAAGCGATTGCCATCTATAATTCCATATTACAAAAAGCACCAAATGAGATAATCAGTTTAAACAATACCGCTTGGCTTTCTTTTGAAGCTGGTATTCCACAGGCTCTTTCTTTTGCTGAGCGAGCCTATAAATTAAAGCCCAATAATGCTGCCATTTTAGATACTTATGGTTGGATATTATTTCATAATGGGGATAAAAACCGAGGAAAAGCCTTAATCCAACAAGCCAGTAAATTATTGCCTAATGATAAAAACATTCAACAACATTTAGACGAGGTAAGTAAGGGATAACTGTCGAAATAATTTACACAAATTTCAAGTAATCAAACTGTAAATATGTAGCACATTGAAAATTAAATAATATTAAAATTGGTGTGAAAAATGCTTTATATTGAATAGGTATATTTTAAAGGCAATAACCATGAGAAAGTTTATATATCTACTAACAGCGTTATTTTTATTAGTAAGCACGACAACATCTGCAATGTTACTTGAAGGTAAAATAGACTTCACCGGTCTATCAACGACTACCGACAATGGTTCAGCAGTAACGTCATTGATGTTCTCTACGTTTGAAATCGATGCGGTTACAGGTGATTTTATTCCAGCTGTGACGCCAGGTGATACAGTCATATTTTCGGATTTAGCCACCATAGTTCCAACAATTGATTTATGGCATATAGGAGGGTTTGAATTTGACCTTGCTGCTATTACTATAAATACGATTGTGGGTAGTGTAGCTATCGTTGAAGGGGCTGGTTTTCTTTCAAAGGCTGGCTATGAAACAACGCCCTATAATTGGGCTTACAGTAGCAGACGAGGTAATAATTCCTTCTCTGCAACAGTATCTCCTGCCCCCCCTAGTATTATCCGAACTAGGAGTTCATTCCCTCCGACTGTGGTCCCTGCGCCTGCTGGTGCAGCGCTTTTAGGTTTAGCTATTTTAGGCTTTGGATTCACTCGTCGTAATAATCAGGTGCAACACAACTAACCCTATACCAATTTATACCCGTATAGCGTTGATAGGTAATAAGTCACTTGTTTTCATGGGAATGAATTAATGGAAAAACATCAAGTAAAATTAATACTCAGTTTAGATTATGAGCTTTTTTTTGGTGATAGTACTGGCAGTATTGAAAACTGTATGATTAATCCGACACAACAGTTACTTCAATTATTGAATAAGTATAATTGTAAAGTCAGCTTATTTGTTGATGCAGGGTTTCTAGTTAAACTAAAAGCGCAATCTTTTGACTTTCCAGTTTTAGAAAAACAATATCAAACGATTAAAACACAATTAAAATCATTGTCATCACAAGGCCATGATATACAACTCCATATTCATCCTCATTGGCAGGATAGCTATTATAATGGTAATACTTGGGTAATTAATACTAAGCGCTATCGCTTGCATGATTTTAACCCGGAAGAAATCTATGACATAGTACAAAGCTATAAACAAGAACTTGAATCATGTAGTGGACAAGCTGTATTCGCTTTTCGAGCTGGCGGCTGGTGTTTACAACCCTTTGAGAAAATCAAGTTAGCGTTAAAAGCGAGTGGGATTTGGTTAGACAGTACCGTGTTTTCTCAAGGACATTCAGATGATCCAACTCGCAGATTTGATTTTAATACCATACCTAAGCAAGCATATTGGTTTTTTGATAATGATCCTTTAAAACAACAACAAGACGGTTACTTTACCGAACTTCCCATCAGTGCGACTAAAACATCACCTCTATTTTTTTGGAAGCTCGCATTTCGTAAAAGATTCTCCAGCCATTTATTTAGTACCTTCGGCGATGGGCGAGCAATGATCGCAAGTCGCAGTTATTATATTGAGCGATTAACGAAAACAACTTACGGGCCAGTCATGATTGATGGCTCTAAAGCAGGACAGCTAGAGAAGGCATTTCAAGAACATCTAGAACAAGCAAATCAAGATAGTATTTTTAATATAATGGGGCACCCAAAAAGCTTATCCCCCTACTCTTTAATAAAATTAGAGCAATTTTTACAGCTACATCACGAGCTAGATTCCATTACCTATCAAGATCTTAAACATCTTAAAAATACATTTATACCAGATCTTAATAAAAGGTATTCATGAAAGCTAAACTTAAATACCTAATGTTTACCGTATAAAGTCATCATTTTTACGCCCTAAAAAAGCACCGAACGTTTCCACGCTAGTGCTTTATATACTGACAAATACTTATTGAAAGAGAAGTTTACATGACTTAATCTACTTAAAATAAGTTTGTATTATCCGTAAACCATCAACCGTTTACAATGTTACGTACAATAACAAGATCTTCTGGTGTATCAACGCCTGCAGCGGGTGCTTCAAGCGCTTCTTCAACATGAATTTTTTCACCATGCCAAAGTACACGTAATTGCTCTAACGATTCAATCTGCTCTAATTCTGTTTCCGCCCACTGAACGTAATCACGAATAAAACCAGCACGGTATGCATAAATACCGATATGGCGTTGGTACACAGGCTTAATATTTGTCACTGTCGCATGCATAAAGTTATCACGATGATACGGAATAGGTGCACGGCTAAAATATAAAGCATAACCTTGTTTGTCCGTGACAACTTTCACCGCATTAGGGTTAAAGACTTCTTCCACATCGGTGATAGCAACAGATAGTGTCGCCATACGCGCTTCGCTTTGTTTGCCAAGGTTAGTCGCTACTTGCTCAATAATACGCGGTGGAATTAATGGTTCGTCACCTTGTACATTAACAATAATGTCATCATCATTAAAACCTAATTTACTACATACTTCAGCTAAACGCTCTGTACCAGAGTTATGCGTGGGTGAAGTCATACAAACTTCATAACCTAAAGCAGTAACAGCCTGTTCAATACGAATATCATCTGTAGCAACAACAACACGTGAAGCACCACTTTGCATAGCTTGTTCGGCAACTCGTTGAATCATTGTTTTACCGCAAATATCAACGAGCGGCTTACCGGGCAAGCGGCTAGATTGATAGCGTGATGGGATAATGACAATAAAACTCATTTATCTAACTCTTCACTGCTTAACTGACGTGCTTTAACCTCAAGTAGTACTGGAATACCTTCCGTAATTGGATAAGCAAGACGATCTACATTACAAATAAGTTCGTTGTTGCTTTTATCATAATGCAGTTTTCCTTTACAAACAGGACAAGCAATAATTTCAAGTAAGTTATGATCCAGAGTCATGGGTTAATTCCTTTAATTTTAATAATAACTGCGGTAAAAAATCGCTATCTAAACTTGCGTTTACCGGTAAATAATACCAATTATCTTGAGCAAAAGATTGACACTTTACAGCATCTTTCTCAGTCATAATAACGGTTCGGCCTGCTGCAAATTGTTCAATTTCAGCGGCAGTAAAAGCGTGATGGTCAGGAAATGAAAGATATTCTTCAATCACATAATCGTGTTTATCTAATGTAGTATAAAAACGCTGAGGATTACCAATGCCGGCAATTGCAACCATCGATTTAGATTTACCCGATGTCACTAATTCATTATTTGCTACTTTACGTAATGGCGCAGCAACTAATAACATATTCAGCTCGCCAGCCAAGCCGTTACCACCATTACAGATTACAAAATCAGCCGTTTTTAAACGCCAAGCCCCTTCTCGTAACGGTCCCATTGGTAATAAATGACCATTGCCAAGGCGACGTTTACCGTCAATCACAATTAATTCTATATCTCTTTGCATGGCATAATGCTGTAACCCGTCATCAGTAATAATAACATCGACATCAAAATTAGCTAACAAGTGCGCAGCTGCCTCGACACGTACAGGACTAATCACCAAAGGACACTGCGTACGTTGCTGTAACATAAACGGCTCATCACCACTGTGCTCAACAGGCGACTCATCAGTAACAATATAAGGATATTGGGGTGCTTTAGATCCGTAACCTCGGCTAATAATACCAGGCTTATAACCCGCAGCGGTCAGTTGCTCACACAAATATACAACAAGCGGCGTTTTACCAGTACCACCAACCGTGATATTACCAACAACTATCGTCGGTACCGAAGGTTTGATACTGCCTTTAATGCCCGATTTAAATAACGCGCGACGGCAACCTGTAATGGCTGCAAAAGTAACACTTAACGGTGCAAGTAACCATTTAGCCCAATGGTTACCATACCAAACATCCTCTTCTATTTTCACACTGAGTCCTATTTAGCCACCAAGTTGTAAACGGTGTAATTGTGCGTAATGTTCACCTTTAGCAAGTAATTCGCTATGTGAGCCACTTTCAATAATAGAGCCATTTTCAATTACTAAAATTCGGTCTGCTGCTTCAATCGTTGATAAGCGGTGAGCTATCACTAATGACGTTCTATCTTTTTGTAATATTTCAAGGGCTTGCTGTACTTTACGTTCTGATTCAGCGTCCAATGCAGACGTTGCTTCATCGAGAATTAAGATGGGTGCATCTTGTAACAATGCTCGTGCAATGGCCAGACGTTGGCGTTGACCACCTGATAGCATTGCACCATTTTCACCAACTATAGTATCAAAGCCATTGTCAAAACCTTCAATAAATTCTAATGCGTTGGCTTTAGTCGCGGCTTCAATAATCTCTGCACGTGTCACTTCGTTAATACGCCCATAAGCAATATTAGCAGCGATCGAATCATTAAATAGATGTACATTTTGCGATACTAAGGCAATCTGGTTACGTAAAGATTTCAATTCATAGTCATGAAGAGGCATATCATCAATACTAATCTGACCTTTTTCTATTTCATAAAAACGCGTAATCAAACTGGCCAATGTTGATTTACCACTACCCGAGCGACCAACAAGAGCGATCATCTCACCGGGTTGTGCAGTAAAGTTCATATTCTCAATCAAGCGCGAACTCGCGGTTGGATAAGTAAAATCAACATTTGAGAAGGTAATTTTACCTGTAACACGTTCCGCTACATAGGTACCTGTATTTTTCTCTGCTTCGAGATCAAGAATATCAAATAAGCTGTTACATGCCGAAATTGCTCTTTGGATTTCAGAATTGACGTTAGTAATATCACGTAATGGACGTAATAACGCCATCATAGAGCCGACAATGGCCACGAATTTACCTGGCGTAAGTTCCGCACGAATGGATTCAAAAGACGCAAGATATAAAACAACACCAAGTGCAAATGAAGCCACGACCTGTACTAGCGCATTACTTGCTGCACCGGTTATCGCCATTTTCATTTGTTGCTGGCGAATATGGTTACTCACAATACCAAAACGTTCACGTTCTGTGTCATGCCCAGCTGACATTAATACGTCTTTATGACCATGTAACATTTGCTGCGCTGTTGATGACACATTACCCATAGCTTGCTGTAGTCGTAGACTGATCACACGAAAGCGACGGCTCACAGTACCAATAATGATACCGACCAGTGGAGCAATAAATAATAAAACGAGGGATAACTGCCAGCTTTGGTAGAACATCCAAATAAGCAAACCAAGAATAAACGCACCACTACGGAACACGTTTATGATTGTTTTAGATGCTGCACCTGAAACTTGGCTGGAATCATAGATAATTTTTGATACTAATTCACCGGATGGGGTTTTATCAAAGAAGCTCACTGGTAAATGCATTAAATGATCAAATAACTGACGTTGTAAACGCATTACTACGGTATTACCCGCTTTCGCCATGCAATAACTTGAACCAAATGAAGCTAAGCCACGTAAACAAACCATACCGACAACAAAGAGTGGCATCCACTTTAAGAATGCTGACGTTTCAGCGTTAAAGCCATCATCGACAAGCGGCTGTAGAATATTAAGTAACGTTGCATCGACAATGCCGTAACCAAGCATAGCGAGGATACCAAAACCTAAGGTGGTTTTTAAGTCGAGAACATATATAGAAAATCGCTTAACCGTTTGCCAAGCTGTACGCTGTTGATCCATGAAAACTGTCTTGTTATTGAGATAGACAATCATTTTAAACCTAGGTTAACTAAAATACCAAACTTTCAATGCATAGAACTTCATAATAACTGTTTTTTAACCATATTAGTAAAAAGGCTGCCCCAAATGGAGCTGCCTTTTAAATGATAATGATTAAGTCAATGAAAATAACAAGCATAAGTTTACGCCGCGTTATTTTTATTCACCTCTATTTGAGTGGGTTGACTTGGTGTTACGACTTGAGTATTACCGCCAATATTTAACAACCATGCTAGCGCGGGTAGGAAACATAGAGCACCGATCATATTCCAGATAAACATGAAAGTAAGCATTAAGCCCATGTCAGCTTGAAATTTAATGGGTGACAATACCCAAGTGCACACACCAATAGCTAAGGTAACACCAGTAAATGCAACCGCTTTACCTGTGCTGGATAATGCGTACTTATAAGCGTCTTGTAAGTTATCTCCCATTTTTAAACGGGCTGATAACTGACTATAAATGTAGATGCCATAATCCACACCAATGCCCACACCTAATGCAATGACAGGTAATGTGGCCACTTTAACGCCAATACCTAATGTAGCCATTAGCGCTTGGCCTAAGATAGAGGTCAGCGCTAAAGGCAAAATAATACATATGAGTGTTTTGACTGAACGGAATGTCAGGAAGCAAAGCAGCCCAACTACGCCATATACCCACATCAACATTTGATATTGTGCTTTCTCAATCACGCTGTTTGTCGCCGCTTCAATACCCGCATTGCCAGCCGCAAGCGCAAAATTAACACCTTCAGTTTTATTCGCTGCTGTGTAAGCAGTGATATCAGCAATCACAGTTTCGAGTGTATTCGCTTTATGATCATCAAGATAAATAATAAGCGGTAACATGCTACACGTATTATTCATAAACGCAGCAGGTGCACGACCTACAGCAGCATTAAGTACTAATTGATTAGGACTTAATCCTTGCCATTTTGGATTACCTTCATTCATGCCCACAATGGCTTTTTTAGCAATCGTCGCCACGGAAAGCGTTGATTGCACACCAGGTATACCTTCAACATGTGCTTGTAATTGGTTTACTGCATTCAATGTATGGTAACTACTACATTGTTCTGCGGGGGTCTCGACCATTAACACCATGATGTCAGTGCTCGCTTGGTAATTATTTGCAACATACGCATTATCTAAATTATAGCGACTGTCTGCGCGTAATTCAGGCGCACCCGCGTCGAGATCACCAATTTTTAACGCTTGTCCTTGATACAAACCAACAGCAAGACAAACCACACCAAATATTAATGCAGACTTGGCCCATTTTGCATCAGCAAAACGGCTAAACACAGTGACAATTAGCGGCGTCTTTGATTGTTCAGCTAGCAAATATTTAATGCCCGCAGGAGACACTCCTGTCCAAGACATTAAAATGGGTAACAGCACTAAGTTAGTTAACAAAATAACCGCAACACCCACACTCGCTGCAGTGGCCAAATCTTGAATAACCTGAATTTCAATCACATTCAAGGTAATAAAACCAAGACCATCACTTAACAATGCAATTAGACCTGGAATTGCGAGAGCTCTAAACGCAAGACGCGCAGCTTGTTCTGCTTTATTGCCAGCAGCCATATGTTGACCGATTGAACTAATTAACTGAACACCATGACTTACCGCAATCGCAAATACTAAAAATGGCACTAACATAGAGTAAGGGTCTAGGCCCTGCCCTAATAAGTTAAGTAATCCTAATTGCCAAATAACCGCAACCAGTGCACAAGTAACTGTCACTATCGTGCTTCTTAAGCAACGACTATAAAGATATAGTAAAGCGAAAGTAATGATAATAGCAGTGATAAAGAAGATAACTACTTCAGATGCACCAGCAATAAGATCACCAACAACCTTAGCAAATCCAGTAATATGCACTTTAACGCCGTCTACTTCATATTTACTGCGTATGTCTTCTAACGTATTTGATAATTGATCGTAATCTAATGGCTTGCCTGTATCCGGGTTTATGCTCATTAACGGTAATAAGAAAACCGCTGACTTAAAATCATCACCAACTAAATAACCAACTTGCCCAGATAACATAACGTTACGGCGTAATCGGTCTAGCGTGCGCTGGCTACCATCATAATCACTTGGTATAACAGTACCACCAACAAAACCATCTTCTGTTACCTCAGCCCAAGTCACATTTGAGGTCCAAATTGATTTCATCCCAGAGCGATCAACACCCGAAATAAAAAACAATTCATCATTCAATGCGCGCATCCGTTCTTGAAAATCCGCATTAAAGATATCGCCTTTTTCATTTTCAATAACAACGCGGACGCTATTGCCTAAACTGGCCAACTCTTGTTTATAATTTAAGTAGTTTTGAATATATTCATGCTGTACTGGGATCATCTTTTCGAATGATGCGCTCGGCCTCACTAAACTTGCGTTATAAGCTAAAAAAGCAGTGAGCAATACGATGAATGCAAACACCACATATTTAAAACCAAATAATTGTTTTTCGATCCAAATAGTTAGTTTTTCCATGTTATTTTAGACCTCCCTGTACTAATTCATTTTTCAGACTGCTTTGCCAACCACGGAGACCCGTTGTAACAACATTACCATCAATTACTTTAACTGATGTGATATCAATACGTTGATTCGATTTTGAAATATCATTAAAGACATGCCCATCATAAACGAGTTTTAGACCACCAGCCCCCACTAATAACAACTCCTTGCTATTTAGCCAGTCAGCAGAAAATATATGATTTGTCACGCCTGTATCCAAGCGCTGCCAAGTATCGCCTTGGTTTTTCGACGTAAACATGTTGCCACGTAATCCATAGCTGTAGAGTGTATTTCCTTGCACTTCGATACCAAATAATGACCCCGAGTAATCAATATCTAACGAACGCCAAGTTTGACCTTGATCTGACGTTGCAATACCGAAACCAGCCTCACCAATAACATAAATATTCTTTTCTGCATCTGTTGTTAATGCATTAAGATGGAAACCTTCAGGATTCGGCACTTTAAAACCGATATATTCCCAGCTATTACCACCATCTTTAGTCTCTAACATTGCACCATAAGCGCCAATAACAAGGCCATAATCTGCTGTACTAAATAGCACATCAAAGAATGAAATTTCAATGCCAGAATTAACCGTTAAATCTTCTAATTTATACGATGCATCATCAAGTTGCATTTCAATTTCATCCAGCATATCTTCATCGATACCCGCAACTTCGGCCCGTTCAAATGCAGCTGTTAACAATACAACTTGAGTCTCTAAACTTGATTTAAGTAGGTTTGTTAATTGAAGACCATCAAAAACCTTATTCCAATTATGACCACCATCCGTTGTTTTTAATATTACACCTTGATGACCCACAGCCCAAGCCACTTTCTCATCAATAAAATCAACTGCGGTTATCGTTGTTTGCACTGGCACGTTAGCCTGAAGCCAAGCGGAGTTACTATCATCTCGAACCAAAATACGGCCGTACTCACCAACCAATATTTGTCGCTTAGCATAATTATCAATTTCTAAAAAAACACTTTTCTCTACAAGGCTATTCATTTCAGCCGCGACCAGTAGAACATTATTCTCTACATAACCGTTTGCTGTGTTTAGCGCTTGTTCCTCGCTTGCACTGTGTACAGGTAAACTTAATGTACATAACAGCGCCAACAATTTTTTGTCCATACTTGGCATTTGTACTCCCTAATCCCTTAAGTTTACGGCGTCTTTTCACTAAGACCCCCAATTTTCATCAAATGGTTATATAGCCGTCATTTGATGTAAAAATTCAACAGTTGTGAACCAACCAACAACTATTTACGAATGGTAATGTTCTCCTCGATATGCACCTGGTGTGATCCCTTTCCAGCGCTTAAAAGCACGAGAAAAATTGGCCACATTAGAAAAGCCCAATAAGTAACTTATTTCCCCCAAAGATAAAAGGTTTTGATTGAGGTGTTGCTCGGCTATTGTTTGACGAATATTTTCAACTAAATCTTTATAACTCGTCCCTGAATCATTTAATTTTCGCTGTAAGCTACGCTGACTGAAATTTAATTTTTCAGCCACCAGATCAATATTAGGTATACCTGTCGCCATCCGTGAAACGACTTCTGAACGTACTTTACTTACAACATTATTACTCGTCAGCCCTGCGAGATAATCATCTGCCGCCCGATCACTTAATAACATGAGATCAGGCGCAGAATTAGGAAGGCGTTTTGATAACAATTCACGATCCATTACCAGCATAGATTTACTTGAACTAAACTCAATCGAACATCCAGTATGGGCTTCAAATTGCTCGCGACAACGACTGTCGACAGTCGTATATATCTTAATTGGTGCAAAGCCAGGATTAGAAAGATCACGACATATTTTGATGATGGACAGCAGCATTGTTAATTCAAGTTGGGCACCGATACGATTAATATCGCTTGCGGTCTCATTTAGGTTTAACGCGAGATAACAATACGTTTCATCTTCGCTTAGATTAATGCGGCATGTACTACTCAAAACACGATCATAATGAACTAAACGGGTAAATGCATCTTGTAAAGACGAGGATGCTTGTAATGCATAACCAAGCGCGTGAAACGTTGTCGCAACAATACATTGACTAATTTTAATTGGTAAGAGTGGGTCATCTGTTAACACAACAGATTGCTCGAAAAGTTTATTACACAGACTAATCGGCACACGACTGCCTACATGTGTAATTTCATTCATGTTAATGTCTGATTTAGACAGCAGTTCAAGAGGCTCTATACCTTTCCATTGCAAGGCTTTAGAGAGCGCAACAAGCCAACCACCAATAACATCTCCTTGTCCGTCCATTACCAGCACTCCTTTGCTTATATTTATTGTCGCTTTATTGATAATAGATGGTTTACAGATAGACTATCGATCAAAAATACACGAATACATACAATAAATATTCCACACAGGCAACATATTCGCAACAAGGTTAATTCAAAAATAAGAGATTAGTATCATAATAATTCAAACGTTTGATTAAATGATCATAAAGGCATTAGATTATCGATAGATTTAATGCCTAAATAGATATAATTTAAGGGTTAAAGAATCTCGCTAAATATATCAGCAGCTTCAATATCAAGAATACCTGATCGATTAACTGTTATTTTATGACGCTGATAAACGACTTTAGCACTATCATCTTTTAATCCAACCACCACGTTAACTTGGTAACGTCTTTCAATCGCTTCTTTACTTATTTTACTATCATGTTCTGCATAGACAGCACCGGTTCCACGTTCCAAATAACGAATAAATGGACGCACACTAAAATAGATCTGCTCTTGCATACGATCATAGCCCGCTTGAAAACCTTTATTACTCACTCGAGTATCAAGGCGATAGTGTAATAGAATTGATTCTTGCTTGTTTTGCGGACGACGGCGATATAATACGTCACGTACAACGATTGGTAATTTACTCTGTTTAATGTAGTCCAGCCATATACGCTGCTTGGAAATAATTTGTTTATTTGATGTGTCGATTAGATTTCTTGACCACTTTGGGCGCCCCTTACGGATCCAACGCCATAAAGTGTTATTAAATTCATCTTTAAAGATCTCCCTGAAGCCATAAATAACCGATAACACAGCAATTAAAGCATAGGTTAAACCTTTTAACTCACCTTGAGCAAAAAAGATCATACTTAATACAATCACCATCACAAGTGACGTTGCAGTACCTTTTACAATTTTTTTCTGGTGTTTACCCAATTGCTGAGTTTGTTCTTTAAAGATCACACCATGCTCGATTAAACGACGCAATAAACGCATTTTATTCGCAATTCGATTCGGGTCTAATAAGGTTCTTGGTGAATTATAGCCATTTTCTAAACGATACTTAGCTTCACCACGACAAAAACCTATAATTTCAGCCCGCTCATCAAGAAATTCATTGCTTTTTTTCCGCTTTGATAACGCTTTATAACAGCATTGCTCACTAAACCATGACAGATAATTATCCACATTATTAAAATAAGCTTTTAATTTTTCATCTGCCGGGGCATTACGACGAAACTTCTTAATAATCGATTTTGCGACATCATTAAGCTCTATTAGCGCAGAATAGAATAATTGCGGTTCGATTTGCTGTTGAATATTGCTGATATCTTTTTCGAAGGCTTTAGCAAATTGATAAGCAAACAGATTTAAGTTAACACGGTATTCGTCTGGAGAACGTTTCATTCGACTTGCAAAACGGCTTTGTACTAACGGGAGGTGTAAAC
The DNA here is from genome assembly GCF_018219455.1 of Moritella sp. 5. Classification (NCBI taxonomy): domain Bacteria; kingdom Pseudomonadati; phylum Pseudomonadota; class Gammaproteobacteria; order Alteromonadales; family Moritellaceae; genus Moritella; species Moritella sp. 5. Next base: position 2,830,472 of record NZ_CP056122.1, read on the forward strand.
CTTCAGAATAATATGCGCGCTTACCTTGAATGCCACGATAGAAATAATCTTCTTCCGTCAATGTCTGCGGATTGATCCCCATCTCATTGGGTAATAAAAAATACACATCAATACGACGATAACCACCTTGCGGGATCAGGTGATTCAGTTTAAATGATAATTTATCTTCTTGCTTTAAAACAATCTTAGCCACGCGTTGTACATCCTTTAATTATTACACGTACTCCTTGCCCCACTTTACATAGAACGCACGATAGAAGTATCCCCAGAGAAACATAACGTTTGCATTAAAATTTAATGGGGTATTTATGGCTAAGTATATTATCCTTTACAACGCTAAATAAGAAGTTAAATCCAAATAGTTAGCTGGTTTTTCCTGTTTATCCTCATTTAATGACAAATAAGGCATTTTTCCCATGAGTGGTGCAGGTAATGCCACCGTTAATGTTTCTATCATTTCATCATAATTAGCAATATCGATCGTTAAACTGTTCGCAACCCAACCAATCAGATTAGCGCCTGAATGTTGAATAGCTTGCGCTGATAGTATCGCATGATTCAAGCAGCCTAACTTAACCCCTACTACAAGAATAACATCTAACTTATTTTCAGCTACCCAAGATGAAAAATAGTGATTGTTATCAATAGGAAGATGCCAGCCTCCAGCACCTTCAACAACAGTAAAGTCGATATCATCCGGCACCTTAGTGAGAGCGATATCTACTAACGTAAGATCAATAAATTCGCCTTTTTTCTTTGCGGCGATATGCGGTGCAATCGGTTCCAGATAAGCAATGGGATTGATGATGTCGTAATCTAGATTATGCGATGCATATTGCTGTAATAACAAGGCATCTTCATTACGTAAACCCGCAGGCGTTAATTCACAACCGGCAGAAATAGGCTTTAACCCCACAGTTTTAAAACCTAAATTATTGGCGTATTCAAGAATCGCACAACTAATCACCGTCTTACCAACGTCTGTGTCAGTACCGGTAATAAATACTTTTTTTCTATGATTTATCATTGATGCCTTTATTTCTTTGCTTTAAATTAGTGTATCTTAAATTAAAATGTCTTTAGTTCAGGTGTATTAACGTTTACGCAATAAGCAGTAAGCCAGTTTATAGCTAAGTGGCAGCAAACCTTGATTATCACGTCGCTTTTCATAATTGGCTTTGAATGCCCTTAATTCAGCCTGCGTTGTAGGTTTCGCGTCTTTGTTATGTACATGATTGGCGCCAATGCCTTTTAGACTTAACATGACATCTTTAACACTTGAGTAATGCATCGCTTGAATTTCAATTTGAAAACTCTCTACACTCAAACCCGATTTTAATAACGCAGCTTTAATTTCACCTTCAGACAAAAAACGATTTACATGGCTATGCGTATTAACAGTTGCCCATGATTGCCTCAGTTCATCAAGACTACCAGCAACCAAGGTACTGAATAACATCAAGCCTCCACGTTTTAAGCAACGCGATGTTTCAAGTAACGGGGTAGCTAAATCATCACACCACTGCAATGCTAAATTAGAGACACACAAGTCAATGCTATTAGACTGTAATGGTAGCGACTCCGCATCGCCATTAAGCCAATAAGTAGGTGTGGTTAATTGATGATGCTCTTGGGCGTGAGAAAGCATGCCAAAAGATAAATCAACCGCAATCAATTTTTCACTACACTTCGCTAATGTTGGTAGTAATGCCCCGCTACCACAGCCAAGATCGACGGTCGTCACATAGGGACTCCTCATATCTGGTAACGCAGGTAAATACTGTAATAACTTATCGCTGGATAATCGCTGCAAGAGTGCATGTTGGTCATAACTCGCAGCCGCTTTACCAAAACAACGTGCAACGGCATTTTTATCAATCATACAGAGCCTCCTGTACTACCATCTAGCGCATCCTTTAGACGGGTCAATAATAAATCAATATCTTCAATATTATGACTGGCTGATAAGGTAATGCGCAAACGTGATGAGCCTTGTGGCACCGTCGGCGGACGAATGGCTTTTACTAACAAACCTTTACTCGCTAGATATTGACTGATCTTCATTGCCTTATTTGCATCACCAATAATAAGTGGTTGAATGGCGGTATCAGACGGCATTAAAGTGATATTACGTAAAGAACATTGCTGCTTAAAATAAGTAATAAGTTGACTTAAATGCGCGACACGCCATGTTTCTGTTGCCATAATCGTCAAGGCTTTATCAATACATACCGCCATAGCAGCTGGCATCGCTGTTGAGTAAATATAAGGCTTTGAAAAATTAACCAGATATTCGATAACGTCTTTGGGAGCAGCAACGAATGCACCCGATACACCAACAGCCTTTCCAAACGTCGCCATATACAAATCAACATCACGGGCTAATAAACTATGCTGCTTTAGGCTATTTAGTCCCTTTGGAAGAACACCAAAGCCATGAGCATCATCCACCAACAACCAGCTGTCATGCGCTTTACACTGCTGACTAATTGCCTGTAAGTCAGACGTATCGCCATCCATGCTAAACACACCTTCAGTCACGACGAGTGAATTCGTATGTCGATGGCGGTTTTGAGTCAGAATTTGTGCAAGATGCTCACTGTCATTATGCTTAAAACGTTTCATGGTCGCAGACGAATAAACACCCGCTTCAATTAACGAAGCATGATTAAGCTTATCTTGAACCAATAAATCATGTTTATCTAACAAGACTTTAATTAATGCTTGGTTGGCACTGTAGCCTGAATTAAAGAGCAAACTCGATTCATAGCCTGTGATTTCAGCTAATTTGTCTTCCAGTGCGGCATGAGCATTGGTATAACCCGTGACCAAAAAAGAGCCACCACTACCAACGCCATATTCGTTTGCCCCACTCTGCCAAGCACTAATTAGTTCCGGATGTGTCGATAACCCCAAGTAATCATTAGCAGAAAAATTAATAGCGCAATTACTGATCGCCCGTGTGCGTAACAAGGAATTTGCTTGCTGCTGTCGTAATGCTTGTGCAATGAATTCGAAAGCCATTAATGTGTAGCACTCGTCGCGTCAACATTTTTTGTATCAACAGCTGTCGCATCATAAAACAATGACGGTGACGCCTGCTCTGCGATTTCATCCAATAACTGCGCAGATTGCGCTTCATCACTTGCTTCTCGAATACGCGCAGGTTGTAAGCCAAGTTTTCTAAACAGACGCTTATCGCTGTCTTCATCTGGATTGTCCGTTGTTAACAACTTGCAACCGTAGAAAATAGAATTTGCACCCGCCATGAAACATAACGTTTGCGTTTGTTCACTCATCGCTTCACGACCAGCCGATAAACGAACATAAGATTTAGGCATTAAGATACGTGCCGTAGCAATGGTACGTACAAACTCTAATTCGTCTAAATCAGGCGTATCTTCAAGCGGTGTTCCCGCCACTTTAACTAACATGTTAATTGGTACACTTTCAGGGTGGTGCGATAAATTAGCCAATGATTTAAGCAAACCAATACGATCGAGTTGTTGCTCGCCCATTCCGACAATGCCACCAGAACATACTTTCATACCCGCGTCACGAACATGGTCTAAGGTATTTAAACGATCTTGGTATGTACGCGTGGTAATAATCTGTTCGTAGTACTCTTCTGACGTATCTAAATTATGGTTGTAATAGTCTAAGCCCGCAGCAGAAAGAGATTGCGCTTGTTCCGGCGCTAACATGCCTAACGTCATGCAAGTTTCAAGTCCCATTGCTTTAACGCCTTTAACCATATCAATTAAATACGGCATATCACGCTTATGTGGGTTTTTCCAAGCCGCACCCATACAGAAACGACTCGCACCATTATCTCTTGCTTCAGCTGCACGTTTAAGCACTGTTTCTACTTGCATCAAGCGTTCTTTCTCAATACCCGTTGTATAGCGTGCACTCTGTGGGCAATACTTACAATCTTCAGGGCAAGCGCCAGTCTTGATTGATAACAGCGTGCTGATTTGTACACTGTTTGGATCAAAATTCTGACGATGAACCGTTTGAGCCTGAAACATCAAATCGTTAAACGGTTGGTTAAATAGTGCTTCAATCTCATCAAGTTGCCAATCATGGCGAACGCTATTAGTCATCTAAAATCCTTTATTTGAATTTATTCTTAAACTCGATTAGTCTATCCAGCATAGCCGCAAGGTCAACCAAATGCTAAAATCAAGGTTTACAATGACTCAAAAAACAGACAGTAATTTAATGAAGTTCGACCAGCAGCACATCTGGCACCCTTACACATCGATGACAAAACCCCTGCCTTGTTACCATGTTGATAGTGCTGAAGGGGTTTATCTCACGTTAAATGACGGTACACGATTAATCGATGGCATGTCTTCTTGGTGGGCATCAATTCATGGCTATAACGTACCAGCGCTAAATCAAGCAATGCAAAAACAAGCAAGTAAAATGTCACATGTGATGTTTGGTGGCATCACTCATGAACCGGCAATTAATTTATGCCAAAAATTAGTCGATATTACACCCGACGGTCTCGAATGTGTGTTCTTGTCCGATTCAGGATCTGTCAGTGTTGAAGTCGCAATGAAAATGGCAATTCAATATTGGCACCATCAACAACCGACGAAGAAGAAGTTTGTCACCATACGTAATGGTTATCACGGGGATACATTTGGCGCGATGTCAGTTTGTGATCCAGATAATGGCATGCACGAATTGTTTACTGGTTTCTTGGCGCCGCAATACTTTATTAACGCACCAAGCATCAAATTTTACGAACAATGGCAGCAGAGTGCCATGCAAGATCTAGAGCAAACATTAGTAGAAAACCATCAACACATAGCGGCGCTTATTTTAGAACCTATCGTGCAGGGCGCTGGCGGTATGAAGTTCTATCATCCCGAGTTTTTACGCCAAGCAAAATTACTCTGCGAGCGTTATGAAGTGTTATTGATTGCCGATGAAATTGCGACAGGTTTTGGCCGAACAGGAAAGTTATTTGCTTGTGAACATGCTGACATCACACCTGACATTATGTGTTTGGGTAAAGGCATCACAGGCGGTTACATGACACTAGCAGCAACATTAACCACTCGCCATGTTGCAGAAACAATCAGTAATGGGCCAAGTGGCGTATTAATGCACGGGCCTACATTCATGGGTAACCCATTAGCCTGCGCAGTGGCAAATGCCAGTATCGATTTATTAATGGCAAGTGATTGGCAGCGACAAGTTAAAGGAATAGAAGACCAGTTACAACAAGCATTACTCCCGCTCGTCACACATAAAAATGTTGCTGATGCACGCGTATTAGGCAGTATTGGCGTGATTGAAACCACAACATCGATTGACCTGGCTAAAGCACAAGTATTATTTGTTGAGCTAGGTGTATGGATCAGGCCTTTTGGGAAACTCTTGTATATTATGCCCCCTTACATCATTTCAGATTCAGAGCTCACCAAATTATGTCATGTGATCAAACAAGTACTTGATGCTGACATTTGGGCTGAATAACATATTAACCAATATGTATTTAGCTTTCTCTTGTTTTCACTTGCAATATAATAAAAATAGTCTTTGCTAAACTATGAGTACCAAGTCTGTTTTATGACCTGCGTACTTTATTTTCGTTAATGTAACAAACGGAATATTATGTTTGTTACATTAATTTAATCTTAGTTTGTGGGGTCATTTATGCTCAATAATTTATTGATATTCAGTTTAAGTCTAATTAGCTTTTGCACTATCTCGTATATTATTTATATTAAAATCATTGAGCCCCTTAGCAGTATCAAAGGCTATATCCAGGAAGCTCAATTTGAGCATAACATCATCAATAAACTTGAGCATGCAACCGGTACACAAGGGTTATCAGAGCGCTACAACTTGATGCTCGATAATAATATTAGTGAATCAAGTTATTTTGATCAATTACAACAAACGTTAAAAAAACGCGAAATCAGCCCTGCAGGCAATCCCCCCATGAAATTGAATCGCAGCATTTTAAACCAAGTCCGTTTACTGCAACAAAAGAAAAAACAAATTAATTACCATTAGAATCCTCAACCATTTGCGATTATCCGTGTTAATTTACTAAATAATAAGCAAACAAAATGATTTTTCATTGTTTTTACTTGTATCCTACAACTGCAAAGGTAATATATCCTTACTTAAATAATCATCATTCGCTCAGCAAGAGCTTTTATGCTGGAGAGCAATAATCCTATGACGCATACGTCAGTTAAAGATATTTTTGCCGGTAAATTCCCGGTAGGCAGCACAGTAACAACGAAAGGCTGGATCCGCACACGTCGTGATTCTAAAGCTGGTATTTCTTTCTTAGCTATTTACGATGGTTCGTGCTTCGATCCGATCCAAGCAGTTGTAAGTAAAGATTTACCGAACTACGAAGCAGACGTTTTAAACCTTACTGCAAGTTGTTCAGTTGAAGTTACGGGTGTGGTGGTTGAATCACCTGGTAAAGGTCAAGCATTCGAAATCCAAGCAACAGAAGTTATTGTACTTGGTTTAGTTGAAGACCCTGACACTTACCCTATGTCAGCTAAACGCCACAGCATCGAATACCTTCGTGAACACGCACACCTACGTGGTCGTACTAACGTTATGGGTGCGGTTATGCGTGTTCGTAACTGTTTATCACAAGCTATTCACCGCTTTTACCATGAAAATGGTTATAACTGGTTAAGCACACCACTTATCACTGGTAGTGATTGTGAAGGTGCTGGTGAAATGTTCCGTGTGAGTACACTGGATATGAATAACCTGCCTTTAACTGATAAAGGTGACGTTGATTACAAAGAAGACTTCTTTGGTAAAGAAACCTTCCTAACGGTATCTGGTCAACTTAACGCTGAAACGTATGCTTGTGCAATTGGTAAAGTTTATACTTTCGGTCCAACTTTCCGTGCTGAAAACTCAAACACAACGCGTCACCTTGCAGAATTCTGGATGGTTGAACCTGAGATTGCATTTGCTGATTTAGACGATGCTGCAAAACTAGCTGAAGATATGCTTAAATATTGCTTTAGAGCAGTACTAGAAGAGCGTATGGATGACATGCAGTTCTTTGCACAACGTATCAACAAAGAAGCGATTACTCGTTTGGAAAGCTTTGTAGATTCTGACTTTGCACAAATTGATTACACTGACGCAATTAAGATCTTAGAAGAATGTGGTAAAGAATTCGAATTCCCAGTTTCTTGGGGTATCGATATGTCTTCTGAGCACGAACGTTACCTTGCTGAAGAACACTTCAAAGCACCTGTTGTTGTTAAAAACTACCCGAAAGATATTAAATCATTCTACATGCGTATGAATGAAGACGGTAAAACTGTTGCGGCAATGGACGTACTTGCACCAGGTATTGGCGAAATCATCGGCGGTAGCCAACGTGAAGAACGTTTAGATATGCTTGATAAGCGTATGGAAGAAATGGGCTTAAACAAAGAAGATTACTGGTGGTACCGCGACCTACGTCGTTTCGGTACAGTGCCACACTCTGGCTTTGGTCTAGGTTTCGAACGCTTAGTGTCTTATGTAACTGGTATGCAAAATATCCGTGACGTAATTCCTTTCCCGCGTGCACCACGTACAGCTGAATTCTAATTTAAGTGTACAGTTAGTTTTTAAAATAGAAAGCTAACCGCTTAAAACAAAAAGGCTGGTGAGATAATTATTTATCTTACCAGCCTTTTTTTTGACTGTTATACCCAAGTTACTTCAAGATGCTGGGTATATAACATTAATTTTCGCAATCTTGGTTACATTCGTTAAAGAGCAACCTTCTTTAATAATTCAATTATTTAGCTTGCAGACTTTATGAAACAACTCCTACTTAAGATTTATTTAGATGCTTCTTTATAAAGTCTACAATTTGAATTAGTGCCGCCTTACTTTCAGGAAGTTGTTCAAATAATGGAAAGACATGCGGCATTTGGTGCCATATTTGTAAATGAGCATCAACGCCCTTGGTCTGCATAAAGTCAGCAAGTCGCGTTGAATCATCGCGCATTAGCTCTGCACTTCCAGCATGGAACATAAAAGGAGGAAATCCAGTGAAATCACCAAATAAAGGGGAAATTTCATCATTATGCAGGTCCGTACTATTCCCCTCTAAATATAAATTACGACAATGCAACATGACTTCCAAACTAAATAACGCATCACTATAGCGATTCTCTACAGAAGACAAACCACTTTGAGTCATATCCGCCACCGGTGATAATAAAACGCAGCAACTCGGCATGGGTAAACCATTACGTCTAGCGCGTAACAATAAAGATAGCGCAATATTACCACCCGCAGAATCCCCCGCGACAACGATGTCTTCGGGTAAGGTACCTTCATCTAATAATGACTGGTAAACAGCATAACAACTGTCGAGTCCAGCAGGAAAAGGAAATTCGGGGGCAAGTGGGTAATCTGGAACAATGGCAAGTAAATCTAATGGCTCAGCTAAACGTGCGATAAAATTATTATGTAATGCAGGTGTTTTAAATACAAAAGCGCCACCATGTACATATAATAGTTTTTTCTTACTCGTAGAGAACTTAACTTTGATCTCATCACACAAAGTGCCAGCACGCATTGATTGTGAACGTTCAATTTTAGAACTCGTTCCGAATACAAATTTGTCTAATGCTCGCATCTGAAAACGTAATTTATGCACGTCTTTGGTATTTTCAATCGAACGCTTCACTGTTTGTTTCAAAAATAAATTCAGCGCCTTAGCTTGCCAACTAATCAAAATAACCTCGAACAAAATATATACGTGTAAAAATATAGCAATACAAATTAGGTACTTTTCCTAAGACATAGAACTAACAATGGAATTTATATTTTATAAGTTACATCTTTACGTAACAAATATGTAACTTATGAAAGTAGCATGAAATAAGCAGAAGGGATAGATAAAGATGGCAACCTGGTCACCATCTTTATATTTACCGTGAAGAGATTAGCACTGATTGTTGCTTGGCATTGTCGAGAATTTCATCGGATAGAATGTCACAGGCAGCTTCAACATGACGAGATAGCATATCTAAATCAGGTAATTCATTCTTACAACCGACTAGACCAAAGAAAACTTTTTCATGATAGCTATATAGCGTAATGTTTAATGCCGTACCAGCAGAGAGTACTGACACAGGGTACACTTCTGTTAATTTAGCGCCAGCTAGATAAGCAAACTCTTGCTGACCACGCACATTCGATACAAGCACTGAACCTAGAGGAGGTAAGAACTTTGATATACCCAACCATTCAGAAATAGACGCTGTTGCTTGAATCAGTAATGAGAAATTAACCACAGATTCAGCAGGTAAACTGAATAAATCTTCTTTCACACTGCTCGTACGTTTAAAAATGGTTTCTAAATGATCTAATGCATCAGCATCAATATTACCCAATTCAACGCCTGTTAATGCATTTCTACGCCCATTACCAATACGAACTGGAACCTGAGCAACTAACGGCTTGCGTAATAAGATACCCTTTTCTTTTAAATAACGGTTAAGACCGATATCAACACAGCATAAGATCACGTCATTCAACGTAACCCCTGTTATCTTACTAATTGAACGCATTTTTTCAAAAGGTAAGCGACCAAAAGAAACAATACGAGATCGCGTCGCAGGGACAGAAAATGGTGTCCTTGGTGCACAAAATGGTAATGCAGGTCCTTTGTCACGTAAGTGTAGAAATTTTAGTCCCATACGTGTACCTAGTTTGACAAGGCCTGGGATTGATTTCAGCTGCTTTAGTCCGCTCACATAAGCTGATAACGTACTTTCAATCACACCCGCAGATTCTTTATAACCAGGACGGAAAGATGGGATCTGCCAAAATGGACGGTAGTCATTTACTGATTGATCACTTTGTAAATACCCAGACAGCCAACTATTTGCCATTTTACCATCAGCCATTGCATAATGGATTTTGGTGAAGATAGCAAAGCGATCGTCTGACAGGCCTTCAATAAGATAAACCTCCCATAACGGTCGCGAACGATCGATTAGATGTGAATGTAAACGTTCTACTAGATCACGTAATTGTTCATCAGAACCATCACCCGGTAACATTGACATGCGGATATGATAATTAAAATCAAATTGGCTATCATGAACCCAATAATACAAGCCACCAATGCTTTTTTTAAGCTTAAAGTTAAACGGGGTCGCAACAGCCGGATCCATAATCAATTTTTGAAAAAGATCGCGCGCGAAATTACCTTCATAGTCCTTTGGTGGTTCAAATATTTGCAGTCCTGAAAAATGCTTAGGACTTGCTGTACTCTCACTTAATAAAAATGAGGTTTCAACCAGTGATAATTGTTCCATAATATCAAGCCTTAATCATACTTTATTTATCTGAGCACGCAGCACTTGGCAGCAGTTCATCAAGCGTTTCTTCAATGCTTTGTTTTAAAACAAAACTAACAGGAAATAACAGTATTCCCAATTTTAATTTAATTTTGATACGTTCGGAATCAGCATGTAAATACCCTCTGGTATGTGCATGTTTAATATGAAGTTTATCACCTTGCCACTTAAGTTTAAGGTCATACTCTTCTGCTATATCAAGCATAACTTTGTCTGCGATACAGATAATTTGCTGATGTGGCAAACTATGACCGCGAATGATTTCAATGTTACCCACAATTCACCTTACTCGCTAAGTTAGAACCCTGACGAGTGTTAAGTCTAATGGCCGATATTATAGATAAAATAACTAGAAAGCGCTTACTAAAGAAGTAAGCGCTTAAAGGACAGGAACTAGATATAAATAGGTATTAATCAGGGGGTTTTATCTTCAATATCTTGATTGCTATTCGTTAATAACACTAACCAAAATCCCGTTGACGTAAAAATAGCATGCTTCCACCAGGACAGTGACGCCTCATTTAAATACGATAATTGCGAGGCGATACCCCACAGTAGTGCAGAACGTAGTCGACCACTTGAGTAGCGATCAACTAGCAAGGTAGCAATTAAAATTAAGGCTCGACGTAACTGCGGGCTAGTGATTTTAACACCGCAAACCTCATGTACGAAATGTTCACAATTGTTTTTCAGCAGATGATAACGCTTCTTATCTGCAATCAATTGCTTGGCATTTTTAATGATCTCACTGGCAGGTAAACTCCCAGGTAAAAAGCCATGGTCGATAATGTCTTTATCATCAGAAAAATCAAGCAAGCTAACCAAGCCTCTCCCAGATCGCGCACGCGAGTTTTCATAAACATGACCACAACCATCCGAGATACCAACATGATGGTAAAGTGGAAATTGTACACTGAGTAAATGTCCTTTCGGATAGTGTGTTGTCATCTTAATTCCTCAGTTTTTATTTAAGTGCTAATTCCAAATTCAATAGCGTTAATTATCCATTCGCGTAACAAAATTATCAGTGTTTAAATGACGAATTTTTTTGCATGATACGTCGGGAGTACCTAAATATAAAAAACCAACAATTTCATCTTTTTCTTCTAGCTCAAGCTTTTGTTTTATATGGCTATCATAAGCAAACCAACCCGTACGCCAAATACCATTAAAACCTTGTGCTTGCGCTGCCATTTGCATTGCCATGACCACACAACCAGCTGACATTAACTGCTCCGACTCTGGGATCTTTGGATGATTTTCAACTTTAGCAATAACAGTAATAATTTGCGGGGCTCGAAACGGTGCATTTGCCGCCTTTAATACATCTTTCTCCGCTTTCCCGAGATTAAATGCCGCATCTTTGAAATAGCGAGACAGCGTGTTTAAACCTTCACCTTCAGTGATAATAAAACGCCAAGGGGTTAACCCACCGTGATCAGGCACCCGTAACCCAGCATTAATAATATTATCTAACGTCTCACCACTAGGTGCTGGTGCAGAAAGCTGATTACAAGAATGGCGATTTATTAATAGGTCAATTGCGTTCATTATTTACTACTTTGAACAATGAGTGATATCTAAAGTATTCAATGTAGTCAATAAAATATCAAGTGATTAATTTATTAAGATCAAAAAAGCCCATGCATAGATGGGCTTCTTTTAATAATAACAGTCGCTACAATAGCAACTTTGATTGTCTTATATTGGTATGAAACTAACGTTAAATCGACGCGGCAAGTTCAGCACCTTGACGAATTGCACGTTTTGCATCAAGCTCTCCCGCTTCAAATGCGCCACCAATAAGGTGTGTTTTCACTTTCTCAGATTGCAGTTGCTCAAACAATTCTCTAAAAGGTTCTTGTCCAGCACATAAGATCACATTATCAACGTCTAATACTTTTTTCACACCATCAACGGTAATATGTAAACCTTGATCATCAATAAGGTCATAAGAAGCGCCTTTGATCATTTCTACATTTTTCTTCTGCAGTGTTGCTCTGTGTACCCAGCCACTCGTTTTACCTAGGCCAGCACCAACTTTAGTATCTTTTCGTTGTAATAAGAATACTTCACGCGCTGGCGCAGTATTTTTAGCAGCTGTTAGACCACCGACAGTTTGGCTATCTTCTGTTACGCCCCACTCGCTTAACCACTGTTTAGTATTAGTCGATGGTGAAGCGCCTTCTTCCTCAACAAGGAACTCTGAAACATCAAAGCCAATACCACCTGCACCAATAACAGCAACACGTTTACCAACCGGCTTATGATCACGTAACACTTCAATGTAACTTAATACTTTTTCATGTTTAATACCAGGAATGGCTGGTGTTCTTGGTTTGATACCCGTAGCCACAACGACATCATCATACCCTTTACCTTGCAGGGTCTTAACCGTCACTAACTCATTCAAATATAAGTTAATACCCAGTACTTCAATTTGTTTCATATAATAACGCAGTGTTTCGTAAAACTCTTCTTTACCCGGGATCTGTTTCGCATAGTTGAACTGACCACCAATTTCTGAACGGCTATCGAAAATATCAATTTTATGACCACGCTCAGCAGCATAACAAGCAAATGCTAAACCCGCCGGGCCCGCGCCAACAACCGCAATTCGTTTTGATATTGAGGCAGTTTCAAATTTTAGCTCTGTTTCAAAACAAGCTTGTGGATTAACCAAACAAGATGCACGTTTCGCTTTAAATACATGGTCTAAACATGCTTGGTTACAGGCGATACAAGTATTGATCTCATCTGCTTTACCCGCTATGGCTTTCTCTACAAAGTTAGGGTCTGCCAACATTGGGCGCGCCATCGACACCATATCCGCTTGCCCAGAAGCTAAAATTTGTTCTGCAACCTCTGGTGTATTAATACGGTTAGTTGTCACTAAAGGAACATTGACGTGCTCCTTCATTTTCTCTGTTACCCAGCTAAATGCGGCACGAGGTACACTGGTTACAATGGTTGGTACACGCGCTTCATGCCAGCCAATACCCGTATTAATAATCGTCACACCGGCTTTTTCAAGTTCTTTCGCAAGCTCAACCGCTTCTTCGAACGTACTACCATCTTCAACAAGATCAAGCATTGAAAGGCGGAAAATAATAATAAAGTCATTACCGACACGCTGACGAATCGCTTTTACAATTTCAATAGGAAAACGCATTCGGTTTTGATAACTACCACCCCATTCATCAGTACGCTTATTACTCCGTCGACAAATAAATTGATTGATAAGGTACCCCTCAGAACCCATCACTTCCACACCATCATAACCGGCAAACTTGGCCAGTTCTGCGGTTTTGGCAAAATCATAAATAGTACAACGGATAGAACGTTTTGACATCGCTCTTGGTGTAAATGGGTTAATCGGGGCTTTCTTTTTACTCGCGCTCACACTAAATGGATGATAAGCATAACGACCCGCATGCAGAATTTGTAGCGCAATTTTACTGCCATTATCATGAACCGCTTGTGTAACGACTTGGTGTTTCTTCGCTTGCCATTTATAAGACAGTTGCATACCGTGTGGCATGAGGCGACCACGTAGGTTTGGTGAAATACCGCCCGTCACAATTAAACCAACACCACCTTTAGCACGTTCAGCATAAAAAGCAGCCAGTTTTTGAAATCCATTTTTTTCTTCTTCTAAGCCAGTATGCATCGAACCCATCAAGACTCGGTTTTTTAATGTTGTAAAGCCCAGATCTAACGGTGCCAACATATTCGGATAATTGCTTGCAGACATAACTCCACTCCCAGTGGTTACACAATTGCTATATAATTGTTATCTATTTTCATTTTAGAGTAATTAATTTAATCGTTCATTTCAAACGCTATTTTAGCTAATAGAGCGTACAAGTGTAGTCATAAATTAATGATTTCGTTGAATTTCAACACTTAACAACACATTTCGTCGTGTTTACACTAAGCTTAATTTGTCATTATTTATTATTAATGAGAACTAGATCCGCTACGTATTGTCACACCTCCGTATTCTAAGTGCTTTAATCTAAACTAGATTTATGGCTTAATATACAAAATAACATCCATAACAGTCTAATCCCATTGGGTTTACTAGGAATATAATAATGAGAAAATTATTCTCACTACTCGGATTCATTCTTTCTAAAATAGGTCGCTCGATTACATTCACGCGTAATTTAATCTTGAACCTGTTTTTCATTTCTTTTATAGCAATTATTATTCTTGCTTTGCAGCAGCAAAAAGAAGCACCAGTCACATTCGCAGATAATACCGCTTTGGTTCTCAACTTAAACGGAGTCTTGGTTGATCAACCAAAATTAGTTGATCCATTCGACCAAGTTATTGGTGAGCTTGTTGATTCTCAAAATGTCATTAATGAAATTGCTATTTCAGACGTTGTTAGCGTCATTAACAGCGCGAAGACAGACAATGCCATTAGCGCACTAATCTTAGATCTCGCACAGCTAAAACCAGCGAGTTTAACGAAATTAACGGATATTTCGGATGCATTAGTTGAATTCAAAAAAAGTAACAAGCCAATTTACGCTTACGGTGATTACTTTAGCCAAGAACAATACTTCCTTGCTTCATTTGCGGATGAAATTCTGTTAAATCCTGCAGGTGGTGTGTTACTACAAGGTTATGGTAGTTATAGTCTTTATTTCAAAGATGCCATTGATAAGCTAAATCTATCATCACATGTGTTCCGTGTAGGCACTTATAAATCATTTGTTGAACCCTTTACACGTAGTGACATGTCAGCAGAAAGTAAAGAAGCCAAATTAAACTGGTTAAATCAACTTTGGGATACCTACACCAGCACCGTTGCTAATAATCGCTTAATTAACGCTGACGACGTAGCGCCTAAAGCAGATATATTTATTGCACAATTGCAATCAGTCAATGGCAACATTGCGCAATATGCTTTAAAACAAAAACTTGTAGACCAACTATTAACACGTGAACAAATTTCTCGTTATCTGGCTAAAAAGCTAAACAGTGAATCAGATAAATATGAAAAAGTTGAGTTTTTAGATTACCTTAAACTTCTTCCGACACAGTTTGAAGAACAAGGTTTTGCGAGTAAACCTGGTGTCGGTATCATTTTTGCTAATGGCCAGATCTTAGATGGTACTCAACCTTCTGGTGCGATTGGCGGAAAATCGCTAACTAAGCTGTTACTACAAGCGAAAGACGATGAACAAATTAAAGCCTTAGTTCTACGAATCGACAGTCCAGGCGGTAGTGCATTTGCGTCAGAACAAATCCGAACCGCATTATTAGAAGTAAAAGAATCGGGTAAACCCGTTATTGTTTCGATGGGCAGCGTCGCCGCATCTGGTGGTTATTGGATAGCCTCTGCAGCTGATGAAATTTGGGCTAAACCAACCACTATCACCGGTTCAATTGGTATCTTTGGTCTATTTGCGACAACTGAAAAATTACTCGCTAAAATGGGCATTTACAGTGATGGTGTCGGGACAACCGATTACACAGGACTGTCTGTAAATCGAGAACTACCTGAGCACATGGCTAAAATTATCCAAATGACGGTTGAAAATGGCTATAGCAACTTCTTAACTGTCGTTGCTGAAGGTCGCGATATGACAACAGAAGAAGTTGATAAGGTTGCTCAAGGTCGTGTTTGGACTGGTAGCGATGCGCTTAATCTTGGTCTTATTGATAACCTTGGCAGCCTTGATGATGCAATTGCGTCTGCCGCTAAAAAAGCGGGTGTATCGAGTGATTCATTAATTTTAATTCAAACACCCCGTAGTGAGCGCGATAGATTACTGTCTATGTTCACTCAATCTGTTGCAAAGCAAGTATTAACAGAACTCAACATTAGTCCTAATGGTCGTATCGCTACTTGGTTAGCAACGATGAGCCTACAAGCCGGACAGCTCACTAACTACTCAGATCCACAAGGACTATATGTGGAATGTTTAGTGTGCGAAATTAAATAACCCTCTAGATTAACTGAACCCAGTGAGTCATTGAATTGAGCGGTAAACGAATCCATTTATCGCTCAATTCAAATTTATACCTTAATTACCCTATTAAATTGCAGCTTTATTAAGCAATCTAGTATCAAGCTATTCCATTAATTAATTTCAGCACTATAATCCTCTTTAAAAACGCACAGGGAATTTATTAATGGCTAAGAAATCAATCTACATCGCATATACTGGTGGCACGATCGGTATGCAACATTCAGAACACGGTTATGTACCGATGGAAGGATTCATGACGGATTGCTTAGCACGTCTACCTGAATTCCACCGCGAAGAAATGCCTGATTTCACCCTTCACGAGTATTCGCCGTTAATCGACTCCTCTAACATGTCACCTTCTGATTGGCAGCAGATCGCAGAAGATATCCAAAGCAATTATGACGACTACGATGGCTTTGTGATCTTACATGGTACTGATACCATGGCGTACACAGCATCAGCATTATCATTTATGTTAGAAGATCTTGGCAAACCGGTTATTGTTACAGGTTCACAGATCCCACTGGCTGAGATCCGTTCAGATGGCCAAAGCAACTTACTGAACTCGCTTTACCTAGCAGCGAACTACCCTGTTCATGAAGTCTGTTTATTCTTTAATAACCAATTATTACGTGGCAACAGAACCACAAAAGTCCATGCAGATGGCTTTAGCGCGTTTGCGACACCAAACTGCGAAACGCTATTAAAAGTGGGTATTAACATTGAAATAATGCTCGGTGATGTAAAACCTATTACTGAAAAAACACTTACCGTTAGTAACATTACACCACAGCCTATTGCGATCGTGACACTTTACCCTGGAATTTCAACAGAAGTTATCTTTAATATTCTGCTACAACCAGTTAAAGCGTTAATCTTGCTAAGTTATGGCGTAGGTAATGCTCCGCAAAGTGAAGCACTTTTGAATGCGCTTGAAGCCGCTAACCAGCGTGGTATCGTTGTGGTGAATCTTACCCAATGCATTAAAGGTAAAGTTAACATGGGCGGTTATGCGACAGGCGATGCTCTGGCGCAAGTTGGTGTTATCTCGGGTTATGATATGACGACCGAAGCTGCATTAACTAAGTTGCATTATCTCATCAGTAAAAAGCTATCAAGTGAAGAAATTAAAGTACTAATGCAACAAAACATTCGTGGTGAATTAACCCACTAAACTATCACTAGTAGAGTCTCTAGTAAACTGCGCTAGCATACGATTAAATAAATATTATCAATAAAAAAACGGGAAAGACAATTGCTGTCTTTCCCGTTTTTTTATTCAAATTTTAGCTTGTAATAAATTAAACCACTACAGCATCACTTGCTGATATATTCGTTGTTTTATGTTTAGCTAATACATAACCAACCACAATAAGCAAACCTTGGAACAACATCACAGCAGTCACTGTATAAAGACCATCTTCAGAAAATGCAGATACCACACTGCTCGCTAAGAAACAAAACATAGTCTGTAAAAAGTTAAGTAATCCCGCAGCAGTTGCACTACAGTTCTTAAAGTCAGCGAGAGCAGCATTAATCACCAATGGGTAAATAGCACCATTAGCAACCGCTAAGAAACAGAATGGGATCAAAATAGGCCAAATAGTCGCTGGTGATGTTACAAACGCAATCACAAACATAGTCACAACCGTTGTGATAAACAAAGTCATTAACCAAGGCAATAATTGTTTCGCACTAAAGCGTGTTAACAGGCTACGACAACCATAGCCACCAACAAGAAAAGCTGCTGTCTGAGGTAGATAACTTAGACCAATATCCGAACCCGAATAGCCCATAGCAGTCATAATGAATGGTGAACCAGTTAAATACGCGAAGAATGCAGCGGAACACGCCGCAAACATCAACATATTACCCATGAATATTTTTGATTTTACAATTTGCTTATAATCACGCGCCAATTGCGATGACAATTTTTCTTGTTTTTTATCTAAAGGTGCACTTTCTTTTTCACTACTTGTTGCAAATGCCAACGCTAAACCAATCACCACAAGCACAACAAAAATACTACGCCAGCCAAAAAACACTTCTAAAGCTGCGCCAAGTAAAGGTGCTAACGCGGGAGACAGCGCAACCAATGGCATTATCGTCGCAAAGACACGTTCTGACGCTTTACCTTGATAACGGTCAATAACAACAGCCTGCCAAATAACAGTGCCGCAACATGCCCCTAATGCTTGACCAAAACGTGCAAGAAGAAATAACTCAATACTGTTAGATAGTGAGATAACAGCAGTTGATATAACAAAGATAGCCATGCCAACAAACAGCATCTTTTTACGGCCAACACGATCAGACAGTGGACCATAAACTAATTGACCAAGTGCCATACCCAATAAAAAAATACTGAGCGACAAACTAATTAATGTCTGAGATGTACCAAATTCGTGACGAATAGTTTCGAATGCCGGTAAATACATATCCGTAGCGAGGAAACCCAACATACTTAATCCAGAAAACCAGATCATCGTGCTCATTGGGATTTTATTTTTAGTGTTATTTTCAATATTGTTCATTACTTAAACTACATAGACTAATGATGATGTTACTAGTTTAATACTGGAGATTATGTTTGAGAAACGCTAATATTTCACTATTGCTTTCAAAAAAATTGATGTGTATGTTTTCCCAACAAGATCTGCAAGTTATCGACGCAGTTGCCAGACGCGGAAGTTTCACCTCGGCGGCTGATGAATTATGTAAAGTACCAAGTGCGATTAGCTACACGGTACGTAATATTGAAGAACGGTTAGCGGTCAAATTATTTATCCGCCTACACCGTAAAGTACAACTCACACCCGCGGGTGAATATTTTGTGATTGAATCTCGTAAATTGCTCAAGCAAATGGCACATATGAAGTTTCAAACCCAGCGCGTCGCTAACGGTTGGAACCAAAGTGTGTCCCTAGCTTTAGACAACGTGGTACATGAAGGCCGTATTAACACTATGGTTGGAGACTTCTACAACGCATTTCCGGATGTAGAACTGTTACTTACAATGGAAGTATATAACGGTGTTTGGGATGCCTTAGTTGATTCACGCGCCGATATAGCTATTGGTGCAACCGCATCAATCCCGGTGAGTGGCGGCTTTGATTATCGCGGAATGGGTGAACTAAAATGGACATTTGTCATTAGTCCTACCCACCCTCTCGCCAATGCAGAGCAGGCAATCAGTAACGAAGAACTCGCTAAATACCCCGTCATTTGTTTAGAAGATACGGCACGTAAACTACCGAAACGTACCACCTGGTTACTTGATAATCAACGTCGTCTTGTAGTACCAAACTGGCATAGCGCAACCCAATTACTCAAAGGCGGCTTAGGTATTGCTATCATGCCTGCACATATGGCAAATAAACTGTTAATTACTGGAGAGTTAATAGAGAAAGAACTCATCACAAGTTTACCTGTCAGTGACTGCTGTCTTGCTTGGAATACCAAACGAATGAGCCCTGCAGTTCAATGGTTACTTGATTATTTAGGGGATAGTGACCAGTTACATCAGCAATGGTTAGAATAATAACTGTTATGCTAGCCATTGATATTCTATAATTAGTTCTATTGATTGTATTTAAAAGGATTTACATCACTAATGGCTGCTACATTTTCAAATTTTCGTCAACGATTCTCACGTGCGCCACGTTATCAACGTATATTAAGTTATACGCTGGTTATCTACCTAATATATGCCTTGCTGTTAGGCTTACTCGCCCCCTACCTCGCTAAAAATATCGCACCAGAAAAAATCAGTGCGTTACTTGGCCGCCCAGTACAACTGCAAGATGTCAGTATTAACCCTTTAACCCTCAAATTTGAGATCAAAGGGTTTGAAATTCAAACCCAAGATCAGCAAGATTTTACAGGCATTGGTCGACTCACATTGCAAATTAACTTATGGAAAAGTTTATTCAATGGCAGTATCAATATTGAGACTATCGAAATTGACCAAGCCTTTGCTAATATTGAAAAATTAGATGAGAGTCAATTTAACTTCTCTGATATTCCAGCGCACATTTCGGCACAATCGTTGCACTCAGAAACAGAAACACCAGCACCCGTTAGCGAAGACACAAGTGAAAGCAATGAGTTACCACATATTCAAATCGCTAATATCAGCATCACCAACACCAAATTTAATTTTAAAGACCTCCCTACAGGTGCTGAACTCGACTACCCAGCAATCAATATTGTACTGACCAAATTTAATAGTCTGGCAATGTTGAATAGTAAAAAACGCAGTAACGCGCCATCCTCAACTTACAACAGTTATGATTTGAGCATTGAAGGCGCCGACAATAGCGCAGTGACCACGGTAGGTCGATTCCAGTTAACGCCATTGGAAGCGCAAGGTAACTTGGCCCTTAAGCACATAAAATTAGTGACATTCTGGCCATTCATAGCAGAACAATTAACGGCTAAACTCGCGTCAGGCGTTATTGACTTTACAACTGACTATCAATTCATTAGTGGTGATGAATCTCCGCAGTTGATCACTAATGCCGGTCAATTTTCATTACGTACACTGGTATTCACTGACCCAGAAAAAGAACTAGTCAACCTACCGTTACTCACAGTTGCAGGCATCAAAGTTGACTTATTACAACAACAAATTGGTTTAGATAATATCAGTACCGATGGATTAAAAGTTAATGCAGTTGTAAACAAGGACGGTGTTGTTAACCTAGCAAACGCTTTTACACCAAAACATACAGAACCAACTAGCACATCATCAGATACCAAAATAACAGCTAAATCGGAATCGCAGGCAACGCAACCTGAAAGCAATGAGACTCAAGCAACTGAAAATCCAGAAACACAAGAATGGCTCCTCACCCTTGGCGAATTTAATTTAACCAACTACGATATCAATGTCATTGAATCTATGATGACGAATGCAACTGCATGGCGTGTATTCCCAATTAACGTCAGTACCAAATCATTGACCAGCCGTCTTGATACTCCCATTGAATATGACTTAGGCTTCACGATTAATGATAAAGGCACCTTCGCTTCTCAAGGTAGCGCAGATGTAAAAGAACAATCGCTTGATGCTACTATCAATTTAGATAAATTGAACCTCGCACAATTTCAACCTTATCTTAAACCTTACGTGAACATCACAATCCAAAGTGGTGAATTCACAACGCAAGGTAACCTTTATGCGAATGCCAAAGGTGCAGCTCGATTTGATGGTTCAATAAAACTGGAAGCACTAGTAATTAATGACAATAAATTAAATAAAACACTCATCAAGTGGCAAGACTTCAATATCAATAGTCTTAAATTTGATAAAGAAGCAAACAGTTTACTTATCGACCATGTTTCTTTTGTACAGCCATATGCTCAGATGATTGTCGCAGCAGATAAAAGCTCTAATGTGTCAGATCTTGTTGTCAAAACCAAAGACGAGACAAAAGATGCGGCAGTTGAACAAGTTAAGCCCCAAGTCAACTCAGAGACTCAAAAAGCTCAAACGGCAGAAGATGCAATGCTGATTGAAATTAACAAGATCACACTCGCACAAGGTAAAGTTGACTATATCGATAACGTGCTTAAACCTAGCTTTGAAGCTGTCATCGAAAATATAGAAGGCCATGTTGGTAAGCTCTCATCTACAACAACCAAAAATGCAGAAATTGATATTAAAGCTATTGTCAATAAATACGCCCCTATGACCTTAAGAGGTGTGATTAATCCATTAACTCCAGAACCTTTCGTTGATGTGGAATTCGTGTTCGATAATTTCGAGTTGCCCTCAATGACTCCCTACTCGGGTACATATGCTGGTTTAGATATTGATGAAGGTCAGTTATCTCTAGCCCTAAAATACAAACTAGATAAGAATCATTTAGAGGGCAGTAACCATATCTTTATTGACCAACTGGATATGAACGATACCAAAGACAGTGACGCAGGAACAATACTACCGATCACCTTAGCTATTCCTCTACTAAAAGACAGTAATGGTGCGATTGATTTAGGAGTAAATGTATCTGGTGATATTAACGACCCAAGTTTTAATGTTGGTGAAATTGTACTAAAATCATTAAGCAACATTATTCTTAAAGCGGTTACCTCACCATTTACGTTATTGGCAAGTCTTGTTGATACAACCGACGATTTAGATAAAGTCAGTTTTGCTAATGGCTCAGCAATACTTGCCAAAGCAGAGCAAACTAAGCTAGATACATTAGCGAAAGCATTAGCACAACGTCCAGAGATCAAATTGAACATAAAAGGCAGTTATGATGTAAACATGGACAAACAAGCGCTTCAAAATCGAGCGGTGAATGCGAAACTAAGTCAATTAACAAACACCAATGTTTCGGAAACGATTAACGCAACGAATATACCAGCATCAGGTGATATGAGAAATGCACTTATCGCGTTATATGAGCAAGAAACCAAAGGTAAAGCAGATGCGCTACGCAACGCAATTACAGCGCAACAACCCGCATTAGCTAAACCAGAGTTAGAACAAATTTGGCTTCGTAGTTTATATACAAAAGTAAGTAAACAACAAGCTATCTCGGATAAAGTACTAAGAAAATTAGCTAAGTCGCGAGCTAGAGCGATTAAAACTCATTTACTAGATGTCAGTAAAGTTGACGCTGGCCGTGTCTTTCTATTAAGCCATCAAAGCAATGTCCCATCAGAAAGTACACAAACAACATTGACGCTTGTCGTTAAGTAACGTTATTACGTAATAGCGTTATATGAAAATAGGCTTCATTGGCTGTGTTATCACAACTGGTGAAGCCTAATGTTATTTTGCAGATACAATATCGGCTTTCGTCGGTTATAACCGTATCAACAAAATCACTCACAACAACTGTCATCGGCACTAGTCCTCCGAGTCGGTCATAGAGTGAAATATCTGAATGTTCACTCCCAACATCTTTTGCAGCTTTAACATCCAAACTCAAAGCTGAATTAAAAAGAAATAAACAGATAAATAATCCAGGCATCAATAAAGAATTATATCTCATCATAGCCATTTCCTACTGCTGTAAATTAACAACACCATAGCGGAAGTTTAGCTAAATTTTAAATATTTTCCATTAGCGATTAACCGACCAAAGACCTGCTACGTAAGCATCAATATCCAATTAATAACAACACAGAGTGCTTATTGCTACGCAACAATGACTTACATCACCGCCCTAAAGGACAGTGTTTTTCGTCAAAGATGATAAATATACAAATCAAAGATCATCACTTATGCTTACATTAGTTTGAGCTAATTAGGATACGAGGCTGTATGCATCTACTGATTAATATTCCTGTGATTTGCAATTGGAGACCGACTTATGCTTGAAGGTAACTTTGTCGCATTAAAATCAGCACTATTAATCCAGCATACTCAGCAGTTCATGAATAATAAACTGAGTTACGCCATGCTATGTGATTATATTTGGGAAATATTACAAGACTGGCAACGTTTAAATATTGTGGACAACAGAATATCAAGTCAAAAAGAAATGGTTTTTTGGTTCTTAGTATTTGAACTACAATTTCAAGATGAAACGTCTTTATTGCATGATAAAGACCTTAATTTTAAATTACATCACTGCATCTTGTTTTTACAAGATGAGCTTGAAATGCCTAAAGGCTGTATTGGTGTTAGGCCTAATTACGCTTAATAAGCGATATCAAATACAGCAATGATTTGTAAGTTAATATCATATAGGCCATTAGTTAATATTACTCATCCAATTTATACGTATTTTTTCGCCGTTAATTCAGCCAACCGAACAATAACACGCACTGATTTTTCCATCCCTGCAACCGTAATAAACTCATGGATACCATGAAAGTTATAACCACCTGTAAAAATATTAGGACAAGGTAATCCCATGAAAGATAATCGAGCACCATCAGTGCCTCCACGGATAGGTTTAATATCAGGCTGTACATCACAATCAATCATCGCTTGTTTCGCAATCTCAATGATATGCACATGAGGCTCGACCATCTCACGCATATTGTTATAACTATCTATTATTTTCAGGTCTACCCGTTCACAACCAAGTTCTTCATTTAATTCTAAGACTTTTTTCTGTATAAATGCTTTTCGATGCGCTAATCCCATCGTATCAAAATCGCGGATGATATAATTCAATGTGGTTTTTGCCACACTAGTTTGCATTGAATTCAAATGGTAAAAACCTTCATACCCTTCCGTGCATTCTGGTGTTTCGTCTGCAGGCATCATGTTTTGAAATTTAGCAGCTATCCCCATGCTATTAACCATCTTATTTTTCGCTGAACCTGGGTGCACATTTACCCCGTGACAAATTATTTCAGCAGTGCTCGCATTAAAGTTTTCAAACTCGAGTTCACCAACTGGGCCGCCATCAATAGTATAAGCCCACTCTGCATCAAAATCTTTAACATCAAATAAATTCGCACCACGACCAATTTCTTCATCGGGCGTAAAGCCGATACGAATATCACCATGTTTGATTTCAGGATTAGCTTGAAGATACGCTATCGCGGTTATGATTTCAGCAATACCGGCTTTGTTATCAGCACCCAATAAGGTTGTACCATCAGTCGTTATTAGCGTATCGCCATGTAGATTATTCAAATCTGGGTACATCGAAGGTGATAAAACTTCGCCATTTCCTAAACTTATATCACCACCTTGATAGTCCTTCACTATTTGCGGTTTAACCCCCTTCCCAGATGCATCAGGTGCTGTATCCATATGCGCAATTAACCCTACAGTTGGTACTGTTGTGCTAATATTACTGGGTAGCGTTGCAGTTAAATAACCATTGTTATCTAGTTTTACATTCTTTAGTTTTAATGCCACCAGCTCTTGCTTTAACTGCGCAGCAAAAACTGTTTGCCCATGCGTACTTGGGCATGCATCAAACGTATAATCAGATTGGGTATCAAAACTTACATAACGTAAAAAACGTTCAATCAAGGTAGTCATAATAAAGCCTTTTTAAAATAAGTAGTTATGATGTACAACCATTATGCTTAATAAATAATGATGATTCGTTGTTCTTAGTCATAAATAGGTATTAATTTAGCTCTATTAATTTTTCAGCCCTAATCTACGGATCTTACCAACCCCCGACGTGGTATTATAGCCCTCATTTTTATGGTCTATTTATACAGTTCTATTTTTGCTATTAGTTACATTTCAGCACAAAAACAAAACGTCAACTTTTAGGTGTTATAACCTACTTATCACTTAAAACTTCCATTTCCAACAAAATATCTATATCATGCAGCTTAATAACTTAGCCAAATAAGCTATAGTACTTAAAATACAACAAGTTAGTGAATTATCATTTGTTTGACCACCAAATTTATAATCAATTAATAGGGAACTGTTATGTTAGGTACCGCCAACAGCAAAAATGCAACACGTGTATTACTATTAGGCTCAGGAGAGCTTGGAAAAGAAGTGGCTATTGAGTTTCAGCGTTTAGGGGTAGAAGTCATTGCCGTTGATCGGTATGACAATGCGCCCGCGATGCAAGTCGCGCATCGCAGTCACACCATTGATATGCTTGATGGTAATGCCATGAGACATGTGATTGAACTTGAACAACCGCATTATGTTATTCCAGAAATAGAAGCAATCGCGACAGATACCCTGCTTGAATTAGAGCAAGAAGGTGTCAATATCATACCGACAGCTCGCGCAACCAAGCTAACAATGGATCGTGAAGGTATTCGTCTTCTTGCCGCAGAAACCCTTAATTTACCGACTTCACCTTACATCTTCACTGATAATAAAACAGAGTATGAAGCCGCTGTTGCAGAAATCGGCATTCCATGTGTGATAAAACCAGTAATGAGTTCATCAGGCAAAGGCCAAAGTATTATTCGTGATAAAGATGACATCGAGCAAGCTTGGCATTATGCACAAGAAGGTGGCCGAGCAGGTGCTGGACGTATCATCATTGAAGGCTTTGTTAAATTTGACTTCGAGATCACCATGCTTACGATCAGTGCGATAGATGGTATCCATTTCTGCGATCCTATTGGTCACCGTCAGCAAGCTGGGGATTACCGTGAGTCATGGCAACCACAAATAATGTGTGATGATGTGCTTGTCAAAGCACAAGAAATATCTGCAGCGGTAGTTAAAGAATTAGGCGGTTATGGCCTCTTTGGTGTCGAACTCTTCATTCGAGGTAAAGACGTATTTTTTAGTGAAGTTTCACCGCGCCCGCACGACACAGGTATGGTGACACTAATCTCACAAGACTTGTCTGAATTTGCTTTGCATGTACGCGCTGTTTTAGGGCTACCGATCACCCAAATCCAACAGTATGGTCCATCAGCCTCTGCCGTTATTCTCGCAGAAGGTTATTCGACTAATATTGGTTTTAATCAATTAGCACCGGCATTGGCTTGTGTACCAGGCAGTCAAATCCGTCTCTTCGGCAAACCAGAGATCGCAGGCCAGCGTCGCTTAGGCGTAGCTCTGGCTCGTGGTATTAACAGCATAGATGCGATTGATAAAGCCAAAGAAGTAGCACAAACAGTTGAAGTGACTCTTAATTAATATGTTCCGTTGACGAGCATAAAGTCTAACGATTAAAAAAGGCTAACAAGTTATCACTCGTTAGCCTTTTTTAAATCTGTAATTCAAGTTAATTATTGTATCTATACTTTTAATTATTAACGATGAATTATAAGCTTAACATCACACCAGCAATTGCGGCACTCATCAAGTTAGCCAGCACACCAGCGAAAATAGCGCGGAAACCATAACGGGCAATAAATTGACGACGTTCAGGGAGCATACTGCCTAAACCACCAATCAAAACGGCCATCGTGCCAATATTGGCGAAACCACACAGTGCAAAGGTAATAATTGCTTGTGAATGTTCACTTAACTGATCTTTTACTTCCATCAGCTGAATAAAAGCAACAAACTCATTAACCACGATCTTATTACCAATTAACGAACCAGCAATAATCGCTTCATTCCATGGCACACCAATTAACCAAGCTACAGGTGCAAATAAATAACCTAAGATAATTTCAAAGCTTATAGTCATATCAAACCAACTGCCTATCCCTGCCAGCATGCCATTAAGTAATGCAATAACACCAACAAATGCAAGTAGCGTAGCACCAATCGCAGTCGCAATACTTAAACCAGCCATAGCGCCGTCTGCAAGCGCTTCAACAACGTTTGTCGCACGTGGTAATTCCACTTTAGTGATTTCATCTGCAACCAGTTCATCTTTTGATGGTGGGAACAATAATTTAGCCATTAATAACCCAGCTGGCGCAGACATGAATGACGCAGCAACTAAAAATTTGATTTCAACACCAATCATGGCATAACCCACTAAGGTGCCACCAGCAACTGACGCAAGACCACAGGTCATCACAGCAAAAAACTGTGAATCACTCATGCCTTTTAAATACGGTTTAACAACTAAAGGCGCTTCAACCATACCAACAAAAATGTTTGCCGTTGCCGCTAACGATTCCGCGCGGCCAGTGCCTAACAATTTCTGTAAGCCACCACCAACAATATTAATCACCTTCGGCATTAAACCAATATGATACAGCGCTGAAATTAACGCAGAGAAGAACACAACAATACCTAATACATTAATCGCAAATACAAAGCCACCAGATGTCAGGTCACCAAATATAAAATTAATACCTTCTTGACCATAATTAATCACTTTTGATACGCCAACACTAAAACCACTTAATGCGTCTTTGCCTGCTGGAAAATATAATACGATAAAAGCAAACGTGATCTGTAATGTAAACGCTAGCGAGACAGTTCTGAGTGGGATATTACGACGATCTTTTGAAAAAAGAAACGCAGTTAATAGGATCACTATTATGCCTAAAATAGATATCATGGAACAAACCTGTTTAATGATTAAAATTATAAAGACGCGTATTGTAGTCCGCATCATTTTTACAGCAAGTCCAATAAGTTACCTGCTTGTTACAATTAAATTAAAACGTCTTGTTGTGATAGCTAGCTTATTGTTTTATAACAATTCAATAATGATATTTGGGGTATTATTTCCATATGGAAAAGATATTTATCCATGAGAAGATAAGTTCTTGGAGGTTAGATTTTAATCTGTGACTTTAATTGCCGATCCCAGTATGAAGGCTGACCAATATATTCTTTGAAAAAGGTGATCGCAGCGCTAATTTTCTTCGGTAAATGCTTACGGCTGGGGTATACAGCATAGAACTGCATACTTTGACTCGCCTGCCACTTTGGTAATAGTTGTATCAACTTGCCCGTTCTAAACTCATCCGTTAATAAATACGTAGCTAAGTAGGCAATTCCCCACCCTGATATCGCAGCATCGCGGATCGCCTCAGCTAAATCAACACGATAATCACCATTAACATTGATGTATAACGTGTCATCGCCTTGCTTAAATGACCATAAGCCATAGCTACGCTCACGGCTTTGATAAATCAGGCAATTATGGTTCTCAAGGTCTTGCGGATGCAATGGCGCTGAGTGATGTATCAAATAATCGGGTGACGCAGCAACCACAAAGCGGGTATCAGCCAGATGCTGAGCCACATAACCTTCGGGTATATCTTCAATGTTGGTCAACCAGAGATCTAAACCGTCATCAATCATATTGGTTTTATAATCGAACAGACACACTTCAACATGCAAGTCGGGGTGCAGTTTACGAAATTGTTCAATTGCCGGGATAATATGGATGGTACCAAATGACTGCGAAACACCTAAACGCAGAATACCCGTCACTTCATCTTGCAGATTAGCCATCATGACATCAGCGTCTTGTACACTGCTTACCACGTCAGCACAATAACGGGCAAACTGTTGGCCCGCATCGGTTAAAGTGAAACTGCGCGTTGAACGCTGAACAAGTTTGACGTTTAGAGCGGCTTCTAGGCACTTGAGCTGTTTACTGACATGAGATACCGACACACTTAACGTATGCGCTGCTGCAGTAAAGCTACCGGTTTGTACCAGGGTATGGAAGAGTGCCATTTGGCTAGCGCGATCTTGGATCAATTGAGAAGTACCTAGTAATGTCCGATCCGTGTGACTACGTTATAACAAGAATAAACATCGTCATTGATGTTTAATTAAGGCAGTGTATACAAAAATCAATATTCAATAAAGCAGTAAGCCATTACGAGACTAAAATGATGACTTACTACCCAATTACATTAAGGTTTATGACGTAAAATTGAACGCACATAACTGCGGGTATTGGCATTATGATCTAACATAAACTCAGCAAGTAAGTTGGTCATTTTAGTTATGCCCTCCTCGCCATGCTGCTCTCGGATCATGTCAACAATCATGTCGACTTCTTTACTACCATCGACTTCAAAGCTTGGGTCACTTACTAGCTGTTCAGGTACCCAGCGTTCAAGGTAATCAGCCAATTTCTGCGATTTCTCATATGATTTTTTGGCGTATGCCTCTACAAATGTCGTATTCGTGTATTCAATAACAGGAGTATCTTGTTCTAACGCTTTAAATAAAACGCTACTAAAATCATTGTTTTCATAAGCCTGCTTAGTAATAATTTCTTGAAATTTTTCGAATACCAAATGACGGTTAGAGAGCAGTTGAATCGCATCTATTTTCGCTTGTGGGAAGCCCATCATATCTTTGGCATTTGTCCAGATACTCGATGCCGTACTTACACCCGGTTGTAACGTTGAATGATATGACTGCGCGATATCTCCAATGTAATGCATGCCCCAACCCATAAATCGCCAGCCCCAATAATCATGGCCAGTACGAAAGGCATATTCAGATAACGCTTTGTACATATGCACACGATAGTCAGGGAAAGTATCACGTAAGAACGGCGCGAGCGTGAAGAGCACACTTGATTCATGATAGAAGCCCATATGGAAAGGTGCTTGCGAGCTGTATTCTAATGCTGGATTACCAAAGGCTTGTTTACCAAAACCATACAGTTTACCCGCATCAGTATTACTGTCTTCAAACAAACCAATATCTAAGCCATTATCAGGATCATCATTAGCCGATACTAACACCTCGATTGGCGTTACCATTTCACCACTTTTCACTTCAACAAAGGTCATGGTGTTGTAATGGTCTAGGCTTTTAAATACGCTAACCTCTGACGAATCCATTCGACGACGACCTTGTTTATCCTGCCCTGGTAATAGCTGAATATACGGGTTAACACGTGCATTAGGGTTGATACGTATGGCATGAATAAAACTTGTTTGTAAGTCTTGGCCAGCGGCGTCAAATGCTAATGTATCAGGACGCGGCTTATAATACGGAAAGTTTTGGCGTAACCAGTCTTCATTGGTTGCTAATAACGTTTCTAACCCTTGCGCTTCTGCTGTCACAAACTCTGCTAAGGTTTCGACCTTAATCGGCGCTTGCGCTGCCACTTCTGGCATCGTGTTCAATATTGGATAAGTAATGAGGCTGTGTTCAGACCATGCATTGGCATTACTCACCATCATACAGCTATACAAGAGTGCGCCTAAAGTGACTTTCATCTGTCTTCTAAACAAAATCGGGATAAACATAACATTCCTTTGAAATAATCGTCTATTGATATTAAGTGCGTATTAAGCACACAGTGCTTTTAAATCGAGCGTGCTCATGAATAATCTCGGGTCATCAATCTTATCCAACATTTCAATACTCGGTAAACATTCATCATCAACATAGTCGGCAAAGTCCCCATCAGGATCGAAGACTAAGATATCCAGCGCTAATCGGTCCATGCCGTATAGACCGCGGTGGATCATATCAGCTGAAAACACCAGTAAGTCGCCAGCAGCTAAGTTAATAACCTTTCCGCCAGAGATGCTATCACTGCTCACTTTGCCGTTTATTTCTTGTCGCACATTAAATTCTTCTTCATTATCCCAGCGCTTATGCGTGCCCGGGATAAGTTCCATGCCAAGCTCATCAAACAAAGGCACACGAAGATGTACGACTTGCGTCTCTTGCACGGCTATTTTTTGCTGTTCAACCTCATGGTCGTATTGGCAGTCGCGATGCCAGAAATCTTTTTGTTTAGGGTTAACAGGATTGAAAAATAATTGGGTGTTCATGAATGCAGCATTAGCAGGTATAACCGATTCAACAACATCCATCATTTTTTTTGAACTGATAAAATTGAAAAGCTTCAGTCGGTCGTCGCATTCTAAGTAGTCAATACCGGTAATGACAGAAGAATTGAACGCTTCATCTCGATAAAACTGTATATTGTCTTCTTTCCACGATTCATGGAATTTCAATACGACCTCTCTCAATGCTGAAATCTCAGCCGCACTAAAATAATTTCTTATTACAAAGTAACCTTGCTCGTCATATTCGCTATTCAATTGACTTCTATTACTCTCTTTAATACCCGTTACCTTTAACACCATTACCTCTATTTTGTTATCACAACTCGGCGGCCTATGCTTTGGTTAATACCAGACAAGCTCTAAGGATTGAACCGAGTTTAATGTTGCGACTTATTCAGAATAAATTCCATTTTATCTCCGTAACGCTTTAATTGATTAATTTTTTAGTTACACCAACACTTGTCGTGTATTTCTGATGTAGTGATGGATCTGTCCCTCGACTTTAACGTCAATCATTTCATCTGGTCTGCGATCATTAGGACAAGGCATTTTCGGTGTTGTACCAAACAGTCGGCAGATCAACGGCCGCTCCTCGTAGACAGTGCAACCTTTAGGGCCTAAATGTACACAGTTATATTCATTTAATGCAGCTGCATGCTCGGCATCCGTTTTATATGGCAGGCGCGACATTTCTTCCGAAGACGTAGTTACTGGTCCGCAGCAATCGTGGCAACCCGGCGTACATTCAAACGTCGGGATCTCTTTGCGCAGGCGTGCAAGGTCCTCTTTATTATTGTTCTTACTCTTGTTTTTTAACAATAATTTTATTTTCTCGTATTCCGAAACCATTATAGTTCTCTACCTAACGTCACTAGAAGATGACAATGCCTGTAAATTTACGGCGTATGTTAACATTTGTAAGTATACGCCGTCTTGATTTACTACGTCTTTTCACCAAGGCCACGGGCGACCAAATAAAATGGACTGAAAATTGTAAATAACGAGCAGAGGCAACTGTTTTTTTATTTTTAAGGACTCATTATTTTTTTAATTTAACAGCCGTTCCAAAGACCATAATTTCAGATGAGCCATCCATAATTGCGCTTGTAGTAAAACGAATACCTACAACAGCATCAGCCCCTTTTTCATGCGCATTTGCAATGAGACGTTGAACCGCTATATCCCTAGCCTCCGTTAACATTTCTGTGTAACCTCGAATTTCACCACCGACAATACTTTTTAAACT
Source organism: Moritella sp. 5 (assembly GCF_018219455.1). Lineage (NCBI taxonomy): Bacteria > Pseudomonadati > Pseudomonadota > Gammaproteobacteria > Alteromonadales > Moritellaceae > Moritella > Moritella sp. 5. The sequence goes on from NZ_CP056122.1 coordinate 2,863,192, forward strand.
CGCCATAATGTCACGTCCTATATGCTTTGCCTGAACAACGTTACCAGTCACTACACCGACTATTTCTTCGATTTCCTTGCCTGGAATTGATTCTGTGGTTGAATAGATCATAAAATTTCCTTAAAAATATAAAGCCAAGCTCAACTGTATAGCAAACTGGCGGGGATTTTGGAACAAAACTAAAATGTTGATGTCTCACACCGCGATGAATTATTCATGATATTAAAAGAGAGGTAAAATATGCAACATCACTTAAAGAAAGCGGTATTAAAATAACATGAAAAAGTTAAGCCTTATATTTACAATGCTAGTCCTTTCCTTGCTGACAGCTTGTTCATCTACACCCGTATCGACAAGCGCGTCACCTAAAACAATTGCATACTCAAGATCTCACGATCTTGTCGGTCAAGCGTCTTGGTATGGTAAAAGATTCCACGGCAAGCTGACTGCCAGTGGCGAAAAATACAATATGAGAGCATATACTGCCGCGCATAAAACCCTACCATTTGGTACAGTCGTTAGGGTTATTAATACGGCTAACAACAAGTCTGTCGATGTCAAAATTAATGATAGAGGACCATTTGTCAGAGGAAGAGTCATTGACCTTTCTCAAAAAGCATTTGAAAAAATAGGCAGTAAAAATCAAGGCGTCGTTCCTGTCAGAATAGAAATTCTGGATGATAGTAATATCTTTAGATACAAGCACTAAAAGATAGGTGTCTATTACAAGACACCTACTTCAGTATACAAGATCATTAAGCCACAACAAGCGTCATGTTATATGACCTTATTTGTGTTCGTCTTAATTTTCCGCTTTTCTGTCTAGACAACGCCCTCTCGGTTCGTTGCCCTCATGCAGTACGATATCTGTATGTAAAAACTCAGCAGCCTCCGCCGACTCTTTCACTTTCTTCGCACTGCGTTCCAACATTTCGGCTTCAAACGTATTTAACACACTATCCCTCACACCTGCTTCTCGCCATTTCGACAAGGGCCTACATTCTTTTGTAATTTCCCTCGCCAGCGACAGCGCATCCAACAGTGCTTGGTTAGCACCCTGTCCTTTGAATGGACTCATAGGATGAGCGGCATCGCCGATTAACGTCACGTTAGCCCCTTTTACCAATAATTCAGATTCGAGTAGCGTTCGGTCATACACAGGGTAACCTGAAACTAGCACTTCCGGCGTCGCCGTTAAAATCTGCGGAATAGGCGCGTGCCACTGACACCGACGAATCGCGTCTTCCTTCAATGCTTTAGGGCCTAGCGCACTCAATATTTTGGCCTCTTCTTCAGACATTGGAAAGCTAAGCTGCCACATTACCGAGTCCGCGTCATAAGGCATGATGTAGATCCGCTCATGCCCATTCGCAGTTTGGAATACCGTGGCCGAGTCCAGTAAAGTACGGTCGAAATCTTCGCCTTCATTATTACCTTCAATAGCACTTCCGATAGCAGACAGAGGACAAATACCCAAAATCGCGATACAGCCTAAATAATTTAATGGCGAAGCGTCATCACCTATCAACAATTTACGAACCGAACTACGAATACCGTCTGCACCAACGATAAGATCGGCATGGGCGTGCTTTATCTCACCATCAACCTGAAAGCTTAAATCAACACCTTCACTGTCAGATTGTTTAAAATCAACTAACTGATGTCCCCACTGCACTGCATCATGCCCACCTAGCTGCTCAAGCAAGGCTAAACGTAACGACTGCCTCGCGATATGGACATTGGTACGCTTGGGTAGTTTTCTCTCGTCTGACGGAACCCACTTGCGGATACCCCATTCACCCAGCACTTTTCCTTCAGTCGTATGAACCACATGTCGGGTTGAAACGATACCATCGTCTAACGAGACAACACCCAAACCTTCGATCGCACGACTTGCTTGTTGCAGCGTAAGTCCATAACCTTGAGACCTTGCGTCGAAGCCACTATCGCGCTCATAAAGCGTAAAAGGAATGCCACGGTGCAGGCAAGCAACAGCAAGGGCCACGCCACCGATGCCTCCACCAACGATAGCTATGTGTGGATAGTTTTCTATATCTGGTCCATCAACGAAGGTTTGGATAGCGGAACGAATCAGACCTGAACCTTTACAATTCGAGCAGGCATCAAGATGAGGCTTAGGGCGAAGCGGAGCAGCCCCTTCGCAGTTGTTTTTTTCAAATAGCGCAAGTTCTCGCTGGTAGCGAAGTCTTACTTTCTTACGGAGCCGCTTACTTATTTTCCCGCGGCCCTTACATTCAGTACAAATATTCCAGTAGTTCTCTTCAATCTTCAACTTTTCTACCTGCCCTATATTTAACCCGCGATTAATCACTCTTAAAGTAAGAAACTCTCAGCTGTTAAGCTCATGTTGTGGCCTAAATTAAACTAATATTTAAACTGAAAGTTAAGGTGTGATTATAACGCTCATTACGGTCTATAACCGTTTAACTGGAGAAAACTTGGTTTTTTCTTGATAAAGTCTGTATTTTCGACTTCAAATGATTTTATCTAAGTTAATTTTCATACTAATACCTTATTTACTCTTTATATACGTCTTACATCTAATTTTGGAAAATACTATCTCGCCATAAAATAAAAGACTAACTACATTAATAAATATTAATTAACAATAAAACCACCCCAAAATATAAAATTAAACAGTAGTAATTATTTTTAATCAGTATCTTAAGTAATATGGAAGTTTAAAGTACGCAGCATTATATTCGAGCACATGTCATGACAGAGTACCGAATAAATAAGGATATTAAATAAATGCAGCATATCACCAAAATATACTTACTGCTTTGCTTGTCATCAGTGAGCTTTATTGCCCAAGCAGCTGAATCTCATCGGCTCAATTTAAAAGATGCAGAAAATATCGAAAGTCACCTTAATTTAGCGAGTCAACTTTCGCTCAGTGGCACTCAAAGCAGTCCCCACAGCTTTCAGCTATTACCAAAAACCTCCTCTCAAACGTTTACAGGCCAAAGCAAAACAAAAAATGCAGACAGAACTCACAATAAGTATCAACAAAATTTCTTAGGTATTCCTGTTTGGGGTTATCAAATAGCCGTTCATCGTAATGCTAAGAGTCAAATTTATGCATTAAATGGCAAACAATTAAAGAACATTGAATTAGATGTTAAGCTTTCGGCCTCTGCATTAGCAAACACTAAACCAAGTGAAGAGTTACAAACAACGCTCATCGTTAAAGCAAAAACAAAATTTGGTTTAAGTGAAAACACCCAAGTATCCAACATTGAAATTAAAAATTACATTCACTTAAATGAACAGAACACAGCAATACTGGTTTGGTATGTCTCATTTAAGCTTGAAGATGACCAAGGTAACATCGCACAACCTATCTTATTAGTGGATGCCGATACCAAATTTATTATCGATTCATGGAATAACCTACAACACGCAGCTGCAACGGGGCCAGGCGGTAACGCGAAAGTGGGTCGATATGAATACGGTACTGATTACACAGCACTAGATGTCACACAAGATGGTACCAATTGTTTACTCGAAAATGAAAACGTCCGAACCATTGATTTACAACACGGTTCAACTAACAGCGACACCTTTGCTTTTACTTGTTCACGTAATGGATATAAAGAAATAAATGGCGCATACTCCCCGCTTAACGATGCTCACGGATTTGGTAATGCAGTCTTTGAAATGTACAAAGACTGGTATGGCCTAGCACCTTTAACATTCCAATTAGTCATGAAAGTACATTACGATAATAACTATGCCAATGCCTTTTGGGATGGTTCGAGCATGACCTTTGGTGATGGTGATAGTAGTATTTATCCTTTGGTTTCTCTTGATATTGTCGCACATGAAGTCAGCCATGGCTTCACAGACCAAAATTCAGACTTAATTTATAATGGCCAGTCTGGCGGTATCAACGAATCGTTTTCTGACATGGCAGGTGAAACTGCAGAGTTATTTGTACGTGGCAGTAATGATTGGTTAATGGGTGCAGATATTACCAAAGATGGCGGCGCTTTCCGGTTTTTCGAAGACCCAACTCTTGATGGCAGGTCTATCGGTCATGCTGATAATTATTACGACGGTATCGATGTCCACCATAGTAGTGGCGTATTTAACCGTGCCTTTTATATTCTTTCAAACACATCTGGATGGGGTATTAAACAAGCATTCTCGATTATGCTTGATGCTAACCGTTTTTATTGGACTCAATCAACCGATTTTGTCGATGGCGCGTGTGGCGCAATCAATGCAAGCGCAGATAAAGGTTATGACACTTTTGCCGTTATCAATGCTTTTACACAAGTTGGCGTTACTTGTGATAACCTCCCTTTTCGTGATCAAGATAATGATGGCATGTCTGATTATTGGGAACAATCCTATGGTTTAGATTATACGACACCAGCTGACGCTTCAGGAGACCTGGATCAAGACGGTTTATCAAACTTAGATGAATACCTTGCAGATACCAATCCAACCATTTCAGACTCTGATGGCGATGGTTTAACAGATAATGAAGAAGTATCAATTTATGGTACAGATCCTAATAATACAGACACAGACGGTGACCAACTTCCCGACCAATGGGAAATTAGCATTGGATTCGACCCATTAGATCCTAACGATGCACAACTCGATTCAGATTCTGATGGCGTAATAAATATTGACGAGTACTTATTAGGTACAGACCCTTTCGATTCAAATTCTGCGCCTGAAATTGTCACAAACGCTCTCTTCGATTTTGAAGATGCAACAATACCAAACCAATTAGCTAATGTAGATAACAACTGGGGATTAACCAGCGAAATCCCGTCAACAGACGCGTATTCACTCGCGAATAAAACCATTGCAGATACCCAAACTGCTGAACTGCTCTGGAGTGCTTTATTTAGTGAAGGTACATTTTCGTTTGACTATAAAATAGATAGCGAACTCGACTATGATTTCTTTGAACTATATATCGATAATCAGCAGGTACTCCAAGCATCTGGAGCCGAAGAGTGGAAAAATTTCAACCGCACATTATCTTCTGGTCTGCATACGCTTAGTTTCCGTTATAGTAAAGATGGAAGTGTCTCACAAGGCGCAGATCGTGCTTGGCTAGATAATATAGCATTCTACTCGACTGATCTCGATAGTGATAATGATGGTATGACGAATTCATGGGAAACCAGTAATGGCCTTAATCCAAATGATCCAAGCGATGCTAATACTGATTTAGACAGCGATGGATTAGATAATATCACCGAATTTCAACTCGGGACTTTAGCCAACAACGCAGATAGTGATAACGATCAAATACCTGATGGCTGGGAAATATCGTATGGTTTAGACCCACTAAACAATCTTGATGCATCTGATGACTTAGATAATGATGGTTTTTCTAATCTTTCAGAATTTCAAGCAGGAACGGACCCAAGTGATGCAAATCAGCAGCCACCATCAATTAAAAATGTTTTATTCGATTTCGAAGACCTTCAATTACCACAAGGCTGGATTAGTGATGTCAATGCCAACGCAAGTTGGAAGGTCAGTCGTGATGAAGCAAACAATAGCAACTATTCATTAACGTCTCAAAGTATAGAGCATAATCAGAGTTCAACTATCATCTGGTTCGGGAATTTTAATGAGGGGGTTTTATCCTATGATTATAAAGTTGAGTCAGAATTAAACTGGGATTTTTTAACCGTTTATCTTGATGACCAAGCTATGACCAATATTTCAGGCGCTCAAAACTGGTTAACACACACGGTCAATATTTCAGCTGGCAATCACACCATTAAATGGGTTTACCATAAAGATAGCAGTGTATCTACCGGCCAAGACCGCGCTTGGATCGACAACGTCAGTTTTAATTCAACTATTCAAGATAGTGACAATGATGGCATGCCTGACCAGTGGGAATTAGACAACCGTCTGGATCCAAACGATCCAACCGATGCCTCACTTGACCCTGATCAGGATGGTCTTACTAATTTAGTAGAATATCAGATAGATTCTGACATCAACAACAGTGATACAGATGCTGACGGTGTGCCAGACAGTGAAGATAGCTCACCTCGCGATAGCAATGTAGGTGAGATGCAAGCGCCAACATTTAGCGCTATTGCTGATATTCAGATTGAAGCAGAAGCGATATTAACGAACGTTAGTTCCCTCACCTTACCGCCTAACACAGTCAGTGATAATGGCAGATTACCTGTTCAAGTGAACCACAATATAACGGCGAACCTCGCGATTGGTGATCATAACATTTTCTGGACTGCAACGGATCACTCAGGCAACACTGCAACAGCAACACAAATATTACGAATTAGAGATACTATTGCACCAGAATTTGATTTATCTCCACTCTATCAGGTCTCTAGCCAGGGTATATTTACAGATCTAACTCAGCAGTTAAACCTACAAGCAAGTGATCTTGTAGATGGTGATATTAATGCACAAATATCAACGCCTTCTCTATTAAAGTCGGGATTACACCTTGTTAACGCTCAGGCCGTAGATCAGTCAAATAATACGACGACGGCACAAGTTACTGTTGCCATCAATCCACAGGTTGAAATACCGGCTCAAATCCAAACTGCAATTGGTAATCAAGTCATCGTGCCCGTTTACCTCAATGGCGAGGCTGCGCAATATCCTGTGAAAATTGATTACACAGTCGCTGGGTTAATAACACCAATACAATCGCAGTTAAGCATTAACCATGGTATGTCTGGTGAGTTAATATTCAATATTCCAGCGAACCATTCCGGTGACAGTATCACTGTCGGTCTAGACAGTGCGGTAAATGCACACATCGCCAGTGGCACCAGTCAAATATCACTAATTAGCGATAATCAAGCACCAAACCTGAGCGTTAATATTAAGCAAGCGGAACAAGCGGTGACTTTAGTACAAAAAAGTCTTGGTTTAGCTTACCTTGATGTATCAGTCAATGATATCAATTCAGCTGACCAGCATGCAGTTTCATTCGACCTTCCGAGTGAATTCGAAGCAGCACTCACTCAGCAGAATGGTAACCGTATCGAATTGCACCCAGCGACGATCCCAACGGGAACTTACTCTGTCGATATAACCGTGTCAGAAACGAATACTGCGGCACTGTTATATAATCAGCTAACAGTCCAAGTCTTGGTCACAAATACGCTACCAGCGTTAGGACTAGAGGACACAGACAAGGATGGTATTAACGATAAAGATGAAGGTTATGCTGACACCGATGGTGATGGTATTGTTGACTACCTCGATAACAATAACAATACGACTCAGTTACCCTTAAATAGCAGTAACCTCCCCTTATTTGTTAAGGCTTCAAGTAAATTATCACTTGGCGATATTAACTTACAAAGTAAAGGTGGCGCTGCTAAGTTTGCAGATATTCATTTCAATGATATTCCGGTAAATACCAATTCAATTCATGTTGATGAGCAACTATTAGCAAGTGTGTTAATCAATGTGCGAATAAGTAAAAAACCGAGTGGTGAATCAGCGTTCATTGTTGTCCCGACACAGCCATTACCTGCCAATTCGTTCTTGTATTTACATACTAAATTATCTGGCTGGTCAATACTCAATGCAGGCACCCATGACAATGTATCTTCTGCGCCACTCGACCTCAACGGCAATTGCCCCGAGATAATGCATGAAAGCTATGTGTATGGCTTAAATCAAGGGGATGAATGTATATTAATCCAGATCGAAGACGGTGGTCATTATGATATAGATAAAGCCACGAATAATAGCGTCTCTATCACTGCGGCTGTTTATCCTGAAATAGAAAATAACGTACCAAACGTGATTGTATCAGCGCCGAGTACTGCATCTGAACTAACGAATATCATCATTGATGCGTCAAGTACTAGCGACATTGATAATGATCTACTGACTTACCAATGGACTTTACCTGACAGCATCGATATTCAGTTAACTAACATAGCCGCAGGTAAAATAAAGCTATCATTGCCCGAAGTAAGTCATGATACCAATACTGTTATAGAACTAGCAGTCAGCGACGGTCACACAGTTGTAAGACAAGCTCTTGATCTGAAGATCACGAATACGACGTTGACTCTTGATGATGAATCTTCAGGTGGTGCATTGTCGTTATGGTTCCTCTTAACGCTAGCTTCATTGTTATTCTTTCGTCAAAATGAAAATCGATAAACTATACACCTGAGACTATAGAGCCCTCGTTGATAACGTCAACAGGGCTTTAACCCAATGCTTGTTTTCACTAATTTATGATTTAATTAATAAATAATAATTTGCATATTCATCTAACAGGGTTATGATCTGCCAACACCCATCATTTTAGAGCAGTAACTCTACTGCATCTCGACCTACAGAGAATGACAATATGGAAAAAGCTTGGCTAAACAGCTACCCTAGCGATGTACCAGAGTTCATCGATGCATCACAATATGACAGTATTTTAGATATCGTAGAGCAGAGCTGTAAAAAACATGCAGATTCAATCGCCTTTTTGAACATGGGTGCAACACTGACTTTTCGTCAACTTGAAGAACAAAGTCGAGCTTTTGCTTCCTATCTACAACATGATCTTAAGATGCAGCCTGGTGACCGATGCGCAATAATGATGCCAAACCTACTGCAGTACCCTATTGCACTTTTTGGTATTCTTCGAGCCGGACTAATTGCGGTTAACGTCAACCCCCTTTATACCCAACGAGAATTACAGCATCAATTGGCGGATTCAGGCACAAAAATGATTGTTGCTATTACCAATTTTGGCGCTAATCTAGAAAAGGTATTACCGCAAACTAGTATCAAGCATGTGATCATGACCAGTATAGGCGATCAACTACCACAACCGAAACGTACCTTGGTTAACTTCACGATTAAGTACGTTAAAAAAATGATCCCCGACTTTCACATTTCCAATGCAATTTCAATGCGTAAAGTCATAGCCACTGGACGTAAACGTTCTTATCACCGCCCCGCATGTAAGCCTGAAGATATTGCATATCTACAATATACAGGTGGTACAACAGGCGTAGCAAAAGGTGCAATGTTAACGCATCGCAATATTGTCGCTAACGTATTACAAGTTTTTGGTCAATTCTCTCCGCGTACACTTATGTCTAATGATCATGTTGTTACTCCCCTACCGCTTTACCATATCTTTGCTAACTCTGTAAGCTTGATGTTTATAATGATGATCGGGGGGCGTAATTTATTAATTACTAACCCTCGAGATATGGACGGTTTTATCAAAGAACTAAAAAACTATCCTTTTACTACCTTTTTCGGCTTGAATACTCTGTTCAACGCGATGTTAAAGAATGAAAAATTCCGCGCATTAGATTTCAGCAGCTGTCGCTTTACCATCGCAGGTGGCATGTCAACCCAGGAAGATGTTGCAAAAGAATGGCAAAAAGTCACAGGGATGCCAATCATCGAAGGTTATGGTCTAACAGAATGTTCACCTGTGGTTTGTAGTGGTATACACACTCAGCAAGAATATACCGCGGGTATTGGCGTCCCATTACCATCAACAGAAATGCGTGTCGTGAATGATGATAAGCAGCCACAGGGAGTCGATGAAGTTGGCGAACTGCAAGTTCGAGGGCCTCAAGTTATGGCTGGATATTGGAAGCAAGAAGAAGCAACATCTCAATCAATTGATAGTGACGGTTGGTTTTCGACTGGCGATATAGCACGTATGGATAAAGACGGGGCTTTTTTTATTGTAGATCGTAAAAAAGACATGATTTTGGTTTCTGGCTTCAATGTTTATCCTGCTGAAATTGAAGAAGTACTTCGATTACATCCTGATATTGAAGAAGCGGCAGCGGTTGGCATCCCTCACCAAATCACTGGCGAGCAGATTAAAGTATTTATATGCAGTACCAATAAAACACTGACGAGCAAAGACATACAAACATTCTGCCGCCGTTATTTAACCGCTTATAAAATACCACGTAATATTGAGTTTCGCGATACACTACCAAAAAGTGCCGTAGGTAAAATACTTAAGCGCGAGCTTATCACGGCGTCAAAATAATAATTAATGCTTTAAATACAACAAGGTACCATCAAGTTTATATACCTTGTTGTATTTTATATTGTCACAGAAAACCGGTCTGACAAGCGAAAAGCTTAACGTAATAACGAAACCCACTACGTATCAAGTTACTTTACATATCATTACATAATTCACGGACCTGTAACAAAACCGTAACAAAACTCTTGTACTCTAGCTGCTATAAAAACAACTAGATTAACCATTTACAGGGATTTATGATGATTAAAAATAGTGTACTAATGCTTGCGATTTCAAGCGTATTTCTTAGTGCTTGTAACAACTATCCAGTTTCTACTGTTAATACTCCAGAACCAACCAAAGTTAAAAATCTAATCTTGATGATTGGTGATGGTATGGGACCCCAACAGGTGGGTCTGTTAGAGGAATATGCGCAGCGTGCCCCGCTTTCTATTTATAATGATAAAGGTAATAAAACAGCATTATCTAAGTTTGCCGATGCAGGTCAAGTAGGACTATCGTTAAGCGCACCTTATGGCAATAACGGTAGTCTGGTTGTCGATTCAGCCTGTTCTGCGACACAACTCGCGACAGGCGTAGCATCAGGGTCTGAAATGATTGGTCTAGATAGCCAAGGGAATGTGGTCGAGACAATACTAGAGAAAGCCAAAGCACAAGGTAAAGCAACGGGCTTGGTATCAGACACACGTATTACTCATGCAACACCAGCAGCATTCGCAGCTCATCAACCACACCGCTCTTATGAAGCTAAAATCGCAGAACAGCTAATCGAATCAGGTAGTGTTGATGTGATGCTATCAGGCGGTGCACGGGTATTCCTGCCAGCAGATATTAAAACCAATCAAGCTAGCCGAAAAGAAATGGCCGATTTAGGTGTGCCTGACAACATTTACAAAAAATCGAAACGTAAAGACCAACGTAATTTATTATTAGAAGCCAAAGAGCAATACGGCTATAACCTTGCTTTTGATAAAGAACAACTCACCGCAGCTGAAGGCACTAAATTGCTAGGCTTATTCGCTAACTCAGGCATGGCAGACGGTATTGCGTATACCGCATGTAAGCAAGACAACAGCTGTACAGAACCATCATTACGCGACATGACCATGAAAGCATTGGACATATTATCTAAAGATGAAGATGGTTTCTTCCTTATGATTGAGGGCGGTCAAATAGACTGGGCAGGCCATGTTAACGATGCGGGCTGGATGCTGCATGAATTAATAAAATTTGATGAAGCTGTAGCTGCAGTTTATGACTGGGTCAAAGATCGTAACGACACCCTCGTTATTGTCACCGCCGATCATGAAACTGGTAGTTTCGGATTCAGTTATTCTCGTAATGACTTACCTGAAGCACAGCACTTAACCGGTAATGGCATGCAAGGCAAAGAATACAAACCGAACTTTAACTTTGGTGCACTTTCACAACTTGATAAGCTATATGCTCAAAGCGGCACTTTCTACACCATGATGAATAAAGTCAATGCTGATTGGAACTTCAAAAATAGTACAGGACAACAATGGGCTGATGCAATAAACAGTTACAGTGTATTCAAAGTAACACCTGAGCAAGCGACACCAGTTACATTACGTGAAGAGAATGAGTATCACGTTGCTGGCCATAAATACCTAAGTGCGAAGGAATTCCCGAAAGTAAATGACTTTAAAGAATTCTACGTATACGGTGATGAGCTCCACGCTAACTTAATTGGTCGTGTATTAGGCGCGGCTCAAAATGTAGTTTGGGGGACAGGCACACACACTGCAGCACCAGTACCTGTCTATGCATTTGGACCTGAGAGTATTACTAGACAATTTTCAACCATGCAACATCATGTTGAATTAAGTCAGAAAATGGCTGATGCATTACTATAAGACAACATCTAGGCTAATGCAGAACCAAGATAAATAATAAATATCAATAAAGTTTAGACCAGACCCGTTTAAGGTAACCCGCATGGGATCTTAAACGAGTTTGGCTAATATCTGGTTTTTCCCTGAATTTTTCACTTTGTACAACAATTTATCTGCCATTTCATACAAAGTTAACATATCTTTATCAGTGTATTTAATCGTCACCATGCCTAATGATATTGTTACACATGAATAACCATTATTCTCCTTATGCTGGATCCCTAAACCCTGCACAGCTAAACGAATATCGTTCACAAATTGCGATGCGGCTATTTCATCATCGGCATAAAATAACAAGCCAAATTCTTCACCACCTAAGCGGAATATATAATCATCAGCGCGTAATAACTTATTATGTAGCAAATTAGAAATAGTAACCAAGGCATTATCACCGGCTACATGCCCATAGTTATCATTGAATTTTTTGAAGTTATCTATATCGATAATAGCGAAGTTTAATAAACGATGGTGGCGTTTAGCCACGCGTAAGCTCTCTGGAAACACATCGTTGAACTTACGACGATTGTACAGTCCAGTCAATGGATCTGTGAGTGAACACATTTCTAAACGACGGTTATTTTCTAGTAACTCACGCTTTTTATTCTTCAGTTCAGTCACATCAAGCATTACGCCAACAACCCCTAGGATCTGTTGTTGTTCATCGAGTACCGATGCTTTATAAAAAGTGAATATGCGAATAGATCCATCGGCACATTTCACCGAGGCTTCATAAACTTGCTGACCCGGATTGTTAAGTAATAATAAATCTTTAGCGTGAAAAATTTCAGCTAATTCACGAGGAATATATTCACTTAAATCAAATAATGACTTGTTTATAATTTTGTCTTTATCAATACCTAAAATAGTCTGAGCAAAAGCATCATTACACTGTTGATATACACCGTCGGTATTTTTATAAAAAAGTGGGCTGGGAATAGTATCGACTAAAGTCTGTAATAACCTCTTCGACCTTAAAGATTCACTTGTTATTTGATTAGCGAGATCAAGTTGTTGCTGTAAATTTTCAAATTTACTTTCTAGTTTGACAACTTGTTCTTCTAATTCTTGGTAAGTTAATTTTTTTTTCATCGCACACCAAATAATAAGTAAGTAATAATCAGAAACAATACACCAATAATTTCAGCCGCTAATTACAGTATAAGAACACCTCGAAATTGGTAGTTTATTATACAGTGATATTCTATTAATTGGGTATCCCTATATTGAATTGAATTGTATTATTTTAACTCAATAAACAAAGGGTCATGATCTGATGAGAATGCTATATCATTTAAAAAATCTTTGTCCTTATTTAATAATCGGCTTTCAGCCGCATTAATATGCCATACTTTTTTTACCACTACATCCGATAAAAGGTCAGTATTAACCAATATATAATCCAAACGACCCAATGCCTGAAAAGAGTAAGTCCAGCTATCGGTATTTTCACTTATAAATGGATCATGATAACCAAAACCATTATCCAATTTAAGGACGATTAAATGCTGACCAAGATAACTGTGTGTACTGCCCCTTATCTTATAATAAGCATAGCTCGCTTGTTTATAATCAGTTAGCACTAACAGCGGGTCTTCTTTGGGATAACTATTCAAATCACCCAAGATAATCTTATCCCCACCTTGCCTCGCTAATGACTGCGCCAATACACTCGCGGCTAACGATCGAAACCCTGCACAATGTCCCTGCCTATCTTGCTTGAATTTTGATTTGGTTCTTTGCCATTTCTGCAGCGAAGTGTTGCTCTTCCTGCTACTGCTTTTTAATTGTTTTAAGATTGCTGAGCGTTGCTTATCTGCAACACATTTTGAACCTTTAGATTTGAAATGGTTAACACTAATCGTGAGTCGTTCACTTTCTTTTTTATAGCTACTGTTTCTCATAAAGGTGGGGGTTAATGCTGGTCGATGATAAGCATTACCCAAAATACTACGCTGTATAGGCAGATCAATTACACGGGTACTCACATGCTTAAGTCTAGATGGTCGATAAAAGCCAGCAACGGTTATCGCTCCCGAGCCTAAATAACGCCCTCGATATAAATCTGACAGCTCAGGTTGCAGCATTTTGTACTGTTTATCTGGATCCTTTATTTGGCGATTGACTAAGCTTAATAACCGTTGGATCGCCGAGTCTTTACCAAAACCATTGTTTTCTATTTCCATCAGACCAATAAAGTCAGCATCAAGTGTGACGATTGTTTTAACCAATTTCGTTTCTTGTCGGTGTAGCGCTAATCGTGTTGTAGCGCCCCTATTTTGCCTTAATGGATTATAGGCCCCACCAGCGGCGGTATTAAAATAATTAAGTAAATTGAAGCTAGCAATACGCAAATGATGCGTCGTCCGCGGGGGTAATGTTTCGCGGTCACTTAAATGCGTGAATTGTATTTTAGAAACCGGATCATCCGTGACTAACCTAAATTCGCCATAACTAAATTGCAAAATACCCACAACGCCAGCAACCTTGTCATTAACACGTATATAATCAGATTTGGTTATTAATGTAGGTCGACCAGCTAGCTGTAAATATAAGCGCCGCTGTTTGTTACTCAGGGCATGCTGGTCGGCGAAAATACTGCTAGGAAAAGCAGTCGTATTAGGATGAATATTTATCTGCTGATGACTAAGAATGATATTATAACGCTGCCAACGTCGATCATAATATAAAGGTTTCGTCACGCGCATATCCGTCATATTGACCAAACGTACACGCATTCCTTCATAGCGTTCAAGGGTTTCACTAAAGTTAGCATCAACTGTTGCAACAATGATATTGGTAGGCGCTACCGCCTTAGCATCGCCAAGCACGATTACTTCTGCTGTGGGATGTAATTGCGTCATACCGTAATATTCTTCAACAACACCAGTCACGCATACACTTGTATCAAGCTTAATATTCGTCATGTCTGTCGTTCTGACAAAAATTCCTTTTGACGCGAGGCTCAACGTTGATTTATCTATTTGCTGCATGAAAAAACCCGCATTACGATCCAGTTTCAACTTGGTAACAACACCCCTAACAGTAAAGAATAAATCACTACGATATCGTTTACTTCCCTTTTTTATCACATAAGGAGAGCGATGTCCTTCCCCTTGTAATTGACTAATCGAGTAATTCTCACCGATACAACTTATATTATTTTCATTCAATAATTCATTTGCATACACATCATTAAGCAACAATATTATGCTGACCATGTATGCAAATAAACGCCCTAGCATTCTATACATTTCTGCTTTAAACTCATGCTTATCAATCCTTTCACTAGACCCCGCGTCTGTATTGTATGAGTGTAGTTATTATGGATATAAAATCGCTTACTTCAGAACAAAGAAATTTAGCAAGTGCTAACCTAGATCAACTTTCAACATTAGAACTTGTTAAGCTATTCAATAGTGAAGACGAAAAAGTCACTCAAGCTATCAAACTTGAACTCCCCCTTATTGCAGCTTCAATTGACATGATTGCGCATGCATTTCAACAAAACGGGCGATTGATTTATATTGGTGCCGGTACATCCGGTCGTTTAGGCGTATTAGATGCATCGGAATGCCCACCAACATTCGGTGTAGGTAGCCAGCAAGTACAAGGTATTATAGCGGGTGGCGAAGCGGCAATGTTTAAAGCACAAGAAGGGGCAGAAGATGATTTACATGCCGCGCAAGTTGATTTAAACCAGATCCAATTAACACCGCGCGATATTGTTGTAGGCATCGCCGCATCAGGTCGAACCCCCTATGTAATTGGCGGTTTAAATTTTGCCAATAAACTCGGCTGCGACACGATTGCAATAAGTTGTAATAATGACTCGCCAATAGCGGCCATTGCTAAAATTGCGATTACGCCTGTTGTGGGTCCTGAAGTACTCACAGGTTCAAGTCGAATGAAAGCTGGTACAGCCCAAAAGTTAGTGCTCAACATGCTAAGTACTGGCGCGATGGTAAGAACTGGTAAAGTTTATCAAAACTTGATGGTTGACGTTAAAACCTCAAATAAGAAACTGATTACACGCAGCGAAAACATCATTATGGATGTAACAGGTGTAGAGCGTCAACGAGCACAAACATTATTGGTTCAAGCCAACCAGCATGTAAAATCGGCTATTTTAATGGAATTAAACGGCGTTGATTACGATACCGCAACTCAACAGTTAGCTGACAATCAAGGTTTTTTACGTCAGGCTTTAACGTCGTAGCCACAAGGAAAGTTAGTTAGCTTTATGCGCATTAATATCATAAACAATACGGTCTTAATTACTGTTCAGGTGTTAGGCTTAGTGAATATATATTCCCTGCGCTTAACGTATTTTGGCGTTGAATCATGTTCAGCACAATATAATACAAACCCGGTAACTAATAACGCTGTTGAGACACGTTTACCCTTTTCTAATAGCGAATCAATCAATACATCACTGGGTCTATGAATACGAGCCACCGTAATATGCGGCAGGTATTTACGCTCCTCGACGCTTATTCCCCGATGCAGCAATACCACAGTGATGAGTTGATGAAGGTCGGTCAGCGCCGCACTTGGCATAATATTAGTGACAAAAATTGTTTTAGCGCCATGTGATTTGAAAAATTGACAACCAGAAACCGCCAACACAAAGGGGTCGACATTTACGGATATCAATTCGAGTTCAATGGCAGTCGCTTCTGCTTCAGTGACATTACCGATAAATCGCAGCGTTATATGTTTCGTATCCTGAGCGACGCTCTGCCCTGTCGTCGGAACAAGCGTATTCAATTCACGATCTACATCATTCGAGACTTCTATAGCAGTAAATAATCTTGGCATACTACACCCATGGAACACACGTGGTTATCATAAGGCTAACAACTACCTTACCTACTAATTATATACATCAGTTCAACTGACTGCCTGTTTTTCATAGTGCCGATCATAATCCTGCATACACTCGCGAGCATTTAATGATAATATCTCCCGTATTACGAGGCCAGATTGACCTCTCGATGGATTTTAATGAGATTAATGATATGACAGAATTACAAGTGACAGACCTCGTGATTGGTGAAGGTAAAGAAGCCGTGAAAGGCGCTTTAATCATGACGCAATACCGTGGATTCTTAAATGACGGAACCCAATTTGATTCGTCTTACGACAAAGGTAAACCGTTTCAATGTGTCATTGGTACTGGCCGTGTTATTAAAGGTTGGGATCAAGGTATTCTAGGTATGAAAGTAGGCGGTAAACGTAAACTATTCGTCCCATCGGCACTGGCTTATGGCGAACGTCAAATGGGCTCAGTGATCCCTGCGCATTCAGATCTAAGCTTTGAAATTGAATTGTTAGAAGTGCTTACTCGCGACGACTAATACAAAAAAAGACATTCATATCGATAAAGCTATCGTTATGAATGTCTTTTCTTAATATAATTATCACCCAACTATTGCTCGCCACATCTCTCTACCGTATCAATAGCTCACCAATAACAGCGTAGTTAACTCGCTGGCAATAACTTCTTCAACAAGCTCTCACATTGTGCTCTGTTCATCAGTTTCGGCACAGGGTATTCACAATACGCTTCTCTCACTGCACGTTTAGCCAGTTCAGGGATGTCATTAGCTTGAAGATCGGGGAAGTCAGCTTGAATATTCAAGGTTTTATTCAATGCCTTCACACCGGCAACAAACTTATGCGCCGCTTCAATTTGAGTATCATCGCTCGTCGCAAGTCCTGCAGCAATAGCCAGTTCAGCATAACGACATAATGCACTCTCAAATGAGAATTCAAGTACATGTGCTAAGATCACTGCATTCGCAAGACCATGAGGAATATGGTAATACCCTCCCATTTGATGCGCAATTGCATGCACATAACCAATCGATGCACGGGTAAAGGCAACACCGGCATTAAAGCTCGCAATAGACATTTGGCGTCTTGCTTCTACATCACCGCCATCTGCATATGCTTTCGGTAGGTTTGCAAAAATACGTTTTACCGCATCATAACCATACGCTTTCGTTTGCTCTGTCGCGTAACAACCAATATAAGATTCAACCGCATGAGTTAATGCATCAATACCAGTTTCAGCGGTGATTTTAGGCGGTAGTCCCAGCATCAATAATGGATCGAGTATGGCAACAGCTGGTACCAAGCTTGGGTCAACAATCGTAAATTTTTGTTTTTTATCCGGGTCTGTTACCACTGCAACAACCGTCGCTTCAGATCCTGTACCCGCCGTCGTTGGTATAGCGATAAATGGCGGTAAAGCTTTACGCACGCGTAACAACCCAACTAATTTTCTCGCATCGACATTCTTAACCGCCGCGGCAGCAATGCCTTTAGCACAATCCATCGGAGAACCGCCACCTAATGCAATCACGCTATCACAGCCGTTTTGTTTATAACGCTTCAAGCCATTAGCAACTAATTGCAATGTTGGATCAGGAGTTACTTCATCAAACAGGACGTAGTCAATACTTGCAATATCTAGCGCATCCGTTAACTGTTTTGCAATACCAAGTTTAACAAGCATCGCATCGGTGACAATCATAGGTTTAGCGCCGCCGAGTTCTTTTAATGCTACTGCTGTTTGTGCAACAGAGCCTTCACCTTCAATAAGTTTAGGTAGCGGGATTGGTATTAACTTATTTACTTGTCCGCGTATTTCGATAATGCTTTGATGTAGCATAAGTCTCCATTTAATTTTTTATTTACATACATAAAACAAGTATTACTTATTACCCGAGCCTAACCCTGTTAGTCTCAAATAACCCGATTAAGAACTTGTTTCGCTTTCGAAAGCGTTATTATCGAGTTTACATCACTTTGTTAAAATTAAAGTACTAATTTAGTTTTGACTTTATTATTAGCTGTTTTTACTCACTTACAGGTTAAGGGTTAACATTTATTTTCATCTAACAACAAGTTACAACCTTTGCTATCACATTCTTCGCTGTACATACCAAACTGCGAACATTCAGAAGACAACGCATTGACCGTGGATATTGTCGCAACCTCTGCTAACTTGTCTGCCAGTTCACTATCACGATGCGTCTTACATTCTTTTTGCTTGATTAACTTAAATGCCAGCATGATAGAAGCAATACCAAAGAAAACAGACCCTAGCGCCTGACCAATTAATATGCCTTTAACGCCCGCGATTTCGGCACCAACAAGGACAAATGGGATCGTGCCCAGTGTCGCTTTACCCATATTAAACCAAGTCGAATATTTAGGTTTACCCAAGTTATTAAAACTTGCATTAGCAATAAACATCATGCCATTAAAAACAAACGTTAGCGCTAATAAACGGCAAAACAAAGTAACCACTTCAACCGCATCACCGGTCAGATTAAAACCGCTGATCAAGTAATCTTCGAGCAAATAAAGAATTAAAGAAACAACAACCACATAACCGGCGCAAAACCATAACGCATCCTTTAGACTTTTACGTACACGTGGGATTAATTTAGCACCATAGTTTTGTCCTAAAATCGGGCCAATAGCCCCAGATAACGCGAAGATCATCCCAAATGCAACCGGTAGAATACGGTTAATGGTGGCATAACCAGCCATAAAGCTATCACCAAATTCCGCAATACTACGCGTGACAAACGCATTGCCGATTGGCGTTGCAATATTCGTTAGCATTGCTGGTAGCGCGATCGCCATAATAAAGGGCAATTGTGCTTTAAAACGGTTGATATGCCAACGGCCTAATAGCTTGTGCTTTGAATAAACCCCATAAAATGACAATACAAATACAGCGCAGCGGGACAACACACTCGCGATAGCCGCACCTTCAATCCCCATGCCTAACGTAAAAATGAAAATAGGATCTAATATCGCATTCACTAAGCCACCGCCAATCGTTGATAGCATAGATAGTTTACCATCACCGACTGCACGTAAACTCGCACCGAGTGACATAGCGATAGACATTAGCGGCATCGACGGGACTAAAATTTGTAAATACACGGTACCTAAACGTAACGTCTCGCCTTTTGCACCTAACAAGCTCAACAGCGTTTCAATATTAAACCAGGTCAATAACATGATGATCAGTGACACAAAAATAGTCACGATGCTGATATTCGTTACATAAGACTCTGCACTCTCACGTTTGCCCTGCCCTAACGCTTTAGAAACCAATGCGCCCATCGCAATAGACAAACCAATTGAAATTGAGGTGGTAAAAAAGGCCACCGTACCCGCATAACCAACAGCCGCAGCTAAGTGTTTCTCACCAAGTAAACTGAGATAAAAAAGATCGAGTAAATCGACGAGGAAAAGACAAGTTAAACCAATAGCACCCGTAGAGCTCATATAAATGATATGAGACAGCGTAGAGCCTTGCGTAAATTTAGCGGTGGTCATAAGAGATCTGAATAATCAATGAAGGAATATAGTTACTATTAGTAACACTGTGGTTTAGATATCGCAATGCAGAAAGTAAAGCTAATATAATGGGGTTTCTTCAAACAACCACATCTTATTAGCAGAAGTTGATACCCATAGGGATTGATCCCCCCATTCTTCAACTTTCCAAATGACACGTTTTTCTGTGCTTTTTTTACTAAATTTGTCTTTCATAATACGATTAAAAGGGATGATATCTACCGTTCTATTTTGCATAGTTAACGCGGCGGTACCGACGTTGTTATCAAAACTAAGCGTAAAATCACCGCTACGGCTAATAAAAGTATTTTTTGTATCTGATTTATTTGAATATAATATGGAGCCTTTATACTCCCCTTCATATGTTTTATCTTTAATCTTGAATTCTTTAAATCCGCTTTTGACCTGATTGTTAAAATCGAAAATAAAGCGCACTTTATCCGTTATCGTGAGTTGTTCATCTACAAACATATAGTTACTCGAGCTCATCATCACCCCTGTAAATAGCGGGAGCCCACCTTTAATTTGTTGCTGTAATGAGAACCACTCTTTCACTTTATTAGCCGCAATATTCTCTTTATAGGCGTGTAATTCTAATACTTTGCTTACAGTAGTGTCACATATAATGGCATTATTACTTAATGGGCAAGCTAGAATATAAGTTTTATTATTGGTTATAAAAGAAAATACCTTACTTATAGTTGGTATTTTATCAGAGAACATTTCAATCATAGCTTTTCTATCTTTGTTTATATTCTCATTTGAGATAAATGTAAGGTAGTTGCCATTATGTATATAGTTTGTTTGAGGAGACAAGAAACCCAATTCTTCATTATTACTTTCACTGTGTAGAAACTGATCATAAAGTATGTAGGGAAATAGTAAACAAATGAAAAATAACAGTATATTTTTAGCGTTGATCTTATAGGTAGAGTGCGCTTGTAAAGACAATGCATTTTCCGATAATAGCTCCGCATTTTTAACGGTATAGCCCTGATTGAATACAGTCGCAATAACATCATTCGCGCCACATAATGATAATTTTTTTCTTAGCGAATAAATAGCTTGTGTTAAAGATTGATCGGTTACTTCCAGTCCTGGCCAGCCTATTACTTTCAGATCTTCTTTAGAAACAACAGACCCCCTTTTGATACATAACAAGTCTATGATTTCTTTTTCTGATGAATTTAATTTCTGTGTCCTTACTGGACTTTTAAGCTTCGCTTTTATTTTACAAAAAATGACATTGTTTGAAATTTGGTATGTCATGAAAGGAACCTTCTATCAGGATAATGAATTAACATCATAATAATTAACATCTTATATGCCAATTAGCATATATAACCTGAAAAGCTAAATATTGCTATATATTTCTTATTGAGTACTTAATAAAGATGAATGTTCTTATTGAATGTTTAATAGGGGTGAATGTTCTAATGTAAATAATCAACATTTGAATAGTGTCTACAATTGGAGATATTTTGTGATCTACAATGCCAAAGATAATTTTATATTTCCTTCCCCCTGCTTGTATATTAAGAATGCGATTAACTGTGTTAATTAGTAATAACATTGCGTTTTATACATATTTAAAATGAAAATAAAACACTTATAAATCAATGGTTTTATACTCATAAATAACCATAAATATAATTGGAAATTTTGATACATATAAAATTTCGATCTGTGTTCCAAAAATAATCATATCGCTCTGGCATATTCCTATCGCGGAAAGGATTAATATTTCTTAAACCGTAAAAATAAAATGATATTTATCTAGAGGAACAGACAAATGAAAGTGAAAACAACTAATAAACGACTACGTGGCTTCAAAATTAGCTTACTTGCTTTATCTGTCGTAGGCTCAACATTATTGCATGCACAAACCATCACTGAAATTCCACCTCTGGATTATGATACGATCCAAGGTGATTTTGAAGGTGACTCATTATTCCTTGATACAGGCTCAGATACATCCTTACTTTCAACTACGGAGTGGTATCAAATTCAAGCCTATGCAACGGCGGCCATCGCATTACCAAAAACAGAAGCGTCTTTACGCACATTAACAAAGTTCCCTACTAATGATAGCTTCACCTATGAATATCAGAGTTTATTAACTGAATTTATCAACATTAATCAGTCAGGTCATGATTGGAATTCAACCATTTATCCAGGTATTGTTGATTTAGCGTTACAACTTGCAAACTACGGCGATATACACCCACAACTTATCCAGCCCTTGATGGATCAACTTAGCCAGCTACAACAAAACGCCTTCGCGTATAACCTTCCCGCTGCAGCGACAAATCGCGATGCAGCACTCTCATTTTTAAATGTATTAAAGAACTTTACCCATATACAGCAGCAAGCAACAACGAAAGCCGTTGAGAATTTAAAGCAGTTTGCAGCCGATGTTGAAGCACAAAAAGCACAACTTGATGTTATTGAAGGCGATTTTTCAACATTATTAAGCAGCGCTACTATTAGTACGTTAAGAGAGAACATCCGTCTGCTAAACGATGAAATAGCAGGTTACAGGAGCGATCTAAGTGAAGCGAAACGTAATATTGGCCTCTGCGCAATAGGAGGTCCGCTTGTTTTAACTATTTGTGGCAGTATTGAAGGCGCTAGAAAAGTCAGGTTAGATAATTTGATTGAAGATGTAAACAATCAAATAAATGCGGCAAATGCAAGTTTAGAACATGCGGTTAACCTTGCAGCGTCTTACGAACTAGCTCATTCAAACATCAATGATATGCTGACACATATTGAAAATGCATTACCTCAGCTTAAAAAAGTGCAACTGCATTGGCAAGGTCTAGAAAGTGATTTCGACTCGCTCACCACATCACTAAATTCATTAGACAGTGAAGAAGCCTTACGTAATGCTAACTTAGTGGTCGCTGGTATTGTAAGTAGTCCACTGGCTGGCACCGTAGGGCCTAAATGGCTCGAAATAAGCAACAAAGCAAGACAATTTGCGCAGAACGCTTATGTGATCATGGAATAGAAGTATTTATTAATATTTGTCTGGCTCTATTTATCTAACGCTATGCGGGGTTAGATAAATAGCGGTAACGACCTATATCGACTCAATCAATATTATTCATATTTCGATGATCATAAGGACATAAGATGAAAGTTTTAAACACTTTTATTATGACACTCAGTTTATTATTTAGCTTTGCCGTTAACGCCACTGACTGGGTTGATTATTATAAGCTTGCACAACCTAAAAATTTACCTGATAGCGTCACTGAAAAAACGATTACCAATGATGGGCAGACTTATTTAGCCTCGGGAATGTTGTTAGATTTAAGTACTATTTTAAATGATTATTCATTAACGACTAGTACTAATAAACCGAATGTAATCGTAATTGTTGCAGATACACTGGTTGTTACTGAAAGTGTTATCACAAACTTAACGAATCAGAGATTATTTATATTTGCGAGAAACATTACCGGCGATAAAGCCGTCACATTGAATATAGATGCAAGAACGCCAAACTCAGTCAGCTTGGGAATATTTGTAAAAAACATTAATGATAATATAAACGTGATCACCCTACTCCCGTCTGGTTATGAGTTTGATATTGTGGAACCAGTAACGGATGGTTTTGGTGAAATTTATACTATCTCAGAAACAGTATATAACAAGACCGTAATAAAGAATGAAATAGACAGCTTGATCGCAATTGATCTTAGCCCATACTTAGCTGTTTTTAATCATTCTTTTGACATGGCAGCATCTATTTTTGATAACGCACCAGAACTTAGCGTTGCAATGCTTGACTGGGTTGAAAGCGTATTAAGGTTCACGCCGGTTACAATTGCTAACAACGTAGAATTAAAGTCACTCTATTTACAAGTATCAAACTTAAAGCAATTCATTCAACTCTCTTACAATAATCCTAATTATGTGCCGAGCTTAAACCATGATATGTATGAATATACCTATGCGAGTTATTTAGCTGCAATGGGCGCTTATGAAGACAAATATCAGAACTATATTGATCGAAATATCGTGCTTGCAGATCGTAAGCAGTTTGCCCAGCTCATGCTTGAAGATTTGCAAAGCGTCAATAATGCTGAATTTGCGATTATTGAAAGGTCCGTTAACCAAGTCAATCAGTTAAGACAGTCGCTTATTAAGCAAACGACTAACTATCAAGGCCAAGATACCAATATACTTAAAGCTCAAATTGCGTTTAGACAAGGTTTAGAGATTTTTGAAGACCGTGCAACCATACAAACCGTATTTGATGTAGTCAGTGCAATAGCCAATGCCGGTACCGCGATTGCAGGTTCTGCTGGCGGTGATCCGAGTGGTTTAATTAAATTTATAGCGACTCTACCTGACTTAGGCACAAAAATAATCCTGTTAAAGAAACAATTAGATTATATTGCGAAAAAACAGCGTGAGATTCAAGAATCACTCGCTGCTGTCGACTCTTTCTCTAACGATGTTAAATACGACGTAGTAGTCGATGATATCGCGAAATTCTATAATTCGATCCAGCATACAGTACCAACACTGGAAGCATCGAATCTAGTGTGGGATGAATTCC
Source organism: Moritella sp. 5 (assembly GCF_018219455.1). NCBI lineage: Bacteria > Pseudomonadati > Pseudomonadota > Gammaproteobacteria > Alteromonadales > Moritellaceae > Moritella > Moritella sp. 5. Next base: position 2,888,093 of record NZ_CP056122.1, read on the forward strand.
TCATTGATGCTCGTGCTAACTTTGCGCCAGTGATTAGTGCGGGAGTTCCAGGAGCTACGCCATATCTTGCAGAGCTAGAAAGGCTTGCAGCGCAAGCAAAAGCGATTTCAGCAACAGAAATCAATTTGGCTCAAGAGTTATCAAGACAGATTGATTTAAGAATTGCGAGCCAAGTTAATGCGGCGAATATCAACCGGGTATCAGCGCTTATTCAGTCAATTGATAACGATGCCAGTGCAGTTAACACGTTAGAAGACGCATTTTTCAGAACCTTGAGTAACCTTAAACGCCCTATGTTTATCGCCCTTGCCAATTACCAGTCTGCGTTTGCTTACTGGTCTTTAGAAGAGAGTGTTGTCACGCCGTCGTTAAACAAATCATTTGCTGCTTATACGCGAGATCTTGCATTTATGCGTGAGCAGGAAGCGGCAAGTTTGGATCGATTTTACCCTCGTCCACAAGACTTCTCGTCGATTAGTCATAACATTAGTGACATAGATAAGTTAGCCGAATTTAAAAATACCGGTATTTTACATTTCACCTTACCCTTAAATAGCACCATATTTGCAGATTTCGACAGAGTAAGAATAGATGAAGCCAGTGTATTGATAGAGGGAACTGAATTACCGACAGGTTTGTATAATATTGACCTGCTATCGAGTGGTACTTATCAAGATAGAAGGCATCAAGATAATTACACTTTTACAGCCATCCCATTGTTTAGAAGAATCATTTACAATTTGGTCAATAGTCAAACACAAGAAGTGAATATTCTGACAAGTGGCGCTATCGCATCTGATTATGCGTTAAACTATTTTATGCCAACTCCTTTTACAACTTGGACCATAAAATTAAATAACGTGGAAAATATCGACCTGAGTACAATAAATAATATTAAAATTAGCTTTTCTGGAAATGGAATTCCAACTTTCTAGGTCAACAACTTTGTGTATTACATAGCTAAACCCAGAAAGCAAAAAGCCGGTACTTAAATGAATAAGTACCGGCTTCTCTAATAGATGGCGGAGGAGGAGAGATTTGAACTCTCGAGGAGCTATTAACCCCTGCTGGTTTTCAAGACCAGTGCATTCGGCCACTCTGCCACCCCTCCGCAGCAGTGAGGGATAATATAGAAATAGAGATTGGTTGTAAATACAAATATTGCATTAAACAACAGCCCCGCTCACCTTAGCAACAACTGGTTTATAAAGCACACCAAACAAGGCGTGATAATAGCGTTAGTAATATCCATTCCTAATTTTTTTATCAATATCAAGGCCAGCTACGATAATATCAGCACAACGGGTCTGCTCCTTAAAGTCTGCCAGAAGTCCCAACGTCGATGAGGGGTTATCATACCTTGTTTTAGGATGAAGTGGCTTTGCCTTAAGCCCGTAAGCTTCAAAGTTACAAATAACTTTAGATATACTTGCAGCTATACCAATAAAAGCAGCCACTCGCTTAACTTCATCATTATCACTTACAGTACCAGCAACCGTGAGGCCTTTAGCTGTCATAGATATTGACTCATTTGCAACTTTCCAGACTCCTTTCACTTTCTCAACCGTTGAGGCAGCCTTCTTTATGGTACTCAGTTTATTAGTCGCAGCCCCCAAATTAGCTATTGTAGAAACCACACTGCAAGCAAGTCCCGCATAATTGAGAGCATCCTGAAGTGTTCCTTCTTCTTGAGTTGAGGCAACTAGAGATAATGTTGTTCCAGTCATTCCGGCTACAGCAGCAACGATAAGTGCAGGGTTCGCCATCGCCACACCTGCAACAAGGGTTATACCATTAATAAGATATGCAAACGTATATCTTAATGCTTCCGATGTACTAATAGAACGTCCAGTGGGGTCTATAAATAAAACGGGATCCCCCATAGCATAGCTATAACCATTAACCCCCCCTTCACCAAAGGGAGATGCGTCAGAATCGAACTGCATAAAACACATTAACGATGGTTTATAATGACGATATCCGCCCCCTAAATTATAGCCTTTTGTAATAGGGTCTATACGTTCCCCATTAAAACCGATTGGATTAACTAAAATTGATATAGTTGGCCTTAATGGTATACGTGCCACAGTAAATAAACCTACTGCTGATGATGATGATGGAGCAAAAGTAACTAAACCACCGCATGCAATAAGAATTGAACCTCTGGTCATAAAATCACGCTTTGATAAATTAGGCGTATCATCTAATGATAAATTGCGTTGACTCGACTTGTTCAATACCGTTTTAGATAATAAATGATTATTTATATTCTTAGACATCATTTATCTCCTTCGCTATTTAAGCCATGATTCATCTCATTGCGGCTACCATATAAATTATAATTTAAATTAACGTCATCATTATCAAAATCAATTACTGACAATACAGAGCCATTTTGATTACAAATATAATACTCAATAAATATCCCCCCATTGACATCAATAAAACGGCCAATTTTTTGATTGTCATGTATCAAGTATAAAACTTTTTCTCCACTAGAAGGGACTATCTCTGCAATAACCTCATCGTTATCATAAAAATAAAATAAACTATCTTCATTACCATTATCTTGCTTTATTTTTTGCCTGGTTAGCTTATTATTACAGTCATAACTATAAATTGTCTGTTGATCGCCTTTTATTACTTTTCTCAATTTATTATTATGGTCATAACTATATACACATCCATGCTCATCATTAAGTCTATTACCATTCGCATCATAGCTAAATAATATATTCGGATAATCCATATTACTATGAGAAATAGATTCTAAATGAGAAGGATTGTCTATCATGTACTCATAAGTTGTCGTATTTTGACTCGCCCCCCCCTGCAAAATACTAGAGCACTCTCTTATATTACCTAAATAATCATAGCTAAACTTCTGAAATAATATTGAGTTGTTGTTGCTATCATACGGAAGTTCCGTTCCTCGATTGGTTACAGTTTCTACCCTTCCCATATTAGAATAAGTAAATGTTTCAGTTAGAACATTATCCTTACCACGGATATGACTTCTCTCTTCAACCTTGCCTATACAGTCAAACGACAGGTTAACGTCCTCTATAGACACGCCGTTTTTAAAAAATCGACGTCCTTTTTCACGCCCTACCTCATCATAAGAAAATAATGTCGTAATTGTATTAGATAAGTCGCTACTTCCTAAATCTTTTAGTTCTTTAGATTCAATTTGACCATAATCATTATAAGTTATCTCTAATGTAGCAAGACCATAAAATTTAATAAACCATACTCGGCCAAGTTGATCATGACTATAAATAATTTGGTGACTATTATCATCATTAAACTTTAGCTCTTGTCTACGTACATAATTCCCTATTGAACAATCGTAATCCAAAGCAAATTTTATCTCACCGCTGTTATAATCATCCTTTTTAACTGTCGTTGTATGATTCGACAATATTCCACGTGGTGTATAGCTATATTCAGTATATATTCCATCGACTTCACCTTCATCTAAATCCCCAGTTATATCATCGTGAGTCAAAATTAGATTATTTAAATAATGATCATCATTCCCCCCGCCTTCTTTTCCGGTTTCCGTGATACAATCCAATATAATATTACTCGTTATTTTTATCCGAGTTCCATCATTCATAATTTTAACTACAGGGTTTATATCTTTACTGTCACTATATTCATAGGTTGTTTCTCCCGACATGTTTTTGTTTTTATAGCAGCGGCCTATTGCATCAAAACATTTACTTCCTAGTAATTCACCATCTAATGATTTTTCAAGAATGAACTCTCCCGAAAAATTATTACTAAATTTATTTTTTATAATTTGTCCATTAGCCATTGTCACTTTATTCAAACGGCCAAAAATATCATAAGTATAATATTCTGTATGCCCATGATGATTAGTTTTATTCTCAAGATTTCCCCAAGCATCATAATTCTTGATTGTTTTTTCATGCGTCTCTTCTAAATTATTAATAATATCCTGGCGAATTTCAAGACCTCGTTCATCAAAATATGTTTTAACAGACCACATTCCAGAATTACACTCTGTCAACGTCATAGCAACAGGGTCTCTAATTAGAAATTTAACCGTCCCATCAGGATTAATTACTTTAATTTCTTCGTTGAACTCGTTATACTCTGTTGTTGTTACACTCTTAGATTCAATGTCTTGATCATAGTTAGTCTCAGAAACCACATTTCCAAATGAATCATACTCTTTTGTTCTTATTAAATTCCACACGGATTTTAATGTATATTTTATATACTTACTAATCTCATTACCTTGTCCATCATAAGTATATTTGCACTCACTCCCATTTACATTTATAAATATAACTGAATTGGACTCATTCCCTTGTACTTTAAATAAGTATTCACAGTTAAATTCAGCCTCATGTTTTGTGCCAAAAGCGACTGATTTATTAAGTACTTTCCCTAATGAATTGTAGGTTGTCTTTGTCACTGAATTTCTATGATCGACCTCTTCTAATGGTAGTCCTGTTAATAAGCAGGCGGTTTTTTTATAGGAATGTATAATACTGCTACCTTTTTCAGCCACTTTATCTAGGTAGTTTCTTAATTCATTAACGACAAACGTACCATTACCAGGCTGTTCATAAGTATATACAGCGCTTACTGAATATGTTCCATATGATTTTACCTCTTTACGTAAAAGACCAAAATTCATGTCATTATTTTTTACATCATAGTATTCGTAGCTTGTATTAAATGAATGCGTGCTTTCTTCTTTAACAGGCCTAATAATATTATACCCGCCCTTATTAACGCCTATAACACCGTAAGTATGATCCGTGATCTTTCTTTCTTTGTTTACATCTTTATTAATTGGTTTTTCTATTATCTTATCTACATAATTAATAAATCCGTGAGGATCTTGAGGACCAGTTCCTCCTTTAGCGGGATAGTATTGATATTCAACCTCTCCACTAGGGCTTACCTCTAGTATTAGATTGCCACATCGATCATAAGCAGTTGTAATTTCAGATTCGCGTTCACCTGAATCAGAATAGTATCGCTTCCTTTCACTTGTCTGCAGGCTATAGTTATCTTTTTGTCCAGTAAAGTCTCTCCTTTGATCATCATTGTACTCATACTTAACTTTGCTTATCACATTGTTGTTAACAAAATTGATCTCTTCGGTTAATAAATGAAAACGGTTGTACGTACGTTTAACTGAATGTGTTTTCCCCTTATTAATTACCGTTTCTGTGGAAGAGTAATCATAAGATTTTTTTATTTCTAACAAGGGATCAAGATAAGGTTTAAATTGGCCATTTAATTCAGAACCTAAATAGTTATGAACACTAAAATCAAAATGAACCTCAGTTCGATGACTCCCATTAATAATAGTATGATAAAGTACCCGAGGTAAATATTTTGTAGGTGCGCCAGACATTAAAGACAATGAAGTATATTTTAATTTTTCTATTAACAACGTAGGGTGTGTAATAGTTTTAATCACATCAAAATTAACTGAAAATTTATCATATTCAAATTTATAAAAAAGATCTTCATTATCAGGTAAAGATACTGTACTTAATCGCCCTCCACTAATCTCTTTTTTTAATAAAACACTCGATTTTTTTCCCTCTTTCGTTGCGCTAATAACTTCAACTTGAAACCTATCGTACTTAATAGTTATAGAGTTTGTTTTACTCGAATCTCTTATTGAACTTATTAATCCATCTGTTGTGTAACTAAAGTATAAATACTCGCCAAGTTCATTTGTTATCTTTGATAATAAACCATCACTTTTTCGAAAATACTCTTTTTTTCCATCTTTATGAATGACAGTTAAAACATAAGAACCAGATGTATGTTTTATAATTTTAATATCATTTGGTTTATTGTAATAAGGATTTGCCTTTTTATGTAAAGAGTAACTTCGACCATTGGTCAAAAACAACATATTATGTTTTAAATCATATTTGCCTATATTATCAACCCAACCATTTCCAGCCCAAGTTTCTGTCTTACTTTTCATAAAAGAATAAGATATTGATAATGTAAACTCAGGTCCTTTAGTAAAATTACCGATTAAACTGCCAAGATTAACTTGAACTCCAAATCCACCAGTTTTTGGATTAGGCCCTGATACTAAACGGTCTGCAAAATTAAATGCATTCGAAACAATCTTGTCAATATCACTCACAATAAATCCTTTTTTTAAAGTTCTTATTAAAATTATTCAAAACTAAGTGATCAACCAATTTTGGCCACAGTTTTGTATCCTAACCAGTATATTTTTCTTCTGGTTATAGCTATTGAGAGTAAATTCCCCGCAATTGCTCTAAATTGAATTTCAGCCCCCCTAATTGACATATAACAAATACAAGACACCTTACACATGCTAACAAGCAACACTAAAAAGAAACCCTTGAATTACAAAAACTTAAATAAAATTACAAAGAATTACAATTAACAACAGTTACTTAACGTTAATTACAATTACACCCAGAACTTAACACTACTTTAACGACTTGCCTCTATGTACCTATAATTGAGCAGTGTAAAATAACTCTACTTTTAAATAGTATACAAGGTGAATCATGATTAAAATCAGCAGGATATCTAAAGTCCTACTTACTACTGTAGGATTATTATCTATATCAACACATGCGTTTTCCACTGAAATCAACATACATAAAAATAACAATACCGAGACCTATGGCGTTGGTAATAAGCAACAGGATGTATACAAAACTTGGTATGATTCTGCCTTAGCTAAAAAAGATATCGAAAAAGAGGAGTCACGCCGGTCTGCAGCTATCGAGGGAGAGGAAGAAAAAGAGGCATTGCTAGAGCTAATATACTTATATTTTGATAGAAAGCCCTCCAACTATGCTGTCGCTCATGCAAATTCAAAACTAGAGTTAAAGATCGCCAAAATAATAAAGAAGGAAAAATTAGATGCACACACTTACGGCATCGATTGGGATGATTGGGTCGTTCCTGCTGAATTTTGGTTAATAGCCATTGAAGAAGTTGAAGAAGGGATAGATATACTAACAGAATATGACGAGCCAGGAATAGATGGAATGATCCTCATTTTTAATAACTATATACTCGTTTTACAGCAATTAGCGAATACACCCCACACTATTGGCCAGGCAAAAACACAGTTTAATGAATTTTGGTTAGAACAATTTCGCTATATTGAAGAGGATTATGTCAATGATTACGTTGAATTACACCAGCCTAGTTATGACGTAGAATGGGAAAAACAAAAAGAAATAATTGAAGCGGAAAAAGTAAAGATCAGCGAACTTTATAATAGCTTTAAGGACTATGGGATTGATGTAGAGTACAAGGTCGGTGTTTTCGGTTTAGACGACATGGAATCAGCTGGCTTATTTGCTAATAACAGACAGCAGATAGAAATTAACACTAAATTAAGAGCGACATATTTAAATTCAGAGACTAATGAAACCGAACTGCTAGACATTACTGTCAATGATTATAAAGAAGGCTTCTCTTTTTATGAAGAGAGTTCAGGAAATTATATAAATCATGACTGGAAACAGACCGATAATATTTATAATAATGATACTAATAAATGGCATGCGACAGTAAATAGAGGCAAGTATGTTGGACACTTACCTACTAATATTTGCAATAGTGGGACAAATGTACCTGAATATCACTCCGGTGGTTTTACTGAACAAGAAAGTGCCAAGGCATCCTTTTACATAAGTACAAATGCAACTCCATCATCACAGCAAATGTGTACGTCATTAAATTTAACACTGTCAAATTACTATGATCTACCTATCATTTATGATAGCTGTAAAACAAAAGAACAAAAATTCCCTGTTACTGCGTTCAAACCCGTTACTTATGACAATGATGACATTAAGATGAGTAGCTCAAATACCACATATTATGCGCAAATAAACTACACATTTACGGATAGAAATAGTAAGCCCTTTATGGATTACGACATTGTTGAATACAGTGATGCGATGTTTCCATCCGAACATAGCGATCAGCAAGGACATCGATTTATTCGTACTCACTACCTGAATAACCCTACTACTCAACCAAATTCAGTATACGCTTCTCTTTATCGAGGTGGCGCAAAAACCAATCTAGCAGGTCTTAAGCATAAGAACTGCCCTCTGCCACTAGAAGAATTACCACTACCAAATGGTATAGTCGCAAGTTTGTACCTTGTTGGTAATACGCCACTATGTGAGGATGATAATAGATGGCCCCTCTATAACTATCCTAGTCATGAGCATCCACTAGCGATAAAACTAATAGATAAGTATGGTAATAAATCAGAAACAATGACGATTCACTTAGACGTATTTATGAATGATAATTTTATCGTTCTCAGAGATAAATTGCGCTTTACGATGAACGGAAAAGACTTAGAGCAATAGAATAGATGTGAATATTACATTGACTTATATCAATATACTTATCAATACATTGTTGACATGGATAAAAATCTAGTCGGAGTTACAGATGAAAATTAAATTACTAAGTAAGTATGCACTACTAATAATACCCTCGTTTGCTATTTTTTCTGGCCAGGCTACGGAAAGTGATTGGCATATCGGAAATGGTATAACATTCCAATGGACCGAATTATCAGATACAGGAAGTAATGCTGAAATATATGCTAATGGCCGTATGCAAGCGAAAGCAATACTAAAATTTGATGTCCTTGACAAAGATAATAATATTATTTCCAAGCCATTCTCACACGAGCAATTACAAGAAAAAATAACAATATATAATTGGAATAACGACCAACCTTTAAATTATGTAAATACTGTCGGGAAATTCACTGAGAATGAAGGGTTGTCTTATACATTCCAAGAAAACCCCCACTACTTAAGAGATAAGAAACAACAATGTGCACTTTCTTTAATGGAAAATAACCACAATGAAAACTCTATCTCTCAGGACATCTATATTCAATACAGTGAGCCTAATATTGACAAAATAACGCATAAAATATGCGCATCAATTAACCTTAATGGCAAGGATTATGATACTTGTGCCGTATCATCACCAGATCCGATTAGGCTAACAACTGTCCAGCCCAAAGCTTATTCTGCAACAAATGTTACTATGAACCGAAGTACCATTTATGCTGCTTCTTGGCTGGATGGATTCCAACGTTATAGAGAATCATACAATTGGGAGTTTTTCACTACAAATAGTGATGATAACTACCCCTTCCTGTATATGGAAAAGAAAAGTAGCAATAGAGGAAGAGTCGATCTTGGTTCAAAAAGTGGTCAAGGTGATATTCTTTTCTGGAGATCAGACAATGTGGCGGCGTGGGTCGGGAGTATGAACGTTGACTTTGCCGTATTGTGGGATCCAAGCACATCTGTGCTAGTTCACAATGATGATATAGGTAGTACGCGTTTACAAGGTATACCAAGAGGTATACCTGTTAACCAAAAACCACTAGGTATTACATCATTTTATAGTAATTGGGACGCCCCAACGTGGTGTCAAATAGGCCAATCTAATATAGCGAATCTTTGTAAGAAAGGTGGAGATAGTTACATTCTAGATACCTATAAATTCTATCTATATGACAAGTATGGTAACAAATCACAATCGTTACAATTATATTTTAATAATAAGGTTAGCCTGGTACTGCAAAACGCTCCCTTATCTTAGAGTAAATCAACCTCAGTATTTACAGTAACGAGTACCTAGCCAGCTTCTTTATAATTTATCGTAAAGGGGCTGGTAGCAAATGAAGAGGTAAATATCATTTACGCTGATCAATTCTAACTCAACGCTATACTTGGACATAAAAATGGCAACAATACTTAGCTGTTCAACAATTGTCCGCGAATTAAAGACTTGTTATTTTTACAAACATCATAACATCTATAACACGCTATATTAACTGTCTATTCGTTTAGCAAAAACGTATAATGCCGCCATTACTCCTAATACAATGAGAACCCCATGAAAGAGACAAATCCAATATTGACGAAATTCTTTGCTGATGTAAAACCTAGCCAACAAGTTTGGGGTTTACAGGACAAGTCAGGTGAAGATTGGGTTGTTTGTGATTCAGTTAATTTTGAAAACACAGATGCAATGCCGCTTTGGTCTACTCAAGCATTAGCGCAAGAACATTGCTGTGATGAATGGAAAGCGTTTAAACCAACCGCTATCTCGGTAGCTGATCTACTTGAATTTTGGATTGAAGATCTAAACGAAGATAACGTGATTGTTGGTCTTAACTGGGTATCAGAAGGCGAGTGTGCAGAACTTGAACTAGCAGAATTCACACAGTCAGTTGTGGATATCGAAGCGCTTTAATTCTTCGTATTTATACGTAATACATGAAAGTGCTTATCTGATACCAGTTAAGCACTTATTCCGTTAACCTCCCGCACGTTATCTGTATTAAACTAACGAAAACATCGACCAATCACAGAGCATATCGAGTGTTGTCTCAATTTCGGGTGTCGTCTTCCAAAGCACGCCAACCGCTATTATCATGCCTAACGCCAATAACTTGCTGTTCAAATAGACTAGCTTCAACGCCGTACCAAATGAACGCTTTATCTTAATATTCCGTAAGTCAACACTGTACATTTCATCTAACACTAAATGTATAAAGCCACCCAGAAATACAAAACCACCAGACAACCAAGCAAGACTATCCGCCTTATCAGAATCGATACCATCGATATTCGCAATGACCTGAGTCGTGATGAGTCCACATAAAACTAAAAACAATAACGAGTGACAGCTTCCTCTATGCACGGTTAAGCGTTCAAAAATCGTCCTGAGCCCGTACTTCATGACCCCATAAGTCACCACAGGTATCGCGATAACTTCCACGAAACTCAACTCACCAAAATACGTACTCGTCATGTAACGCATAATGATCAAAATAACAGCAAACGCAAAGATGTTGAATATGGTATCAAGAGAGGTCGAATTATCCGAATCAATATCTGGTAACAATCCACCAATCGTCCCTAAGAACCAAAGCCAAATCGCAGTATTAAGTTCTATGTGGCCAGCCGCAACCAAGCTTGCAGAAGAAACACCTGTTAATAGGGCTGCAACGTTGAGGTGTGTATTAAAATTTGCCATTTTCATCTTTCATAATAGAGTTTAATCCTGTCATTATATGATAGATAACAATAAATTAATCATATATTGGAACAAATTTATTAATGAACGTATTGCCGTTAGAGCTAAACACCTACGCAAGCTTCAAGACACATAAAACCCTATGATCAGAAATTCAATCTAAAACCTCTATCCAAATTAGCCGTTTAGTTATGCTAGATATAGCACTCGACACAACTATAACCTAAGGGGTAGAATTAGCTTTAATTATTCAACCTTAGACGAGTAAAAGATGAAAGTATTTGATTGTTGTGAGCGTATGAAAACGCTTTATTTGCTGAATGATGTTGCTGGAAATAATAATTTCCCTGACGCTGTTCGCGGACAAGCCGCATTTGCAGCTGAAAATCTACTGATTTCAGATTTTGAAGATGCTTAATTAGGAATATCTCATGGAAAATATAATGTTAACTGTTGGTATTCCGATTATACTTGCTTGGGTGATGTTTTGTGTCGGTCTTTCTTTACAGGTGGCGGATTTTAAACACGCGGTTAATTTCCCGGGCAAGATCATAGCAGGGTTGCTTGCTCAACTCGTTGGTCTGCCGATTATCGCTTTCTTGTTAATACAGTGTTTTTCCTTACCACAACCTGTTGCTGCTGGCTTATGGTTATTAGCACTCGCCCCTGGTGGCGCTTCATCAAATGCTATCACTCATCTTTGTCGTGGTGACAGCGCGTTGTCAATTAGCATGACAGCATTTAGTAGTTTGATAGTGCCTTTCAGTATTCCTGTATTATTGCCTATTGTCATGCCTGATACTGTGTTGAATATGCCGCTTAAGACTGCAGTATTACAACTTATGGCCGTAACTATTCTGCCTGTTGTGCTGGCAATGCTGATAAAGCATTATTTTAGCTCGCAAATAATGCAGAGGTTTTATGCTATCGCAGAGCGTTCATCGCTTTGGGCGTTATGTTTGATGGTTGCAATCACAGTTATCGCCAACGGTAACAAGATGACTGAACTATTTAGTATAGCGGCATTGGCAGTATTGGTACTGTGCTTATTAGCCATGTTACTCGGTATTTTAACCGCGAAAATTATTCATGGTGACAAACAACTAAGTAAAACCTTTGCTATCGAAGTTGGTATACAAAATGCGGGAACAGCTATTTTTGTAGCGGTCGTTTTATTGCAAAAGCCTGAATTAGCGTTAACACCGTTATTGTATGGCGTGCTGATGAATATCCCAGCAGCGTTGCTAGTCTTCATGAGTAAAAATTCGCATGTAAATCAGCGACAAGCGAACTGACTTAACTCATTAATTATTTCTCTGTGCAACAAAAGCCGTTAACGGTTGCTTGATTAACGGCTTTTAGTTTTTCTAAACTACAACATTATTATATCGCTAGCATCAAAGATAAACGACATTGGGTGAATCTACGCTTTATTTAAAACAAACTTTTCAATTGCTAAAGCAACGCCATCATTATCATTACTCGCTGTAATATGATTCGCAATAGCTTTAATATCATCACTCGCATTATCCATTGCCACACCTAAACCAGCGTATACCAGCATTTGTTTATCGTTGCCTGCATCACCCATACAGATCACTTCATCCGCATTAATACCAAATTGGTCAGCAATGGCTTTAACACCTATGCCTTTGTGACTGTCCGTATGTAGAAACTCTAAAAAGAAAGGGGCGCTTTGCAAGATGTTATATTGCTGATAAATCTCTGCTGGTAGCTGAGCGATAGCCGCAGACAGTTTCTCTGGCTCATCAATCATCATAACTTTTAGTATTTCTTCATCATCACTCAAGGTACTAAAGTCCACTTCAGTGATCGTCAAGCCATTAATTTTAGCTTCATGGTCTGTATAGTAATTATGCTTAGGCGTAATCAGGCCATGCTTTAATGAGAATGCATGCACATAAACACCCAACTTAGTCGCTAAACTCGCCAGGCTTTTCGCGTCGGCACCAGTCACCGTTTGACTACGTAACAGTTTCTTACCTGCCACTTGATATACCAAGGTACCATTATAGCACGCAACATAATCATCATTGCCTATCATACCCAGTTCTTCTAGCGCCCAGGTCATCCCCTCTAACGGTCTACCCGAAGCAAGAACAACACGTGTGCCCTGCGCTATTGCAGCAAGGATCGCCTGCTTATTACGCGGTGAAATAGCACCTTGAGAATTAAGTAAAGTACCATCCATATCTAGCGCGACTAATTTATACATACAACCTCAAGAAATTACAACGAACAACATTGTAGTTATATTACAACAAAGGGATGGTAGAATCAGAGTGAAAGATCAAATAGCCCTGACGCATCACACTTTTATGTAATAAACACACACAAAAAAGCGGTGATATCGAGTTAACCCAATACCACCGCTTTATATTCAAATCATGTCAAAAAGACCGACTTAGCTCAATAACACCGAACTATTTCATCAAGCTGTATCAACGAGCTACATCGAAATTGCGAACACAACACCTAGAATAACAACCGCACCCAGTAATAGCAGTGGGTTAAACTTGCGTAATTGTTTTGCTTTCGCTTTAATTTCTTTACGATTTACACGCTGAAACTGCCCTGCTACGGCTGTAATATTAGTATCAATGATTGCTACAGACTCATCACATTGCGCGTCGTTATTACACGGAACATCTTCTGTAACTAATGCAAAGTCACCGCTAAATGAATACATAGTGAAATCTTCACCACCTTCAGAGAAGGTCTTCTTTTCCACATTTGTATTTAAAATAGCATTACAACCAATATCTGCCGCCAACTGTTTAATATGGCTACGACCTTCGTTTTGATCTTTAAAAAAACGTGTGCTCAGTGTATGTCTTGCAACAACATGCCCGTATCTTGGTTGATTGCTTTTTGCAGTGAAAAAAGCAACTAACTGTTTTTTAAAGTTAACATCCGGTACGTGTACTTGTTTTGCGGCAAGGCCTTTTGGTGTTTCTGTTGGTTCAAACTCAACAACAACATCCTTCACCAATTTAGATTCATTGGCTTTATCGAGCAAGCTCGACACATGTAAGAAATAACTCTCGCCATCATCGCCACAAATAAAACCAAACTTCTTTGCAGAAATGTACGATATAATTTTTCCTTTCACTTAACTTAGCTCCTTCAGCATTGCTCTAGACCCTATTAGGCCATATCTTTAATTGTTTTTTTAACTTTCTTTAATGCCATTTTCTTTTTCAATGGCGATAGATAATCAATAAAAAGCGTACCTTTAAGATGATCAATCTCGTGTTGCATTGCAATCGCTAAAAAGCCATCGTCATTAATTTCAATTGCGTTGCCTTCACGATCCAAGGCGGTTACTTTCACTTTTGTATAACGATCAACATCAGCGTAGTAGCCAGGAATAGATAAACACCCTTCTTGACCTGATTCGATGTTTTCACCTTCAACAACAACTGGGTTGATTAACACCATAGGTTCATCACGACCCTCTGAAATATCAATAACAACAACCGCTTCTTTACGACCAACTTGCGTTGAAGCAAGGCCAATACCGTCATCTGTTTCATACATCGTATCAAGCATGTCATCAATTAATGTTTGAACTGTACTTACATCTGTTACTTTTTCAGCGGGTATCTCTAGTTTTTTGTTTGGTGCCGTAAGAATAGTTAATACTGCCATATGCCTTTGAATCCCAGTTTTGTTAATTTATTACAAACGTGCGTATTTTAAGCGCCGCATTATAGCGCATAATAGGGCTTGGTTTCTAGTTGATAAATTGCGATAACCGAGAGATATTTGAAACTTATGTATATTTATTCCCTGAAGAAGGCAAATTAATGTCCCGTAAGCTGTTTTTTGGTCGTAAAAAAGGATTAGTCATCATCTCGATGATTAATCCTTTTAGCGCATAATTAATTTAAATAGCTGTTACATTGGTGGCACAAGGCCCTTTTTGCCCGCTACCCACTTCAAATTCAACTTTCTGGCCATCCTCTAATGTGGCATAACCAGATGTTTGAATTTCGGAATGATGCACAAACAGGTCATTACCGCCTTCGTCAGGGGTGATAAATCCAAACCCTTTGTCAGCATTAAACCACTTAACCGTACCTCGACTCATAACGTATGTTTCCTCAGCAGACTTTATGTCTGAATTAAGCTTAGTTGAGGCGAACTTTTTGTCCAGTTTAGTTGTTACACCACCTCCTTACTAATGACGAAAGCGAACATTGATTATGCGATCCGCTATACTTCATTCTAATTAACCATAGCGTTGATATTGAGCTATGTGAAGTTTTTGATTGAGTTGATATACGTGAACCATTAAAATTACGGCGTTTTATCACTTAGCCTGCAAAAGGAACTCGCAAAATGGAAAAGAGCATTTTTCAGTTTATCTGGAAATATTCAAAAAAAAATCAGTTGGCTCTAACCGCTATTACGCTTCTGACCTTCCCCATTCTGTACATTTCGCTGGAGTTACCTAAACGCATTATCAACGATGCGATTGGGGGAACTGGGGAAGACGTTTCTTTACTCGGTATTACATTGAGTCAGATCCAGTTTTTGATGGTGCTTTGTGCTGGTTTTCTATTAGCTGTATTGGCTAATGGCTTATTGAAGATGCGTCTAAACACCATGAAAGGTGTGTTGTCGGAGCGTTTACTACGTCGATTTCGCTTTCAACTTGTCACCCGCATGTTGAAATTTCCGCGCTCGTATTTCCGCACCACAAGCCAAGGTGAATTGGTTTCGATGGTGACATCTGAAGCTGAGCCGATGGGCTCATTTATGGGCGATATGCTGTCACAGCCAGTGTTTCAGGCTGGGCAGATGTTGACAATTTTGACGTTTCTATTTGCCCAGAGCTTCTGGTTTGGGGTCGCGTCCATCTCACTTATCCCGTTGCAGGCATGGATCATCCCCAAATTACAGCGTCAGATTAATTTGCTGAATAAAGCGAGAATACAAGAAATTCGCAAATTAGCTGCTGATATTGGCGAAACTGCGGCAGGAGTCAGTGATATTCGTATGAATGGCGGGATGCGT
Source organism: Moritella sp. 5 (assembly GCF_018219455.1). Lineage (NCBI taxonomy): Bacteria > Pseudomonadati > Pseudomonadota > Gammaproteobacteria > Alteromonadales > Moritellaceae > Moritella > Moritella sp. 5. The sequence continues at coordinate 2,904,230 of NZ_CP056122.1, forward strand.
CACAGACTGTCATTGTTTTCGAATCGTTTGGGAAACCTGTTCGGCATTCGTTTCCAGATCTACCAAAAGAAGTTCTTCATGAAGTTCCTGAACAACTTCATCAATCAATTAACACCCTTCTTTTTCTATTCTGTTGGTGGGTATTTAGCGATCAAAGGAGAGATAACTGTCGGAGCCTTGGTTGCAGCGCTCGCAGCCTACAAAGATCTGTCGTCACCTTGGAAAGAGTTACTGACTTATTACAACCAAACCCAAGATATGGCACTGCGTTGGGAAGTCGTAATCGAACGCTTCGCGCCAAATACACTGGTGAAAGATGCTTTATTTGATGGCGACCCTGATACGCTTACCAGCCTTAAAGGTAACATCGAATTCAAGAGTGTGACCGTGCGCGATAAAGATGGGCATGCAATACTGGAAGATATTAGCTTAACCATACCACAAGGCGCACGCGTTGCAATTCATACAAATAATGAAGCTTCGGCACTCGCGTTTGCAGATGTATTAACGCGCGAAGTTATTCCACAAAGAGGCTCTGTGCAGATTGCCGGGCATGAGATGAATGATTTGCATCAAACTGTTGTCGCTAATCGCATAGGATATGCCAGTTCCAAACCTTATATTTTTCAAGGGACACTCGGTGAAAACCTATTCATGCCATTTAATTTAGAGCCTGTCCTTGGCGCAGACATTTCGGTTGATGTGGCGAGTTGGCAACAAGAGTCTGCCCGCGCAGGTAACAGTGTTGATCCATTTGAATCGGACTGGATATCCCCCCAAATGGCAGGGTTTCAATCGTGTGATGAGATCAAAGACTGGTGGTTCCAGTTAGTTGAAGCAATGGGTACCGATGATATAATGGTGCGTAGGGGTTTACGATCACGCCTTGATCCAGACACTCAACAAGAACTGATAGAAGCGATTGTGCGGTTACGCCCCGAAATAGCGAAACGGCTAGAAAAAGCGGGAGTGGATGATATTGTGCATGCCTTTCATCCAGAGAAATTCAATCCGGTATCTCCCTTGGGTAGCAACTTGCTTTATGCTGTTCCTACAAAAATGCTGACACAAGTAACCTTGTCACAAGAGGATAATTTCGTACAGATGTTGCAAGACGAAGGGATTGCAGAATATCTTGCACAAATGTCTGCCAATCTAATCGAAGGGCTGACAGAAACATTTGGCACAGATGGTACCGATCATCCCTTGTTTCGTCGTTTAAATATGGATGAAGATCTTTATCACCAGCTTAGAGTGATCGTAGCAAAAAGACGCTTAATAGGCCAAAGCGAGTTGCCACACGACGATTTTGCATTGATGCTGACAGTTCCCTTTGCGTTTTCTTCCGAGCAGATAGGACCCGCTTTCACTGATTCGTTCAAAGCGCGGATTTTGCAAATTCGGATGAAAAACGCGGCGGATATGGTAGCAAAGTTAGATGGCTTATTTAAACCGATTGACCCACAACAATATTTTCCTGTTATGTCGGTGCTTGGCAATGCGATTTTCGGACGTATTTCAAATTTGGCAGGTGCCCGTGAGAAGTTGATTGAAGATACTGTTGTTGAAGTCCTAAAGGAACATGGCCTACGACGGTTGGTCGCGCAATCCTTATATGATGTAGCGACGACCCAGGGAGGGGAAAACCTGCCAGCAGTGTTCAGGGAACGCCTAGCATTCAGTCGTGCAGGGATCAAGAAACCTGACATTCTGATCCTTCGAGATGCATTGGCTAGCCATGATGGTGATGCCCGCGCTTTGACACGCGAACGTATTAATGAATTGATGCCTAGCACCACCCAAATTTTCATTGAAAACAAGTTCCATAGCCCAGAAAGTTATGATTTGTTCGTCGAAATTGTGGATGGGCGCATCGATGGTATTGCGCGTCAAGATGATCTTCAAGATGAAGATACGCGTCAGGATTTGAACCGCAAATTACGTGTGGTCGCGCAGGCAGACTTATTTGCAGGGCTTGATCGAAAACAACAACGCCTACTCGCATTTAGTGCGCAATGGCACAAAGTAAAAGCAGGAACCGTAATTTTTAAAGCGGGTCAAGAAGCGGATGCTTCCTATTTGTGTGTTAAGGGTTCATCTGGATTATACTGGCCAGAAAGTCAGGGCGAGAAACACTTGATATCAGAAATTTTACCTGGGCGATTGATCGGAGATTTAGCGCTCATCAATAACGAGCCACGTCTATTAGACTTAATTGCAATAGAAGACAGTGTATTTCTACGAATTGGTGCCGCCGAATTACGGGCTGTGATCGAAAATGACGCAATGGTAGCGACAAGCTTGCTGCACTCAGTAGCCGGACATCTGTCGGAAACGGCGACAAAACTACGGGCTATGCGAGCATTTGCTGCTGAACGTGGTGTCGATTTAACTGAATTCGATGACATGAAGAAATAGAAATATACACAGGCGAGACAAGATAAACCTGACTGTCTTTTGACAAATAGCGACTGCTTGCATCATTCTATTTAAGGCCCTTAGTTAAAGGGTCAACTAAAAAGCATTCTTTTGTGCCTCATACTGTTTTGTTTCACGCGCTTTTTTTTGCTTTTCTTGTTCAGTCATCATCGCTTGGTAATTTTTAGGATAAGTAAAAGAAAGATAAGTTGTTGTGTTAGGCCAACCTCGTGCCACTTTTAATTCAATACCATCTTCTAAGTTCCACTTATACGTCACATCACCTAACGCAGCACGACCATTTGAATAATCTGGTTCACCATATTTATTTACAACAAGGTCACGAATATGAGTCACTTGCTTTGAATCCATGTTACTTGGAAATGTATATGCTGCTTTAGCAAAATAATCATCGACCGTGTAGTCTATTCTTAATTCACTCGATCCCTTAAGCAAGTTTTTGGTGTAGTAGGTATCAACCCATTTACGTTTATCTTCGCTCTTAACGTTAGCTCCAGCCAGTTTAACTGCAGCCATTAAAGTATCACGATTAGTACATTTTACGAATACGCCAAAAAGCTTAGTTTTGTTATTTGCTTTGCAATCCAATTGCTTTTTTAATGTCAGATATTTTTTCTTTGACCAACTTGTATTTGATTTCTTATACAAAGTTAATGCCTGCTTTTCATTTTTATTTACACCTCGTCCATTCTCATACATAAACCCAAGATTACCTTGTGCATATGCACTCCCCTGTTCTGCTGCTTTTCGATACCAGAAAACAGCTTGCTTATCATCTTTAACTACACCTCGTCCATTCGCATACATAAACCCAAGATTACCTTGTGCATATATATTTCCTTGCTCTGCTGCTTTCAGATACCAAATAACAGCTTGTTTATCATCTTTAGCTACACCTATCCCCTCGTCATACATAAATCCAAGATTAAATTGTGCATTTGAATCGCCCTGTTCCGCTGCTTTGCTATACCAGATAGCAGCTTGCTTATCATCTCTGGCGACACCTAATCCATTGGCATACATAAACCCAAGATTACCTTGTGCATATACATCTCCTTGTTCTGCTGCTTTTTTTAAAAGAGGGATCGCTTCAATGTAATTATCTTTAATGTCATTATCTTTATTGTATGCAGGAATCCCATTGAATAAATCATGATTAGCGGCAAGGGAGAATGAGAGTATCGTTAAAAATAAAAACGGGATAATTTTAAATAACATGTTATTTATCCATTATTAAATTAAGCGGTTGATTGAAAAAATCACCATAAAGTATAAATATATTTATATTTATATTTATATTTATAGCTAATCTTCTCTTTTTATCCCTCAAAACGACATGTATTTAGTAAAACCTGTGTTAATGATCGCTTTTTTCTTGATAAAAACCTAGGTTACCAACAATAATCACGTTCACCCCCCCCTGTCACGCCAACGTCTGCATTTGCCGTGAGCATCAACAACGGCATTAGCAATCGCTTGAGCTAATACCGATGCATTACATTAGATACACAATTAATGAATTACTAATTAACAAGGGATTACAAAGATTGTAATTTAACCACTTAATATCAGCAGCTTTGGTCATCCCTTTTAGAGCTGAGTATAAATCAATGTTAACCGGGTGAATTCACCATCTAGACCATCGTCGTTACGCTCGATGGTTTCACCATAGCTAAGTTTCAGACCAAGAGATTTCGAAAATTGAAGCCCTAGGGTAGCAGCCATATTTAAGGATCGTTGTGTGTTATCGTTAGATCTGCCATCAGTTTTAGTCTCGCCACCGTAAGAATAAACGCCATCAATTGATAACCATAAGCCAGGATTGAAATTGTGTGTGATATGGCTTTCCAATTTGAATAAGGGTTTTTGCTTTATGGTGTCCGCATTAAAAGCATCATCGTTATCACCAAAGAAGGTTATGCTGGGAAGAAAATCGATCGTTGTAAGCTGTGGGTCCAAGAAGCTCTCACCAAACCCGAAAGTAATGAGGCTACCTAACTGCAGAGAATAACGGTTACTGCCTAAGTTAGCGGACTGTTCCTCGTCGTACTCGCCGGTGGGTAAGGTCAGTCTAGCGAGACCTCCTAAGGCAAAGGATGGCTTATACTGACTGTAATTCTCAAGCGTTAGTGGAGGTAAATTGTAGAGGCCTGCAGTGAATAGCAATTTATTTTTGTGATCTATAATACCACGCCAAAATACCCCAAAAGTAATCATATGTAAGAGCATTTGATAAATTTTAACTGAGTAATCACCCTACCACTTCAGTTCAATAATATTGTTGTATTTTTAAACGTATCAGTAACAACTTATTTAATTTTAGTTGTTGATTACAAAATAAAAGTCAGCCTACAATAGAGCTAACTTTAATTAATTTGATACTTGTGATATGAAAAAAAACACCTGGTTGCCAGTTGCTTCACACCCAGAACTCTTAGTTGGGCAATATATAGTGCCTAACTTTGTTTCTAATTCTGTGGCTATTCAAGTTAATGATAATGAATTTATTCTAGTCAGCCCTGGAGCATCTCTGCTAGAGAATTGGCCGAAAGAGTGGCGCAAACCTGATACAAAAATACATATTATCATGCCTAATGCTTGGCACTTTATGGGCGTATCTGCGTGGCAAGCCGCCTTTCATAATCATACGCTATACGCCAGTGAATTAGCGAAAGCTAAACTCATTGCGAAAAAAGCATTCTCAGAAAATCAGGATATTGTTGCTTTACAGCAAAAACAACCACCGTTACCAGAATGTTACCAACTTTTATTTCCACCTGGACACCGCGCTGGTGATGTTTGGTTAAAAAAACAAACCTCAGATGATACGAGTACTTGGATCACTTGTGACAGTTTCTTAAATTATGAACGACTCTCTAATCAGCCTATTGCCCGTACTTTACAAAAAATATTAGGCGCGGCACCAGGGTTGAAGATGAGTCAGGTTGTTAAATGGTTAATTATTAATAATAAGCAAGCTTTTAAAACATGGTCTTTAAATCAATTGGAGCAAGATAATCCCACGACACTCATCCCTTCACATGGTGAATTGACGCAAGATGATCAGTTAAAAGATATAATTAAAAGTGTGATTACATCTAGCCTATAAAACATAGCAACGATAGCTAACTTAAGTAAATAACTTAGATAACGGGTACTCGCATGATAGTCGTCGCAAGAAACAGTTGCGCGACTATCGCTTATAATCGCACAGACAACTTACGTTATGAATCCCTTGTCATCAATGAGCAAAGATCTCTTGCGGCATTTTTGGGGGATGTTGCATGACAAATCGCAGATACTAACGCAACACCATCCACATTTGTGGCGATAATAGCATCAAGATTGGCAGCATTAATACCTCCTATCGCCACAATAGGGAAAGAACTTTGAGCAACTGCCTTAGCCAGTCCTTCAATGCCCCATTCTTTCTTAATATTGGTTTTTGTTGGCGTAGCAAAAATTGCACTCAAGCCTAAGTAGTCCACAGGCAATGACTCTGCTTCAATAAGTTGTTGTTCATTTTCAATCGACAGACCAAGTAATTTAGTTTTACCTATCAATCGACGCGCTGTTGCTGCTGGCATATCCGATTGGCCAAGGTGTACGCCATCAGCATCAATAGCCAACGCAACATCGACTCTATCGTTAATGATCAATGGCACGCCTGTCCCTTGCAAGATAGCCTTCACTGCCTGCGCTCTTTCGATAAAACGGCGCACATCCCCCTGCTTTTCTCGTATTTGTACCATGCTCACGCCACCAGCAACGGCTTCATTAACCACATAAGTCAATGTAGCAAGATCTTGTTTATCATCAGTAACTAAATATAAACGGTATGGATTCATGTTGTCTCACGATAATTTCAAGCGTTGAATCAGTGTATCTTCATCCAATTGATACAAGGCATCCAATAAATTAAGTTGTAAGCTACCAGGACCTTTTGATTGTTCTGCGGCAATTTCACCGACCACACCGAAGATCGCGGTAGCCGCTAATCCAGTTTCTTCGCCTACCGCGGCAAAGGCACCGGTAAGCGCGCTCAATGAACAACCCATACCGGTGACATACGGCATCATTGCATGGCCATTTTGCAACTGAACTTGCCCCTCTGCTGTGATCACAAAATCAATCGCACCAGAAATAACAACACTGCACTGATAAGTGTTAACCAAATAACGCGCAGCACCAATCGCCGTATCGCTGCTATCCAGCGCATCAACGCCTTTGTTCTGGCCTTTTTCGCCAGCCAGCGCGATGATTTCAGACGCATTACCACGAATGATTAACTTATTCGCGGCTTGCGCTATTTGACGTGATGTTTCGGTTCGCAATGCACTAGCACCGCATCCGACAGGATCAAGTACCACCACCTTGTTATTTATATTTGCCTGCTCAACCGCAAACACCATACGCGGTGTCCACTGGCTATCTAAAGTGCCAATATTGATAACGAGCGCACCAGCAAAAGACATCATTTCAGCCATTTCTTCACGGGAATGCGCCATGATTGGCGACGCACCAATCGCAAGCAATACATTTGCGGTATTATTCATCACCACATAGTTAGTAATATTCACCACCAGTGGTTTTTGCTCACGCAGTGCATTTAACGCGGTCACAATCATATTGATATTTAAACCTAATGGTTGATTCATGCTTTGCCCTCAGAGATGATGTCTAATCCTTGCTGCCAAAAAGCAATTTCCATTCGTGTCGCGGTTCTAAATACTGTGATCAAGTCTCGCCCACGCTGACTGTGCAAATCAATTTCAGCTAATAACACATCGATGTGTTCCATACCTCGAAGGGCCCCTTGCTGAAATTCATCACCACTATAGAGTGTGATCCAGTCTTTAAATTGATTGTCTTCCAGCTTGGTATTTTCATCTGCAATAAGGTTGCGTCCTATTTCTGCATAACCAAAAGAACAAGGCGCTAACGCTACGTATAAATCAACAATATCTCCTTTCATACCGGCATCCAGTACATAGCGTGTATAGGCGACAGTACCAAAATCTTCGTCTTCCGCTTCCAAGTCAGATTCAGTCATACCCCAGTGACTACAATAGCTCACGTGGTGGCTAATTTCTGAACTCAGTAATCCATTCACACTAGGCAGTGCTTGACGCATATCAGCTAACGTGTTCGCTTTGTAAATAGCCAACGCATAAGCGCGCGCATACTGTTTTAGAAACAAAAAATCTTGCTTTAGGTAATGCAAGTAACATGGTTGTGCTAACGTGCCTTTTGCCAATTGTTGAACAAAAGTATGTTTGGTGTATGCATCCCAATCTTGACGACAGGCATTGATTAAATCTTGATGATTCATATAACAACTCATTAATTTATTTTTATTGATTAAAAAAAAGAATTACAACCGATTACAGCACAGGTACATAATCTTTTGCTTTCGGTAAAGACTTGATGATATTTTGCGAATACATGAATTGAGCATAATCATCATAACGCTTCAGATCGATCGCTGAAGGACGCATAGCAAAACGTGTCAAAGTATCGTTCCAAGCGCGTTTATTAAGCTCATTATTTAATGTGTCTGGTGCGTACGCCGCAAACTCTTTCCACGCTTGCTGCGGATGATTAACAATATAAGTCGTCGCTTGCTCTATGGCCTTATTAAATCCAGTAATCGCTGCTTTGTCATAGGTATTTGCATTCGCAACAAAGATCAGCTCGTCATAGGCTGGTACACCGTGCTCTTCAGGGAAAAATGCCTTTGCTTTAAAACCTTCAAGGGCAAGTTGATTCCCTTCAAAGTTACGAAATCCACCCCAGATTGCATCAACCCGACCAGATGCCAGTGAAGAAGAAAGCGCCCACCCTACATTAATAATTTTAACATCGTCATAGCTCACGCCACCTGTTTTCAGCATAGTCCCTATCGTTGCTTCTTCATTACCGGAAAACGCTATACCAATTGTTTTACCCTTAAAATCAGACAAGTCATTGATCTTTTTATTGTCTAATACCATCAAGGTATTTAAAGGTGTCGCAATCAAGGTTCCCGACCGGATCAATGGTAAACCAGCAGCGACATTAATCGTCAAATTAGGCTGATAAGAGATCGCTAAATCGACCTTCTTCGCTGCAACCAGTTTTGGTGGCATACTTGGATCAGCAGGCTCTTGAATGTCAACATTAAGACCTTGAGCTTTAAAATAACCACGCTCTTTCGCAATAACGACAGGGCCATGGTTCGGATTCACGAACCAATCCAGCATCAGGGTCAGCTTTTTCGTTTCTGCATGAGCAAAGTCAGGTAACAGAGTCGCAGTAAGCGCCAAAGCACTAAAAATAATATTTTTTTTCATTAAACATCCTTAAATTCCGATCAAACTTCCCAAGGGATCAGTTTTTTTAACAATTTATCTGCCACAAAATAAAGCGTGATAGACAAGGCTGACAATATAAATAACGCGGCAAACATTTCATCTATCATCATGCGTGCATTTGCCTGCAACATAAGATAACCCAAGCCTTCACTTGACCCGACCCATTCTCCCGCTACTGCACCAATTGGCGCAATAACGACCGCCACACGGATCCCCGAAGCAAGCGTTGGTAAAGCCGCTGGAAATTGAATATGACGCAACATTTGCCACTTGGTCGCGCCCATTGTTTTTGCCAGATCAAGATAACCAACGGGAGTATTTCGTAAACCGTCGTAACAACAGGTGGTAACAGGAAAAAAGATGATCAACGCCGCCATCACGATTTTGGATGAGATACCGTAACCTAACCACAACATCAATATCGGTGCGATAGCGAACACGGGAATGGCTTGGCTGGCAATCAAAATAGGCAATAACCAACGTTTAACTGGATTGAACAGCAGCATTTGTAGTGCGAATAACAACCCCATCGTTAAACCGAACAGTAAACCAAGTACGATCTCTTGCGCGGTGACCCAACCGTGTTTAAGTAAGACAGTGTGTCTTTGAAGCAATCTTTCGAATACATCCACAGGGCTGGGTAAAATGAATGAGGGCATCTCAAAGATAATCACGACAGCTTGCCACAAGCCGATAATCACCGCAGCGCTAATCACCATGCGAACCAGTGGGTTAACTACACGTGGTTTACTTTTCACCTTGCATGGTATTAAATCTGCTTGGACTGTATTAACTTGGATTGCGTCTACCTGATTTAAATCACTCATAATCTTGATCCAAGCGAGCCATAATGGTGCGCTGAAGTTCAGCACACTCTGCATCAAAATCACGAGGCGTCACTGAGGCGGGAACGAGCAACGATTCTGCATAAGCAGGCTTTCCTTGCATAATATAAAGTCGGTTTGCTAAGCGAATAGCTTCTTGTGGATCGTGGGTGATAAATACCACCGTTTTATTTTGCAGTAATTGGTAAGCAAGGTTTTGCAGGCGATAGCGTGTTACTGCATCTAACGCAGAGAATGGTTCATCCATTAATACGATGGGTTTGTCTTGCATGAGCGTTCTCGCCAGCGCCACGCGCTGACGCATGCCTCCGGATAGTTGCTGCGGCAAGTAATTTGATTTATCCGCCAGCCCCACTTTTTGTAATAACGAGTGCGCTTTATCAAACTGAATGTGTGTTTTCTTTGTTTGATAATCCGCACCGCCAAATTGAGTGCTTAACATAACGTTATCTAACACCGACAACCAAGGCATCAACAGATCTTGCTGCGCCATATAAGCAATATTATCCTTGATGTCACATTGAGGTTGCGTGGAGAGTTCACCAGCCCAATCCACTTTATCGTCAAGCAAGTTAGCAAGGTAGCGCAGTAAAGAGCTTTTACCACAACCACTTCGCCCCAAAATACATGTCCACTGCCCTGCGGGAATATGCATATCAAGTCCAGCTACAGTCACTTCAGTACTGTCGTGATAACGCAGGTAGCCACCTGATATATCGATACTGACAGCATTTTTGTTGGCAGATATAGCCAATGTATTAGCAGACATTAGCGTGACCACTGAAGAAATGATTTACCGGTCCATGACCTTTACCTATCTCTAATTCATCGGCATGCGCAATGGCCTGTGAGATATACTGTTTACCCAGTTGCACAGCCCGCAACAGATCATGACCTTGTGCCAGATAGGATGCGATAGCCGAAGATAACGTGCAACCAGTGCCATGAGTATTACGCGTGTTGATACGTTTTGCTGTTAAGTGGTGGACATCTTCGGGGAAAATGAGCAGATCGTTACTGTTTTCATCTTGTTCTAAGTGACCACCTTTGAGTAGTACTGTTTTTGCACCCAGTTGCCGAAGGCCAGTGATCATGGTGATCATGTCTGCTTCGCTGCTCGGTATTTCACTACCAATAAGCGCAGCACCTTCAGGTAAGTTTGGCGTAATGATATCGGCAAGCGGCAGTAATTCCGCTTTGAGCGTGCTGATCGCAGATTCTTGTATCAATAAGTCGCCACTGGTCGCGACCATGACGGGATCGACAACTAGAAATGCAGGTTGATACTGTTTTATTTTGGCCGCGACTATTTTGATGATGTCATCATCGGCCAGCATACCGACTTTAACTGCAACGATATTCAGATCAGTAAAAACAGCATCAAGTTGTTTTTCGACATGTTCAAGGGGTATTGGGAAAATGGCTGACACGCCGAGGGTATTTTGAGCAGTAATTGCGGTGATCACTGAGCAGGCATAACTGCCCGTTGCAGACATCGCTTTAATGTCGGCTTGAATACCAGCGCCGCCACCACTATCGGAGCCCGCGATCGTGAGTACGATAGGTGTAAATGAAACTTGGTTTTTATTTATTGCGGTAATGTTTGACATAAAGTTCCTAAGGCTAACGTATAGGAACTTTATCGAGCTAAAATTTTATGACACTTGGCGGATCAAATCATACAAAGCAAGACTTACTAGTTCCCTACGCCAGTATTAACTGAATCAGGTTCAACGGGTCTTGCAAAATGCAATCTCAGCCTAAAAGGCCCCCCGACTATATATGCGCACATAATAACAAGTTTTATTAAAAGAGCAACTTAACAATGCTAATTACCTTTAATGTAGTTAGTTTGCTTAGTCATTGAGCATGACTGCATTATTTTCTGGTGAGGTTCTCAACCAAGGCGATTTAATGTTCTCGTTGCCAACTTTAGTTAGCTGAAAAAGTAGATTGGGTCGCAGTTATGATTCTAAACTTTTTGATAAAAATTTCATGAAATTTACATCACTTAGCTGATTAGGATGAATGATGTTTATATCTTAGATAATCCTGAAAGCTTGCCACTTTGTGTCAAAAGGTGTCACAACTTTGACATTAGCGATCTTTAAATGATCGTCGAGATCCTTTACTGGCAAGGCTTGAGCTATAGTAGCGTGTCCATCGTTGTGTCAAAAACGTGAAAAAATTGCGAAAACGCGGTAGGCGAAGAGGAGTGAATTTACCGGTAGTTTAGCCGTAAGATTTAATCTCACACTCCCCAGGAGGAGTTCAAATCAAATGGTGGAATAAACCTCACATCTTAAGCTTCCTTAGAACTGGCCTAAAATAAACACTGTATATAACACCATTTGTAAATATAGTTCCAATCTCTGCAAGTGCTGGTATCACCGGTTTCGAAAGTCCTGCAGTTGAATATAGCTAACTTACGTGCATCTTAGACGAAATTATTATCAAGTACCCGAGCTCCACTTTCATTGATAAAGCCTGTAGTGATTCAACGGAAGGTGCTGGTATTTTTGATGGTGATTTATTGATTGTTGATAGGCATGTTTCGCCCAGACTAGCGTAATAAACCCATTGTGGTTTTGTCTAATAATGACGGGTGTATCGTTGCCGCAAGCAGACAAACAAAAAAAGCCGGTGGGACTGAATAATGCATTAGACCTTGCAGAATTCCCTAGCGGGTTTAGCGCCCAAAGAGTTCAATATTGAAGTTGAACGCACAATACGAGAACTCAATGGGCTACCTTGTAAAAATTGGAATACAGCCAGGGCTGATAAAAAACAAATTTACTCTACACGCAGTGTCAGTGAACGAATTACAGAACTCAGTACACTACAGCAAGCTTGCACTCAGAACAATTTATGATCTGATAATAAATTGTTCTGAGCTAATGATGAGTAACGATGTTATTAATTGTAAAGATGCTATTCCATTTTCTTGCGCTTATCTATTTCTTCAAAATGGGTATCCGCAAAAGGTGTTTTAGATGACTCGCCAATACCATCAAACAGCTTCACCACATCCGTTGTACCACTAGGAGATCTTATCACCCAACCATTTGGATCAATGCCTTTTTTCGGTGTGCAGTCCATCCGGTGTTTATAGCAACCCTTAGTATAAAACACCCTCACCCTAGGGCCATCAACAATAGCCTGCATAGAGCCATAATCCTTATCAAGATTTTGATAATAATTATCCATGAGCTTCATTTTGGCTTCCGCATCCTTGGGGATATCCATCGAAATGCGGTGGTAGGACTCAAATGGATAGTCCCACCCTTTAACCCAAAGCCCTTCAACATGAGCAGGAGCATCCATGCGACCACCGGATGAGGCTTTACCAGGATAAGTGCCGATAGCCCCCATAGAAAAGCTTACAGCGCCACCAGATACAGTTGTTACAACCATGTTAGACACCCAATGTGCACCTGAAGTACTGCCATTGTTATAACCAACTTTTGCTGAATAAGGCTCTGGTGTGCAGCCCAATATTGATGATGCCAATAACAATAAAAGACCAAATTTACCTTTCTTCATTACTAAATACCTGACGTTGTGGGTTATCGTTATTATCACGTGTAATTTAGTTCGATTTCGCGTAGCGTCATATGTGAATGGTGAAGCATGCAACAGGCTTGCGCTCAGAACATTTTATAACCTGGTAATAAATTGCTCTGAGCTAATGATGAGTAGGAAAGTCATTAATGGTAACAAATCATTCCACTTTTTTGAGCCTCTGTTTTTTGAGCCTCTCTCTCTCAGCAAAGCGGGTGTTAGGAAAAGGTGTTTTAGATGACTCACCAATACCATCAAACAGCTTCACCACATCAGTTGTACCACTAGGAGATTTTATTACCCAACCATTCGGGTCAATACTTTGTTTGGGCGTACAATCATCAAATTTAGAAAAACAATTTTTAGTATAAAACACCCTCACCCGAGGACCATCGACAATGACCTGCATAGAGCCATAATCCTTATCAAGATTCTGATAATAATTATCCATAAGCTTCATTTTTGCTTCCGCATCCTTGGGTATATCCATCGATATGCGGTGGTAGGATATTAACCCACTGCTTGGAGTTGGGTTCCCTTTCGCCCAATCACCCTCAATATGCGTGGGCGGCCACATTCGGCCACCGGTTGAAGCCTTACCTGGATAGGTGCCAACAGAGCCCATCGAAAAATCAACGCCTCCCACCACCATTCTTGAAACGATATGTCGCCCCGTTGTACTGCCATTATTGTAACCGACTTTTACTGAGTAAGGCTCCGATGTACAGCCAAACATTGATGATGCCAATAACAGTAAAAGACCAAATTTACCTTTTTTCATTACTAAATACCTGACGTTTTGGGTTGTCGTCATCATCCCGTGTAATGCCATTTATCATGGCTTCCATCGGTGACCAATACCCTGGATTAATTACCGTATCATGGGGGCGGTGTATGTAACTCTCTAACAACTGCGTCTCTTCCTTCTTCCAATGAGACGCAGATATCTCACCAAGCTTCTTAACTCTTATACTTTCCCATAATGATTCCGCTATATTACCTTTCTCTTCATAATCAAGAAGTGGTAATAAGTTATCTTTATCCCATGCAATACCGTGCGCTTCACCTTGTTGCATCATACGCTTAAAAGTCAAACCAGATAAGGCATTGCTAATCGGGATGAAATGATAATAGTACAGTGTATTATTATCTAATTTAACTTCGCCATGAACTTCTTTACACGCTTCTTCCCAAACCACACGCTCTTCCTTTAACCTTACCCTCAGCCAACTTGCAAAGTGCCTCGAATCCCCGTGAAACTCTCGTTCATTATACTCATGAGTTTTAATCAGCTTACGATTATAGGTTGAATTAACAGGTTGATTTAGTCGCTCAGGTAAATCGGTACGCCCATACTGATTTTTCGATGGGTAACCACCACCAATATCCGTGTGACAACCAGGGAATACTTCCTGAGAGAAGATGCCATCGGTAAATGCTTTCATTTCACCACCGCCATCCAATGCCGTCAGCGGGAATTTATCTCGATATTCATGGCTCGCACAAATTTGGAACACAGCTTTAGCCGCATCCTCCTTAAGCCCCAACTCGAAGTTACCCTCATCATCATTACCCGCCCAATAGAACGAACCAACCGTATCAAATAATCCAACAAAACGCACAGAGACACGGCGGGTCTCATCTTTCTGGTAGAAATCCTTGTAGACATTATCAAACATAGGGTGCGATTCATTCCCCAATAAATTTGGGTAGATATCAACAGTGTTAGGCCCTCTTTTTTGATTGGAATAATCCGGTATCCCCTCAAGCGCCGCGTTGATAAAGTGACGCGCTAACGCCGCACCACGACTAAAGCCGAATACATCAAATTCAATGTGTTCAATTTTTTGGTAGACGTCTTTTTCGTCTAAATCTTTTAAAATATCGCTTAAACGTTTAAGCAAAGACTGCCACTTACGGAACGCACCGGTATCATCAAAAACACCAAAAGCTTGCGATAATGATTTTTCATCATCACCTGCATCTATGACGGGGCTCTCTTCCCCTTCAGGAACCGGCTGGATACCATCCACAGTACCCACACCTGACACATAAATGGCGTATGACTCACCTTCTTGTTCAGGGTAGGCCTCAAACAATCGCGCAACATTGGTACGCGACTTATTACCCCATCTTTCTTTATAAGCATCATTGGGATTGTTTTGCCCTGTACCATCAAAAAATACACCAATACGCAACGTGCGCTCAGGCTTTACTTTATGAATATTAATAATGGGCGCACTTTGCGGAATGCCACTGTCTTGCAGTACCGCGACGATGTTATGGCGTAATTGTCTATCTTTAACCTGGCTCGCATAAGCATTCGCAAAACGGATGGCTTGGCCGACGCTTTCAATTGCCTGCGGCGGTAATAAGTCTTGCTTTGTTACGGCTGCCTGGTCTTTCTCTTTACTGACCAACAGCACATCACCGACCTGCAATAGCCAAGGGGCTTGGTCAAGTATTGGATTTAGGTTTAACAAGACCTTGTCGGCTAATCCATGCTGCGTGGCAATGTCAGCCCACGTTTCAGCCTTTCCCGTGTCAATGCTTGTTTTTACCGTATGCCTTGAATCATTTGTTTGAGCATCCCCAGGTTGATTACTTTGGTCATCAAGCGCTTCTTCACGGAGGATATTTTCATCTCCCTTTGTTTTGGCAATTGAATCGACATCAAGTAAACACGCATGTTCATCAAGCCAAGCCGGTGTTAAGTCGCCAAATTGCGCCGCAGTCATCTTTTGGGGAAGGTAAAGTAAGTGCTGGCGAGCAACCGCAGTGCGGTTGATTTTCCAAGGCAACAGAATAAAACTGTATGTTTGCTTTGATAGTAACTCATCGGAGAGCTTGTCGGCATCTGATAATGTAGCTTGAAATGCCCACTTTCCCTCGCCCAGTAACTGATATTCATGTGTCAGTGCATCATCGATAAAGTGGTAAAAGAACCCTTCAGTAGGCCAGCCAAGTAGCTCACCTACCTGAACAGCGGGTTTAACAGGGATAAACGATTCTGCGTGAGAGCCTGAGCCCGCATTCACTGGCTCCACATCATGAAATATTAACGCACCACCACAGGATGCGAATAATTCCCTAACGAGCGTTTTCGGCTCATTAACATTGACGCTCGCAGTGAGTAGCGTAAAACCGTCTTGTGTTTGGGAGCGCTTCCATGACAATCGCGACACTTCTTTTTCGGTTTTTTGTAATGAAAAGTCACCGACATTATATTTATTTAATTCATCTTGAGCGCATGTAATTTCAATGGAATATTCAAACGCCGCCGTTGGCTCAACAGGCTCGTAGGTGGATTCAGGTGCCAGCACCACGTCATCGACAACGCGCTTATAATAAGCGTTTGTAAAAGTCGGTTTGTTTTCATTTTGGCCGTGCTGATTTTGAGCGTTAACCGCAACCCACTGTCCATTAGAGAGTAATCGACGGAGTGTGTTTAACGCCTGCTTTTCACCTGAGAGCAAAAGAATTCGCTTCAGTCGTGAAGGAAGGGTATTTAGCCACACTGTTGCATTTCGCTCACGCGAAAGCGTTCTGATGACTTCTTCAGGGGATTGTTTATACGCTAGTTCATCATTGGATAATTCAGAACCAAGTATAAATTTGTAACGTGCATTCATAATAAGCCCGCAATTGAATAAAAAAATTGCAGCGATTTTAAGTTGATTAGACTTAATTGTAACGATTTGGTTTGAGGGAACTTTAAACTATAAGTTATTATATTGCAATAGGTTAAGTATGTTTTTACATTATATGTTACCTCAAAGTGATTACATGGAGGCCGGCGATGTATCACAGCGGTAGTGCTGTATAAAAACGGCTCTGTTCCCTTTTAGTGTTGGTTTATTCAAGAGCTCCATTAAGCCTGGTTTTGTTTTCGCAAGACGCTTTGTTTTCCATAAAGATAAACCAAGCAATATAATATTCCATATAGCCAGTCCCAACACCATAAAATCGTGTCATCCAACTTTTACAACGCATCATAAAATTATTAAGTGTCTGAATATAATATATTTTATCAATAGCTTTTTGATTTAAATAGCACAAACACTAATAATCAAGCCAACTCTAGGTCTATCCAAGTGTAGTGCCCTTCACTGTTTATATTACCGGTTTCAATATAAATACAAATTAAACCAACTTAAAATCAACAACTTAAAGTCAGTCAAATTAAAGATGGCGATAGAGTGGCGATGGTTTACACTGTCTTTTAACTTACCTTATACAGTCCCTTTGAACTCACACCTGTCACGCCAACTTCCGCACTAGCAGTGATCTCATCAACAACTGCATTAGCAATTGCTTGAGCTAATACCGATTATATTATAAATATGGAACGCAGGAATAGCGCCAATCAAACCAATTAATAGGACTCAGAAAAATGGATTGAATATGTTCATCACAATATACAATTACTAAGCTGCCTATTCGGCAGTGAACGTGAGTGGCTCCGCGTTGGATTTGGGCTTGTGTTTCTAAGCTGCCTATTCGGCAGTGAACATTAGTGCGTACCCTAATGGAGCGCACTTGATTTTCTAAGCTGCCTATTCGGCAGTGAACTACAAACATTTCTCTGATTGGGTGGATGGTCATTTCTAAGCTGCCTATTCGGCAGTGAACAGGCCTACCAGCTTCAACAGTGCCATCTATGCTTTCTAAGCTGCCTATTCGGCAGTGAACCTGAGTCCGGATTCACTGGTGATTACGCTGCTTTTCTAAGCTGCCTATTCGGCAGTGAACGAATACTTTCTTCAGATTAAATGGTTTGTCATTTTCTAAGCTGCCTATTCGGCAGTGAACTATCCGGCGATAATCTCGGCGTGATAATGTCATTTCTAAGCTGCCTATTCGGCAGTGAACGGTTCATTTGGCGGTGACACACTTGGCGGAATTTTCTAAGCTGCCTATTCGGCAGTGAACACTGCCTTACAGTATTCTAATTTGTTGTTCATTTTCTAAGCTGCCTATTCGGCAGTGAACTATCGGTAGAACTCGCTGTTTTTTCCCTTCTTTTTCTAAGCTGCCTATTCGGCAGTGAACATGTTAGCCCAGGCAGACAAGGAAGGTCTGAATTTCTAAGCTGCCTATTCGGCAGTGAACTAGTTAATTCAAATTCATCGATTGAACCATCATTTCTAAGCTGCCTATTCGGCAGTGAACCTGCCTTACAGTATTCTAACCTGATGTTTATGTTTCTAAGCTGCCTATTCGGCAGTGAACCGTTACCCGGTAAGTAACCTGCATAATCACAATTTCTAAGCTGCCTATTCGGCAGTGAACAAGAAGGCTCAAAACCAGAGTTGACGCCAATATTTCTAAGCTGCCTATTCGGCAGTGAACACCGTGGTGATAGTAAGTTTAAATATGTAACATTTCTAAGCTGCCTATTCGGCAGTGAACCATTCGCGTACTACTGGGTTAAGTATCATGATTTTCTAAGCTGCCTATTCGGCAGTGAACTAATCGCGCTAATAGTAAGGATTATTTCAGTTTTTCTAAGCTGCCTATTCGGCAGTGAACGCGAACAACAAGCACTGACTCTACAATGATCGTTTCTAAGCTGCCTATTCGGCAGTGAACACATTTGTAATAACACAGCGGCCTTTACGTAATTTCTAAGCTGCCTATTCGGCAGTGAACCTTTTACAGTAGATGTTGCCTCTTCTGGCGGTTTTCTAAGCTGCCTATTCGGCAGTGAACGTTTGCACTGGCGCGAGTATTTGCCCGCTAATTTTCTAAGCTGCCTATTCGGCAGTGAACCGTTATCTGCATCTTGCCAATATTCACCAACTTTTCTAAGCTGCCTATTCGGCAGTGAACAGACTGATAACTTTTAGCCCTCATTCTACTAATTTCTAAGCTGCCTATTCGGCAGTGAACGAACGGGGTCAGATTGCAGTGCCACCAGCAACTTTCTAAGCTGCCTATTCGGCAGTGAACAGACAGTTAAGACGCGTTTACAGTTGTTTCTCTTTCTAAGCTGCCTATTCGGCAGTGAACTGGGTTCAATTGCTTACAACCTCTTCATTGCTTTTCTAAGCTGCCTATTCGGCAGTGAACTATTGATTAAATCGCTTGAATTATCTGTTGAATTTCTAAGCTGCCTATTCGGCAGTGAACCAGTCGTGTCGATTCTTGCTATGTCTTTCAGTTTTCTAAGCTGCCTATTCGGCAGTGAACAAAGCAATTTCAAAACGAAAATCTGACGATAATTTCTAAGCTGCCTATTCGGCAGTGAACGCCCAGGCATGTGAAGGTCCTGGGCAATTCAATTTCTAAGCTGCCTATTCGGCAGTGAACATCACAATCACAGCGTAATCAAATCATGGTGATTTCTAAGCTGCCTATTCGGCAGTGAACATATGTCAGATGATGGTACCGTCACAATTAACTTTCTAAGCTGCCTATTCGGCAGTGAACATCAAGGTGGGTGACGTTGGATTCTTCGCACCTTTCTAAGCTGCCTATTCGGCAGTGAACTTGGGTTGTACGCGGGTTTAGCTGGTGTTAGTTTTCTAAGCTGCCTATTCGGCAGTGAACTATCAACTTTCTTGTTTTTTCGTGCCGTTGTCTTTCTAAGCTGCCTATTCGGCAGTGAACAAGAATTACTGACAGTTACAAATGCAGTTGACTTTCTAAGCTGCCTATTCGGCAGTGAACTTGGTATATTTAGATTTGATCTATTGACTGCTTTTCTAAGCTGCCTATTCGGCAGTGAACGCTATATGGTTGAGACGTCTGTAACTGTAGGTTTTCTAAGCTGCCTATTCGGCAGTGAACTAATTTACCCCAGTTGTCTTTTATTACACCTGTTTCTAAGCTGCCTATTCGGCAGTGAACCACTGGTTCGTGAAGAATCCCGCGCCATTAACTTTCTAAGCTGCCTATTCGGCAGTGAACCGTTTTATTGTAGTGCGGAATTTCGGTGTGGATTTCTAAGCTGCCTATTCGGCAGTGAACCAATTGGTTACGGTAGAAATGTTGATGACGTTTTTCTAAGCTGCCTATTCGGCAGTGAACACCCAGCGACGTTTACATTGCATGATACCGAATTTCTAAGCTGCCTATTCGGCAGTGAACAAAAAGCATGTTTCAACTGACAGGCACTATAATTTCTAAGCTGCCTATTCGGCAGTGAACTTAAATACGGATTTAAAAAGATAATCATTTCATTTCTAAGCTGCCTATTCGGCAGTGAACGGCTGCTTGTAGTGATGATTTATGCATACAGATTTCTAAGCTGCCTATTCGGCAGTGAACACTTAGCTGCTTACGGGATGCTTTCGCCGCATTTTCTAAGCTGCCTATTCGGCAGTGAACGGAGTAAATGAATTCCACGTTAAGCCGTTATCTTTCTAAGCTGCCTATTCGGCAGTGAACATCAGCGCGAATTTGACGCAAAGCCGCAAGCTTTTCTAAGCTGCCTATTCGGCAGTGAACTAATCTTAGTGACTAGATGTGTTGTGTTGCATTTTCTAAGCTGCCTATTCGGCAGTGAACTTTATCGGTGATGACGTGACGCTCGATAACCTTTTCTAAGCTGCCTATTCGGCAGTGAACAAAAAACAAATGTGTGTATCGGCTTTTGACTCTTTCTAAGCTGCCTATTCGGCAGTGAACTGTGTAATGAGCAAAACAACCGCTTTCACCATTTTCTAAGCTGCCTATTCGGCAGTGAACTATATCGACTGCTTAGAGTCGTTTTAACAATATTTCTAAGCTGCCTATTCGGCAGTGAACTTAATAAATTCTCGCTTGGTATTCGGTTTATTTTTCTAAGCTGCCTATTCGGCAGTGAACAATAGAATATCAGTAAAATAATAAGTTACAACAATCACTTAATAACTTTTTGGTGTTTTTACCAATGTTTTCAAATGAAGTTGTAACCTATTGATTTTTAATGCACCTTGTTAAAGAACAATTTTCATTGGTAAAAATGGTTAAAATAAAGGTACTGTTGCAACCTTACTCAACCCATAACAATCGAAATCACCATTACATTGACCACTAACATCAATCTTATTCACAAATAGTTTAAACTTTTTACTTTCAGACAAACTATTCATATTAATAAAAGGCAATTTTGATAAATGCTCTTCATAGTTTTCAAAATATGCAAGCGCTTCATCCAATGTACCACCATGACGCTTAACTCTACGACGCGCTATACGCTCTTTATTCGGTGCAACTTGAAAACGATTAAAGCATGTAAACGATGAAACAGTATCAGGAACATCTTTGATCGATGTGCAATGCACATAATCCGTCAATCGCTTCAACCATTTACCAACATTTAATAATTCTAATTTTTCTTTCGTGTTGGCTAATAAACGTAACTTAGCCCCTAACGGAAACTTACTTCCATATTCAGGAAAGGATACCGCAACTTCAGATTGGTTCTTAGCGACTTTATTTTCAACAAGCGCTATATGCACCTGTTGATAAACCTTATGCCAAAGAAACCCTAAACTAGTTTCAGCATCTGGTAATAAGGTAATATCGAGATAATATTTCATTCCCACTCCTATTTATCGCCGTCACTGAATACTCCACCACGAATAATCATCGCAATAACAAAATGCTTATCTTCAATACTAATATCTTTATCTGTCATCCACTTAGTTATAAGGGTTTTAAAGTCATTTCGACTAGAACGACAAGCGACTCCGCGCTGAGTTACCGAACCAAAAGCTTCAATTGCAATAGGTTGTTCTAGATCAGTTTGCCAATCATCAATCGTTCGTAAAGCATTACCAATTTTTTCACAATGCATTGCGGCAATAGCTTCTCCATTAACATTTAGCGAAAATAGATGACGACTTTTATCACCTTTTGGTATATTTAACACCATATCTTGAGAAGGCCATACACGCTGCCCTTTCCCGATATTCACATACGCTTCAATTTCAATTAAAACATTTTCTCTATCTGTCAGCCCTAGTTCAATCAACTGAGCCAAAATAATTACGTTTTCATTTGCCGCTGTCGTATTTTTCAAGGGATAATCATAAGCATCAAACACCAGCGCTTCACTTAAACTCGGATGCTTGACATAAATGGCTATGTCTTGTGCTCCAACACGATTACGCCATAAAAAACGTCCATTCGCAATATTATAAGCATAACGATTAGCTAGTTCAGCAGCCCCAAACTCACTGATATACTCACTAATTACATCTGTAAACTTATCTTGATAAGCTCTGCTATTACAAGCTGATGGTTCTTTAATACCGCCAAGAACACGTAAACTAAAACTTAACTTTAACGTATCTTGATCAAAAGGTAATGATGCATCATCACCCCAAGACAGGTTTGGTTTACCCATTTTATCTTTAAGTAATACTTCATTATCGAGTTCTTCTTTAGTAAAGTTACTAAATACTGCACGATTACGGCGGTCAAATAATTTAATCGCAGACCATTTCGAAGCTTTATCTATGTCAGTCCAATTTCCAGAATGCATTACAGCATCAGAGGGTTCGAGTTTACGGTCAAAAGATAATACAGATGGCATTTTTAGTTCTGTCATTTAATTCAAT
Source organism: Moritella sp. 5 (assembly GCF_018219455.1). Lineage (NCBI taxonomy): Bacteria > Pseudomonadati > Pseudomonadota > Gammaproteobacteria > Alteromonadales > Moritellaceae > Moritella > Moritella sp. 5. Next base: position 2,926,979 of record NZ_CP056122.1, read on the forward strand.
CCTTAAAATTGTGCTAATGCACTTGCAAAATTAGTAATAATATTTTCACTATTTGTTGATTGTTCTTCTTTAATTTCATTTTTTGTTTGCGTACATAAATACCAATCACTTTCATTATTCTTTCTACCTTGGTATCTCCAAATCATTTCATTGATATCTGTTACACGGTGTATACCTTTCCATTCCGCAATTGTATGGACAGCCTCAACAAAACGAGTTGGTGTTAAATCATCTCTTGTATCTTCAACTTCACCAGCTGAAAATAATTCACTAATCGCTTTATAACCTGTCATAATAGGAACTAGATAACCTTTTGATACAGGGCGTTTTAATATATTCCAATTTGCTTTCGTTTCGAAAGTAAGAGGAGTGTTTTTATCTTCTTCAACAGGTATCGCTTGATGTTTTATGGCTGAAAAATCCAACCAAGCATCAATCAATTTCGCTTGAGGGTCTTTGTTTTTTAAGCATTCGAAGTGAGTTTGAAGGTAATCTGAGCGATCTTGTAAAACAAAACCTGGCATCATTAGCTTTTTAATCTTACGATTTAACGCTTGCTCTTGATCATCTGTTGAAGCTGACAGCAGCTTTATTTTACCAATATCTAGTATTGTGCCACCTGCTAGCCGATTAGTTAAACAAGTCGCTAATACACGTTTTTCAAAATGCTTTAACTCGTCATTCGTTACGGTTAATACTGTTGCAACTTCAATAATGATAGAAAGAGTTACATTCATTTTTCCTTCTTCAATAATTGGCGGTGAAGATTTTTTATGCTTAGCAAGTACAGGTGGGTTCTTACTTTGTATAAATTCAAAATCAGCATTTTTTTTGGGCTTATACACATGCAATTGATGATCATGGCAAACAACAGCACAACCGCTTAATTTAATATCATATTCAGTTGATAGCTTACGTTGTAAAGCATGAGTGAAGCCTAGAAAGTTTGTAATGGCAGGAAAACCCCACGTAAAGCCTGCAATACAATTTGCATTTTGTACCTTAACTTTATTTAGCACTATATATTGGCTCATTTAGTTATCCTCCTGTAGCGCTACAAATTCTCGTAATGGCTCTTTAAAGAGAGCTTGCCATAAAGCTTGATGTGTCGTGTTTAAATCTAGATTTTGATGTTCGTTTAACCTCTCATTCAACCAATAAGCAAATTCGTCTGCTAATTTTAATAACCACTGTTTACTGAGTTTTTCAGCTACGGCCTCCTCATCATTGCGATCAACCTCTAATATGAGTTGCTGGTGAATATCTAAACTCGAATGTTGCGTCCAACCTTTGTCATAGCCTAAAGAGTTAATAATCAGCACTTCATCAAAAAAGGCATCTGCTAGCTCATTTATATTTTTAGTAATAGCACGATGCATATCGGGATTTTTAGGGCTAATTTCTTTTGATTTAATGATAAGTAATAAACGTTGTAAATTTTTAATCTCGTCCGCTAACTTATAATTTAAAGAACGATTAAATAAGCTGACTTGTTCGAGTGAAAATTTATTTTTTGATTTCCATTTAGGTGGGGCACAAGAAAGTAAAGCTAACTTTCCCAATCGCTTACCATTCAATGACGATGCATTTGAATGGTTACTCCCTGTAACATTCAAAGTGGCTTTATTTGGATAAAAAATGAATAAATCAGGATGATATTTATCAACATCTTTTTGCTTATAAATTAATTTTTTATCCTCACTAAATCTAAACCTAGAAAATAGCTCATGTGCTATTGACGATGATACTAAAGGCATTAGTAAATGATAATCATTATTAACTGGGTAGTAGATTTGCTTAGCTAAAAAATGACTGGATTTTCTATCACTATCATAAGCCTGTTTAAATCCAGTCATCCAAAAATTAACTTCATCCAAATTATCTGATAATAATGAAAAAGGGGATGAATCATCATTTTTTATAAAATCTAATAATGATTTAGTACCTACTTTAATTGTTAATATTTCACCTGCTGGTGCAGAAGCTGCATTGGACACTGCTGTATCAACAAAAAAATCAATCAAGGTATTTGTTGTTAAATATAAGTCGTTTATTGATGACGTTTTGTCATAAACACTAGAGCTTTTACTGCTAGAATGAGTTAATTTACCAACATGTGTTGCAAAACTAATGTCTTTTGCTTTAATTGCATGTTCACTTAACCAAACGTTTGGTTTATGCTTTTCTTCAAGCTTCAACAAAGTTTCTTTATATTCGCTGATAATTCCCAACAACTGACTATCTAACTGATAATCAGTTAATAAATTAATAAATTTTTGATATTTATCTTGCTGAAATTTAAGTGCTGTTTGTTTTTTATCTTTCTTAATTTTTTTTATATCATCTAAATCATCAAGTGACTTACTTAATCGACTTTCAGCAAAAGAAAGTAGCCTGGCATTGATCCCTCCCACTCCTTTTTTAGGCTTGTCTTTTAATAAAACTTCTTCTTTTTTATCTCTACGCGAAGAAATAAAAAATCGAATTTCATTAGCCATACTGTCGGCATCGATTCTATTTTCCATCAATATATTTATCCTTTTTCAAATATTTAAATACACCTAAATTAGGGTGGAACAACCACCGAGACATATCATTATTGTTATTTTGTCTTAGTTGTAAGTGTGTGAATTTTTTGTACGTGTAATCAACCGACTCTGCGAAGCGACTAGACAATAGGTCAACACTGTCTGTTATTGATATTTCAAACCACGAACAATTACCTTCAGCTAGAATTAAATCATGCTCTTTGATCAATTCGATATCATTCGTTTTATTAAACTGTGCAGGATACTCTCCTTGCTTTTTCTTTTGCCAAATAATACGTTGATCGTATGACAGGTTAATATTGTAATCCTCCATTGCCTGCGGCGAATATCGGAAAGGCTGATTTCGTTGTATTTCACCACACCAAGACACATCATTATTCCACCAAAGATTTGCTGCATCTTTTTCTTTTGGGCTTCCCATAAGTCTGATAGCTTGAGCCATATGCTCTAACGCATTAAAAGATTTAAATTTAGGTGGACTTGTTTTAGTATCTAAATACCGTCCCCATTCCGTCACTTTTTGTATTCTGGGGATTGCATTAATACAGGAGAGCTCCTGTTGCTCAATCAAGCTGGATAAATCATAATCGCTAAACTGTAGTTTTAAACTTTCAAATCCAGGACGACAATAAGCAGGTTTTTCACCTTTTAGTACTTTAAAGTTTTTGCCTAATATATGAATATTATAATCTTGAGGAACACATTTTCTGTGTCGCTGAATTCGTCCGGCTAATTGAATAATCGAACGCATTGAACTCGGTTCAACGATGGCCCAGTCATAATCATGATCACGTCCGACTTCAGCAACAGATGTAGCTAAAACTACAAAAAGATGATGTTTTATATCACTATTCGTAACCAGTTCATTTATACCACTATCTTCCCACCATTTTGTTTCATTATGGCGAGTAAGAGCTAAATCTAATTTAGCCTCAATATTAGAGCGCATGACTAATGGATATTGACTATGATAGACACAATAATAAATCTGAGTGTCAGCTGGAGGATCTATTGAATATAGTTGTTTGGCCACTGTAACTAGTGGGTTAATATTAGCCATTCTAACTAATCCAATAGATACTTTCTTTCCAGTATGGTGCTGAACAAAGTTTGTTTGATGTAATTCTATAACCGACTTATTTATCGCATTAGCAAAAACCTTACTCGGCTTGTCTATTCCTTTCTTAAGAACAGGTATTATTTTCGCTTTCCTTAAACCTTGTTCATCTTCTTTAAGCTTACGAATACGCTTCTCGACAAACGTACCATGAACGTGTTGAAATTCATCTAATGAATTAACACTATGATTAACTGGTTTTTTAAATTCATCAAACCATGCACAGCAAATTTTATTTATATTACTCCCCTCCCCATTTACCTCGACATATTGCTTTCGCCCTTGTTGATAAGCGTCAAATAAGGCACTCGCTAATTCAGGTGAAATTGTTGCTGTCGATAACAATACTCTAGAACCAAGCATACCAGCCCAATTAACCAATCTGCATAATGCGGGCAAATCTTCCAGACCAAAGTCATCAGGTTCATCAAGTACAAGGTCCGAAGTTAATAACCTCAGCATAGGCGCTATTTGCCGCCCGCCTCGTAAACCTTCCGTCGCAGGAATAAGGTAATCAATAGTACTGACAAGTACTGGCGCTTGTAGTAATTTTAAAATCTTATCATCATGTTTAAACCACTCAGAACAAATACCACTATAATGAGGAAGATTATGAGCTAACGTCACGTCATCTTTTAGTAAAGACTCAGCCGATTCGCTACCATAATTTTCTTGTTCAGTTTGTTCTAATATTGTCTCCAATTGATGCAATTGTTTTACTGCTTGAGAACCAATCAAGACAGCTAACTCATCCTTAGCAATATTAAGATGCTTATGTAACGCCTTTCCAGTCTGTAATGTCAGAGTTCTTAGCCCTAAGGCGACACTAAAACGACATTGGTTATAATCTGATAATCCATACATTATCCGAGCATTTGCACGTGTTTTCCCCTTACCCGTAGAAGCCATGTTAATACCGAAAAAACCACATTCTTTACTTATTTTTTTTAATTCGTTTGCCATTTTAAAAGCGTGATCTTGCCAACCAAAATCTGGTTGAGCATTTTTTTCAACTTTATCTGTAAAACTTTTATTCGGTGTTAGACTTGGTAGATCTTGTTTTAGGTAAGGTATTTTTCTTGCTATTTCACCAGCGTTGAGTCCTACTGCAATATTATGTTCATCTAACTTTTGCTTCAGATATGGAACACCAGTTTCATTATCTTTATCAGTATTTGCATAAGCCTGATAATTTGGATCTTGCCACTCTTTTGTCACTTCTTTTTTAGAAGAATAATAATGATCCGCAAGCATTAGTGACAATCTAGATAAATGAGATGTAAATCGCTGCCCCAACCAATCAGATAAAAATATACGATCATGTTTAAGCGTTCTTCTCGCAATAATACTTATTTGAGTTTGCCAAAGTACACTTTTAAAAGGAGTTCCATGCTCGCCAAAATTCCAATTATTATTTAATGTTTCATGATTCCAATCGTCATTACAACATTGAGGAGAATTCCAACTTGCTTCAAACGATTCACTTAACCAAAGGTTCATTTTATCTAATGACGGTGGATTATCGATCCCTTTTGGAGATTGTGGTAAACGATGATGAGAAACAATTAACCATGCAACAACTTTAGCCACAGGTTGAAATTGTTTAAACGGATTAACAATATTACTACTAATTCCATCTTTTAAGTGTTCCAGTTTTTTTAAAACATCTTCTTCAGTTTGATTATTTACATTTTCAAGCGCTTTTAACCAGTCTGTATCATTTCTTCCATCAACAAAAGCTTGAAACAACCGTAACGAAACCCATTCATGCCGATAAGGCTCAAAACGTTTTCCATCATAATTAGGTTTTAATTTATTTTGAAATAGCACCATGGCCTTGCCAATATCATGAAAAAAACCAGCCAAAGAAGATAACAACGCAATCACTTCTTTATTCAAATGAAAATTATCATCTTTCACTAACTGTTTACTCGTTCGATTAACTGGCACTAACCCTCTTTCATTAAATCTATCTTTGTTACCAACGACCCATAAAAACTGGCTACGAGAACGACTTCGGATCCAAAAACAACTTACCGCAGTGTTCTTACTCGCCGTTTGACGCAACATGCGTTTAACGGTTTGTAATCCATCATCGGTAATGAGTGTTTGCCAGGTATTATCACCAATACGATCTGCAAAGGCGTCGAGTACACGTCGAGTTTTCTTTAACGAATTCTTCTCACACTGAGAAACAAAAGTGACCATCATGTGATTTCACCTGCATCACCCTTATTCTCTTTCTCCTGCAATGCGACTTTCTTAACTTGATTAAACATAAAATCTAACGTTTTATGATCGGTAAAGGCTTGTAGTACCTGTTGCCGAAATTCTTGTTCGGTCATATTTTCTTTGGCGCACACAAATGCCCACGGCAGCACAATTGCATCTTTGATCAAATCCGCAATATCAAATACCAATGCACCACGGCGAGTTTTGCCATGCATCACTGCAAAACCATGAGGAATACCTAATACCCACAGCGTTGTCGCGGCCAACCCATAGGCCAAGTAATTACCATGATTTAAAAAGTCATTAGCTTTGTCGGTCGATACATGCTGACGAGTAAAATTGGACGTTTTGGTAATATTGGCGGCGAACTTATACAGTTGCTTAGTAAGCTGTGCTTCAATCAGTAATAAATCAGATGGTTTAGACGCTGTAGCCATTCGTTCATCAAACCGTTCCAGAGCTTGCTGTATACTTGCATCATCAGTGGTAAATCCTTCAAGACGTAACTCTCGGTCTTTCCCCCAAATACGATGCAAATATTCAATACGCGCTTGCTGAAATTGTTTTGCGGCATCCAGCCGCTTAGAATCATCAAACCAAAATGACATCCAGCCTTGCAGGTATTCGGTTGGCCGGTATTCACTTTGCGGTGTCATCCATTCAATCGCATGCTCAACATTGTTCGCCATATATAGCGGCGTACCACCACCGCCACTAAATCCGATAAGTACGCCAGCTTGAGCTAACATTCTGACTGCCGCCTGAGTAATAGAAGTGCCATTACCCAATAAAAGAACCGTAGTATTAGCGATAGGAATATTGAAATAATTATTCTCATGCTTAGCTTCAGTTAAATACAGAACCCGACCGTCTTTTTGCATAACACGGCAATATTCGAGGTAATACACATTTGCGCGTTTAGAATGTAAAATGCTTTTTAAATCTGATGGTGACAAATCCTTCATAACTAATACCTAAATATTTGAAATCAAAGTAATTAGACACGAAAAAACCAAGCGTCACAACTTATCTTTTTATTAATAGTAAAATTTATGATCTAATCTCAAAAGATACAAAAATACTCACTTTCAAACTCAATAACTCCACTCATAACAGACAGACCCGTTCATTATGCTAGTTCTAAATCTTTCGTTAAAAACTTCATAAAATTAACATCACTTAGCTGATTAGGATGAATGATGTTTATCTCTTAGATAATCCTGAAAGCTTGTCACTTTGTGTCAAAAGGTGTCACAACTTTGACATTAACGATCTTTAAATGATCGTCTCGATCCTTTACTGGCAAGGCTTGAGCTATAGTAGCGTGTCCATCGTTGTGTCCAAAACGTGAAAAAATTGCGAAAACGCGGTAGGCGAAGAGGAGTGAATTTATCGGTAGTTTAGCCATAAGATTTAATCTCACCCTCCCCCAGGAGGAGTTCAAATCAAATGGTGGAATAAACCTCACTTCTTGAGTTTTCCTTATAACTGGCCTAAAATAAACACTGTATATAACAACAGTGTTTATTTATGAATATAATTCCAATCTCTGCAAGTGCTGGTATCACTGGTTTTGAAAGTCCTGCAGCTGAATATAGCCAGCTTAGATGTACCTTAGACGAAATTCTTATCGAGCACCCAAGCTCCACTTTCATTGGTAAAGCCTGTGGTGATTCAATGGAAGGTGTTGGTATTTTTGATGGTGACTTATTGATTGTTGATAGGCATGTTACGCCCAGGCAGCACGATATTATTGTTGCTAATTTAAATGGAGAGTTCGTTTGTAAGTTACTTGATGTTCGCCAACGTATGCTAGTGTCTGCAAATGATAAAATTAAACCTGTGTTCATTCATGATTTAGATTCTTTTAGCATTGAAGGGGTTGTTATACGCTCTATTCGTTGCCATCGCCCTAGCTATCTATTGGATGATAATTAGTGTTTGCCCTCGTTGATGCTAATTCATTCTATTGCAGTGCAGAGCAAGTGTTTCGCCCAGATTGGCGTAATAAACCCATTGTGGTTTTGTCTAATAATGACGGATGTATCGTTGCCGCAAACAGGCAAGCAAAAGAAGCCGGTGTTCCAAAGTTTAAGCCTTATTTCCAGATCAAAAACTTATGTGAAAAAAAAGGCGTTATTGCGCTCTCTTCTAACTACGAGCTTTATTCAGACCTCTCGGCAAAGATGATGCAAGTCATTGGTCGTTTTGCACCTGAACAGCACATCTATAGTATCGATGAGTCTTTCTTGTCATTTAAAAAAACTTATCCCGCAATACCTTGCCTTCTAACCCATGGTGCTAAGATTCGGCGTGCAGTATGGAAAGAGTGCCGGTTACCTGTATGTGTCGGAATTGGCCCTACCCTGACTCTTGCTAAAATAGCTAACCAAGCAGCAAAGAAATTACATCACTATAATGGCGTTTGCGTACTCGACAATGACGCAGAACGATTAAAGGTACTTGCAAAAATGAGTATCAGTGATGTTTGGGGAATCGGTCGAAAGCTATCAAAGATCATGACAGTGATGGGATTGAATAACGCATTAGACCTTGCTGGATACCCTGCGAGTTTAGCGCGCAAAGAGTTCAATATTGAAGTTGAACGCACAATACGAGAACTCAATGGGCTACCTTGTAAAAATTGGGATACAGCCAGGGCTGATAAAAAACAAATTTACTCTACACGCAGTGTCGGCGAACGAATTACAGAACTCAGTACACTACAACAAGCGCTAAGCCAGCATGCAGGCATTGCATCGCTAAAAGCACGTAAGCAACATTCATTGTGTAAAGTAATGCTGTGCTTTGCGGCAAGCTCACCGTTTGATGACAAACCCGCGAGTTACCGCGCTATTCATCATTTCCCATACCCGACTGCAGATGTGGATCAAATAACGAAAGCTGCAACCCAATTAGCAAAAGAGCTGTTCCATAAAGATGTAAGGTATTACAAGATAGGTGTCGGACTGATTGATTTAGTTAATGGTACACATGAACAAAAAGATTTGTTCAACTCTGAGCAGAATAACGAAGACCTGATGCAGGTATTCGATAAGCTCAATCAGAGATATGGCAATAATACCGTATTTTTAGGCGCCCAAGGCACAGAGAAAAAATGGGCGATGCGACGTAAAATGCTTACACCACAATATACAACCAACTGGCAGGATATACCGAGAGTAAAGTGCTGAACGCTCTTCGTCATCTTTACAAGAAAATAATGATTAGATCCGTCAATTTCCCTTGGTAATTATAAAAACGACAAAGTCGCTTGGTGATCACAATCTTGATGACTCAGTTCTATCTTACTTCTGGACAGAAGCGCGTTAGATAACTTCCTAAAGATAAAATCGTCAATATGCGGTCTGTTGAATATAAAGGTGATAACGCGCATAACAGACACAATGGGACAGAAAAAATTTGGCTAGTAGCATGACGGTGTCACGCTACTAGCCAATACATGTTTTTGATGGGTATGAGTTCGCTAGATTTCACGTAGCGAACATATGCTTTACGAAACATCTTAGATAAACAGGGCTCCTTAGCTGCCCTTATACTAAATCAAACGGCCTTTTTAGTTTTATCATTAATAAGTTCGACCTCCTGATTGATGGCTATTTTCTTAGGCTTAATAGCTTCTGGTATCTTTTTAACCAAATTTATCGTTAATAACCCATGATTAAGACTCGCACCGGTTACTTCTACATTTTCGGTAAGATTAAACTTACGTTTAAACATCCGATTAGCAATGCCTTGATAAAGAAATTTGTGTTTATCTTTATCATTATCGTCTGTGTATCCTTTATCTCCAGAAACAGTAAGGACACCTTTTGCTACATTAATATCTAGTTCATGCTCAGAAAATCCTGCGACAGCTATAGTAATTGAATATTTATCTTCGCCATGAATTTCAATGTTATAAGGTGGATAATTTGGTACTTTGTTATCGTCACCTAATAGACTACTAAATAAAGGAGCAAATCTGTCAAAGCCAATAGTGCTGCGATAAATCGGAGTTAAATCGATAGTATTCATAATATATCCTCCAAAGAAGCAATATAAAATAAACCAGGGTGTTGAAAGAGAGACTTTCAGTGAAACATTATTCCTTTCAATGAAACGCTCTTCTTAGGAATTATTTTATATAATAAAGCGATCTTTTTTCAAATATTTATTTATAGAATTTTTTTATAAGTAAATATTCATATGGAATATACTTATTTTAAATACTGATTCTTGTCGTGGAATAGTGAAGTATGCAACAGGTTTATTCTATTGTGACAACGAAATATCTCATTGGGATGTTTGATGGTCGACAGCTACGCGCCTGAAATAATGATTGGAGGGAGGTGTTAACTCACTAGATTTCACGTAGCGAACTATTTTTTCTGTGCTTAATCTTAAACGAGCGTTATACGCAGTGGAACGGAAGTAGAGAATGAACCTTTATTTAGTCATCCTAGTTCATTCTTGGACAAGACCTTGTTAGATCATCTATTCAATTTATGGTTATTCAGATTAGGTTTTGTATTGGAAATTTCAAAGCTGTGACCAAATAAACTATGCCACATATAATATCCTACGCTTTACATAAGACAACATATTTGAGACAACAGTTCTAAACTTATCAAAAGGAAAAGTATGACAGACACAACGAGGAATAAACGATGGAAAAAGTCACTTGCGATTTATTCGACGTTCAATGAAAAAAGACAAGAACTGAAAGGACTTGGAGCCAATGATTACAGTTTAATTAATTCCCTACTAAAAGTAAATGATGAAGTAAGGCTACATACTCGCTTTATCTATTCAATGATAAACCCTAAAAGTTTGCACTATTGTGGTCATTCTTTCCTTAATCATTTTCTAGACTTAATTAAACACCCGAAACTATGTGGCTTTATTAATCTAACAGATGCCGAGGTGCTAATAGAAAAAGATAATATAGACTTACTTATTCATGATAATAACCATTTTATGATCATAGAAAATAAGTTGAATGCGGGAGATGGAAAGCATCAAATTTCTCGTTATATCACCGCAGTTAAAGAAAAGTTTAACATTCCTGATAGCGAAATGAGTACTAGAATTTCGGTCATCTATTTATCAAAAAAAAATACTGTTCCACAACCTCAAAGCTATAAGGGTTTTAAGTTAGAAAAAGATATTTTGGTATGGCAAAAGACTAACGTGGATTTACATAAATGTAATCTTTCATTATCAGGAAAAGTGGAAATCCCCTTCTATCATTACCCCTACTTTTCAACGATTTCTCCCGCTAAAGAAGGGATCGATGCCTGGGTTGGTAATTGTAGTGCCTCTTGTAATAAAACGAATGTCAAAAATGCTTTTATTGAATATCAGCTAATCATTAGCAAAATAAATAAAAATAAATCGTGGAAAAAAATTATGACCCTATCTGACTACAGCTTAAATTTACCTCTAGACGAAGAAAAAGAAATGTATGATTTTATGGTGGAAGCAAAGACCAACTTAGTTGATTTTATAAGCCGTAAAATAAATAAAAGTATCACCGAGTCTTTGGAAAAATATGAATATGAAATTGACAGCTGTATTACTACATTAAAGGATGGCGATATTACTGATATTGCACTAAACGAATTTACTAGCACTCACATTAGTAATTGGATTAATAAAATTGGTCAAAAAAGTGAATGGAAAAACGTGGGCTTTGTAGCAAAGAGTAAATATAGCGATAACAGGGTGTATTTTTTATTAGCCGATTGGCACATATATTTGGCTAAATTGGATGGCCGACCATATAAATGGGATGAAACTAATCGGATTTCCATAGGTCAATATAGAGAAAAAATAATGTCTGAACCTAAGGGATTATACGACAGACTTGATCAAGTGGATAGTGAGTTAAGAGCGCTATGTAAGTAGAGTTTTTTGGCTTAATTAAACTAAACACAACTATCGATAAACTAATTAGTTGACCACTACTATAGTGGTTGTTGTGGTTCATTGAAATTGTCCTCCTAACTGGAGGATTTTTTGATCTTAGAATACAAATCGCTACAGGGACAAAAGCGAATGTGCTGTCGTGATGTAACAAATCCCTCACATGAAAGAATATATGGTAAACCTATATTAGTCTGATTAAATACTCTACACTTTGGGGCAAATCTGCCTTAGGTTATCGACATCCCTACCATATAACCAGCCAGAAAATTAGCAGCCACGACTCCCAAATCATTTATCAACAGCTTTCACCTTGGCAAGTATATAGCGCCATTATACAACTGTATAAAAACACAGTGTAATGCTGTATAATTTACACACCTGTATGTTAGTTAAGTGGATGTTTTATGCGAGTACTTTGTTCTGAGTGTGGCGATAAAAGCCGTATACAAAAAACGAATCGAATTTCGATTGAATACACAGATTTATATTGCAGCTGTACTAATCCAGAATGCGGCCATTCATTTGTAATGAACCTAAGCTTTAGTCACACATTAAGCCCGTCAGCAAAAAGTTCAGGTAAGCTGGCCTTTGAAATGCTGAAATCACTCGATCCCAGTCTGCAGAAAGAACTTAAGCAGAAGCTTTCAATGTTGTAATAGCAAAACTGGGTTATGAGGGTTTGCTATTACACATCTAAAACTGTTCACCAGGTCTAATCAATCGACTTATCTAAACGCTCGGTATTACAAGCACCATTCAAAACACCCATACGTCTAACCATTTCATTCATGCGCCCTGTCATTTGATTCATATCCCGCACAAGGTTTCTTGCCGCTTCAGAATCGATTAGCGACTTACCCTCTACATTCATCGTCTGCAGAGTTGTTCCATTACTATCAACAGTAATGAGATATCGAGTGATATGAGGGTCATCATTTAACTCCGCCACAATGCCACTTGTATCAAGTACCTGGTCATCTTTATTTTCTAATATTCGACGCTGGAATATCTTGCTCAGACTCCAATTAAACTTAACTTTTCTCATATCTACCCATCTCCATAACAGTCATTCTATGTTGGAATTTATTAATAATATTCTTCAATTACCACACGACTAAACAGCCTATTTATGGCCTATTCAGTCATCTGATGTTTGCTATTCGTGTCATCGTCTTTCTGCTGAATACAGCTTTAACGTGAACGTTATAATCAATAATATGGGCTGCGGTTTTATAGGGCTGAATTACCATTTTCAAGTACGACAGCATTAATGCTAATGCGTTAACTCGGCGCTTCTTCGCTCGTGTCGTTCTGTATCAATGTCAATAAATACACGACAACTTCCTCGTTATTTTTAACCGTATCTTGCGCCGATGCGTCAATGACAAAGTTCTCAGCATCTATTTGTAACTCTTTCATAATCCAGTCCTCAAAATAAAACAACTGGATAAGATTACAGTGGTTTTATTTGCTTGTATATGTGAAAAAAGCACATTCCAAAAATGGATTATATATCGATACCACTAACCATTTTTAACCAGCACTAACCCCAATCCCAGTTTTCCCAATCTTCCCAACCAGGCACAAATTCTTGATTATTATCCACCTTGAGCGCTGGCGTATTCCAACCCTCCCAAATATTAAGTTCTTTAGGCCTCACTTCGACAAGTTCGGGAGGGTGATATTTGCTGTCAGCGTAATACCCTCGCCTAAACTTCATAATTTGGTCTTTATCGAGCCGGATTTGGCCACCTTGCTCCATCGAATTGACCAGGTGATCATCTAAATTGATACCACGACTTTTCAAAAGGGTTTTAATTCCAGTATTTAACCTGTCGCTTTTAGAGGGCGTACAGTTAGTGACAGAACTCCGAGAAGCCCCTTCGGGACTCATTAAACCCTCAGCACCTGCGGTGCTACTGGTGATCGCTTCACTGTCGAGCAATGCTTGAGACTTGCGCTGGATCACCCAGTTGCGTAGTCGAGTCTTAACCGGTGTTTCATCTGTAACTTTAAAGCCTTGGATCTTACCAACGTATTCCCCGTATTCATTGCCCATTTCTGTAACGTCATAATCATTACGAATAAGTAAATTTTTACGTTTCACGAATGGACCACCTTGTGCCATGACATACCCTGCAAAGTCGCCTTTGTCGGCACACTTCATTGCTGTGGATGCGCTATCGATGTCTGTTTTTAATTCCACTTTGTATTTGCTGGTGAGCACATCCCAACGCTGTAACGAATTCATTGCGGCATAGTTTAAACGTGGCCCCTGAAAGTCTAATTTAGGACCCATAAGGTAAGGGTTTTGGTCTGGGAATAATTCGGTAAATAAGTTGTATTGTTGCTTTGCATTGAGCAAGGCAACGTAGCTTTTGAATGTGTTTACGTCGTTGTTGGCATAACGGCGTAATTCTCGATACGTGGTAACCGGTGCCCCTCCAATCGCTTGAAACTGACGAATACGCCAACGACTTGCCCAGGCAGTAACATTTGCCGACATTTCTTTTTGGTCGCGCCCTGTCTCATCGTCTTTTTCGTCATCCATGGCATAACCATCAATGTTCTTACTGATGTATTTAGCAATGTAGCCGGTTGCAGAACCCAGTTCAGAATCGATAGCAACAATCTCGCATCGAGTCCGTAAGTTCGGTGGCCCTACTGCTATTTCTTTTTTGTTTATGGTCGGGAATAATTCTTTAAAATCTTGCTGTACTGCGTAATAGGTGAATACCTCACTCGCCCGCTTTACATCATGCGGCTGCATGAACAAGAGTAAATGCCAATGTGGTGTACCGTCGTGATGTGGTTCGACAACTCTAATACCAAATACTGAAATATCATCACGTTTGAATTGAGCGCGGATTTTAGCCCAAACGCTACATAAATAACGCTGTGCATCACGGGGACTGTTACCCATCCAGTGATCGATAAAGCCGCCCTTTTTTCGGGTGTGGTGATATTTGGATGGTGCAGTTAAGGTAAGGAAAAGTCCTTCGCAACCCATGGCTTGGGCAATATTTTCGTAACCACGCATCCGAACCATCAGCTCGCAACGGCGAATGGCTGGGTTACCCGTGGATTTATAGAACATTTCTGAAAGTGCTATTTCTTCGTCCATGTCTTCATCAAAGACCGACATGCCTTTGATGAAATCACGGTTACGTTGTTTTTGGTTCTTCCATTCGTGCAGACAGTCACGGGAACAATACGGGCTTGCTGACTTTTGCACTTGGCCTACAGCTATTGCTAGGTGCTCGCGCATTATCGAACGCTTGGCTTTTAGTTTACTTTCCCAGGCACGATTACAGGTTAAGCGTAAAATGCCACACTCTGCTTCTGCAGCTGTTAAATCAGATTCGGGTTTATCATAGGGTGGTGTATAACCAAACTTACGGCTAATTTCACGTAGGCCACAAAAAACCTGAATAATAGACTGCTCGTAGCCTTGTGATTCATCCTGCTCTGCAGCTTGTTCATCGAGTTGTACGGCAAAGAAATCAGCGTACTGCTGTGCTAATACTTTGAGTTCGCTTTTATCCATTTCTGCTAGCAGCTTTTCGCGGAACAAGTCGTCACTGCGGATATAAGAATCACGGTATTTAGCTTGCTGGTTATATTGTGCTAATACCTTTTTTAAACGTGGGTTAATCTTGGCTCCCACCGTTTTTCTTAAGTACTTGTTGGCGTATTGACGACCATTACGTTTAAAGGCTTTGATATAACGTTCGGCAAAATAGCGACTAAGGTAATGCGGCATGTCACCAAAGAACTGCTTGCGCCATTGATGGTCTTCGAGATCGGGGTTAGCCTGGAACATCGCGTTTTCGATTAGCGACATTTCAGGTTGTGGGAATTCTTTGCCTAGCGCGGGCATTCTGACTGGCTTATTACTGCAGTCCTCCGCGCTTTCAATCATTTCAATAATGGTGCTACGGCCAGGTAATGACTGGGCATGATTTACATTAACCATCAAAACGGTAGCTCGTCATCAACAACGTTACGATAAGCTTTACTACGGCAATGACTCATAGCGCTACCTCCGTTTTTATAACCTTGGTATTGCCGTAAAACTCCACATCTTCAAACCTGAAATGATAACGGCCATTTTTGCCATCAAAACTAAAACAGCTAATGAAGTCTTTTAGCAGGCAAGTAAAACTACCTTTTGAAATATCTGCAGTTTGGTCAACAGCCAGTTTTCGCACTGCTTCATGCAAATATTCGGTGAGTTCTTCGCATGGGTAACCGTCAATTATTGAACCGGCGAATAGGTCAAACATATCAATCATTTCTTGTTCGTTAATTTCATGTCTAATAATCATGGTTAAATATCCTTTTATTCATACTTCTGCATATTCATGCGCGTTTAATACGACATAACCGCCCTGGCCTTTTGGTCGGCCAATGACACCACGAAACAACTGACGACAATCTAGCTGTTGGCATGCGTTATCGATAGCATCTTGTTTGGTTTCACATTCGCCTATTTCAACAGTGCGCAGTTCGTGGGTTTTAGGGTGTTCACGCATGCCGCCATTTGGACACAGTTCTATTGCTAGATACATCATGCGACCATCCAGATAGTTGTATTGTGAATATCGAGTGTCTTCTCCCACCACAATTCAATACAGGCTACTAACTTGGTTAAGCCAAAACCTTGCGCCATAAAGTACACAGAACGAATAGCGCCTAAGGCAAGTTGCTCTTGGGTAGAGCCTGAATCTGAACAAGCTACGACGCTTTGCCAAAAGGCAAATACAGTAATCAATACCTCTTCTTGCTTGAGCGTTGCGTAAAGGTTGAAATGAAAACAAGGCATTGCAAGTGCATCGCTACGACCGGCATCAACGCATTCAAACAAATCGATAATCCAATCAGCTTTGTCTGCATCGATACCAAGCGAGTGCAGCGCCGAACGCACATTTTCGACGGGGGCTAAAATACGTTTCATGCCGCCACCTCACTCTTTATCAAGTTGCTTAGTTCGTTATACGTAGAAGTGACTTGTCTAAATGCAGTTAAGCCATCGAGGTAAATGGTTTTATCCATTAGCTTGTTCGCTGACCAGGTATTCGGGGTTTGCGCACCGCTAAAGTAGGCTTTATCAATTGCGATAACTTCGAGAGCATCGGCATGGCCAATGTAGCGAACAGATACGCTCAATTTTTCAGGTTTGGCGATGGCAATAAACATGAGTTCGTTGATCACATCGTTCATTGTTGGATTTGCTTTAATCATGGTATTCCCTTACTTGTTAAATTCAGTTAATGAGTAACCAGCCATTTCATTGATGACCGGTGCTAAACGTTTTATGACGCAGTGGATCGCGGTTTTTTGAATTTGATTAAATTTTTGAAACGTAAATTTCATGTCTCGCTCTTCCATCCCTGCAGCAAAACAGATAACGCGCTTTATCTCGTCACCTTGCTTGTTGTAGATAACAGCGACGCGGTTATGGTTAAACATGTCGCGGACTTGAGCGATGGCTTGAGCCGCCGTGTCTTGGTGCTGTGTTTGTACGAGTTGTGCTTGTCCCATAACAATTCCCTCTTACATACCTGGTAATGGCAATCCACCGATGACGGCATCTGTACACATGGACACGAACGGCCCTGCACCACCGCAGCGGTTTTCAACGTCTGACATAAGAAAGACAAGTTCACGAACGGCGTCTTGTGCCTTTTTGATTATTTGGTCTTTTTTGAATCGGGTTAGCCGGCGATCTGATTCGGCTTCTAAGATGTGACGGTTTATTTCACCGGCATGACTGGTCACGCTCATGGCGCTGAGAGTGAGTGGTTTTGATTCACCTTGTTTGGGTAGGCGAACGGCGGTTAATCCGACTTCGAGTATTGCGCTGTTGATAATGTCGTGATTATCGGTTGCGGTGGTGATTTTAATTAACTCGCTAACGGTTAATTGATGTGGCTGATTGGGGTTGAGTTTGTTGCGTAGTATTTGCCCACGCATACCGCACTCGTTGGCAATCTGTTCTAAGTTTTCTATGTCTGCAAACCGGACACATGCAGACTCTATTGGGCTCTGTTTACTCTCATTTGACTCATACATTGCGAAAATCTCCTTATATGCAATGATTAAGTAACAATCCAAGTACGCAAATGAATATGATCGCTTCTGCTTTAACGATTAAAGAGAAATGATACTTGCGTTTATTCACGCTTGGTTCGATGAATACACCTGCCGAAACCTCTATAAAGCCCTGTTGATGGGCGTTTATAGTGATCTCTGATTGGCTATTGGTTTGATTATGCAAATTTTTGTGCATCGGCTTTTTTGAACAAGGCAACAAGATTGATAAGTACGGCCTCGTTTCTGCTTTCTTTTGGCATGATAGGTAGCTTTCCACTCGTAACAGCATGATCAATAGTGCTTATTGATTGCCCAGTTGCGGCGGCATATTTCTTTTTTGTGCAGTAAGGCACGTCGAGATGTATTGTAATTGACGACATAATGGTATCCTTGTTGGTTGTATTTAATGGCATTAGAGCTCATAGCTACGCACATGAGCAGTAACTCAATTGAATGGTACAATTAAAATGAGCAGCAATCAAATATTTTCACCTCCTTTTAGTTATAAAGGTGGAAAAAGTGTGACCGAGAAACTAAAAGTAGTCACTAAATGTAAGACATATGACGAGATGGCGGTCGCATTTGACATACCAAAGTCAACAATATTCACTTGGCATACTCGTGATATGACTCCATATGAGATCGCAATTAGAACTCATTTGATTACAGGGGTGTCCCTAAAGTGGCTTTTATTAGATGAAGGTGAAGCATTCAGTGAAGGTGATACATTTAATACAGTAGCTACTGATTCAAAAAGAACGGTCTCTATTGAAACAATATCTAACGGAGAGCTAAGTAATTCGAGCCAAATCGGTTTAGACTTCGTTGCAATGAAGAATTATGGCTTAACAGTAGATAACACTCGTATTATTAATCTGGACGGAACACTTCTTTTTATTAATACGGCAGAAACCAAAGCTAATTCAGGTCGCTATTTATTGGATATTGACGGTTCTATTTCTATTAATCATTTACAGCGTTTACCAGGTAAAAAGTTAGCCATGAGCTATGGCAATACATCAGTTGAAGTTGCAGAAGCGGATATTGTTGTGTTGGGGCGTGTAGCGCTGACGATGGAAAAAGAGTAAAGGAACTCTAATATGCCAAAAGGATATGACGAATGGTATTTAAATCACATTCACTCCGTTGGACAAAATGGGTTTAAAAGTGATGAAGAAATAGAAACAGAAGAAATATTCGAAAAAATTAAAGAAGAAAACTACAAACTAGATGACATTTATTTACAGAGCCATCCTTTTTGTGAGGCTGTTTTTTATTGTGATTTCTGTGATAGTACCTTTGTAGCTAGAGCATCTGAAAAACACTACTGCAATTGCGGTAGTGTTTCCCTAGCTAGGCGTATTAAGTTACGTAAGATAAAAAGTAATTATGCAAATATTCGTGGGTAACGCTACACTAAAACGGGGGAACGACAAGTTCCGTTTAAGTGGCACGAAACAAAGCCAGCAATTTGCTTATGCTTAATTACTATGGTCTTCTTATTGGCAATGCTATTGATTTTTGTCCAGCTACCATCGCGTTTAGCTCTTCATACTTAATACTATCCATCCCATCATAACGTTCGAAAAACGCCAAGCTAGTAAACTGTATTTTGGGCCTAGAATATTCATCTTCCATAAGCATGACTTGCATACCCAACATATATAGAGAGATATCTGTGTAAGAAACGCCTTTAGACACATAATACGACTTAATAAGTATTGGTATATCCCCATCAGAAATTTTTACAACACCTTTTTCAGGAGACACATAAGTTAAAATATGGTCTTTCAGTTCAGAGGCGATCGCGCCCATGTGTAATACTATCAACTGGTGCAACAAGAATATGTGTATCATCGTCTTCTAAGAAATTCGCTTTTAATACAATGAGCCTATTTTGGCGGTATTGCTCTTTTGCTAAGTCATTAGCTTGGTATGAAAAGAATAAGCCAAACAATGAAAGAACTAAGGCTAATAATGAGATCGATATTGGATTAATTACAGCTTTCATAAATTTATTGGTTTTGTTCATGTTTGACTCAGTTACAGACGATATCTTATGCATAACGGCTCGCTAGGTACACTCTGATTTAACCCTATATTTATCACAAAGATTCCCTTTTGCTAAACGAAGCACTCCATCTTTGTGGGGTGTTTTTTTGGCAACCTCAGTGCTAGGAATACGATAAATTACGTAATCTTCGGAAAAACTAGGATCTCTCATGACACTATTTGGACCAAGGATTACAATTAATTCAGCATAGGTGTCTGGATCACCTGCTATAAGGGTTGTACTTTTTCCACCATTATATTTAACTTCGACTTTCTTACCATTAATGTGTCCATCATACCCTTGTTCTCGACAGCTACTCGCCAATTCCATACCAAGACTTTCTTTAGCAATAAATTCAGCTATATCTCCGAGATATCTATCTGAACGAGTAACTTTAAGCTCTCTCAAACGGTCAGTGGCTGAATAAAACTCACAGATAGCATTCATTTGTTCATCAGTAATCAAAACATACTCCCTTGCGCCCAGTGCCTTTAGCTGAGGCACGCTTTGGCGTGTCCTACTGCCTAAATTTGTTAGGCATTACCTTTGCCTAGCTTACGATTTGCATATCTCACAAATGATTCGTGAGCCTTAATAAACTCAGGCACTAAACTGTTAATTTCCCGAGCCTCTTCTTTAATGTGCTCCGGTATTGGGCCTATTGGTATATAATCTGGCTTCACCGCACGCATATGACCTCCGGGGCCAATAGGAACTGTATACTTTGCAATAGCGCCACCTAATTCAGCTGCATTCTCATATACTTTTTTATGTAATTTATTAAGTTTTTTGTGAGTGAATTCGTGTTCAACAGTATGCCAATTATCGACATAACGTGACAGCGGCCTCCAGAGTTCTTCTCCAAAAGATCCAAGAAAATCATGCTGTCTATAAAACTCTGCTACACCATTACTGATAAATAGTTGCTTATATTCTTCATACAATCCAACATCATGTGAGTTAACATTCATGCCGCCAGATAACCAAGCAGAAATCTTATCCCAAAAGAACCAGAGCGCGGTTATTCCACCCAATAATGTTGCAATAGCTAGTAGTACTTCCATACTTCCTCGTGTGTCTAACGCCCGCAACACCGGGCAATTTGGAGCGAAGCGGAAAATTGATCCGCGTGCTTGCGCTTGTTACACGTTGACAGCAAGCTCGTCACCATTTGGCAGAATGAACTGCCCAGCCTCACCATATACTAACTGTATTCCTAAACCTTCAATAAACCCCTCTGTAATGAGGGATTTACAATTCAGTGGCACGACTATATACAAGCGAGTATTAGAGTCACCATACAATCTTTTGTAGTATAATATTTGACCAACAGCTGTGTAAATTTGATTTGAAGGTAAGGATGCAGTCTTCACTTCAAATATTGAATCTGCAATGTCTGTTTTTTTGTTAATAATCGCGACATCAACATGTACATTCTTTGTGACTTTGTACTTTTCATTATTATGAATATTTTTCTCTAAGAAAGTTTTAAGTTGATTGCATAATGGACCGTGAATGTAATCATATTCAGACCTATCTTTACTTCCACTATTCTTTTTTCCTTCAAACTCTTTGCTACTCCCCCATGGAAACTTTTGGGATGGATTATCTGTAGTAGAAGAGGATATTTGATCGGGTTGGTCTTTGTATAGTTGCTTTAACTCCTGAACAGCTGCTGTAAAAGTAGCTATATCATTAGCCATTGTTGACGATGATAAGGAACAGACAGGTATCACTTGAGCTTGTTTACCTGCATCGTTAACTTCACACAGCCATTTATCAAAATGGGATAAAGTAATATTTCGCTTTATTTGTCCCCGAAATGCTGTAAATGACCCACGTGAACAAAGCCATATTTCGTCGTTTGACTTAGCATATAACCCCGAAACTCTTCGGTTAATTTCTGTTGGTATATTAAGCTCAACATCAGGAGAAGGAGGCCCCTGCTCCTTTGCGAATCTAACTAAGTGAGGGATTCGACTCTCCCAAGACTCAGGAACTCCAACTTGTAATTCACCTAGATGAGTTTCAATTGAGTATGTGAGATATTCTACTCTATCTCCATTAGGGAATCCCCATTCAAGCTCTTCTTGGCGATATGAAATATCTTCCAACCTTTGCCGAAAAAGTGACAGGGCGGATGAATTTTCATCATATGTTTCTATAGTTTGCACGATACCTCCTTATTCCTGTAACGTCTTAGTATTTGTGCTTTGCGTTCTTTGCAAGGCTCAAATCGCTTGTTGGACTTGGCCGATGCCAAGTCCAACGCCCCAATAAGGGGCTAAAAATTGTTTGCTAAAATGTTGAGGAACGAAACAGCAAACTGTTTTTAGTCCCGCTTAATTGACTTGTTAAATTCCAATTCATCACAGTTTAAGATTAACATTTCAGGGGGCTTATGCATAAACTCATAATCATAATCATAATCAGAATCTAATTGACCTACTAATTCGTTAGCTAACGCAGAATCATGATTTGTCATTTCTAAATGACTATATAGAACGGTCCGTAACCAACCTCTAAAAATAGATCTATAATTTTTGTCTTTTTCACTTATAGCTCCTTTTGCCTCAATTGGTGTCCCAATTTCTAGATTAAACAAAGCTTCAGCAAATGTAGGAAGGCAACACGCATAAGTGCATTCATCATAGCCATTTACTTGTCTTAATCGTTTGCCAGATTTAGTTTCTAATTTTGCAAATTTTCGTTTTGGTGAACTTAATGGTTGTGCTATATCAGCAGACATGTAAAAGAAATCATATTTCTTACCTTGCCTTTTATGAAAGACTCCTAAAGACCCAACTGAAGGTAATATCGCGCCACTTAAAATTTCTGGATGACAATCAAATGGTGGGAATGGCAATACATTTGGGCGACGAGATAATAAGTCCCATTGTTCAAGGTTAGCCTTAAAGTTTGTAGACGGAATTGAATTAGGAAATCCGTTACATAAAGTAAGATGTTTATCATTCGATTTTTTAGCTTGTAAAAGGGTAACCCTGATTTCGAATGTTGGTTTGTTTCTATAGGATACAATCAACAAATCAGATATTTCGCATCTTGCAGATGGACGACCCCAACTACCTTTTCCATTAAATACCACTTGGTGTTTCATTCCATGAAACTCTTCTAGCTTAAAAGGTGCAGATAAAGAACTAAAACTTCTCATTAATGCTCTGAATTGCTGAACTTCAGAAAACTTTGATGAACTAGACTCCTTGATCCAAGCCTGTTCTAATGCATTTGCAAATCGTGCTGATGCCACTTAAGACTCCTTGTGAATTTAACGCCGCATTAAGCGGACTAAAATTGTGGGTTATACTGTGAAGCGAAGCGGAACGTAACCAACTGTTTTAGTTCCGTTTAAATGCCTTGTTATGCACCTTTAACTATATATTTTTCCAGCAAAGAAATAATATTTTTTACAGTATATGTTGAAAACAGCTTCATTAAGTGGGATTGAAGCCCTTGGATATTAGGTAATTTCGTTGTTATCATTTCTTCAACATTAACCCAATAACCATATTCAATTTTCAAACAATCACAGATAGGTACTCCATTGTAAGTTGAGTTGTCATCATAGCGCTGAAGAAGAATTTCTGTAACCTTAGCTATTGATGAATTATTTGAATTTAATAAACTATCGACAAAAGACTGAGGATCAATACGATTAAATATTGGTTGGAATCGATATTTTTCTGATATTGTTTCAGCAAAGAGTTCAAAATCTGAGCTTGTTAAAGAATATAAAATTGATTCAACTTCCGCCTTTTTTTTCTGTTTTTCACCAGACTCGAATGCCTTAGCATTAGATTCAATAATTAGCTTTTTTAATTCAATAAAGTCTTCATCGTCCTCGCATATATACCCATATCCAGTACCATCATATCTTCTGTTTTGTGATAGGCTTATACTTTTCCAAGCCTCACTACCTTCGTATTTTTTTATATATTTATCTACGAGCTTCTTAATCTGAGAAATTGTTAACTTAGTGAAATCATTTTTACTAAAATAGATAATTAGGGATATTTTATGGAGGTAAATTCTCAGGTCATTTTCTTCAAATGACTTCAACTCCACTTCTAAGCTAGAAATAAGACGTGAAAACTCAATATTCTCTAACTCTCTAAAATTCCATAGCTTTATCCAATCAGGAATTACTTTTTCTGAGTTAAGAAACAAGGCGAGTTTTGCAGTCTCTTCGTTAATTTCATCTAGATCACCTTTGAATAAAATGTTTGCCCAAATTTTTCCACTATAGAGACGACCTTGGTCACTAAAGTATTTCATGTAAATTTCGTTACCATCAGAACCTTTCGTAAAAGGTAAGTTTGTTCTAAGTTCATCTTCAGATAAACTTCCTTTTTTAACTTCAATACTAAGGGCAAAAAAGCATCTTACTAAGTCCAGGTGGAATTGTTCGTTATCTTTATATTTGTCATCGATCTTATTTATTAGGTATTCAAAATCATTGATGGATTGTTTAAATTTCCTCAGGTTCTTCAATTTTGATCTCTTATAAACGTCTTTTATTACCTGCTCATTTCCTATCAGGCTGCACCCTTTTAAAAAGTCAGCTAACACAACATCAAAATCATGTTTTATTTCGAACGTTTTACCTATAACTTTTTCTTTGAAATTTTTATATATCTTTCCATCATCGCTATCAACAATTGTTTTTTCATTCGAAATTAGTATAACTTTTACTTTCGAGTTTTCTACTAAGCCATTTATAAAACCTAATATTGCTACAGTTGATATTTCAGTTCTTTCTAGATCATCAAAAACAAGGACTATTTCTTTAGTTTTTTTAGTTTTTTTAGTAGTAAAAAGTTCAGATAAATTTAGTTTATCTAGCTTTGTATTTAACGTTGACTCAGAGGTGCCATCAGAATCAATATCAAGTTTCACCCCCATGCTAATTGCACCCTTTAATATATTTCCTGCTAATCTCGAATATTTTGACCCTAATACTGGGTGTAATGCCTGAAATATGCACGAATTAACATCAGAGATATTTTTCAAACCAAAAAGGCTAATCTTAACTAATTGAAGTTCTTCACTATTTTGATTTTCAATATATTTGTCTATGAAGTGAGTTTTACCAACCCCCCATTCACCACATAAAAGAAAAGCATACTCAGGGGAAGTTAATTTTAAGTAGTAATCAAGATTTTCCGTAGTGTGTTTGTTTACTTCCATAATTCCTACAACTTAGTTAAATACAAATTTCGAACGGTGCATAACGCCGCAATAAGCGGCTAAGTAATAGTTGGCTAAAATGTGAAGCGAAGCGGAACCGAGCCAACTGTTACGTGTCCGTTTGATTGCCTTGTTAAGCGCAATCTAGCACTAAAGTACTACCATTAATCATTAAGGCACCTAATTCGTTTGTCCATATACTGTCCTTTTTCATTACAGAAACTAATTCTATGAATTTAGTATCTGTGAGTAAATTAGTTGCTGTAGAAGCAGCATAATCTGATTTAGGCTGACACTCATCCAGTAAACCCTCAACAACTTTAATTAGTCTGTTTCGACTACGAGTATCTTTTCGTTCAGAAAATACACCATAACGATCCCATGCGGTATCGATTAACTCATCAATTTTTTCGCCAATCTCAAAACGGCTCAGAACTAACCTTGAAGAGTGGTTCAAATTAGTTACGTCTATCGTGTTAGTACCTTTTTCTGTTTTTCCACGAAATCTATATAAACGCATAACTAAGTGCTCTTTAGGATCATCTAGGTAAGGATTGATAATTGGCTCACTGAGCACATTATGATTCCCTTTAGAACCGTTACACTTCTTACATGAAGGTAATAAATTCTCCCAAATTACGACTTTATTCTCATTATGTTTTTTGTCTTCAAAATGTTCGACTTCCATGTAATTGCTTTCAGTTTTCAATGGACATTCGCAATATGCACATTTACCAAAGCTAGAGGCTAATAAAGGAATTTTTATATTTTCATTATTCCAAACTGATTTTTTACTCTCTTTAAATTCTTCTGTAAGTTCAAAAACTTTCTCATCAGATAAATACTCAGGTTTTTCTGCCATTTCAAGTTTTATCATTATCAATTTACCTCAACTGAGGCTAATTCAAATTTAAGTAGTTTTCTCAAATGGTTGTTTGGATGGAGTAAGTAATCAAGTTCAGTAAATGCCTCTTTGGCATTTTTATAATCATTTTGTTCAATGGCGAATTCAAATTTATTAAGTTGTTCATAATACTCTTTAGTTCTCGTATCCGACATTCCCATTACATCGACTAAAATTTCTTCTACCGTCCAGCCTTGGTATCCATACTTTCTACCATCTAAGTTTCTTTGATAAACTTTTCCATTATCTGAAGCCAATGCAATAATTTCATTCGGATTTGCACTTTGGAGAATGTGAGGGCTATGTGTGGCGGTTACAAATTGAACATTAGGAAATACCTCAACTAAAATTTTAGCGATTTTACCTTGCCACTCTGGATGTAAATGTAACTCTAATTCATCGATTAAAATAATCCCATCAAATTCAGCAGCGATAATACATGGTTCTTTAAATCTCAACTCTATATCTTTAATTATTCCAAATATAATTGATAAGCAAGATTTGAAACCTGAAGACAAGTACTCATAATAAATCTCTCCATTTGGAGTATTTATCATTATTTCATTTGATGAAGCCATAACACGACTAAATGTAAAGTCTTCGTTCAACATGGAAAAGCTCTTTTTAGCAAGATCTAAGTTCTGTAGTTGCTGCTCGGTCAGCGCACTATCATGAGCAGAGTAAAGATATCGGTTTACAAACCAGTTTTTTACCTCTGCTATGTTTACACCTGTTTTAGCTTCTTGATAAACAGTATTGCGATTCTTATCGACATCTTTACCTACTGCACTCAAAGGCTGGTATTGAAATGTACGGTTAACTTTTAAAGAAAGGAGTTTGGGGGAATATTCGTTTAAACCATGGATTCCTGAAGACTCATTTGGAATAAATTCTTTAATTTCTATATTAGAGCTTTCTGTTTCTCCATTTATCTCTACAATCGAGTTAAAGTACCCTTTTGCATACGATACATTTCTTTTTAAGATCTTTGTTGAGTTCGCTGAAAATGTATGGGCTATACACTCTAATAATGTTGTTTTACCAATTCCATTTGGGCCACAAATGAAATTCATATGCTCATCAAATTTGATGTTTAGCTCTCCAATTCCACCGATGCCATTTATATCGATCTCTTTAATCTTCATCTAACTTCCTATTGTTATATAAATGATCCACAAGTTTGATTCTTGCGCTTAACGCCTTGCTAAGCGGCAATAAAATAGCTTGCTAAAATTAGCGAGGAACGAGCAAAAGCCAGCTGTTTTTTGTCCGTTTGAGCAACTTGTTAAGTTTTTATGCCGCAATAGCATTAGTTGATATACTGTAATTTACAGGGTACGGGTCTTCTCCCTCTCTCTTCTTTTTATCCAGTACACCAACGCCAACTAAATGGTGAACATGAAGTTTTAAAGCTCTGGAATTTCCTAGCTCACCTCCGATTATTTTCCTAATTTTATTAAGGCTCATAGGTTGTTCAATAGATTTCATTATCGTTAATATTTCTTCAACTATTTTGCTGTCTATTTGAAACCCCTCTTCAGAGGGGGTTGAGAATTCTGCCACATTTCTAGCTTCGTTAACTTTCATCTCAAGAGCATGCATTTGTTCATTTAGGACATCTTTCAGCTTTGATGTTTCCTTACTTCCAATTTCTCCGAGCTCTTTTTTGGCCGCATCTAAAAGACTCTTTTTAGCTTCTTCTACTACATTATCTAAATCATCAAAAGTTTTATCTAACTCTGATGGTTTATTTATTGCTGCATCGAGTGTTTTTTCAAACATCCCACCGACATGTGTTTGTAAGCTTGCCATTTTTTCTTCTATTTTGGTAAGTGCGGTATTTGCTGATTTTTGCAACTCAACTCCGTCACGATAGAATTTTAAAGAGGCGAAAAAACCAATGACAGTTATAGCTAAAGCAACTATGGACAAAATAATTGCTAATACATCAGATATTGTTGATAACTGAACTGTTTGAATTACTAACTCTTTCCCTTGGGCCATACTCATACTCCTGAAAAACTTAACGCCCACTTAAGCGGACAAAAATAGTTGGTTAAAATGTGTAGCGAAGCGGAACCTAACCAACTGTTTTTGTCCGCTTAAGTGCTTGTTAAGTGCTTGTTAAGCGCTTGTTAAGTGCTTGTTAAGTGCTATTCAATCTTTGTTTTTTAACTCCTCAATTTCCATTACTAATTTTTCAATTAGTAATATTTTTTCTCTTAACCCTTTATCAAAAACTATAATAGGAGTAATAATATTTGATTTATACTTATTTATATCTGGTGTAAATTCATGTTCAGAAATCATACTTTTTAACATATCAAAGAGTCTTTCTTCACCTACATTTGATTTTTCAAAAGCGTATAGGAAGTTTGAAATATCTGTTGTTTTGATCAAACCTAGCAATTCAATTAAATGTGTATAAACCAGCTTTTCATCAATAAATATAGGGTTTTGCGTTAGCTCTCTTAACTCCTTAGTTAGTTCTATTTCAATTTCATAAAACCATTTGAATTTTTCTTTTTTAAAATCACCACGAAGAAGAGAGTAGGATGGTTCAAAAAGTGAGATTAGGCTCGAAAACTTATACGATTCTGATATCTTTTTTAAGCTTGTAAACTGCCTTTCTGAATTTGTGGTTTCATCTATTATTGTTAGATACTCCTCTAAAATGGAGTAAGTATAATCCCAAATTGATAGTAGCTTTTGGTTGTTTCTTTCTTTTTCAAATCCTTCTTCTCTAGCCTTCTGTTTTTGTCCCATCTCAATCGTAAATCTATGCCATAAGCTATTCAGGAATAAACCTATAAGTAATATTCCCAATATAGATTCAACATTAACAATAAATTTTGCAAGACTGCTAGTAGGGTAAATATCACCGTAACCAAGCGTTGTTATAGTAACAACGCTAAAATAAATATAATCGTATCCACTAATTGTTTTATTAAAACTACTTAGAGGGAATAACGAATATCCTAGTGCGAAGAATAATATTATTATTACATAAAATACTAACCATACCCATGGATTGGACTTATCAAACTTCATTCAAGTGAATCCCTAATTTTATTAATAATGTACTACTACAATATGCGCAGGCACTTAACGCCACGTTAAGCGGCAAAAAATTGTTGGCTAAAATGGTGAACGGAGTGAAACAGCCAACTGTTTTTTGTCCGTTTGAACGCCTTGTTAGCCGGATATTTCTTCTACCTGCACTAAGACACCACTATGATCATTAACATCATAAGAGATACCTGCGCCTATATTAAAGTCTTTAACATATGACTCTAAATCTTCAGATTGAGACTCAAATAAAATAAACCTAAATGATTTTTTTATATCAGCTTCTTGGTCGAGTGTTTTAACATTTATATGAAACTGATAATCTCCTGGCTTCCAGATGAACTTATTTTTGAACATTTGGGTAAATGGTTCAATAAATTGGTCTGTAACTTTTACGTTGGTTTTATCACCATCTTTTAATGGCTCTCTTAATCTTATAATTTCTTCTCTCAAAGCTTTCTCAGAAGCTTTAAATGACTTCTCTTCTTCTCTGTCAAAATAATTCAACAAGTTAACCCTATTTGACCACTCATCATTTGGAGCAAGTGAGAAATTTGTAAATAAAACGCTTTGATTGTTCAATGCATCAGGTAGGTAATTTTGTGCAATTAATGTATCTAAAAACTTACCATCTCTTTCTATATCAATACTAATTTCTTTAATTCTAGTATTACGACCACCAATGTTTCTTAAAATGAGATGTGTTTGAATATTAGGGTTTCCAACTTTGTGTGTTATATGAACTCTTGAATAGAGTTCAAGATCCAACTTGGCTTTTTTAAACCAAAGTCTAATCGGTGGGAGTTGAGACAAAATCAAAGCAACAAAAGCAACTAAGAACGACCAAAATTTCCAATCCATTTAAAACTCCTTACTCACTTTGAAATACTCCGAACCCGAGATACGGCTAACAGTGTATTTTACGGAATTCCGTATAATACATAAAAAGCACTAGCGTAAAATGATTGAACATTAAATTATTGTTTAATAACAATGAACTACACCATATTTAGCATTGGGGTTGTATTCCCTCTTATTTGGATATACGGAATACTGTGATTTATACAGGTCCGTGTAAACAATGACCAACCTATAAATGATATATAAATCATATTCTTAAATTCCCATGCGTTGACAAAGAAAGTCAATCTAGGTCTGTTAAAGTTACTAATATTCATTTAATAGCATTCATAAGCAAATGAGTCATAATTACTCCATTCTTAATCCGCGCGGAAAATTAGCTATTTATATAGTAGAATGTCTCAATCCGCCAAACCAGTTCACCCTAGTCACTAACAACTAATAAAATAAAAAATAAGCGAAAATACTAATCTGATATTAAAGCAGACCAGAGAAAGCGGGCTGTCCTGTTAATTATTAACAAGGACAGTATGCGGCTGATTTTATTGGCATTTAATGTTATAGCAAGGAAAAACAAGACATATTTTATAACTAACTGTGCCTGGAGTGAAAAACAAACAATTTATAGACTATAAATCCCCCCTATTCAGCCTACTTCAATATAATTCAAATGCTTACACTCCCTTACACTGTGTATCTACCAACTATAAACAAACATTGAACATATCTAATTTAAGCCCTACCATGCATAACACTGTATATAAAAACAGTTATCATTGTTTTATAATATTAAATACATTGATTTACGCGTTATAAGGAAATACACCATGTCTATTCGCAATCTCAAAGACGGCCACAAGAAACCTTGGCTTTGTGAGTGTTATCCGCAAGGTAGTAAAGGCAAGCGCATTCGCAAACGCTTTGCGACCAAAGGCGAAGCAACAGCGTTCGAGCGCTACACAATGAACGAGATTGACGATAAGCCCTGGTTAGGCGGCAAAGAAGATAATAGACGTTTATCAGTGTTGCTTGATCTGTGGTGGAAACTACACGCTAAAAACTTAAAAAGCGGTGCTAATGCATTTCGCCGACTACAAATCATTTGTGAGCAATTAAACGATCCCGTCGCATCAAAATTAACCGCCAGAGACTTTGCACATTACCGAGCAAACCGAGTAACAATGGGTGTACATAATGGCCTTACTGGGGCTGAACTGGCTATATCTTCACATAACTATGATTTGTTGTGGATGAAAGCAGTGTTTAATGAACTAGCTCGATTAAATGAATGGAATCAACCTAACCCACTTGCAGACATGAAGATGTTAAAAACAGCAGAACGCGAGCTAAGCTACCTTACTCAGGAACAGATAACACAGCTATTAGCAGATGTTCAAAGCAGTCCCATTGCTATACAAATGACACAAATCATTAAAATTTGCCTCGCAACTGGCGCTCGAATAACAGAAGCAATAGACCTAAAAGGCGCTCAGGTAACAAAGCACAAAATTACCTTTATCAATACCAAGGGTAAAAGGAATAGGACTGTGCCTATTTCAGAGGATTTATATAATGAGATATACCAGGACACAGCAGGCAGGTTATTTACGTGTGGCTATGGCGTATTGTATAAATGGCTAAGCCGGTGTATTTCAGGTTTACCAAAAGGGCAAGCAACTCATATTTTAAGACATACTTTCGCGAGTTATTTTATGATGAACGGGGGCAATATTTTAGTATTACAGAAGATACTTGGTCATGTAGATATAAAACAAACAATGGCATATTCCCACTTTGCCCCATCACATTTACAAGACGCCGTTTTGTTTAATCCGCTTGCCTGCAGGGGGAAATAAAGTGGCGGTAAAATGGCGATGAACAATACAACCATGTATGTGTATACAGTAGTATTCAATCATACACCATATAAACATACATTAGAGGCCACTCACGCCAACAAAACGTAAGACTTTGATTTAAATGGCGTAAATACTAGTAATCAAGCCAACTCTAGGTCTATCCAAGTGTAGTGCCCTTCACTGTTTATATTACCGGTTTTAATATCAATGGCGTTGGAAAATAACGGACTATCAAATACGAAGGTATGAAATTCACCGTTCTCACCACAAGGATCGATACCTTCTGGTAGGCTAGCGATAAACGCTTCATCAAAGACTTTACCCACATAATCGGCAGATAAACGACGTGGGTCAACACAGGTAACAATCGCTTTCTGTCCACCCGCTAACATATCGCTTGCAAGTTGTTGGGTATCGAGCTCCCACAACGGGAAAATCGCTTCAATACCTGTATCGACTAGATTATTAACACGATAGTTTTTAATGTCCGCTAAAAACAGATCGCCATAAGCAAAGTTAACGACGTCACGCTGTTTGGCTTTTTCAACAAACGCATCCATTATCGCTTCGTATTCAATATTGCTACACGGATAAGGAATTTCGATAATATCCAAAGGTAAGTTCATTGCCGCAGCCTGACGCTGTAACAACTCAATACGTACAGAGTGAACCGCGGTACGTTGATATTGCGCATTGACTGAGCAAAAGATGCCTACGATCTCAATAGATGGATCGTTAGCCAATTGCAAACACGTCCATGCTGCGTCTTTGCCAGTACTCCAAGATACTAACGTTTTTTGTTTTTTCATATACTTCAACTATCTAAGAGCCAATAAATAATCGCACTCTACGCTTATCTATAAGCACAATGACGACAACCATTACCACAACAGCGAGCACGTTTTAAGTGATACCACTCACTAAAAACATAACGGCCATCTTCAATGGTAAAATCGATGTTCTCAACTAACTCTGTTTGATGACGATATGGTTCAGCCAGTGCAAGACGCGCTTTTGGTGAACCTGCCGCATTAAGCTGTTTAATGATCTCGACGCCGATGGCCTTGGCTAAGCATGCTTTACACAAACAATCACTCAAGGTACCTAATGGCATTATAGCTGGTAAATCTTGACACCAACAACCACCCTGCTCAATTGCCGAGACAACGCCACAACCAAATTCCGCTTGGCATTCTGAACATTGCTTAGCCACAGGAACGGGCATTGGGTCTACATTCTCTTCGATGTTAACAACTGCTTCATCAACGACTGATTTCGTCATACTTTCAATTTCCAAGTTATTCATTCTCACTTTCGTTTGCGTACTGCTGTTGCCATGCTTCGATAATCTCAACAAGTTGATCTAAACCGTCGGTTAAGGCAGCTGGACCAGGTTGTAATATATTTGCCGATTTGACTTCAAATAATTGCATGTTTTTAACTGCACTGATCTTGTCCCACCCTGCTCGGGCAGCAACATGCTCAGGCTTAAATTTACGGCCACACCACGAACCAATGATGATGTCAGGATCCGCATCGACCACAATAGTCGGATCAGCAATAATACGATTCTTCGCTAATGACTCTTTAGCAAGGTCGGGAAAACATTCGTCACCACCTGCGATCTCAATCAGTTCTGAAACCCATTGGATACCCGACATTAATGGATCGTTCCACAACTCAAAATAGACTTTAGGACGCTTGCAGTACTTAGTCGCATTGAGTTTAATACGCTCAATCTTACTTTCTATCTCTTGTAACCAGATCGCAGCCTTATCACTCGCACCAACCAGACTTGCTAACATCATGATCATATTGAATACTTCTTCAACCGAACGCTGATTAAAGATATGAACAGCAATGCCCTGCTTGATTAATTCACTGGCGATATCAGCTTGAATATCAGAAAATCCGAGAACAAGGTCAGGTTTTAAATCGAGGATCTTATCTATCTTTGCAGAAGTAAATGCAGATACTTTCGGATGCGCTTGTCGCGCTTGCGGCGGACGAACAGTAAAACCTGAAATACCTGCGATACGCGCTTCTTCGCCCAGTATATACAGCATTTCCGTCGTTTCTTCTGTCAAACAGACAATCCGTTTCGGATAGTAATCCTTCATTTTATTTAATCCGCAATTTAATTCGATTTACGAAAGTATATCTTGTTTATAGGAAACTGAATACCCAGTATTATAAGGTTATACCACCTTATAATACTGGGTATTTTTAATTGCAGAGTAACGTTATAGACCCATTACATAACCAAATGCGATGAAGCTAGCAACCACAGCCATAATTGGTAATTTCAATGTGCGGAGCGCAAAGAAACCAACAATAACCGCGGCCATATCAACCGGACCAACAATCGCAGAGGTAAATACGGGCTGGTATAACGCTGACATCAGTAGGCCAACGACCGCCGCATTAATACCCCATACTGCACCCGCAACTTTAGGTTTAGCCGCGAGCGACTCCCATGCACCATGGAAACCCAGTACTAACAAGAAACCCGGTAAGAAGATAGCAACCGTCGCAATTAACGCGCCCATCAATGGTGAGTTAACTAACAAATCAGCGCCTAAGAATGCAGATAACGAGAACATAGGACCCGGTACTGCTTGCGCAGCTGCATAACCTAATAGGAAGCGATCTGTATCAATCGCATCACCTAACGCTTGTTGCAGCATAGGTAATACCACATGACCGCCACCAAATACTAAACTACCCGATTGGTAGAAGTCAGCAAAGACAGTTAACCATGCAGGTGAATTCGTTAATAACGGTAAACCCGCAAACAACACAGCAAAGATCACGAGTGGTAAATAATTAACACCACCTTTAGTGGCGGGCACTGGTGTTGCTTCGTTTGGTTTCTTAAGCTGCATACCAATCACCGCAGCTGCGATAAGCACCAGCATTTGCGTTAATAGACTCGGCACCATCAGTAATACCGCCGCCGTTGCCACACAGATTGTGACCGTACTGCGCTCTTTACAGAAACCTTTGTACATATTTAACGTCGCATCTGCCACAACGACAACCGCTAATAATTTCAGTCCGTGGGTCATACTCACTAACCATGCTGCATCTTGTGTCGCATTGGTTGTTGCTAGAATATAAAGCAATAGAACCGAAGGGAATGTGAATGCTATGAACGCGGTAAAGCCACCGATAACACCTGCACGACGTAAACCAATTGCAAAACCTATCTGACTTGAACCTGGGCCAGGTAAAAACTGACTTAACGAAATTAATCTTGCATAGCTTTCGCTATCTATCCATTTTAATTTTTGAACGAATGTTTTCTCGAAATAACCGATATGTGCAGCTGGGCCACCAAAACTGATCCACCCCAATGTAAAAAACTGCCAAAATACTTCCAAAACTTGCTTCATTACTTTGCCTTTATATAGCTGATATGCGAAACCAATTTCGCCTCATTATTATATTTCAGTTTTATTACAGATATATGACAAAATTGAGGTTTGCAGCAAGTTATATAAAGCTTACTTTAAGTGTAAGAGATAGCGATTTTAACTGGGAATATAGCGGCTTTCACCTGGATAAACTTCATAGTTTAACGCCATGTTTGCCACGATTTCAGCAGGGACATTATGGTTACTCGTAAATGCGCCACAACAGTGAATGATATGTGGTTCGATATTATAGCGGGTAGCAATGTCCAATAACGCAGTTAACTCCCAACGTTTAATCGTGGTGTTGCTGACAATAACGGATTGACCTTTGCTTAAAGCATTACGTATATTTTTCTGGCAATATTGATGAGCAAACTTAACCTTACTTCCATCGTAACAATATTCGCCTTGTCTATTGATAAAATAATGATCCGCTTCACAGTGAACAGCATCAGGGATTAATTGAAGATAGCGCTGAGCTAGCGTTGATTTACCCGAACCAGGAATACCGCGAATAATTATCATGCAAGGACTAGACAGTGTGGATAATTCAAGTAACAACGACATAACACTCAAGATGATAGATAGTGAGAATAGAATAAGCGATTATAAATAATCTGGTCAATACAAATCAATTAATAATAATTAGTCAACCAGACGATAAAAAATACAACTGGCAATACAATAAAACGTGACGAGCATAACAAATAGATTAGTGGAAATTAATAGCGCTGACTATAAAAAAACAATGAATAAAGCAACAAAAATGTGACTAATATTGCAAGTATGTTAATTCCCACACCTTGATTAGCTGTCTATTTAAATCTGTATTTAAATTTATCAAAACAACACAACCATCACGTAAACCACTAATTTAATTAACTAAAGAAAAATAAATTATAAAGGGAATAATTTATTTAATCCATTTATAACCAACGAATATCACGATTGTAAATTGCGCCAGCTCACATAATACGTGACAACCTGTTAACACTTAAGTATTAATGAACTAAGCTACCATCTAATTAATAATACTGGTCAGACCTAATATTCATAATAAATGGATGACAATGGCCACCTTTAAACTAAGTCATTTATTTAAGAAGTATAAAATAGTTAATTGGAATCAGTAGATTACAAGGATAGTAATGCAAACATCTAATATTATAATAGAATTTGTTCCGCAGACAAATCCCCATTTAGCTCATTCTCTAAGTGCATCATCATTATATTTAAAATTCGGAGTTATTAATGAAAAATAAGAAAATTCTTGCTCTTGCTATAGCAAGCACACTTGGATTAACAGCCTGCGGTGATGATTCAACAGACCTCCGTATGGATGACACAATTACAAATTCACTTAACCGTCAATCAAGTATCGCATTCGATTTAATTTCTTCGAAAAAAGTAATATCCACACCAACTTATCTCGCAATGGACGCGAAAAATGGCACTTTGTTTGAAACAGTAGCCGGAGCGAGTACAGATCGGAAAGATCCAAAACTTGCAATGGGTGATACAGATGGTTGGAGTCCAACTCAACCTTTCGTTATTGAGCTTGATTTACCGACAGGCGTAACGCTAACAACAGATTCAACACTGCTTCACGCCGCAGTGAAAATCGCAAAAGTAGACGTATCAAGAGCAAAAGTGATAAGTAATCCTGTTGCCTTAACGGCCGGTGTTGACTATACAGTTATCTCAACGGGTACTTCACTAGCGGTCTTACCACTAAACGGTAGCTTAGAGCACGGCAGTGACTATATCTATGCTATTACCGATGCTTTGATTGATAGTTCTGGTCAAAAACTGGGTATATCGAATAGCTACGCGGCTTTAAAAAACAAACAGATTGATCAAACTGGCGGCGCCTTAGAAATACCACAAAAGATTGTTTGGCAAGTAGAAGGCTTAATGGATAAGTCTGGCATCGCCGATTATGAAAACATTATTTATTCAAGCTGGTTTACGACTTCATCGGCAGGTGAATCGCTTTACTTTACCAAGGTTGCAACCGCAAAAGCCCTTTCAGCAATAAAGCAAGGCAGTACTGCAGGTGCTGTTTGGAAAGGTAGTGCTAATCCCAAAGGATTAGACCTAACAGGACTATATTCTCTACAGATGTCCGCTTCTGCAGCAGTAACAATTGGCGCTAATTTATCATACCGTAAAGGTACGGTAAAACTACCTTCATTTCTTGAGCGTGAGACAGATGCAAAGAAATGGTATACGACACCTTGGCAAAGTGGCATGCCAAGTCTTGCTATTATTTCAAGTGTATTAAACTCAGGGTCAGATAAAGAAAAACAAGAACTTAAAACCCAGTTAGAGGACGATGCTGGTATCAATATCGAAGAGCTTTTTAAAGAAGATTCATTGGAGCCACTTAAGCTGATTGGTCAGAAATTCACAATTGACGGTGAACAACTTGACTCGGAACGACTTATAACTAAATACAGTCCATTACCGCAAGTTAAAGCTGTTGAAGATGTAAGTTTCATATTGATCACTCCAAATTCTGCTACTTCAGCAGCAAAGGTACCAGTAGTCATATATCAGCATGGTATTACTTCTGTTAAAGAGAATATACTAGCATCTTTGAAGTTAACAGGAAGTTTAAATAAAATTGTAAATGAAAACTACGCAGTACTTGCTATTGATTTACCATTACACGGCGACAGGGCATTAGCTGGTGGGGCCATTATTGCGGATGAAGACAATGCAGGCGTATTCATGAACTTTGGTTATCTACCTGTTGGCCGCGATAATTTGCGCCAAGCCGTTGTCGACCTCATTGGTTTACGTGGTGGTCTGAATCTGATTCCAGCAACACCAGGTTCAGAATTAGATGTCCTCGATACATCTAAGGTTAGTTTTTTTGGCCACTCTCTTGGAGCTATGACAGGTATAAGTTTACAAGCAACAATCGATCGTCAAATGCCATCAGGTAATGAGTTATTTGCAATAGACAAATCCGCATATGCGAACCCGGGCAGCGGTGTACCTTATCTATTGCTTAATTCTGAAGAGTTTGGTGGTACGGTTAAGCATGGGTTAATGAAAGCAGCAAACCCTATATATGCCGCACACGCTGATAATTGCACTCTTGCCAGTTATTCTGATACCGTATGCTTCAATGCATTTTATAACAGCGATGACTTACCAGCTAAAGATAAAGCGGCAATTGATGCCACATTCCAAAGCTTTGCTGTTGCAGCTCAAACGGTTCTAGAAACAGCAGACCCATTTTCGCTTGCTCGTAAAATTTCTGATACAACACCAGTTTACTTAGCACAAGTTAATGGTGATACAGTTATTCCAAATAGCACAGCACAAGCCGATTCATCACCTTATTCTACTATAGGTGGTACTGAACCATTAATGTCGCAACTTAAACTTAAAAATGTTTATACATTTACAGATACAACGAAGAAAGCGGCATTATTGCTTGCTGGTGAACATAGTTCTGTGATTCTAGATTATACAGCTGATCCAGTAGATGCAGATCATCCTAATGCTGATACAAAAACTACCAATGAACTGCAGAGCCATATCGCTAGCTTCCTAGCCGGTGATGGCAGTACTATCGGCAATATTGATAACAGTTTACTTGATCCTAAATCAGTTCCTTAACGACTGATTAAGCCAATAATCAAACAATAGACTGAGCAATTGCTCATAACAAACGAAGGTTTAGTGATAAACCTTCGTTTTTTTATTTAAATTCCACTGAACTATTCCAATCATTTGGTAACCAATACATAATCTACTCAGTAATATGTATTTTTAATTACATCTAATAAAATCAACCCAACCAATAAGTGACATCATGAATATTAAATTAGTTTCAGGCGTAGTTATCGCCGGACTTGCGGCAAGTTATGCTGGCGGTAAGTTTTATATGACAGACCAAGTAGAAAAAAAACTTGATGCGAAGATCATCGAAATGCAGCCTATGATTGATGTTAAATATGGCGATCTAAGTGTCGAACCTATCACCCAGAAAATTCAATTACATAACGTAGTACTAAGCCCTGTTGATGGCAGCGCAACCCCTGTCACTATTAATGAAATAACCATTAATAAGTTTGATGTAGAATCAGAATTCCCTGCCGCGTTAGACATAGCCTTAGACGGGATTTCAATTAGCATTGATGATATAGAACCACAAACAGCAGAACAGCTTAAAGAGCTTGGTTATACAGATGATATGTTAATCAGCCTATCGACAAAATACACTTACGTTAATGACGTAATGGATTTAGAGCTTGGTCTAAGTGCACAAGACATGGGTAAAATGGAATACTCGCTTAACTTAGCTAACTTCCAATTTGATCCGAAACAGCCAATTAGCCTATTATTCTCGTACCCGAACTATCAGCTAAACACTGCCGAGTTTACTTACACAGACCAATCATTTGTTGAACGCCTGCTTAAACAAGAAGCCCAAACGTCAGACATCAGTGTTGAAGAATTAAAACAGCGTGTATCAGACAAGATAAATACCATGCTGGCGGCAGATCTTGAAAACAAAAATAATGAGCTGAGCGATGCAGAGATAAAGCTTGCGAAAAATGCGGCGACAACGTTTGTTAAATTTATTAATGACCCGAAAAGTATCACTATTTCTGTGAACCCAGAACAAGCCGTCACTTTAGGTGAGATCACACAGACAAAAAATGATCCTGCTAAATTAATTTCATTACTGAATATGGCATTCAAAGCATAGTAACCGCCATTAACAACGACGAACAACAAATAAGGTCAGCTATTTTAGCTATGGCTGACTTTATTACCATTAAATACCTGTCGTACAAATAGAATCTGCTTCAAAATCAAAATCTTCTTTTACTAAGTCATTCGCACATAGTTGCTCTCGGACTTGACTCAAGCCATTACGAATAATTTGTCGTACACGTTCACGGGAAATATCCATTAGCTGTGCAATAGCTTCTAAGCTCATTGGGTCCTGCCCTTTAAAACCAAAGCGTAAACGAATAATGTTTTGACTACGTACCGGCAGGTATTCTAATAATGCGTCCATATATTCATAATAATCACATTTTTCATAACGAATATCAGGCTGACAATTCACTTCAGCAGCAACCAAATCTTTTAGACTAGCCAATAAATTATCACCACTGCGGATCTCTTTATCTAAAGATCCTTCATTAAAATAGTGACCTAATATCTTCAGTACTTTACGAGGTGATATTTTGAGTTCTTGGGATATTTTAGTAATACCTTCGTTGGTATCAAGATCAAGGCCAAGTTCAGATGAAGCTTTCAGTATCTGTTTATAAACGCGTGTAACATGAATGGGGATACGAATGGTTCGAGAATGGTTCATAATATACTGTTCGATATTGTTTCTTATCCACCACACTGCATAAGTTGAAAACCGACAACCTCGCTCTGGATCGAACTTATCTACCGCATGCATTAAGCCCGTATTACCCTCTTGAATTATCTCATCCCAATCAAGTGAATAGCTTTTATATTTCTTCGCCACCATAAGAACCAACCTCAAATTTGATTGGATCATCGTATCCCGAGCAGATTTATCCCCGCGGGCTGCAGCAACGGCTGTGTCGTATTCTTCCTGTTTAGACAGTAGCTGACTAAATTTTTGTAATTCATCAAAATACGCATCAAGTGCGTGACTAGTCATGTTATTCATTAATCATCCCTGTTTATGGTTCATTACCATAATAACATAACAAGGTGACACGTAGTCTTGTTTTGTTAGGGTTAATATCGCCAAATATAAATTTAAAACAGCAAGTTATCCTGGCAGGGGCATGCTTAAATAAATAATATTGAACGTTTATTTTGAGCTAATCACACAATACTTCACTATTAGGGCGGTATGTCATTTCACCTAAACGCTGTACTTCTTGTTGAATACTACTCGGGTTATTCGCTAACGTGAGAGACAATATGTCTTGTGCCCAGTCAGGTATATTGGGGTTGATTTTATAATGTACCCATTGGCCCTGTCGTCTGTCAATGACCAGTTTTTTCTGACGTAACAGGGCTAAATGACGTGATACCTTTGGTTGGCTTTGCCCTAATGCATGTGTTAATTCACACACACATAATTCATTTTCTTTCAGTATTAACAATAGACTTTTCAATCTAGTATCATCTGCTAAGCACTTGTAAAACTGGAGTAAATCCATAATTAAATTCATTTTTGATGGTTCATGCCGCCACTCTATATAAACCTTGTTTAGCTGTCAAACGGTTCTAACCTGGGCGGCCATCCTGTCGCGCTTTAAACAACATTGGCGCGTAATGATAAGCAAACAACCCAAATGCAATTAACCAAAATACAATGCTCAAATTGATA
Organism: Moritella sp. 5; assembly: GCF_018219455.1. NCBI lineage: Bacteria > Pseudomonadati > Pseudomonadota > Gammaproteobacteria > Alteromonadales > Moritellaceae > Moritella > Moritella sp. 5. The sequence continues at coordinate 2,968,623 of NZ_CP056122.1, forward strand.
AAGATAATATAATACTGCATCCAAAAAATAGGGCCTATTACACGTATTATGACAGCCATAAAAATACTGAAAAATGCCACGAACATCGCTTTGGGCTGTTGCAACATACGCCCTGTATGACCCAGTGAAACACGAGATATCATCGCCAAAATTAGTCCGCCCATACCGCCAATTGTAATGAAATGCCATAAATGACTAACAATCGGTACATTAATAAAGTAACTCATGCCGACGGTAAATAGTCCCGCCCAGATAAAAAATAACGAGCCGTGGATAGACCACAGCAGCGGCACACCCAAGGTAATCCAAGGCTTCCAACGACACCAGCGAATGGCTTGGCAACATGCAGCGAGAATAAACAATATGCCAAATACAGCCTTCGGTGCAGAAAATAAAGGCTGAATTAATAGCAGTAAAGTAATAACGCCTAAACTGCCTGTTGCTAATTTTTCCAACCAAGGAAGTGGTAATACTTTTGCTGTTTTAGTCCCGTTGGCAGTAAACATAGGTACAACACGACCAGCCATCACCGACATTAAAAATACCATTAGCATTACGGATGCATAAGCAGTTTGGTGAACTGTCATGTTCGCTAAACCTAATTTAGCCAAATGCATTTCAATATTTGCCACAGTAAATAAAACTAATAAAGGCACAAAAAATAAATTTCGGTACTGTTTTATTTTTAACAAAGGTTTGGCTAAAACATAAGCAACTACGGGCAGAAAACTTAAATCAATCAACATGATAACGTGATCATTTAATAGCGAGGGTAAAAACAAAGCAATGCGCCCTGCCAGCCAAAGCATAAATAAACCAAGTAAGGGTAACCCCGAAATACCACGAACCCCAGTCCAATTCTGGATCGCGGTTAACAAGAAACCAGCAACTATGGCACAGCCAAAACCGAATAACATTTCATGTATATGCCACCACAAGCCGCCACCGTAAGGCTGAAAGGTAATATAACCAGATAACATTGCGCCCCATAGCAGCAATGCAACCATACTAAACAAAGCGCCTGCTAAGAAGAAAGGACGAAAGCCAAGACGTAACACAGGGAGGATTTTTTGTTCCGCCGCCAAGTCTGTAATTTGCATTGATTTAACCTTTTAAATAGTAATTGAGATTGAGTATATGTGGTAATAAAAGGTCTGTAATTGACAAAAGGCAAATACCCAACTTATTTAGTCAAGTATTTGCCTTTTTATTGATGATCTGAGATTTGGTCTAGCTCAACATCGTTTTAGTTAACAACATTGCTTAGTTAATAACAGTGACCGCAAGTTCGCACTCGTCATTCCAACGATAGTAAACATCGCAGTTTGATTGTCCCAGTCGAGGCCGTTCACTAATTGTTTTCGATATCTTACCTTTCGCTATCCAAAGTGCCAGCATCGCATCGATACCGTCTTCACTAATTCCAAAGGTTTTGGCTAGCTCAGTTCTGTTGGTTTTACCGTTAACAACAAGATGATCTTTCAGACGTGTTAAAATCATATTTGCCCTGTTCCTCTTGTAGTTGGAGTTTATTACCTTGCTTTTTCAGTAGTGCAATCACAACGCACATCAACACACTGAAGAAGCCTATCCAGCCCATACTTGATGCAGGGTGTGCTGAGAATTCAACAATTTGGTAATACATAGTGGCAACAAAATAACCTAAGAACATAGTCCAGCCAGCAATGAATACAGCAAATGGACGACCAAATTCACGCACATAAGCGCCCATTGCCGCAGCGCAAGGTGTGTATAAAAGAATAAATAATAAGAATGCAAAAGCAGCAGCGTCAGAGCTGAAGCTCTCTTTCAAGTTACCAAATATTGTCACATCCACTTCTTGATCGTCAGCAACCGCATTCATATCCGTTAAATCACCCACATCAACACCCAATGGATCTGAATAACTTAAATTCGCCAAATTCGCAGGGATTGATAATACCGCTTTTTGTAAACTGGCTAATAAATCAAACTCAGCATTATCTTTCTCTGCACTTGAATACAAGCTATTTAACGTGCCGATAACCGCTTCTTTGGCAAAAATACCCGTAATAATACCCACGGTTGCTTGCCAGTTATCTGCTTTAATACCAATAGGTGCAAGTAACGGCGTTGCGACTTGTGCAACTTTCGATAATACTGAACTTTCAGTTTCTTCATTACCAAAGCTGCCATCTGTACCCAATGAATTAAAGAAACTAAGAAATGCGACAACCAACACGATCGTTTTACCCGCACCAAACACAAAACGTTTTAGTTTTTGCCAAGTGATGATAAGCATATTCTGCATTGTCGGTAATTCGTAATCCGGCATTTCCATGATAAAGCTATCACTGCGGCCTGGATACAAACTCCAGCGTAATATGAGCCCAGTAAATACCGCAACTAAAATGCCAATAATGTATAATGCAAAGACAATATTTTGGCCATGCTCAGGGAAGAATGCCGCCGAGAATAATGCATACACAGGTAATCGTGCGCCACATGACATAAACGGTGCCATGGCCGCCGCTAAACGACGCTCACGCTCGTGCTCGAGTGTACGTGTTGCCATAATGGCAGGTACGTTACAGCCAAAACCCAATACTAACGGAACAAATGCTTTACCTGGGAGGCCAATTCGTTGCATTACTTTATCAAGTACAAATGCAGCACGCGCCATATAACCCGAGCTTTCAAGTAACGATAAGAATAAATACAAACAACCTATCACGGGAATAAAAGTGGCAACAGTTTGAATACCACCGCCAATACCATTCGCGATAATAGTAACAAGCCAAACAGGCAATAATCCATCTAATAAATAGTGTCCGCCATCAACAAGTACGCTGCCAAAGCTAATTTCAAAGAAATCAATGAATGCACCACCAATATTGATAGAGAACATAAACATTAAGTACATCACAGCAAAAAAGAATGGAATACCAATGTATTTATTCAACACAACTTGGTCGACTTTATCACTGAATGAACGGCTCAATTTACCTTCCTGACGACGCACCTTATTACAAAGTTGGTGTAAAAACGTATATCGAACGTTGGCAATATGGAAATCTGTTTCAATTGACTCTGCGACTTTATTCTTAACGTCAGCAATCATCATCAAGGCATCAAGACTAATAAGATCGACAATTAACGCATCATTTTCGAGCGCACGAATAGCGAGTGAACGTGGGGCGGCATCGTGCTCGAAAAAATAAATCTCTAGTTCACTAATCGCCGCTTCTATTTCTGTTCCGTAATCCATCGCAAGCGGGACTGTGACCACACCTTTTTGTACGATTGAATGTAAGTCTTGTTTAAAACTACTCACTTCATTTTTGGCATTTGCAGAGAGCGCGAGAACTGGACAACCAAGGGCTTGTTCTAATTTTTTAACGTCTAACACTTGGCGTTGACGCGCTAATACGTCCATCTTGTTTAATACCACGACCATTGGACGACCTAACTCGCGCAATTGTAGTGTCATGTATAAACTGCGCTCTAAGCACGAAGCATCGACAACATTAATAATGAGGTCTGCCGTATGATCTAACGCTGCTTTCGACGCGATCATTTCATCGACACTATTCACTTCATTACTGCTATCCAAGGCATAAATACCCGGTAAATCGGTTAATAAGAACTCATCACCCGCATGGCCATAGCGTCCAGTTTTCTTATCAACAGTCACACCAGCCCAGTTACCAACACGTTGATTCGCCCCCGTTAGCGCATTAAATAGCGTTGTTTTACCGCTATTTGGATTACCAATAGTTAAGATTTGATACAACATTAAGCGACCTCTACTTCAATCTGTTGTGCTAACTTTTTCCGGATCGCAACCGAGACTCCACGCACCGATATTTGTAACGGGTCCCCCATTGGCGCACGACGAATTAATGTCACTTGGGTATTAGGTAGCACACCCATTACCATTAACTTCTTTCGCGTGTCAGCAGGTAAGCCTGACATATCGGTAATTTTAGCGACAACACCATCGTTTAATAGCGCTAACTTCATATTTTCACCTAATTCTAATGATAACTATTATTATTCATATTTTACGCTTGCAGTATAAATAACTATTGATATGAATCAATACGCTATAAACGAAATGGCCAAAACAGCAAATAAAATAACACTAAAGTAGTATTCCTATATAACAACAGGGTTTATAGAAGGTTTTTTATGTAGTAAATGAATATATGCAGCTCAACATATTGAATAATATATGAGCTGCACAAATCTGTAATTAAGAACGATTAAGCATTTTCACCGATGAAGCCACCTGTTTGATGCGCCCAGAGCTGTGCATAAATACCTTGTTTCGCTAAGAGCTCTTTGTGTGAGCCTTGCTCTACAACACGGCCTTCATCTAAAATGATCAAGCGATCCATCGCTGCAATTGTTGATAAACGGTGCGCAATTGCAATCACAGTTTTACCATCCATCAGTTCATTTAAGCTATCTTGAATTGCGGATTCAACTTCAGAATCTAACGCTGACGTTGCTTCGTCTAACACCAAAATCGGCGCATCTTTTAATAACACGCGAGAAATAGCAATACGCTGACGTTGACCACCCGATAATTTAACCCCCCGCTCTCCAACTTGTGCGTCATAACCCTTATTACCAAATGTATCCGTTAAGGTACTAATAAACTCATCTGCACATGCTTGTTTTGTTGCTTGGAGCAATTGCGCTTCACTCGCATCCGGATCGCCATACATAATGTTATCGCGAATAGTACGATGTAGTAAGGAGGTATCCTGTGTCACCATGCCAATCTGACCGCGTAAACTGTCTTGCTGGATATCACTGATATTTTGCCCATCAATTTTAATCGCACCCGATTCCACATCATGAAAGCGCATTAACAAGTTAACCAAGGTCGACTTACCCGCGCCAGAACGTCCTACTAGACCAACCTTTTCACCCGGCTTAATTTTGAGGTTTAAGTTATCAATCACGCCAGCTGACTCACCGTAATGGAAACTAATGTTATCAAACTCTATTTCACCCGCAGAAACAGTTAGCGGTTTAGCATTTGGCTTATCTTCAATATCGATCGGCTTGGCTAAGGTATTCATGCCATCGATCACCGTGCCCATATTTTCAAACAGACCACCAATTTCCCACATGATCCATTTGGACATACTGTTAAGGCGTAACGCTAAACTGATTGCGACAGCAATGACACCCACACTTAAACTGGCGTCTAACCACAGCATGATCGAAATAGCGGCAACGCCAAAGAGTAATAAATAATTTAATAACTCGACGCAAAAGGTGAACCCCGTAACCAAACGCATCTGTTTATGCACCGTCACAAGAAATCCGTCCATACCTTCTTCGGCATACACCATCTCACGAGAGTTATGTGAGAACAATTTAACCGTGGTGATATTAGTATAACTGTCGACTAATCGCCCAGTCATCATTGAGCGTGCATTAGCTTGCTCTGTCGAGATCTGTTTAAGCTTCGGCACAAAATACAATTGAATAGCGACAAAACCAATAAACCACGCCAGCATAGGCAGCATGAGTCGTATGTCAGCCTGGCCAATCATGACGAGCATTGCAATGAAATACACCGAGATATAGACCAATACATCCAGTAGTTTCATCACGGTTTCACGTACAGACAAGGCTGTTTGCATCACTTTTGTGGCAATACGACCGGCAAAATCACTTTGGAAAAAAGATACACTTTGACGTAATAAATAACGGTGTGCTAACCAACGAATAGACATAGGGTAATTACCCAGTAATGTCTGGTGCATGATTAATGAATGTAATAACACCAACAATGGCATCACCACTAGTATCAATACGCTTAGGCCAATGAGGTTAGTGCTTTCATCAGTTAAGAAATTCTGTGGCTCATGATTTGATAACCAATCCACCAGTTGCCCCATAAAACCAAATAACGACACTTCTAAAATAGCAATCATCGCACTTAATACTGCCATCGCTAATAAAGGTGATTCAAAACCACGGGTATAATAACGGCAAAACGCCACAATATCTTGCGGCGGTTGTTCTGGTTGATGCTTGGGAAAAGCCGAGGACCATTTTTCAAAAAACTTAAACATAAAGGATCATTATCTGAGCAAATAAAAGACTCCCCTATGGTACTACGTAATTGATAAAGTTCGTAGTCCGCACAAGGTTATCAACCAATCAACAGCAGAAATTAGCACTATTAAAACCAGAATATGAAAGTGTAAATATTACTTTACGACATTATTTACAACTTTTACACTAATTATATTGCATTACCCCATACAAAATAAGTAAACTCGCTACACCTTAATGATTTATGGATATTTAAGGTACATACTGTAAACAAATGTTTACAAATCTTCAATTGCAATCCGTAATGGAATGTTTTATGACTGTTAATAAGGTTTTATAACTGTGAGTAAGATAGTAGGAAGTACCCTTATTGTTGCTGGCACCGCGCTTGGTGGCGGTATGTTAGCTTTACCCCTTGCATCAGCTGGTTTAGGTTTCTATACAGCAGCCTTTTTGATTATCGCCAACTGGGCATTAATGACGTATACAGCGTTGCTGATGTTAGAAATACATCAGCATGCCGAACAAGATGCGACACTTAACTCGCTTGCAAAGAGTTTACTGGGTAAACCCGGTCAATATCTCGCAACATTTGCTTCTTTCTTCTTATTCTATGCCCTTTGTGCCGCGTATATTGCCGGTGGCGGTTCGCAGTTAACCAACAAAATAAACGATTTATTGAGTTTAGAGTTAACCCCACAATTTGGTGCAGTGCTACTAACAATCATTGTCGCGACAGTGGTGTCGATTGGTACGCACTCGGTTGATATCGTGAATCGTGTATTGTTTAGCGTAAAAATTATCGTCTTAGCACTCACGCTCAGTCTGTTATTCCCACACGTGCAGTCGATTAATCTATTAGAAATGCCTGTACAACAAGGGTTATTGTTATCGGCTTTACCCGTGATTTTCACTTCGTTTGGTTTCCACGGCAGTATTCCGTCGATCGTACGTTATGTGGGTATTGATATTAAAACACTGAAGAAAGTGATGGTCTGCGGTGCATCTGCGCCACTTGTTATCTACCTACTATGGCAAGTTGCAACGCAGGGTGTGTTAAGCCAAACAGATCTAATGGCTAATAACTCGCTAACTAACTTTATTGCATCGCTCAGCACTGTGTTACAACAGCCGCAAGTCAGTCAGTCTGTCTCTGTGTTTGCAGATCTTGCTTTAGCAACTTCGTTCTTAGGTGTCAGTTTAGGTTTGTTTGATTTGTTATCAGGTATGATGAAGCGCGCGAATACGAGTATTAATAGCGACGATAGAACTAACGCAAACGGTAAATCACACCGTGTAAAAACAGCACTGGTGACATTTGTTCCACCGCTGGCTTTCGCACTGTTTTATCCACAAGGTTTCATTACAGCACTCGGTTACGCAGCTATTGCATTGGTTATCCTTGCAATCTTCTTACCGGTCGCTATGGTTTCTAAACAACGTAAAGCAGATGCAAGTGGCTATAGAGTTATCGGTGGCAACGTAACGCTCGTGCTTGCAAGCTTAATGGGCTGTTTGATCATTGCATCGCAGTTTTTACAAATGGCTAAAATGATACCAGCCGTTGGTTAACTTTGTTAACGCAAGTAATATTAAACAGCCCAGCAAAGATGCCACTTATTCATCATTGTTGGGCTGTTTTGTAATTAAAATTTATCATGTAGTCGTACCAACATCCCTGTGCTTTACGAATAATCCAATACAGTATTCAGATATATTTGGAAGCCGAAATCCAAACTCATTAAGGTTGAATCTATAATAGCGGCTCAACAAGAGTTTCTCTTTTTTGTGTATACCATCCCCTTGGGAGTTCGATTTTCAGACTAAAACTGAAGATGAATAAACTGTTCGCCCTATTTAACTAACTATATTTAGAGTATTTACACTGCTTGTGTATGATTCACGATATTTTAATTATTTTAGAGACGCTATACCATGAAAGTAAAACTGGCCGCATTAATTTTTGCACCTTTGTTCATCGCACCTTCATTTGCATCTGAAAATGTAAATGTGACGATTCTTGGTACTTCCGATCTGCATGGACGCTTTATCCCTTGGGATTACTCAACAGATAAACCGAATCCAAAAGGAAGTCTTAGTCAAATTGCGTCCAAAGTGAAAGAGATCCGCAACACCGAAAAAAACGTTATTTTAGTCGATGCCGGTGATGCGATCCAAGGTAACGGGATAGAAACGTTTAAGCATGAGCCAGTTAATCCTATGATGTTAGGCTTTAATGCATTGCGTTATGATGCTTGGGTATTAGGGAATCATGAATTTGATTTTGGTTTAGATGCGCTTAACAATGCATTTAACACTTTCAATGATACACCGCTTGCGGGTAATATTTTTCATGATGATAAGCGTCGTTTTCTTCCTGCCTATAAAATAGTAGAACGTGATGGTATCAAAGTCGGCATTATTGGTATGGATACGCCAATGGTTGAACACTTTGCAAAAGGCAGCGATAGAATTAATGGGATTCATTTCACCAACCCAAGTCTTGAAGTCAAAAAAGTGATTGCTAAAATTAAAGACAAAGTCGATGCCCTTGTGTTGGTGGCGCATATGGGTATAGACAACGAAAATAATATCGCAGATACCAGTGTTGGTGATATTGCGAGAGCGAATCCGGAACTCGACGCGATCGTAGCTGGTCACATGCATGTAAAAATAGATAAAGTCGTTATTAATGGCGTTATCATTACCGAACCCTATAAATATGGTCGAGCGTTATCACGTATTGATCTGTCATTTACGCGACAAGATGATGGCAAAGTCAGCTTAATTAACAAGAATAGTTTTACTTATAATATGAACAATCAAGTATCAGATAAACAACTTGAAACTATTTTCAGTCCTTATCATCAGAAATTACGTGAGAATGCAAATCGTGTTATTGGTACATTAAGTGGCGAAACATTAACACCCAAAAATAGAATAAACGGTATACCAGAAACACAATTACACGATACCGGATTAACCAGCTTATTTCAGGATGTTGGTTTTCATTTTGCACCACAAGCGAATGTAATTGCTATTCACCTAGACAATATGAATCCTAAAATGGATCTCGGTGCGATCACAGCAAAAGATATTGCCTATAACTATGAATATGCAGGCGGTGAATATACTGTTTATGCAATGACAGGCCAAGATCTTAAGAAATATATGGAATGGTCTGCAGGATATTTTAACCAGACACATGATGGTGATTTAACTTTCAGCTTTGATGAAAAACGTCGTTCATCGAAATACAGCACGCATGATATGTTTGGCGGTGTTACTTATAAAATTGATCTTCGCCAGCCTGCTGGAAAGCGAATTGTTGAATTAGCAATGAATGGTAAACCTGTTACAGATAAAACGGTCATCCACATTGGTATGAACGCTTATCGTATGGGCCACTTAACGAAAAAGGGAGGTGCATTAGAAGGACGTAAATTTACTATTTTATCTGACTCTAAAGCAGAATATGGCGAAGAAGCTGGCACAATTAGAAACCTAACTATCCGCTATATCTCTGAGGTTAAAAAGGGCAAAATTATTGGTAAAGCAGAAAATGACTGGTCTGTGATTGGGCTTACTGGCCATCGTGCTGAGCGCGAAATCGCTCGTAAGCAAGTTAATGAAGGTAAACTAGCATTACCAACCACACCTGATGGTCGCTATACCAATGTTAAATCTCTTAGAATAGATGACTTAAAATAACGATATAAGAAGCCCAGCTAAGATGTCGTTTATTCATCATAGCTGGGGTGATTTGTAACTAACGTTAATTTTCACTTTATAAAGACGGATATTCCAAATGAAATCGATTAAATCCCTTGTAGCCACGACTTTATTGTCGGTACTTCTCACTGCATGTGGTGGTGGTGGTGATAAAACCACTCCGACAGAACCAACGACACCAATAAAACCTATAACCCCAGCGAAAGAAAAACAGTTCACGCTAAATAGAACGCTTTCAGGACTATATGGGCCTAGTGATAATGCTCTTTTACCCTCACTTGCCAACGTCACAAGTCAGAATAACCCAGACGCTAAGAGCGTCAAAGATAACATCCAAAAAGTCCTCAATGTGGTAGATAATACTGCTGAAACCATAATTGAAGTTTACGCTATAGTTGCATTTGGCGAGTTTAAACTATACCCGACACTTAAATCTCAAGTTCTACGCTTTAATAGTGGAGCCGAAAGTTCGGGACACAATCTTCGTGACATTAACGGCATGGTAGAGGAACTGAAAGACTATAAATATACCCATGACTCAAAGCTAAATTGGGTTCACCCTAAACTCGGTAATATAAGTGCGAAACTTATAGCGACAACGACATTAAAATATATGGTGACGGTTCTTGCGGACAACTATTATATTAGCGACCATAATATAGGAAAAGTTGAAATTAAATTAGCCGTCACAAAACAGGATGAATTTATAGTTAAACTTAAAACTGTTAATGAAAGTGGCGGATTTGATGGACGATATAGATATACATTCAGAAATAATAGAGAAAGAATGCTGGCTTATTATAATGACAATGACTATGAAAATTCATTTTATACTAAGCATGACTATAATAGTCAAGTAGTAGAAGTTGGTCGGTTAACGAAGTCCAGTACAAGCGACATAGTTTACAAAGCTTCATACGATGTGAGTAATAACACTCTTATTCGTGATTAATGTAACCAATCGTTAATAAAAAGCGCTATATTCAATAGCGCTTTTTATAGCTTAAATTCAAATAATGATTAACCGTAAAAACTTATTACTTCCAAGTTAAACGCGCTATCTTTTTCTCAACATCAACCCAGACATCAACAAACTCAAATTCCCTTTCATAAACAAAACCAGTCTGCTTAGGTCCTGTTAACGGTTGGCCAAGAGGACGATTAAGTTGTGGAATATAATCACTATTCCAAATAGCTTGGACTTTTACATCTGCACTCACTCCTAGCTGATAACTAAAGAATGAATTTTCACCTGCAGCAATTAAAAATACGGCTAGCGGGAAATCTACATGTTTTGCTAAGTATGCTTTTTTCTCTGCTAAACTATTCGGGATAGGCTCGTCTGTAACAGGCGAACTCTGAAGCATAATAACTTTTCCTTTTGATGATGCTTCTCTCATTAATTGGATACTGAGTGAGATGGCATCTGCACTGTTCATTTTTGGTGATGTACCTTTCATTGGTATCGTCCACCTTTCCAAGTATGAACCATCCTGGTATTTCATGTGGCTACGGCTACTATTGTTCGTTTCAGCTCTTAATGTATTACCAATAAATAACTTATCACCTGGTAAGTTTTTTGCAACATCATCAACCAGTAATGCGAAATCAGTATTAGGCTTGCCATCAATAAATAAAGGATTGTTCAAATCTTCTTTTGGTGTTTTAGCTATTGCATCAATAAATAAGCCATCAATTTGAGGTTGACTCACTGTATCTAATACACTTTGTGCCCACCATGTTCTCATCTCTGGAGATGAAAAGTCATGCCAATAGTAACGATCTTTAAACATAAAAATTGATTCTACGTTATCATTATCAGTTACTTTTGTACTCCAATCCCATTTATTATCTTCGAATACCTGATCAAAACTATAACCGGTATAATGAACCCTCGCATTAAAATAAAATAGCGTTGTTAAATTTTGATTAATCTGCTTCAATCGCGTCGCCGCATCTAATATGCCGGCATCAACAGTCTTTAATCCTTGCTTATTACTTTTTTCAAGCATGACAATGTCGTAATTACTAATAGACAAAATCTCTTCATTAGTAAATGACGTTGCTTTTCTTACTGCTAACCAGCGTGGTATATGATCCCAAGAAAATGATGGATAATGTGTCGATTCACGATCTTGCTCAGGATATGCTTTACTGAATGTAGAGCCAGATGGATATGAAGAATAATCAGATAAATTAGAGTCGGTCATATCTTCATTTCGAGCACTAATTGTTAATTTAAAATTTATATTATGAATTGAAAAATCTTTTTTAATTGATGAGCTTCCCGCGCCAGTGATTGTTGCTAATTTAGAATCAAGTTTAATCGTTTTTCGTGGTTTTCTAAACTCACCACTGACTAAATTACTCCCTGTTCCAATTATATATTTATGTTCATAACCTGCATCAGGTTCAATCAACTTAGCCGTTATGAATCTATTATCATTTACATAATAATCATTTAAAGATAATTTAGTGTTTATAATAGAAAATTGTAGTGATTCTTGGTTTTTAATAGCATGGTTACCCACACTCCAATTATTATTAATATCATTAACTATTGAGTGTTCTCCTAGTTCTACAAAAGAATCACGATCAGTCTCAGTGTAAGCTACTGTGGAATCCATAAATGCTTGGACTTTGACCGTAAGATCTAGGGTGTCATTGATATCATCATAATTAAAATCATAGCCATCATATTCAATATGGTAAAACCATTCATTATTTACGACTTCTTTCGTGCACGTTAACGCAGTATCAGAAAGATCAATTCGATTGTTATCTATGTTAAATACTAAATCACCATTTTTTTGTTCATGCGTACATGCTTTTGGTTTGAAACGTTCAAAATAAATATCCGTACTCGAATATACGATGTTAGGAAAACTAATAAAAACTAACAATAGATATATTTTTTTTCTCATAAATTCAATTTCACTTAATACCATTTAAAGTGCTTTAATTATTAAAGATATATCCTGACCTATATACGAATTAATCGTACCAATGTGATACAAACATTATAATAGATATGATTTTCCATATATGCGTATAAAACGCATCCTATACGCACAATTATAATCACCAATAAAATATTATTTATTTTCAAATGGCTACATCTAATTGAGTACATTAAGTTAAGAGGGGTGAGCATGGCAAAAGATTGAGGATAGGAAATATAAACAAAAAGCCCCACTGCCATGTTATTAAAACATCACAATGGGGCTTGAACAGACACATTATGCTTGGCTGCTAGCTCTTGATATTTAGCTTAACGCCAAACACCCCATTGGCCAGTGGTGCCAGGTTCCTCATTAGAAGTCCACCATTGAGCCGTCCATGACTTACCCTTGTAGGTCACTACATCTTTAGCTGTATAGGTTTGGCTTGCACTCCACGTATTAGTATCTGGTTCAGTCGGTTCAGTCGGTTCAGTTATGTCAGATGGCTCCATCACAAAAGAATATACATCTGCATCCGTCACACTACTGTTACTGAGCAGTAATTTAAACGTGAACTCTTCACGTCTATTAGGTAAATCAGCGGTTTTAATAATAAGTTCATTATTCGAACCTATATTCATATGAACTGGTAGGCCACTCGTTTGTAACCACTCTACGTTAGTAGCATCACCTTCACTTTCACTATGAGTCAACACGACGTAATCACCGTGTTCAACACTCGCTCCATCCAGATTTTTTAACACCTTAGGTAATATGACCGCATCAATACCAATATCTTCTGTCGTTATCGAAAACTCACCAGATGCACGAGAATCTTTTGAATTAAAATAGTTGCTATGTAAGTCATTTTTGAAATACATATAATGATTCATTTCATCGTGCCAACGGCCAATAAACACGTTGCCATCGTTAGTTGATTCATACCAACCATTCACGTTTGAAGCCAATAAACGATCCCAATCATTCTTGTTTTCGTCTGTGATTACGAGGGAGAATGAAGCATGTTCAACACTATTTTTATTCAAAACTTTATAGCTAACCGTATCGCCAACAGATGCAGAGTCTAAGCTAATATTTTGTGGAATAAAGGTACTACCCTGCACAAGATATGGTGAAGTAGGATCCGGGTCCGGATCAACTGGCGGCGGCGTTACATCATTATTCACAATCGTAATGTCACTACAATTATAAAAGCCCTCGCCTGCGGCATCAATACGCTGCCAACGTACGAACAACACTGCATCACCCACTCGGTCAGTTGGAATAGTTACATTAGTGTGATACTTACCACCAACTGCAGATATATTGCCTTCTTCTTGAATAAGTTCGAGATCACCCCATGCAAGAGGTTTAGATAGATCAGCATTCGGTTTGGTTAAATAAAATTGCCAAAAAGAAGGGTTATGTTGAGCGGTAGCCTTAAACACATACTGGAATGTTCCCGCCTGCACTTTTGTTCGATTCCATCCCGAATGTGCCGCACCCATTCCTTTTTTCTGAGGATCATTTGCATAACACAAGGTTCCATCAGGAATCGCATTTTTGACTGCTTTAATATTATTAAAGTCGTTGATATTAATGGAAAATTCATTTTTCTGAACAAATGGGTAAGGCCCTGATATGTCTTTTGCTTGCGCACAAGCCGCATTAGGTGGCGTGCCACTCCAAATACCACCTTGGTCTGAACATATTTTCTGTCTCGCTACTGGATATTCTGACCAGCCATGAGCAAGCGCTTGTGCACTGAACAATGCAGAATATATCGATAAAGTCGCAACAGTTAACGCAGCTTTATGTAACATAATGTGTATCCTTTTGTTTGTAACATACTAGTATTTAAGTAATTCCATAACACATTAACGAGGAAAATTAGCCACCGATAAGTGTTAATGCAGTGTAAAAACCACACATTACATTAACCATATATGCTAAAACATAGTAACAATTGTTATTACTTTAGAAAAATCTGCCTAGTAAACTGTGTAAGTTCAACTTACGTTTTCAGGTTATAAAGTGTAGATAACAATACAGTTAACTTGCTATTTAGTCCCTTTGAAAATCATCACGGGTATAATTAGCTACAAGGCTGTGTTTTATAAACAAAAAAGCCCCATCGTCATGTTATTACAACATCACAATGGGGCTTAATACTTTATGCCAGCTTATAGTATATTTTAAACCTGTATTACTTCTTCTTCCACTGACCAGGAGAAGATTCAATAAACTGACCTTTTTCTGTCAACGACATCGCTTTTTTCGCTGCTCGTACAGAAATGGCCTGAACCGACACATTGTGCTTGGTTGCTAACTCTTGATATTTAGCTTTTCGCTTATCATTTACCGTTTTAACTAATGCATTCACTTCACTGCTTGGTTTCACAGCGCCAAGGTAACCATTCGTTTGCTCACCAACCAATCCTGCTTTCTTTGCGTCTTGTAAATCAATCGCCTGTACCGAAAATGACATAGCGACTAAAATAATCAAGGTTGAAAAAATTCTTTTCATTGTAATCTCCATTTGACTAGAATAACTCATCATCGCTAAACACATCATCTAGCTCTTTATCTACTTTCACTTTAATCTCGTGATCAATTTTTACATTTAAATTAATCACAATTGGCTTATCGGGAACGGCAAGTTGTACTGTTGGCGTACAACCAGCAATAAGTACAAGTAAACTTGCACTAAATAACAGTGCTTTCATATTATATCCTTATCGGTTATTCATTTTATCAAGCGCATCATACATCGCATCATTAATCCTTAAACTACGAAATAGCTGCAATATATTTTCTTCATGAGAATAATTAAATTCAATTGGGCGTTCAACGCTAGGGTTCCGCCCTTTAATACTAATTGTTAATTTAGTATCTCCGCTCGGCTTAAAATTCACATCACTGTGTAAACTATCATAATGCAGATTTTCTAACAGCTCTAAAGCATAACGCAACTGCGGTTGTGTTAACTTTAACTGATCTATCGTGGCGTTATCCTTTATTTGGATCACCCCACCAGCACCTTGCTGCTCTATCGTGCCATCTATTATTGATACTGCGCTACCTTTTGCTACAAAAGGCAAATCCGCTTTTAATAACCCTGTCACTTTAACACCAGGAACTTGATATAATTCAAGTACCTCAGGTAAAGATAGATTGCGAACACGCACTTGACCTACAATATGATCAAAATCGGTAATTAACAATGGTGACAATGACACTGTACCAGAAAACGCATTTGCTGAGGCGTTATCAATCGCCACTTGTAACTGTTCATTAGCAAATGTAACCAAGCCAGTAAAATTAACATTAGTCACGACAGGCCCCATATCAACAGATGAAATGTTGCTGTTAATAAGACAATTGGTATTTAAAGATGCCACTAAATCAGGTTTGTCCGCCTCAATTTTACAACGCCAATTCGCATTAATATCGGTGGCCGTTATGTCATTATAAGTACTGCTATTGGCGGTTACTTCGCCCGATATTCCTGCGGTCAAATAACCCTGTTGTTCCTCTAACATCAGCTGATAATCAAGCCTATTTTCCACCAACCCAGGTAGATATAACCCCACGGGTAAAGGATATTTATCAGTCACCAAAGAAGGGATGGCTTGCTGAGGGTATTGCCAATGCCCTGCAACTTTGTACGGCGTTAAATTTAATAGCGTAACGGTATTTGTACTTTTCATTACCACATCATCTAATTGCCAATCTGATTTCACACTCACACTTTTAGTGCTAAAACGTCCTCGATGCTGCGCCGAAAATCTATCTACCTTATATTCATTCTGATATTGGTTATTGAATGACGTAGTCGATAAAGCAAAGTCGAACGGTAATACGCTATTGTTACTAATATTCAGCGTCATAGCGTCAAGTAAAGAAACCTTAATATTCTCACTCGACATATCTGAGTATTTAAATTTATGTGCGGTTAATGTTGCACTATTAACGATGAGCTTAGTGCTTATCGATGTATCCGTGGGCTTAACTTCGATGTGACCTTTCGATATCACTTGGAACGGCACATTCAACTCACTGAAATAACGGCTGTTTGTTATAACGGCTAACGACCAATTGCTCTGCCAAAATTGTGGCGTTAAGATCAACTCATCCATCTTTACTGCCAAGCTATTGTTAGAAATGCTATCAAACATGATAACTGTCATCGCAGCTTGCTTAGCCTGTACTTTCCAACGAGTAATATCGCGTTCTTGTATCCCTACCTGTAAAGATAAGGGTAATTCTGGCGTGATCACTATAGGTACGAGTGTTGGTGATACGTTGTTGCTAAACGGCTGACAAACACTTTTCTCCACACTCAATAATGCAGTAAACGACGCACACGTTTTTGCCGTCAGCGTAATAGGATCAATGTCAGTTATTTTCAAATTAACGAGTTCAGGCAACCACCCTTTATCATCCAGTACTAACGCCGTATCGACAACAAGGTCAGTGTTATCTATAAGCTTTTGCTTGTCATCACTCACGGCCCCGTCAACCAATGAGAACCTTAAGGAAATTCGTTCCATCTGCTGTAAGTCGACGTTTACATCAAGCGTTGCAATACCATCAAATTCGGTATTAAACGCTGGTAAAATAGGGTTAACGCTTGCACTAAGTTTGCTTAAGTCCGTGCTCAGTTGCACTTTAAGTAAGTTCTGGTTATCTGTATTCTTGGTATCTTGTAATACGTAGTTAAGCTTAGCGAGTAATAACCGCTGATCTTGCTGCCACACTGAAAAGCCTAATTCAGCATTACTATCGGCATATCTAAAATTCACCTCTTTGAAGTCAATCACGTTAACACCAAGCTGTTCCAAATCTAGGCTTGATAAAGATAGGTTTTTTACTTTTGATACGTCAGGTAAAGAGGGGAGATTAATGCCCTGCACTATTACATTTTCAATATGAAGATCGGGTATCCAATCCGGTAGCGCTGGCGATATTGGTGCGACAGTAGCAACTTGAATCCCAACTTGAGCGGTATTTTGATCCTGCATTACTTGCTCAAATTGCAGATAATCAACATTTAGCTTAACTTGATCAAGCATAATTTTATCGATAAAAAAGGGCTGTTGCATATCAAATTTAATCGTTAACCCATGTAACTGTGCAACTTTAACACCGTAGGGAATTGAGAAATGATTGCTAACCTTCATGATAATGCGTTCGCGGTATGTAAACATGAGCGCGACACTTAATAGGACGAGAATAAGCAGACTTATAATCCAAAGTTTGGCGTGACTCGAAGTTTGTTTTGTTTTATGCGACGCCGACATTGAGGAAATAACCTTTATTAATCTAATCACTTATCCTGAACGACAAGCATAACGAAATCAAGTATTACACGCTCATTGACAACACTAAAAGTGAGACATTAAGTACAATTTTTAGAATATACATATGTATATTTATTGATTTGTCGATGAAGCAGAAGCGTGTAAACTGTCGTAACTTTAATACTAGTTTCATATACGAAAAATTTACATGGCAAAACCGAATAAGAAAGGCCCAACTCAAACAGTTGAAATATCATGCAGTAAGTGTAAGACCCTACTGTTTAAATACCGTAAAGGCGGTAAAGGCAGTCTCGTTAAATGCTTTAAAGAGCGGATCGTGACTGACTATTGTGAAACACCTTGCACTTGCCCTAACTGTAAACAAGTCTTTGCAAGAGACGCATTAATTAGGGGCACACCGGCTTATAAAATGGTGGGAGGTAAAGTGACAATGAAATAACTGTCACTCAATATTTCGCAGACTCTATCGAGCCACTTACTCTGTGAGTTGCGCTTAACTAGTAGATCTCGCCTCTAAATTCAACCTGTGTTAAATACAAACGCATTTCAAATTCGAACTGATGATAATCAGGCAACATATGCTCACAAAGCTTGTAAAAGGCTTTGTCGTGATTCTTTTCTCTTACGTGCGCCAGTTCGTGCACTGTGATCATCTGCAAGAAAGGTTCTGGACAGCGTCTAAACATTTCACTAATACGGATCTCATTTTTACTCTTTAATTTATTGCCCTGCACCCGCGATACAAAAGTATGTAAACCAAGCGCGTTATTCACCACATGAATTTTAGGATCATAAATGATTTTACTGATAGGCGATGATTTCTTTAAATAACTATTTTTAAGATCCATGACAAATTCACGTAACTTTTTGTCACTGGTAATTGAATGTGTACTCGGATACTTAGTTAATAAAAATTGACCAAGCGTGTCTTTGTCTAACATCAGCTTTACTTTGCTTTGGACTTGGTCTGAATAGGCTGACAGATATTTAAGAGCCGTTGAATCTATTTTTGAAACTGACATAAGTAAGATTGAATACTGGTAATTTGAATAGTACATATTTTACCTGATCCAGTTTTAATCTGGTAGCCTAGAACAGACTAAAATAGCTATTGATCAGTGTTAGATATACTTTTACAATAACCTTTTTATTATTATGGATGAACAACTATGTCATCAGATACTTTAGGTACCAGCGTAACGTATAAGCGCATGGAACAAGGTTATCGCGAAAAAGCACTTAAGTTATTCCCTTGGATATGCGGCCGCTGTACCCGCGAATTTGTTTATTCTAACTTAAGAGAGTTAACTGTTCACCACATGGACCATGATCACAGTAACAACCCAAATGACGGGAGTAACTGGGAATTGCTTTGCTTATATTGCCATGACAATGAGCATTCTAAATATACCGAACATGATCAGTACGCGACTGAAGTTGAAGCGGGTGATAATAATCAGGAATCAGCAACTTATAATCCGTTTGCTGATTTAAAATCAATGTTTAAAAAATAACATCTGATTACTGTACCTAAAAAGCCGTGACAGTATCCGATTAAATGGCACACTGTTACGGCTTTATTATTTTACAGCTAGAATGCTTGGTTAACCATAAACCATAATTGTTTATCTGATTCACTTTGTGCGTAATCAATACGTACAACCACACCTTCAGCGTTAAATCGTAATCCTAAACCAGCAGTCCATTTCAAATCACGATGTAATTCCACTAAATCAAAAGTATCTAAAACTTGGCCAGCTTCAACGAATGCAGACCATTGCCACCAAGGAAAGTTATAAAATGGTAAATTATGTAACGGTTGCCAATGTGGCTTCACTCGGTATTCGGCACTATACATAACGGCACTACGGTTATGAAACTGTCCAGGTAAATAACCACGTAGCCGGTTAAAACCACCAAGTTTGATACCAGCAAAAGAGGGGGGACGATGTTTTTGATTCGCTTCCGAACCACTATTCCATGTTGGTGTGTCTGCAAGATAATAATTAAATGCCAATACTTGTTCTTTAAACAAAGTGTTTCCATCAAAAGGGACATAAGCGCTTTGATCTAATTGCCATGTAGTCCAACTATCACGGTCATCATCACCAAAGTCACGTCGTACAGTAAATCGAGTTTGGCTACCCGACGTCGTATCACCAATACTATCGCGATTATCCCAATCAAATTGTAACTCTAACCCTTGTGAAATGTCAGGTAAATAATCATAACCTACTACATCTCGCGTTTGTTTAAACGGCGTTATATTAATGCTTGTAACACCAAATTCAAGCGGGTTAGCCCCTGTTTCACTACGTTGGCGGATAAGGCTACGCGCGGCACCGTTAACCCCTCTCCCCCATGGTAATACGTATCTTGCATTCACACGGAGAGATGATTCGACACCTTCAGCGATTATTTCATCAGTCAACAAGGTATCTTCAGGCGCCTTTGCCGTAGGCAGAAAATATATCCCCGATTTAAAGTCACCACGGTAATATTCTGTTGAAAACAGCCATTGTTTTACACTGGGTAATGTATAATTATTAAATGAGATAAAGCTGATATTACTGTTATTATCACTGTATAAACCAAGACCAAATATTGATGCTTGTGGCTGCCCTGCATGTTTGATTACCCCAGAGACACCAAGCGCAGTACCCAATCTTTCAGTTGAGATAATTAAAGGAACTACCGCGACTTTAGTATCAAACGCTGGCCTTTCCATGCCATTATTTTCAGTCATTATATCGACAACATCTTCTGCACTCACCTTGCTTGTCACGAGTAATGCCGAAGACAATAACGAGGAAAAAATACTCTTATAAACCACTAATACTCCAAACAATAATAATTATGCATTAATAAAATGTGAAGTGCGGAAGATAGCCAAAAATAGCCCATGTGTATACGGCGAACACAGTAAAAAAACGTAAAACAATGTCATTAAATGACTAAATAATAAAGTAAATATAAATACAAAGGCAGGTATCAATATGACCCACAATTTAACATTATTAATGCCACAAACACGTATAGTTATTGGGCTACTAATCATATTATTTAGTGGTTTCTACTCTATTAATGTTATGGCTACAACGACGGTCTACTGGAATAAAAGTAATGAAGTCACATCGCAGGATATCGACCACAGTCAATGGCAATATATTTTAAATCGCTATTTAATCGTGGATAAAGATAAGAATGCGATTAACTTGTTTAATTACAAAAACGTGACTAATGCAGACAAAGTAATTCTCAACCAATATCTCGTTCAACTGCAAAACATCAACCCCTTGCAACACACTAAAGCACAGCAACAAGCCTACTGGATAAACTTATATAATGCAGAGACAGTACAACTGATTCTGGAGAATTATCCGGTTAAATCCATTACAAAATTAGGAGGTCGTTTCTTTTCATTCGGCCCTTGGGATGATGATGCGGTGACAGTCAATGGTCAAACGCTCAGCTTAAATGATATAGAACATGAAATACTACGCCCTATTTGGCAAGATCCACGTATCCATTATGCCGTAAACTGTGCCAGTTATGGTTGCCCAAACTTATCTGCCACAGCATTTATGGCAAGTAATACCGAACAACTATTAACTGCAGGTGCTTATGCTTATATCAATCATCCAAGAGGCGTTTCAATTCAAGGTGACGATTTAGAAGTTTCAAGTATTTACAAGTGGTATTCAGAAGATTTCGGGGATAATCAGCAGGCTCTGATTGAGCATTTTAAACGCTATGCAAGGCCTGAATTAAAACAAGCGTTGATATTATTTCAACAAGATCCAGGGAGTATCTATTTTAAATATGATTGGCGTCTAAATCAGCCATGATGACTAATTTAGACGTACAAAGAGACGTTGTTTATTTAATCCACTCTAATATGTCTTTATTTTGATTATAATGCGCTTTAACGCTTGCATCTAATAGATCATCCTTAAATTCAAGTTCAGCAGAATTTTTATTAAATTCAATATAGCCGAGAGGAATTTCTGGGATACCATTCGAGCTAGTGTTAGAAATAGAATAGTTGGCGGTAGATTCTGAAATGTTCATTAGAGCTTGTATTCCAGCTAAATTTTTACGTGTTGCTATATGGTTACTCGACCAGATCATCGATACAGTCCCGTAGTTAACCTTAATTATTACAGTTACAGCCCTAGGCTTATCAGAATGATAAGAAAATCGTTTCAACTTACGATCGACCGAATCATCAGTATTGGACTCTAAAATTTCGTTCTTAAAAAATTCAGAATTAGGTACTGTGAACTTATCATTGCTGCTAATCATAACTGAAAAAGAAGACTCATTATTATACTCGACCAAAGAAAAAGAGTACTTTACACCCTTGTGATCAGTATAATAAAATTTGTTCTTCGACAAAGAACTCCAGGTTGCGACTGCTTCTCCCAACGTGCTATACGGGCTATCCCCCGATTTATCTGCAATACCAGCAATTATCTTTTGCACTGTGTTATCGTAAGCTTCATTTACCAGCCTCGCGATATTTTCTACCTTTTCAGTTTTTGTATTAGCATCATCGTTAAGATTAACTATATAGCTAAAGCCAGCATCAAATTTTGGTTTGTATGAATGAGCATCATTTTCAACCCTAAATCTCGTCCGGTCATTCGGAAATGCATCGGCATTATCACCTACGCCATCACCATCACTGTCTTTTGTTTCATCTTTGTCATTCGGAAATGCATCAAGGCTATCAATAACACCATCACCATCTGTATCCTTCGTATGACTCCCTTTAGTAGTCGTAGAACCACCGCCGCCACCGCCGCCACAAGCAGTTAGGAAAACAGATAATAAAACAGCCATAGCTGTCGATTGTACTAATGTCATTGACATCCTCTCTATGATTACAAATACACCGAACATGTCGTTTAGTGTTAGCAAAGATGCATTCTAAATTGAAATCATGGAGCTTTATGTAAGCGTTTGTAAATAAATTTATGGTGGTTAATTCAGCAGATTTGATGTTATTGTTTTATAATGCATTTCATACAATCCAAAGTGGATGATTTTATTCTAGATATCACGCCACATTCGGCATAATCAACTAATTCATTATGCGGTAAATTTATTCAGAAGATTTCGGGGATAATCAGCAGGCTCTGATTGAGCATTTTAAACGCTATGCAAGGCCTGAATTAAAACAAGCGTTGATATTATTTCAACAAGATCCAGGGAGTATCTAATTTAGACGCACAGAGAGATAAGCGGTTTATATGAATGTGCATCATTTTCTACCCTAGATCTCGTCCGGCCAAAATACATCAAGGCTGTCAATAACACCGTCACCATCAGTGTCCGTAATATTACGATACATGAACACTCACATCGCCAGTATTAGAATCATAACGAATGTATAGTTCAGTCTTTTTACTCCACTTATAATGACAAATACCATTATTTATATATTCAACAACATATGGTTCACTCGTTGCAGACTCATCAATTTCATCACTGCCAGTGTTTAAAATTGCATTCCACAAAGAAGTACAATCAGCTGCATTATCAGCGTTTAATACTGTATCTGAACCTGAATAGCTCTGCGCAGGCCACCCAGCAGTATTAAGATCAATTTGACCATCCAAACCCGCCCCATACAATGGTAAATCATTTCGAGCATCAAAATCAGCCGGAGAACCTATAATTAACCACTTACTGTGCGCAAGGTTTACTGCACTTTTTAAAGCGCCACCTGTTCCTTCAACAACGGCGATATCAGCATCATCAGCTAAGTTCAAAAATCGGGGCACAGCGGTAGCAGATAATATCCCGAGAATCATAATAACAATGACTAATTCGATAAGAGTAAAACCACGTTGTTGCGTATTCAAGTCTGGACACCTTTTGGATTAAGCGAGCTGCAATTATAGTGTAAATGCTTTAATTATAAACCTATTAATTAATTATTATTTTTCGCACTTTCAAAATAATAATTAATGCGACTTCTCGGGTTTAAGTATTCATAAATATGTTCAGGCAATTTATCCGGTTTAATGACACCTGTAATTGAGAGTTCACGCTCTTCAAGATCAATGATCGGGGCTTCAGCTCGAGGTACTTCAGCGTCATAAATAAGGATGTTAGGATACAATAATCTATCTGAATTCACTGACAGTACCAGTCCTACCTGATCATTTGATAATCGTACAACACTACCCGGAGGGTAAATTCCCAACACCTTCACTAACAGTTTTAAATCACTTTGATTATACTTCTTCGCGCTATTTTTATATAGCCAAGATAAGGCATTCGACGGTACTCTTGCTTTGGTTATATCGTTCGGATGACAAAGTGTGTCATATTTATTCACAACACTAACAAGCTGAGTGAATGGGTCTATATCAGAGCCTTTCAACCCTTTAGGGTAACCGCTACCATCTAATAGCTCATGATGCTGTGCGATAATAGACTTAGCGGCTTCAGGGAATGTATCCACTAAATTAACAAGATCTAGCCCATATTTAGGATGTAACCTTAAAAAATTTTGCTCTACGTTGGTTAGTTCTGTCTTTTTACGCAGGATTTGCGGGGGTATTTTCAACTTACCCATATCATGAAAAAGCGCGCCCATTCCGATAGTTTTAATGGCATTAGCATCTAACTTTTTCATTTTAGCAACAAGCATTGCGAGCACTGATACATTTAATGAATGGTAATAAATATTTTCATTTTCTTTAGTTTCACTCATCAAATGTAAAACGATATGTTCTTCTTTTAGTAGGGACTCAACCATATCTCCGATGAGTTGTTCTGCTTCATCAATCGCATTAAGAGGGCGACTCGATAGTTTACTCATAACAGAACGCACTTGAATCATTGCTGATTGAAAGTTTTTTTCTGTTTTAGTTATTTTGCGGCGATGAGTTTTTAATTCTTCGATTTTTTTCTGTTTGCGTTCCCACAACTCACGTTTAGCCAGTTCTAGATCTACATCAATCATATCTGAAGATTCTTGTTGTTTAGCATTTGAAGTTTGTGGAGGCAATAAGCCATTATCGCTGCGTTGTGGATAAACAGTAACGTGCGCAATACCAAGCTTACGAATGAGCAGCAATTTTTCTTGAGTATCGATTTTAAAATTATTGAACATAAAGGGATGATCGCACCAACCTAAAGGTAACTTAACGTAATTACCCACTTGAATACGATCTACAGAAACTTTAATACCACTCATAATAAACCACAAAACAAAACTGAGATGACATTTTAGTAGAATAAATAGGTATTTAAAAGATGTTTATACTATACATATGGAAAATCATATTGAACATTGATTTTCATCACACTATCAATTATTGATAATGATTAAACAGCATTATATCGCAGATTTTATCGGCATAAACGTCATAAAACCTGCCATATTAATAAATATTAATGATTTTTATTCCAATCAATGCACTGCTGTAATGTAATACCAGAACCACCAAATATGTCTAACGCACTGCCAATCGTTAAATCAACTTTACCCTTTGATAATTGCTCGACTAAAGCAAGATCATCAATACTGCGAGCACCACCAGCATAAGTCACCGGTATTCTTGTATGCTGCCCAAGTAAAGTAACAAGTTCTTGATCTATGCCATTCTGCAATCCTTCAACATCAGCAGCATGAATCAGAAATTCGGCACAATGCTCAGAAAGTTGCGCTAGTGTGTCTGCATTAATGACTGTGCTCGTGATTGTTTGCCAACGGTTCGTTGCAATATACCAACCCTGAGCTGTTTTTCTACAACTCAGATCTAAAATTAAATGCTCTTTTCCAATTAATGCTTTTAACTGTGCTAGCTTTTCCCAGCTAAATTCATCACCATCAAACAGATATGATGTGACAATGACATGAGACGCACCAGCCGCTATATACTGCGCGGCATTAGATGAATTAACACCACCACCGAATTGTAATCCTTGAGGCCATGCATCTAATGCTTTTAGCACTTCCGTTTCATTATTTGGGCCTAATGCAATCACATGGCCACCGCGTAAATCATGTTGACGATAAATATCGGCATAATACGCCGCGTCATATTGACTGATAAAATTAGTCGCAGCACCTTGATCATTCAAGCTACCACCAACAATTTGTTTTACTTTACCTTGGTGTAAATCAATACAAGGACGAAACTGAGTCAAAACAACACTCCTCTGTTTAAAGACTAAACGATCAATTCCTGATCGTAACTCGCATTTTAGCTCACCAGTATAACCAGAATTACAGCAGAATGCGGTGTTTTAAAATATTGATAATAAAAAACAGGTAAGAGATAAGAATATAATGGGCAGGCGTAGAATACCAGAAACTAAAACGCCATCTATAAATAGATGGCGTTCAATTCTGAATTCCTAGGAAATTAGTAACCTAAGTGTCTTGGGTAAGTGAATTTTGAGTTATATAAATCACCAAAAACTGGGGCTGTAGGTACTGAATTTTTCATAAGTGTCACCTTCTAAATCATTAATCATAAATAGAACCAAATGGCTCAGTTGATCTCGGTTCCTTGGAGGCGGTTTAACGGACTCATCCTTTGAGCATTTTTATATCTTCTCGAGAAGATGTGACCAATGTAACATAAAAAAACAGCAATGCAAGCTTTCATTTGAAACTCGTCACATAATCAAACAAACAATATTGCTTTCCATATTAAGATTTAAAGCCGATGTAATGGCGATCAATGTGTGAGTTTTATCGATTCTCTACATATTTCGACGGTATTTACCACCAACTAAATATAGGATATCCGCCAGTTGCGACAAACTAGCCGTAGGTGCTGCATCCATTAATGCTCCAAAGCTATTACTTCTTGATAATAGCGCGACTTTCATCGACACCAATGCGCATTCACTGCGTTCCTTATGCTGTTTATGGAATTGTGATATAGCCTCAATTTGCTGTTTTTTCTTTACGTCAGGACAACGCACTAGCTGTTTTTCACTCATCTTCACTGTGTCAGTTCCATCACTGTGTCCATGGCTTCTAGACATGCAATTAACCCCGACCATATCAAATTTCTCTGTACTTTTTAATGTCTCATAATACATACTTTGCTGTTGAATTTGAGCGCGTTGATAGCCCGTTTCGATCGCCCCCAACACACCACCTCGTCGTGCTAAGCGATTGAATTCAGAATATACAGCTTCTTCGACAAGATCGGTTAACAGCTCAATGACATAGCTGCCTTGCAGTGGGTTTTGATTTTTATTTAACCCAAACTCACGATTAATAATGGATTGAATCGATAACGCACGATAAACAGAATTTTCAGTCGGGGTTGTGATAGTTTCGTCATAAGCATTCGTGTGTAAACTATTACAATTATCACAAAGTGCATAAATGGCTTGTAAACTGGTGCGAATATCATTTAAATCTATCTCTTTCGATTGTAAACTGCGCCCCGATGTTTGAATGTGATATTTCAATTTCTGGCTGCGATCATTACCATTATAAACGGATTTTAATGTGCGAGCCCATATCCGGCGAGCAACCCGCCCTATCACTGCATATTCAGGATCCATACCATTACTAAAGAAGAAGCTGAGCCTTGGTGCCACATCGTTGATCTTCAATCCTTGCGCTAAATAATATTCGATCAAAGTAAACCCATTGGCCAATGTAAAGGCTAATTGGGTTATCGGATTCGCTCCCGCTTCACCAATATGGTAACCACTAACCGAGACGGGATAAAATTTATCGATAGCATTCGCACTAAAATAGCCCTGCATATCAGCCATTAATTGCAGCGCAAAATCCAATGAGAAAATACATTCATTCTGAGCAATTTCTTCTTTTAAAATATCGGCTTGTAATGTCCCCCTGACTTTATTATAAGTGGCTTGTTTAAGCGTTATGTATTCATCCTGCAATCCAAGTAATTCGACCATCAATACTTGTCCTGAAATACCTAATAGCGCGAGCCCTAAACCATTATGACCTTCAGGTAATACGTCACGGTAAATAGGTCTTTGCTTAGCTGTAATACCGCAAGATGAAAAATAAGCTTTAATCTGTTTATGGGCTTTTGACCATAAGTTCGCTTGTGTTAAATACAACTCGACTTGCTGATCAATGGCAGTATGTAAAAACCAAGCCATCAATATCGGCGCAGGACCATTAATCGTCATTGATACCGAAGTACCGGCATCGCATAAATCAATACCTGAATACAATACTTTCATATCATCAAGCGTTGCAATAGACACCCCAGACATACCAATACAGGCGCATATATCCGGGCTTATTGCAGGATCATGTCCATACAAAGTATTAGGATCAAATGCCGTAGATAACCGAATCGACTTTTGGCCTTTAATTAAATAATGAAAACGTTTGTTGGTATCTTCGGGTAAACCTTCTCCCGCAAACATTCGCGTCGGGTCTTCATCATTGTGTCGTGTTGGAAATACACCCGCGGTATAAGGAAAGTGACCAGGGATATTCTCATTAAGCAGAAATGCCGTAATGTTATCCCAGTGATTTTCGTTTGGTCTGGCTACATGTGGGATCACGGTACCACTTAAGCTAACAAAATGGTCTTTATGCTCACCAAAGGTTTGATGGGAACCAATTGTATCAACCCCATCTTCGATACGTTTTAACGCTAATTCTTCATCGTCTCTAAACCAAGCTAATAGTGCATGCCTAAGTGGCACTGTTAACTGCGCAAGTAGTTTGTTATAACGTAACCGTAACGGTGGTAATAACACCTTCAAAGATGCATCTGTCACTAAAAAACTATCCGCATCGATGTTACTCTCTAAATCAGCTTGCGGATAGCGGCCTAACTTAGGAGGTAAACAAGGATCACCCAGATCACTCAACATTTGATAGCAACTATGCAGTTGACGTACTTGTTCTATTTTCTGCTTATTTTGATCTGTGACTTGTACATAATGGTTATAAATAGCGGTGAGATAATCAGGGGTTTGCAACTGTAATTGACTTTCTGTTAACGTCCAATCATAACGAGGATATTTTGTCAGTATTTGTTGGTAATACGACTTTAAACCGGCCTCTGGTGTAAAACTCAGCTTCGTCATCAAAAATGCCATAAAACGACTAAAACCATGATCGTTATAATGGCTGGCAACAACAGGGAAAATAGGTAATTCGCCATTTGTAGCCTGCGCTTGCTGCTGGTTAAAACGCCATTGCTGTTGAATAGCATTGTACGCATCTTCACTCCCTTGCTGATCTGCTTTATTTAGCACCACAACATCGGCAAATTGTAACATCTCAATTTTTTCTAATTGACTGCTGGCGCCATAATGTTTGGTCATTAAGTAAAGACTGAAATCCACCATATCAACAATCGCACTGTCACTTTGACCAATACCCGCAGTTTCAATTAACACGAGGTCAAAACCTTGATTGATTAACATTGGCACACAAGTTTGCAATGACTGGCTCACCGATACATTCGCTTGTCGTGTGGCAATAGAACGCATGAACAAACGGTCATGTGGCAAGGTATTAATGCGAATACGATCGCCTAACAAGGCACCTCCGGTTTTTTGCCCACTGGGATCCACGGCTAAATACGCAATGTTGATATCAGGATAGAGCTGCAATAACGCACGTAATAATTCATCACTAAACGTACTTTTTCCCGCACCACCTGTCCCTGTGATCCCCACCACCAGCGATTTTTTAGCGGACGTGACAGAAGCCGCTGTAATGCGACTTGGACTTTTAATTTCCCCCTGCTCTATAGCCGTGATTAATTGTCCCAAATACATATCGGTTGCAGATTCAACAGCTGATTTTTTTACATTGAATTTTGCTTGGTGTTTGGGCTTCACCGCGATTAAGCGTTGTAATAAATCACTGATCATCTCGTCTAAACAAAGTACATCCGCACTGGTGTAAACACGCGAAACACCTTGTTCTTCTAATGCCCTTGCTTCATCAGCGGTAATAGTCGCACCGCCGCCAATAAATATAGCGGGCTTAGCCCTAACGTCGGCAAGACTCGATAGTAAGTAGCTAAAATAAGCATTATGTCCGCCCTGATAAGAGCTCATTGCAATAGCATCAACATTTTCTTGTAATGCTGCGGTGACAACATCATGAACCGAACGGTTAATACCTAAATGTATGACTTCAACTCCCCGAGCCTGCAGTAACCGCCGTACAATATTAATCGCAGCATCGTGGCCGTCAAATAAACAAGTCGCAGTTAAAATACGCAAAGGAAACTTGGTTGAAGTCGTTTTCATCACTCTTCACTCCGATAAATGTTACTTTCAATCTGGCTCACTTACATTCGCCATATCATATTAACTATCTAGGGCTAAATCAGCCATTAACACCGCTAAAAATCGAGCCGCTTCACCACCCGTAATTGAACGATGGTCAAAGGTTAAAGACAAGGGTAATAAGGTATGCTCAATAATATCGCCCTTCCCATCACCCGGTTTCATGTAAGCCAACTGCTGAAATAAACGCCCAATACCTAAAATTGCAACAGTGGGAGGCATAACAATAGGATTGGCATATTTACCCACCATACTGCCAAAGTTAGATAAGGTGATGGTATTACCGCGTAAATCATCCGCCGCAATTTTGCGTTGTGATACCAATTCTTTGAGGGTATTAATTTTGTCGCGCATCGCCTCTGCGCTATAGCTTTGTGCATCTCGGATCACGGGGACGAATAAACCATCTTGAGTATCAACGGCCAAACCTAAATGCATCGATTTAATAATACGACGACCAATCGAATGGCTGTCATACCAAGCATTCAATGTTGGTTCCGCTTCACAGGCGATCGCCATTGCACGAATCAGTCGTACTGTGATATCACCTTGAGTAAACCAAGTAGACACATTCGCATCATCATGTATCGTGACAGGGACAACTTCGGCATGCGCTTGCGTCATCGCTTTTGCCATACTGCGACGCACACCTTTCAATGGGACTAGCTCACCTACGTCCGCAAATATTTTTACTACACGCTCTACATCTGCTGCAGTAACAGTGCTGTGTGCACCGGACGGTGTCACAATCGCTAAATCAATATTATACCGATGCGCTAATGCCCGTACTGCGGGGGTAGCTTTCACCCCAATACTGTTCCCCGATACCGATTGCGCCGTCTCTTTTAACTTACTTTCGGATGTATGCAGCTCTCCCACCACAGATGTCGACGCTTTAGGCTGTTCGGTTTTTGCCACTGCTTTGCTCGATAATGTCACGCCCTCTTCAGAGAACTCAACAAGCGGATCGCCAGTATGAATAATGTCACCGCTTTGCCCATACAGTTTCACTACGGTAGCGGACTCTGGGCACGGGATCTCAACAATTGCCTTTGCCGTTTCCATCGACACCATTAACTGGTCTGCCGTCACCACATCACCGGGTTTTATAAACCATTCAACAATCTCAGCTTCGGGTAGCCCTTCCCCTAAATCAGGTAATTTGAATATATGCATCAGAACTCCATGACGTTATTAACGGTGGAAATAATTCTCTCAACGCTTGGCATATAATATTTTTCCATTTTAGCCAGTGGCATAATGGTGTCATAACCACTCACTCTCATGACGGGTGCCAATAACGTCATCAGCCCTTCCTCCGCAATAATGGCTGCAATTTCTGACGCAACACCACCACTGCGCGCAGCTTCTGATACGATCACACAGCGACCCGTTTTTTCAATTGAGCTTAATATCGTGGTTTTATCAATCGGTTTAATAGTAGCAAGATCGATTACTTCAGCAGATATATTACGTTCTGCTAGCTGATCCGCAGCCTGCAACGTTTCATATAACATCGCCCCCCAACTAATTAAGGTCACGTCCGAACCTTCACGCAAGGTAAAACACACATCTAACGGCAGTGCTTTACCATTATTTTCGACGGATTCAGTTTGTAATCGATAAATACGTTTCGGTTCTAAAAACACCACAGGATCGGGATCGCGGATAGCAGCAAGCAATAAACCATAAGCACGTCCGGGAGAAGATGGGATGACAACACGTATACCAGGAAGGTGCGCAAAGATAGCTTCAGTACTTTCACTATGATGCTCTGGCGCATGGATCCCACCGCCATAAGGCGCACGCAATACCATAGGACAAGTTAAGCGACCACGCGTACGATTGCGCATTCGTCCTGCATGACATAAAAACTGATCGAACGCGGCATAAATAAAGCCCATAAATTGGATTTCGATTACGGGTTTCATGCCTTGTACCGCTAAACCGATTGCCATTCCGCTAATGAGTGATTCCGCTAATGGGGTATCAATGACGCGTTCACGACCAAACTCAGACTGTAGTCCTTCCGTCGCGCGAAACACACCACCATTAGCACCAATATCCTCGCCCAGTAAGATGACATTTTTATCTTCTGCCATAGCATCGAACAAGGCGTTATTGACTGCATCAATGAGTGTCATGTCTTTCATTCTTCACCTCCCTGCAAACTTGTGTTTCTTACTTGTTCTAGTTGATCTAAATAATGGTCGGGCAAGGTTTCATACAAATATTCAAACATCGCGGTTGGCGACGCGGCTGGAATGGCAAGATAACGCTCTACAGCAGCGTCAATTTCGTCACTGCACTCTTTTTCTAGCTGCTCTACACCTGTGTTATCAATAATCAATTCATCTAGGAGTAGACTTCGTAATCGCGTCATGGGTTCTTTCTGCCAAGCCTCTCCGACGTTATCTTCATCACGATATCGAGACGCATCATCGGCGGTAGTATGGTCGGATAAACGATAAGAAATGGTTTCAATCAGATGAGGGCCCAGGCCTTCTCTGGCTCTGTCGATAGCGTCCTTAATTTTGATATAACAAGCAATAACATCATTGCCATCAACTTGTTCGCAACTGATACCGCCTGCAATGGCTTTTTGCGCTAGCGTTGCACAACTCGATTGATCATCACGCGGCAGAGAAATAGCCCATTGATTATTGTTGATAATAAAGACGACAGGGAGCTGCCAGACGCCTGCAGCATTAATGGATTCATAAAAATCACCTTTGGATGTTGCCCCGTCACCACAAACAACAACAGCAACACGTGGTTCTTTTCGTAACTTCATCGCATAACTGATACCAATAGCATGACAACATTGGCTCGCAATTGGGATGGTACAAGGCATATCCTCTCGCGGCCCCTGAAAGTCCATACCACGTTCATCACCACCCCAATACATCAAGATCTCTTCCGGTTTTACGCCTCGAATAAGAACCGCGGCCGTTTCGCGGTAAGCTTGAATAAACACATCTTCTTTACGCATCGCTTTACCAATTGCAGCGCCGACCGCTTCTTGACCAAGGCATGAGGCATAAGTGCCAAGACGCCCAGTACGTTGCAGCGCAATTGCTTTGCAATCAAAAGTACGGGTAAATAACATCCAACGGTAAAGTTCAACAAGTAATTCACTGCTCACGCCCGCGATAGAAATCTGTTGTAACGATTCTGATAGTCTGCCTGTTTCATCCAGATACTGGGTATAACCGACACGGAATATATTTTCAGCCTTGACCGTATTTTTATTCATAATTAGCTCCTGCGAATGGTCCCGTTAGTATCTTTTCAGCTAAACCATTGGCAACATCAACCGTCGACCTATTTTGTTGCTCTGCTTGGGTAAATATATCCAGTAATGTGTCATACAACGCAGCCACTTTATGCTGCATCACATCGGGTTTATTTAAGTAGGTAATTTGCAATACGCCACCAGAATTAATGACATAATCTGGCGCATATAAAATCCCCTTTGCTGCCAACGCATCAATCATACTGCGGCTCTGTAATTGGTTGTTTGCAGAACCTGCAACGATAGAGGTATTTAATCGGGCGATAGAACTCGTATTAATGACTTGACCTAATGCGCACGGTGAAAAGACATCACAATTAACAGCATAAAGCGCGTCACCAGCCACAACATCCACGTCAAATTCATGAATAAGTCGCTGTGTAGCCTGTTTATTTGGATCGGCGACGGTTAACCTAGCGCCATCATTATGCAGTAGCTTAGCTAATGCATAACCCACATTACCCACCCCTTGAATAGCAATATGAAGCCCCGTAAGCGACTCCTGTTGTAGCTTAAACTTCACTGCCGCTTTTATACCGTAATAAACGCCTTTCGCCGTATGGGGTGATGGATCTCCCGAGGCTAATCCTGCGGTTGTGGTACACATAACATGCTTGGTTTGGCTGGCGATAATATCCATATCATCAATCGTCGTACCACTGTCCATTGCCGTAATATAGCGACCATTTAAACTTTCGACAAAGCGGCCAAACGACGTAAATAACGCCTTACGATCCGTTAAATGTGCAGGTTTTAAAATAACCGCTTTCCCCCCACCAAAAGGCAGTCGATTGATTGCTGTTTTATAGCTCATGCCAGCCGCTAAGCAGCATGCATCTTTAACCGCAGCTTGAGTTGAAGGGTAATTAATCATTCGACAGCCACCAATAGCAGGGCCTAATTGAGTACTATGAATGGCGATGATTGCTTGTAATTGTGTTTCTGGGTCTCGCCAGAAGTGCACATCGCTGAATGGATATTGTTCAGCCATGTCAAATAGATCGGTAGACTCTATAAAGCTTGCCATGAACGGTTCTCCAACCTTGGGTTACAGATACCCTGAAGACGCACAGTTATTTACATTTAAGTCATTGGGTATGCAGGAGGTTACTCTATGATAACTATAGACACGATACGCAACACTGCCCATTAGCAAACCCGTTATCGTGACTAACAACACGTCAGCGGTGAGTGTCTGAAAAATGAGCTAAGGACACCTCAAGCAGCAGCGGAAGGTTTATCTATTTTGTAATTCACTTATGCCCCATTGCAATTTAGTGCAAATACTCATCGGCAAATCATGCAACTAAAATCGCTGTACTTGTGCTAATGGCTCGCAGCAGAGAGGCGGTGAAAGGAAACTCCCTGAAAGGTGTGTTGCGCAACAAGTCAGCAGTGACCATATTTTGCATCGTTATTCTGACCACCGCTCGGAACTAGTAGCTACTTTATGGGCAGATAGACCTCCGTCAACAACTCACACTCATCCACTTCATGAACAAAGTTCAGATAGCGAAAGAAGCAAGGGAAATCTCTTAATTCTTCGCCGCTATCAGGCAACCATTTTTGATACAAGCCGCACATGGTTTCGCCAATAGAGTCATGTCTTCCTTTGTGAATTGCAACAGCACATCTGCCACTTGGGATTACTCCAGATTTAACACCATAGTTGTTCTCTGGAACATTGCCTTGATGTGAACCACATATATCGAACTGGAACTCTTTATCAGGAGTATCATTGGGATCAGAATGAGGAATACCAAATGTTTCACTGGTTTTTACTGGAGACAACCCCGTTGCTTTTCTCCAATTGATGAACTTTGCAACTGTCGCATAGACTAGTTGAGGGCTACCTTTGTGCTCAATTAATGCTACTTCTCTTTTATCGAAATCTACGACTTTTACATCCATCGTACTTTCTCCTGTTATGGGTGGTTGATATTCATATTTTGAGTGCCAAGATCGCCACTCTGGCTGACTCCTAAACTGGGACGGCGTTTGTCCAAAAACTCTAGAAAACGCACGAGAAAAGGCTTCAAGACTTTCGAAGTGCGCTTCAAAAGCAATGTCAGTAACACTGCACTCTGACTCAAACGCTAACCTGAAAGAAGCTCGCTTCAATCGTGATAACAGGACATATTGTATGGTACTGATTCCCATAAACGACTTAAAGATGCGGTGAAAATGGTACTTAGAGCTGGCTGCTACCGCACTCAACTGCTCAAGCGAGAACTCTTCATCTAAGTTTCCGTCTATAAAATCACACACTTTCTTTATCTGTCGTTCATGGTGCTTCACTGCATTCATTTTCTTTTGATACCCAACTAAGAATTCGTATAAATTATACCTACTAAGAATAGCTTTTACCTGATTGAAATTGCGAGATAGTGGATAATATATAGTTTCTATGGTTCGGGTAGATATATCGATTTTACGCATCGACAAGCAAACGGGGCATTTGCGGCAAAAATGACGTAGCGCTCACTATTGTCCATTTCCTTGCACCTCAGACACTGCGATAAGCAGTGCCTGATTGCATTTTGGGATACTAAAAGTTAGCGATAGAATAGAAACAAGTTTGTCGCCGTAAATTGGTAATGTCCAAATATGGCTTAGATCAATCCATTCCTAATTTGCACATTCATTATTTCCAATATCGTACTAACCGCGTCGTTTATAACTATCTACTGCAATTAATACCAAGGCAAGCATAATAGCCCCATAGATTGGCCATTGGATTAGTTCAATGCGCTCACCAAGTAATAAGCCGACACAAAAAACTAATGTCGGCTCTAAATAAGTCAATAAACCAAACAGGCTAAGTGGGAGCATTTGTGAGGCGTATAAAAATAATAGCATCGGTAGTGTGCCTGTAATCGCGAGTCCTAAATAATAAGCCCAAGACCAGACGTCGATTTGTAGCCAATCATTAAAGGGTTGTAAATAAAGCATACCAAGCAGTGCAACTGGCAGTAAAAAAATGTTGTCTAAGGTGAATACCAGATCGCTCGCCATTGGGTAACGTCGGCGATTCATAAAGTACAGCGGATAACCTAAAGCAATAACAAACACAATCCAAGAGATGCCATCAGCAATGACATAGGCATAAACAACACCACAAGCAGCAATGCTGCATGCAAGTAACTGTGCACGGGTTAATTGCTCACCATAGACAAAATAACCAACCGCAACCAAGATCAGAGGTAGCGCAAAATAGCCTAATGCCACAGACAGTATTTCACCCTGTAGCGGCGCCCAGATAAAAATCCAAAACTGTGGCGCAATTAAACAAGCAGAGAGTAAAAAGCGAGGCCATAACCGCCATTGTTTTAATTGTTCCCACAACAATGATATTCGCCCTACTACGATTAAACCCAATAGCATAATGACGGAGCTCCACAAAATTCTTTGCCCGGCTAGCCAATGACCAGCGCCTCCGGCAACACCTGTTTCTGGCCAGTTTGGTTGGAACTGTACATACAAGGGCAGTAATGCAAATAAACAAGAAGCCATTATTGAAGCCATTAATCCCTTTTTTTGAGCGGAAAAATGGCATGTTTTACTATTAAGTTTGGAGAAAATCATAGGTTATCAAATTCAACTGGTTAGAGAATGAGAGTAAGAGCCGAGACAACACCACGGCAGGCCACTGAAGTTTTATATATTGAATATAAAGATTCAGATGAGTCAGATAAGCTTAATATTAATAAATTGATTAAATTATAAACTGATGACACACGAATAAATGAAACATATGCCCTTCGGGCTTTTAATAATACGATAAAACTGTTCTACTTGTCACCAATACAATTGAAATCTAATTTTGACCATGTGTACACAAAGGTTTACACCACGATCGACCATGTACACAATTCTCAAAATTAACCACTTACTCGGCAAGAAATACGTTGGAATAAAAATGGCAACAGGTTCAAGAGCACAATTTTCGTCTCGATTCGGCTTCATCATGGCAGCAGCAGGTTCAGCAGTCGGTGTCGGTAATATTTGGGGTTTCCCTACACAAGCAGCGAGTAACGGCGGGGCTGTATTTTTACTTGTTTACTTATTAATGGTGTTTATTCTCGCTTACCCATTACTCGTTGCAGAGCTAACAATTGGTCGTCACGGTCAAGCCAACCCAATCAAATCACTCCAATCTATTTGCCCAAAACAAAAAATGGCGGCTGCAGGTTTAGGTATAGCAGGTATGGTTGCGGTATCAATGATCTTAAGCTTTTACGCAATTGTTGCAGGCTGGTTATTAGGTTCATTACTTTCTCCACTGTTTACACTTATCGGTCTTGATACTGCGGCAGAATGGGTGAATGCATTTGGTACAGAACGTAACTTGGTGATGATGGTTATCTTCATGTTAATGACTATCAACGTTGTTAAAAGCGGCGTTACCGATGGTATCGAACGCTGGTCTTCACGTTTAATGCCATTACTGTTCATCTTATTTGGTTTGCTGACAGCTTATATCTTAACACTCGATGGCGCGAGTGAAGGTCTTGAAATGTATCTTATTCCTGACTTCTCACACCTAACTTCAGACTTAATGATCAGTGCGATGGGTCAAGCGTTCTTCTCATTATCGTTGGGCGTATGTGCGATGATGGTATATGGTTCATATTTAAGTAAAGATACCAACATTCCAAAAACAGCCGTGCAAGTCGCATTGCTCGATACTGGTGTTGCATTTGGTGCGGGCCTACTGATTTTACCTGCGATGTTCGTGGCACAGAAAAATGGCGTTGAAATTTATGACGCTGCCGGTGCCCTGCTTAGCTCTGATACGTTAGTGTTTAATGTATTACCTGCGATGTTTGATACCATGGGTACGATGGGCATTGTTATCAGTATTTTGTTCTTTGTATTAATGCTTATTGCCGCCCTAACGTCATCAATCGCAATGTTAGAAGTACCAGTATCTTGTGCGACCGAAGAATTGAATAAGGACCGTTCAACAGTAGTTTGGTGGATTGGCGGTATTATTACGTTGATTTCAGCAGTGATCATCTTTAACTTTGGCGATTTGTTTGGCTTAGTGATCACAGCAACAACCGTTTATGCACAACCAATTCTTTCGCTAATCTTCGCATTATTAGTGGGTTGGATATGGCGTCGTGACCAACTACTTGCCGAAATTAAACAAGGCAGTGCAGAGCTCGAAGATAGTTTATTTTGGAAAATATGGCCTTGGTATGTACGTATTGTTTGCCCTGTACTCATCATTCTAGTGCTAGCATCTTAATCATTATCAACTTCTGACTTAATACGTAAAAAGATGATACAAAGGCGGCTACTTCCTATTGTAATAATAGTGACATGGCCGCCATTTTCAATCATCAAACCGTACCGCAGTATAAATTAATTCAAGTTCTTCGATACTACACGTTTGCCAGTTATCAGGTAATTCGTTACCCAAACAATGCTCTAGCTCTACAGATAAATAAACAAATGACAGAGAGTCTGCATTTAAATCATTAAAACTATCACTTAACGCTAATTCTTTTAATCCTAAAGCCGCCATAAATAGACAAGAGATACTGTCCCATTCTTTTGTATCCAATTCTAGAATGGTCGCGATGGTATTAAGCAAGCGTTGTAAAAAACCGATGCTGTGTTTCTTATAAACTTGCTGCTCGATAGTACGTAAATCATATTTACCATTTTCGAGTAGTGGAAGCGATTGAAACGTGGAGATCATAAATTTATCACGTGGTAACGCATAAGCGTCACTTAAGCGAGTGAGCAGCGCTTTACTCTCAGTACCCTTTAACACTTTACCCTGCCCACTTTGAGCGTTTTCTAACGCAATAATAATTGTTTCATCATTCCCGGTCACCGCACTGTTCGGATACAGCTTTTTAACAAAGCTTTGGACATCATCAAGGTTAATCCGTAGCCCAAACAACTTAACAAAACGCTTAGTCCGACCAATAAGATAAAAAAGACCATGCTGTGTTCGGCAAGCAATATCTCCCGTAAACAACATAGAGGGGGTTGCATCGACAGCTAAATCATCAATCGACCTAGCATAACCCATCATCACATTTTCACCTCGATAAACCAGCTCCCCTGGTGTATCTAGCACATTGATCTTTTGCCCCTCATCATCAACAATAAATAATTCACCCTGCGGAATAGAACGGCCAATAGAGCCAGGGAAGTCCACCGTTAAGTCAGGTGGAAGATACGATATTCTTGGTGATGCTTCTGTTTGCCCATACATGACAAAAAATTCAATACTATTTACCTGCGCTTGCAAAGCATATTCCTTAACTAAAAAATCCTCTAACTTACCACCAGCCTGAGTAACATAACGTAAACTTGGATAACAACTAAAATCAAAATTGGTTTTTAATAAAACTTCAAATGTATAGGGCACCCCCGCAAAACTGGTCGCAGAATAAGTGACTAAATCATCCCAAAACTCCGTATCCAATACACCTTGCTGACTAAACACAGTACATGCGCCAACTTGTAGATGCGTATGTAGAATGGATAAACCATAAGAGTAATGTAGCTTTAAGTGCGCTAACGCAATATCCTCTTCATTTAAATGAAGATATTCGACAATAGATTCGGCATTTGACTGCAAATTTTTCGAACTTAACTTAACAAACTTAGGCGTACCAGTTGTACCCGAAGTAGATAACAACAAGGTTAAATCAGTATGTAAAAGATAAACAAGGTGTGAATGATGGTGAGTATGCCCAGACGCATCTATAAGTAGGTTCGGTTGGTAATAATTGATGAGTTGCGCAGACTTTTCACTTTCAAAATCATCTGCGAGATAGATAACTTTATTACTCCTTAAACACGCTAAATAACAAATCACCGATTTAATCGTATTTCTTGATTCTATAAACACCAATTCTTTATGGCAACCAAGTTTCTTCGCTAAAATATCAACTTGATCATCAAGCTCACAATAAGTGACTTGTTCACCACTTTTAGCATCAATCAACGCAATGTTATTTTTGAATCGTCGTAAATCATTAAAAAACATAGCGCCCCCCTTTCGATTGACGTAAATAACAATTAATAGACTCCATCCGTATTAGTCATAACCACAGGACTATAAACCAACAAACATTTTCGATTTTTCCTTTAAAATCAGTTTAATGATAACAAAAGACAATAACGACAATAATATTGTGATTGAGAAACTGGCCGATGCCGCAATAATTCCGCTCACTTCAGTATTAAAGTGTTTATACAAAATTCTAATCACACCAATAAAATAGCCATGCACAAAAAACAGATAAAAGCTCAAATGAGCAAACATATTTAACCACCTATTCCTCTTCGATAGATGACGCTTACAGCAGGCTATTAAAATCACAGATAAGCTCATTTTCCACAGTAAATCAACCGATGAACTAAACGCAGAAAACCATGAGTTAGAAAGATAGACAACGATGTAACCAACTAAAATATAACTACTATATTCAACTAGCACTTCATAAATACGCGGCCGTAGCCAAAGTACCATGCCCAGTAAATAAGCAGGCAAAAAATACACGCTCCATATCAAATTATTCTCACTAAAATACGGTCGACCAAACCATAAAGCAGGCACTAATGACACGATAAAAAACGCCTCTAACAAACACTTATTTTTGATATAAATAATAACCGGACTCAGAAGATAAAATGGAATAATCATCGGAATAAACCATAACGTGACAAGGTGCGAACCCGAAGCCATTAAGTACAAATATTGGTAGGCTAGATTTAAGCTACGAAACCAATCCATATCAATCCAAAAATGGGTACTTTTAAGACCAGTCATATAAATTAAGATAGCGGGAAGTGAGACGAAAAAGTAAGGGACAATGATCACCTTAAATTTATGTTTTAGAAATTCAAGGTAATCAAAGTTGGCTGATAAAGCCGAAAATAAATAGCCCGCAACAACGACAAATAATACTGTCGAGTTTTCGAGTAACAAACCAATGCCGAACAATATCGCAGAATCATCATTGTCGATCGTGCCAATAGCATGAATCAACATAATGAGTAGAATAGCAATCCCTCTGTAGTTATTGATAAATTGCATTATTGGCCCTTATCTCACCAGTAAGTAACTTACTGGTTTTTAATTATAGCCAATATGGTATAAACAGCAAAATCGGAAATTGTACGAAATTAGCCTTGTTTACTCATCGCTAATTTAACACCGAAAAACAGAAACAAACCACCTGTGAGTTTCGTTAAATAAGTCGTTAAATAAGTCGTTAATTGCTGATTATGTTTAACCTTACCGCTAATCGACGATGATGACCAAGCTAAAATATGACACCAGATCATAGCGTTAATATTAAAAATAACCCCAAGAAAAATAAATGACATCGCTTTATCTGGGTAATCCATGGCAATAAATTGCGGGACAAAAGCTAAAAAGAACAAGGCTACTTTGGGATTTAACACATTGGTTAAAAAACCTTGAAAGAAGATATTTGATAACGGTGTATTTTTATTTTCGGCACTAGCTTCAATATCAGCATTAGCGACTTTATTCTTTGATAACAGCATACTGAAACCAATATATAGCAAATAAATACAGCCAATTACTTTAACAACAGTAAATGCCATCGCCGATGTGGCTAAAATAGCCGACAGGCCAAACGCAGCTGCAAGAATATGTACCAAGGTGCCAGCACCAATACCAAATGCACCGACAGAACCTGCACGGAAACCTTGGCCTACGCTACGGCCAATAACATATAAAGAATCAGGACCAGGGATCAAGTTTAACATGATACCTGATACCACAAATAACCACAGTTCTGTTACTCCGAACATACTACAACTCCCTCTTTGTTATTGACTATCAATTGGTTTTGTATTTATCTGTAAATACAAAAAGACAGTGTCCGATTGTAGCATGTGACGAGGTTTACTGGTTATTCAATTCGCATTCCACATTAAGTTCCTTACAGATTCTAAATACTCCCTCTAGAACACGACTGACGCCATTATTAACACTCGCATCAGCACTGATTGTAAGCTGAGAAATATTGCTATTAATTTTCGCGACTTTAAGAGTGGCTGCGGTATCCGCCTGGCGAATATCTAACAGCATTGCAGAATCGTCCTGATTCTCAATCTCTACGTCAGGATTACTATTAACAATATTAAGCGCAGTATTATAAACGTTATTAGCAGATGCCTTAATATCGACAGTTGCTACTTCATGGTTTTGACTCTTGTAATACATAACGGCACCTACAGTCGCTACGCCCAGCCCTGCACAACCAGAAATTAATGTCATAAAGAATAAAATGATGAGACTTTTTTTCATGGTAAAGGCCTTGTGATTTAGTGTATTAATTGATAAATAAAAGGCTCTGTTCCCCGAGATGTCAACTGTACTTAATAAGTGTCATCAATTACCTGGAGGAACAGAGCCATTTTGCTTAAGTTTAAACTTGAATTAATAAGTCTGCATTAAAAAGAATAACGCGCACCCAACATGAATTCATCTGCATTGCTGCCCCCCGCTGAAGTATCCGTGCTTAGTGCGACTTTGTAGCCAGTATATAGCGCTAAGTCACCAATATAACGGCCATATTCAAATGCTACGAAATTAATATATTGATTGGGCGCATTGTCAGCACTTAAATAATTATACGAAACACTCACCTTATTTTCACCAAAGTCATAAGATGCAAATGCATCAACGGCATCGAAGTCTGCACCATTTATAGTTCCTTGCTGTACTAAGCCTGAAAGTAAAAAACTATCTTTAGTATAACGAGCACCAAGCATGTATACATCTGATGAGTTTGGGCTATACAAATTTGATTCTGTACCCGCATAACCAGCGCTAACTTCAATATCTTCGCGTAGTTGATAAGCAAGCATCACGCCGCCGCCACTTACATTTCCTCTTAGGTTAGCTGATGCATTGAATTTAAAATCACCTTTGGTCAGGCTATAAAGAACTGTATCTTCAGCCCTATCGTTACTTGCTACAATGCCAGTGTTTGTATAACCACTAAAAATTTCAGCCATGTCGGTAAAATCAGTTAGATATGTAACAGCGTTATCTTGCGTACCATATGTTAACGTTCCGTAAGCAGTTTCTGCACCAACATATGCATAACGTGTATAATCGCTAATATGATCAGATGAAGACTGTGTTCCTGTAGCCTCAAATTCCAATTTACCAACCGCCTTGATAGAACCATTAATTTGGTGCTTACCTTGACCATTCAAACGAACACGTAAATTATCTTCATAAGTACTATCAACAAGCCCTCCCCATCCTTCAACTCGCCCACCAAAAGAAAAATCATCGGTGTCTATCGTATCAGCAAAAGCTGACGTAGATACAAGTGTTGCCAATGTGAAAGATAGTGCTTTATTTGTGTTGTTCATGAACAATCCTATTATTACTTAAGTCGATGCTTAAATTGATAGTAAAAGTGATAAATAGCTAAGACGGTAGTGAAGCTGACGGCTAAATCCCTTAAAGAATTCGCATCAACAAAGCACTGTATGCCTTTGAAAAACGTGAAGATAGTCAATATTACAAATCGACTCAAGAGTATTTACTCTTCATGACCATAATTTACCTTGCTTACTCTTCATGACCATAATTTACCTTGTTCATCATTCGTTCATGAACCCATTGGATACAACCTAATCAGTGGCACACAATAGTTCAATACATATCATCACATCGTCATTTATCAGCATCGAATTACCGACGTCACATTACCGAAACAAAAGTGCAACACAACCGTCATCATCTCCCCCTAATATAGGCATCACATTTACAGGTATTAACTAGATAATCATTAAGGATTGAGATGAAAAAGCGATTGATAATCGGAATTTTGGCTTCATTACTATCAAACACAAGCATGGC
Source organism: Moritella sp. 5 (assembly GCF_018219455.1). NCBI lineage: Bacteria > Pseudomonadati > Pseudomonadota > Gammaproteobacteria > Alteromonadales > Moritellaceae > Moritella > Moritella sp. 5. The sequence continues at coordinate 3,013,149 of NZ_CP056122.1, forward strand.
AGAGACCAACATTACCTGGTGGCATGCAATGAGTGGTCAACTTGGTGAAACAGTAAATACAATTGCTCGTGACTTTAACGCGTCTCAGGACGAATACAAAATCAAGCCCGTATACAAAGGATCATATGTTGAAACGCTCACCGCTGGTATTGCAGCTTACAGAGCAGGTCAAGCGCCGAACATACTACAAGTTGCAGATGTCGGTGCCGCGACGATCATTAATGCACGAGGTGTAGCGAAACCAGTAGAAGATATTTTGGTTGAGTCTGGTTATGCGTTTAACAATCAAGACTATATTGCAGGTGTTCGTAATTTTTACGCTGACAGTAACGGTAAAATGATTGGCATGCCTTTCAACAGTTCGACACCTGTACTTTATTACAATAAAGATATCCTAAATAAGGTCGGTGTTAACGCACCTCAAACCTATGAAGAAATGGAACAAGTCGCAGAGAAACTAAAAGCACAAGGTTACGCCACGTTTTCACAATCGCTGACACCTTGGATCATGTTCGAAAATTTCAAGTCTCGTCATAACTTACCCGTCGCGAATAAAAATAATGGCTTTGATGCACCTGCAAGCAAACTTATGATCAATACGCCTGATATGCAGATGCACTTTAACAAATTAAAAGAATGGTCTGACAACGGCTATTACAAATATTACGGCTCAGATTGGGATGCAAACCAAATACCGTTTGAAAAGCAGCAAGTCGCCATGTGGATGGGGTCATCAGGCTCATTTGGTGGTTTACGAAATCGGGTTGACTTTAAGTTAGGCACAACCTACCTACCGTATTGGAAATCAATTAATAAAGATGCGGGTCGTACGTTTATTGGTGGTGCGGCTTTATTCGCTATTGATGGTAAACCGAAGAAAGAACAGCAAGCTGCAGCCGCATTCTTTAGCTTCTTAACCAGTCCTGAAACACAAATGTTTTGGCATAAGTCAACGGGTTACGTAACCGTAACAAAAGCGGCTTATGCGCTAACCAAAAAATCAGGTTACTACCAAGAACAACCAGATGCAGAAGTGGGCGTTAAACAACTTAGCCTAGCCGGTGGTGAATGGACACGAGGGTACCGTTTAGGTTTCTACTCACAAATCCAAGAAGTCATGCATCGTGAATTTGATAACGTATTTGCTAACCGAACTTCGGTAGAAAAAGCGCTTAACAATATCGATAAAGAAAGCCAGGTTATCCTAAATCGTTTCGCTCGAACTGTGCGATAGCCTATTACTGACTGTGGTTCACACCGTGTGTACCACAGTTAACCTATTCATTTTAATTCATTAGGTTTTTATTGTGGAACAACGCCAACAATTTACCCACTCGGCATTGCCTTATATTCTTTTAGTACCACAAATTGCAATTATCGCTGTGTTTTTTTTCTATCCAGCCGCTGAAGCCGTTTATCTATCATTTATGTTAGAAGATCCTTGGGGTCTATCATCTACATTTGTCGGATTAGAAAACTACAGCATTATTTTTAATTCAGCTGAATATTTAAAATCTGTCTTTTTCACCCTTGGCTTTGCCGTAGTGGTCTCCTTTCTATCTTTGGCTATTGCCTTACTGCTCGCGGTTAAAGCCAACAATATCCTACATGGTAAAAGTGCTTATAAAATAACGTTAACCTGGGTGTACGCGGTTGCGCCTGCTGTGGCAGGTATTATGGGTGGCTTTATCTTTAATCCACACATTGGTGTATTCACCGATATTTTTGCCAGTTTAGGTTGGGACTTTAGCTTATATACCAACCCTTTTGACGCGACATTTGTCTTAGTCTTAGTCTCGGTGTGGAAACAAGTATCCGTCAATTTCATCTACTTTTTGGCCGGTTTACAGTCCATTTCATATGCGGTAAATGAAGCTGCAATGCTGGATTGCGAAAGTGATCGCCGTCGATTCTGGACCATCACCTTCCCGCTGCTTGCACCAACGGGGTTCTTTTTACTTGTCATCAACTTAACCTATGCCTTTTTTGAAACCTTCGGGGTTATCGATACCTTGACGTCAGGTGGACCTGGCGGCGGTACAACATCACTGGTATATAAAATTTATCGCGATGGCTTTATTGGTACCGATCTCGGTGGCAGCGCAGCACAATCTGTAGTGCTACTGGTTTTAGTATTGCTATTAACTTGGGTTCAATTCAAGTTTATCGAAAAACGCGTGCATTATTAATCGCAGACTGATTAACAAAAATGAGAATTTAATTATGAAACAAAATCAATGGCTAGATCATGTGATCCTGATTATCGGTGCACTCTTTATGATCATCCCTATTTGGTTAATATTTGCCAGTTCGACACACAGCCCAAATACCATTATCAGTGATGGATTACAGTGGTTACCAGGTGGTAACTTCAGCGCAGTTTACAGTGAAGTTTGGAGTAAAAGTATTGGATTTAGCAGTGGCGTAAACGCAAAATCCATGATAATTAACTCAATGATCATGGGACTTGGCTTTGCTATCGGCAAGATCATCATTTCTATGATGGCCGCTTATGCGTTAGTTTACTTCCGTATGCCATTTGCATCGCTTTGGTTTTGGCTTATTTTTGTCACCCTACTGCTCCCTCTAGAAGTAAGGATCATCCCCTCGTACGAAGTCGTTGCTAATTTGGGCATGCTAAACAGTTTTTCGGGGTTAATCCTGCCGTTAATTGCATCGGCTACTGCAACGTTTTTTTTCCGCCAGTTTTTCCGCACAATTCCGAATGAATTATTAGAAGCGGCGCAACTCGATAATGCCGGACCAGTCCGCTTTTTTATCGATATTTTATTACCCTTATCAAAAACCATGATCGCCGCCATTTTTATCATTATGTTTGTCGTCGGTTGGAATCAATATTTATGGCCAATCATGATGACAACGGATGAAAGCTACAACACCATCGTCATGGGAATTAAGCAGTTACTGAGCGACATTAGCCAAAGTAGCCAACCGCGTTATGACCAAGCATTTGCATTAGTTATATTCGCCATGCTGCCACCAATCTTAGTCGTCATCATCTTTCAACGCTGGTTTGTTAAAGGCCTAGTTGAAACTGAAAAATAGCCGTGGTTTTAATCACCGCCAACACCTAATTTGTTAAAGAGATAGAATATGTTAGCACTTAAAAACTTAGTTAAAACTTATGACAACGGCCACCAAGCAGTAAAAAATGTTTCTGTTGATATTAAACAAGGAGAATTCATTGTATTAGTGGGCCCGTCTGGGTGTGGTAAATCATCAATTTTACGATCTATTGCAGGTTTAGAATCAATCACCAGCGGTGAAATACACCTCAATAATCGTCGTATCGATAATGAGAAGCCAGCAAGTCGCGATATTGCGATGGTATTCCAAAATTATGCCTTGTATCCACACATGACAGTGTATGAAAACTTAGCCTATGGATTAAAAAACAGAGGTATAGATAAAAAAACAATTGCATTAAAAATCGAGAAAGTAGCTGCTACATTAAAAATAGCGGACTATCTAGATCGTAAGCCAGCTAAGTTATCAGGTGGTCAACGCCAACGTGTTGCTATGGGTCGCGCAATTGTACGCGATCCCCAATTGTTCTTATTTGATGAGCCTTTATCTAACTTAGATGCATCATTACGTGCGCACATGCGTTTAGAAATTAAGAAGCTACAACGAGAATTAGCCGTAACCAGTGTTTATGTCACACATGATCAGGTTGAAGCAATGACGCTAGCAGACCGCATAATAGTATTGAATCAAGGTGTGATTGAACAAGTTGGTACGCCTGCCGACGTCTACCACCAGCCAGCAAGTACCTTTGTCGCGAGTTTTATTGGCAGTCCCGCGATGAATTTTCATCAGGCGGAGATTACCGATGGCGTCGTAAAATTTGAACAGCAAAGCATATTTTTATCCGAATACGCACATTTACCAGCACAGACAATCCAGTTAGGCATTAGACCTGAACATGCTTTATTAGAGCCTTCGAACACTGGATTAAATTTTTCACTTACCGTACAAGCTGTTGAACCATTAGGACCGAATCAACTCGTGCATGGTTTAGTCAATGATAAAATATTTACGGCTTTAACGCCCGAGCAACACTTCTCAAGCAAAGAAATATTAACCCTGAATGTTGCAAAACAGCACTTACACCTCTTTAGCAAAGACGGGAAACGATTATTATCGGCGAATGAAAATACGGACACATTAGCGAAAGCAAGTTGAATGATCGTTAATTAAACCTGCAATAACAAAAAAGGCACACTTCAACCAAACGTTAAAGTGTGCCTCTCAATTTGACTTACTGAATGATTACAGCATCCAGTAATACAATCTTACAAGCTAATAAAGATACCCGCTAATGCTGCACTCATTAAGTTAGCGAGTGTTGCTGCTAGTACCGCTTTAAAACCTAAGTTTGCAACATCTGAACGACGCTCTGGCGCCATCACACCGATAGAACCGATTTGAATTGCGATAGAACCAATGTTAGCAAAACCACACAATGCAAACGTAATAATAACTTGGCTGTGCTCAGAAATAGTCTCTTTAACGGCAGCGAAGTCCATGAAAGCAACAAATTCATTTAGAATCACTTTTTGACCAATGAATGAACCTGCTACAAGCATTTCATGCTCAGGCACACCAATCATAAATGCGAGTGGAGCGAAGATATAACCCAACACACTTTGTAACGTTAGGTTTTCAATATTGACCCAGTTACCTACCGTTTCTAAACCAGCATTGACCATTGCAATCACACTCACAAATGCAATTAACATAGTACCGATTGCCACAGCAACCTTCATACCATTCATCGCACCCGCTGCTAATGCATCAATCGCATTACTGTGTTCGCTTTTTGCCATTACAACATCAGCGTCTTCCGTTACAGTTTCTTGCTCTGGTACTAATAACTTAGCCATCAACAAACTGCCCGGTGCCGCCATGAAACTTGCTGCGATCAGGTATTTAAGTTCAACACCTAAACCTGCATAACCACCAAGTACACTACCCGCAACCGATGCCATACCACCCGTCATTACAGCGAATAATTCTGAACGTGTCATTTTTGGTAAAAACGGTTTTACCAGTAATGGAGACTCACCTTGAGAAAGGAAAATGTTACCCGTGGCAGCTAATGATTCAACACGGCTTGTACCAAGAAACTTCTGGATACCACCGCCAATCACTTTAATTACCCACTGCATTACACCAATGTAATAAAGTAATGAAATAAGCGCACTAATAAAAATAACTAAAGGCAATACGCGGATCGCAAAGATAAAACCTTCCGTCGCTAAATCACCGAATAGGAATTGGATACCGACATCAGCAAAACCAAGAACACTCGCCACACCACTGCTCATTGCACCAAGCATTGACTGGCCAATAGAAGAGTAAAGTACAAGTGCAGCAAAACCAGCTTGTAGGAATAATGCTCCACCAACGGTACGCCATTTGATCGCTTTGCGATTTTCAGAAAGTGCACAAGCACATAAAATAAGTACTACTATACCGACTAAGCTAATTAACAACTGCATAATTTCATTCTGCTCATAAAAATAGATGTATAAAAAATGAAGGTGTTATACCGATTGTAATAAAATTTAGATGGCAGTAAACGCAGGAAAAATTAACACCCAGTGGGATTAACTTAGACCTGATTAATGATCAGTATTTTATTGCAATGGGTATTACGTGCATTGATATATGAGGTGAGGAAAAACAGTATTTTCTAAAATAGAATCTAGTCAGTCCGCCCAATAACAACATACGAGTCACCTTGATCGCAAGCTACAGTCACGCTGGTCCAAATTCCTTGGGTCGCTCATATTTCCTTGATGACGGCTTGTAACTAAGGTGGCTAAACTCGATGGTTCTGGCCGGAACGGAATTATATAGAGATCTAAGTCACATTAACAACCTTATTTAACATTAATTACAAAACACAAATTAATGTTTAAAATTCGAACTAAACACGCAAATATTAAACTTTGCATAGTGATTAACGAACAATGAAACAGATACTAGTTAAAAAAATCAACGCTTGAAGAATCACATAGTAAAAGATGTTTACTTGCCATTAGCGATCAATAAGCTTATAAAGCTCTGGTAAATCGTATCATTCGACTTCCCAGAGTGTTTTCTGTCCTATTCAATAAAATTGAGATTTAAACATGTTTGCTAGTAAGAATTTTTTTAACAAGACATTAATAGCCGCTTCTATTATTTTTGCAACGTCAGTGACAGCTGCAGAAAAAGTAGATCTCATGATCACTGACGCCACAGTATTAACGATGAACAGTGATAAAACCATTTATGAAAATGGAACCGTGGTTATTAAAGGGAATAAAATTATTGCCGTTGGTAATGCAGAGCTTGCACAACAATACAAAGCAAACAAGGTCATGAATGTGGATGGCGACATCGTTATGCCAGGCTTAATTAATACTCATACTCACGTATCAATGACCGTATTCCGTTCATTAGCAGATGATGTTCCAGGACGATTACACCGCTACATCTTCCCACTAGAGAAGAAACTAGTAAGCCGTGACATGGTGCGTATTGGCGCTAACCTTGGTAACCTAGAAATGGTTAAAGGTGGCGTAACAACGTATAGCGATATGTATTACTTTGAAGACGAGGTAGCAAAGACTGTTGATAAAATTGGTATGCGTGCAATCCTAGGTGAAACAGTGATTAAATTCCCTGTTGCCGATGCACAAAATGCACAAGAAGGCATTCAATACGCACTTAACTTTATTGAAGAATATAAAGATCATCCACGTATTACCCCTGCATTTGCCCCCCATGCACCTTATACAAATACCACAGAAGTTTTGCAACAAATCACTCAGTTAGCAAAAGAGCATAACGTACCTGTATTAATTCATTTAGCTGAATCAGAACGTGAAAACGAAAGTATTGCTAAACGTTCTGACGGTAAATCGCCTGTTGAATACATGGATAGTATTGGTTCATTAGACGAACGTTTAGTGGCTGCTCACATGATCAATGTAAGCGAATCTGATATCGAACTAGTGAAAAAAGCCGATACGGGTGTTGCACATAACATGAGTGCAAACATCAAATCAGCGAAAGGTGTATCACCCGCGCTTAAAATGTATGACGAAAACGTGCGTATTGGTTTAGGTACTGATGGTCCAATGTCGGGTAATACATTAAGTACAATCGATGAATTTAACCAAGTGGCTAAAGTTCACAAACTAGTGAATCACGATCGCGGTGCAATGCCCCCTATTAAAGTTATCGACATGGCGACGATGGGCGCAGCAAGAGCATTGCATATGGAAGATAAAATTGGTTCTTTAGAGGTTGGAAAACTAGCTGATGTTATCGTAATTGATACAAAAGCGCCAAACATGGTACCTATGTACAATCCATACTCTGTACTTGTGTACTCAGCAAACTCTGCGAATGTACGCCACTCTATCATTGCAGGTAAGGTGATCATGCAAGATCGTGACATGCTAACGGTTAACGAAAAAGAAATCGTTACTGAAGCAATAGAATTCACTAAAAAAGTACGTCAAACAGTGATAGAGAACGGTGAAAAAGTAATATAAGCAGATTACTTTAACTTAGCATAGATAGTTTCCACCTAAAACATAAAGCCAAGATATTACATCTTGGCTTTTATGCTTAATAATTAAATCAAACAACGTTGAAACGCCTAAACATCAAGATATTCAAATTGGCAACCCCACTCGTTAACTACCATACTCAAATTAATGAAAGACAAGATTAATTACGAGAACCTTAATGACCGTAAGTGGACATAATCCTTCACTTAACCATCGAAATAGGGACACAGATGGCCAACTCCTACACATCACTCAACTTTGCCCTTGGCGAAACCATCGAACTGCTGCGTGAAAGCGTGACAGCGTTCGCAAATGACGAAATAGCCCCACGCGCAGCACAAATAGATCAAGATAATCTGTTTCCAGCGGATATGTGGCAAAAGTTTGGTGACATGGGATTATTGGGTATCACCATCAGTGAAGAATATGGTGGTGTTGATATGAACTACCTTGCTCATGTCATCGCGATGCAGGAAATAAGCCGCGCATCTGCATCGGTAGGATTAAGCTATGGCGCACATTCTAATCTTTGTGTTAATCAGATATTTAGGCATGGCAATGCCAAGCAAAAACAGAAGTACCTGCCCAAACTCATTAGCGGAGAACACGTAGGTGCATTAGCCATGACCGAACCCAATGCGGGTTCTGATGTTGTTTCAATGAAATTAAGTGCGGTATTGGAAGGTGACAACTACATACTAAACGGCAATAAAATGTGGATCACCAACGGACCCGAAGCCAGTACTTATATCGTTTACGCAAAAACAGCACCCGAATTTAACAGCCATGGTATTACTGCTTTTATTGTTGAACGCAGTTTTGATGGGTTTAGCCAAGCGCAAAAGCTGGACAAATTAGGCATGCGTGGTTCCAATACCTGTGAGCTTGTGTTTCAACATTGCCGTGTACCCAAAGACAATATCCTGGGCGAACTCAATAAAGGCGTACACGTATTAATGAGTGGCCTTGATTACGAACGCCTTGTGCTAACTGGCGGACCACTCGGGATCATGGATGCTTGTATGGATCTCGTCGTCCCTTATATCCACCAGCGTAAACAGTTCGGTAAAGCCATTGGTGAATTCCAACTTGTGCAAGCCAAAATTGCTGACATGTATAGCCAAATGAACGCGGCCAAATGCTATACCTATACAGTTGCACGCGCTTGTGACAACGGCGAAGCCAGCCGTAAAGACTGTGCAGGTGTGATCTTATATTGCGCCGAATTGGCCACAAAAATGGCACTCGATACAATTCAATTGTTAGGCGGAAATGGTTACAGCAACGAATACCCTGCAGGCCGTTTACTTCGTGATGCTAAGCTCTATGAAATTGGCGCCGGTACATCAGAAATGCGTCGTATATTGATTGGCCGGGAACTGTTTAATGAGTCAGGAGTCTAGAAAACATGGCTAGAATAGGCACAACACTCAATATCAAACACCCTATTTTTGTCGCGAAACAACAAGCCATGCTAGATCTTGTAAAACAACTAGAAATTAACCTAGAACAAATCAAACAAGGCGGTGGTGAAATAGCACAACAGCGCCATTTAGCCCGAGGTAAAATGCTTGCCCGAGAGCGTATTGATGCTTTATTAGATCCAGGTTCTCCCTTATTAGAACTAGGTCAATTTGCCGCTTGGCAGTATTATCACGAAGCGGTTCCAGCTGCGGGTGTGGTGGCCGGTATTGGGCGCGTTAATGGTATCGAATGTATGGTCATTGCCAACGATGCCACCGTCAAAGGCGGCACTTATTATCCATTAACCGTTAAAAAGCACCTGCGCGCCCAAGAAATAGCTGAACGTTGCTGCCTACCTTGTATCTATTTAGTCGACTCTGGTGGTGCATTTTTACCCCAGCAAGATGACGTTTTCCCCGACCGCGACCACTTTGGCCGTATCTTCTTTAACCAAGCGAATATGTCCGCCAAAGGCATTCCACAAATCGCCTCTGTCATGGGGTTATGTACCGCAGGTGGCGCTTACGTTCCCGCAATGGCAGATGAATCTATCATTGTAAAACAGCAAGGTACCATTTTCCTCGCAGGCCCTCCATTAGTCAAAGCAGCAACTGGCGAAGAAGTCACTGCTGAAGAATTAGGTGGTGCCGATGTGCATTGTAAAACATCGGGGGTTGCCGACCATTATGCCCAAGACGATGCCCACGCATTACAGCTGGTACGCCAAGCTATCGCCAATATCAACCATGTAAAACGCCCTGATTTAACCATTTACCCCAGTGCCCCACCGCTATACGATAGCCATGAACTGTACGGTATTGTTGGCACCGATTTAAAAAAACAATTCGATGTTAAAGAAGTCATAGCCCGTATTGTTGATAACTCCGAACTCGATGAATTTAAAGCATGCTACGGCACAACACTGGTGTGTGGTTTTTCCCGTATTCAGGGTTACCCTGTCGGTATCATCGCCAACAACGGCATCTTATTTTCTGAATCTGCCCAAAAAGGCGCGCATTTTATTCAACTTTGCTGCAAACGCAAGGTCCCATTAGTATTCCTGCAAAATATCACTGGGTTTATGGTCGGAAAAAAGTACGAAGCAGAAGGCATAGCAAAGCACGGTGCAAAAATGGTTGCCGCAGTAGCTTGCGCACAAGTGCCTAAGTTTACCGTCATTATTGGCGGTAGTTATGGTGCCGGTAATTATGGTATGTGTGGCCGTGCTTACGACCCCACCTTGTTATGGATATGGCCGAATGCCAGAATTTCAGTGATGGGCGGAGAGCAAGCTGCAAGCGTACTCAGTCAAATAAAAAAAGACGGGTTAGCACGTAATAATAAAATCATGACAGATGACGAAGAAACTAAATTTAAAGCCCCTATTATTGAACAATATGAAACCCAGGGTGACCCTTATTATGCCAGCGCACGACTGTGGGATGACGGCATTATCGACCCTTTACAAACGAGGCAAGTACTCGGATTAGCGATATCAGCCGCACTTAATGCACCGATTAAAGATACCCAGTTTGGTATTTTTAGAATGTAGTTTTGTCTATCTCAATTTATATGTCCAAACTACTTCAAGGTGCACAATCACAAATCAAATATCACTATCACTATCACTATCACTATCACTATCACAGCTAGGATCATTGAATGACAAAGAATTCAGACCAACTCAATATCATCAATGCAGAGCACTTACATACGGCGATTGATCATCAGGGTGTTGCAACTATCACCCTCACTCGTACCAAGGTACGCAACGCATTTAGTGCCGACACAATCAATCACCTGCTTACCACCTTAGCTGTGTTAAAACATGATCCTGCTGTGAAAATATTGATATTACGCGCCCAAGGCGAACACTTTTCTGCTGGGGCGGATATAAAGTGGATGAAAGATATTGCCAAACTCGGCTATCAAGACAATCTATCCGATGCGGTACAATTAGCAAAGTTAATGGATAAGCTGAATCAATTCCCTAAACCAACCATAGCGCTAGTACAAGGCGCTTGCTTTGGAGGCGCAATCGGACTTGTCGCCTGTTGTGACATAGCCCTCGCGACAACCACCGCCAAATTTTGCTTAAGTGAAGTAAAAATTGGTCTTATCCCAGCGGTAATCAGCCCTTACGTTGTTACCGCGATTGGACCTCGGCAAGCACGGCGATATTGTTTAACAGGTGAAGTGTTTAGCGCAGAGCAAGGGCTAGAGTATGGTCTAATCCATCAAATAGATGATGATTTAGACACACTGTCCACGCCCTTTATCAACGCTTTACTCAATAACAGTCCCGCAGCAATGCAAGCAGCTAAAGCACTCATTAATGACATTACCAACCATGTTATCAATGACACATTAATTGCCGACACAAGTCAGCGTATTGCCGCAATTCGGGTATCAAACGAAGCTCAGGAAGGACTCGATGCATTTATGAATAAGCGTAAGCCCGACTGGAGCAAGGAATAACGTCTATGTCGCATCATGCGTTCGCGAATAAGCCCAAGCCATTTACCAAGATCCTCATCGCTAATCGCGGTGAAATAGCCTGCCGAATCATAAAAACAGCGCAGCGACTTGGTATTCAGTGTGTCGCCATTTATTCCGCTGCTGACACAAATGCACGTCACGTTAGCATGGCTGATGAAGCATTTTATGTAGGGCCTGCACCAGCAACAGAATCTTACCTTAATTGCGCGCGAATTTTAGAAATAGCAGCAGAGTCCGATGTTCAAGCCATTCACCCTGGTTATGGTTTCTTATCCGAAAACGCAGACTTTGCCCAAGCATGTACGCTACAAGGGTTAATCTTCATTGGGCCAAGTGTAGATGCGATAACAGCAATGGGCAGTAAAGGCGCTGCGAAGACCATCATGGCAACAGCGCATGTTCCTCTGGTCCCGGGTTACCATGGTCATTGCCAAGACGAACTAACGTTAAAAAATAACTCACAACAGATCGGCTATCCACAGTTACTTAAAGCCGTATATGGCGGTGGTGGTAAAGGAATGCGTATCATCAATCACGCCAGTGAATTTACTTATGCTCTCGCCGCAACTAAACGAGAGTCAATGGCCAGTTTTGGCAATGACGACATGCTAATAGAGCGCTATTTAACTAAGACTCGCCATGTCGAAATCCAGATTTTCAGTGACCATCATGGTAACTGCATTTACCTATCTCAACGTGATTGCTCAATTCAACGCCGTCATCAAAAAATATTAGAAGAAGCCCCTGCCCCCGCATTACCACTCACCACTCAAATTGCCATGGGGAAAGCTGCCGTTGCCGCCGCAAAAGCCATTAATTATCATGGGGCGGGTACGGTGGAATTCTTATATGATGAACAAGAGCAGTTCTATTTCATGGAGATGAATACCCGTTTACAAGTTGAACATCCCATTACCGAAATGATAACAGGACTGGATTTAGTCGAATGGCAACTGCATATTGCCAACGGTGCACCATTACCCATAAACCAAAATCAAGTACACATTAATGGCCATGCGATTGAAGTCCGTATTTACGCAGAAGATCCTGATAAGGATTTTATGCCCGCCAGTGGGAATATTGAATTTTTGAGTCAACCAGTAGCATCCAAGCACGTGCGTATTGATACTGGTGTTGTCCAAGGGGATGAGATTAGCCCATATTATGATCCCATGATCGCCAAATTAATTGTCTGGGATCATAACCGTGACCTTGCCCTGCAGCGACTACAAGCCGCATTGGCTGATTATAAGATTGCCGGCATTAAAACCAACATCGGTTTTTTAACTCAGTTAATACAGGTACCGGCGCTGCAAGCAGCAAGTCTCAATACTGACTTTATTACCACCCATGCAGAGGCCTTAAAACCTAAAGCAGTTAGTCTTAATTATGTCTTAATCTTGGCGGGACTCGCATTACAGTTAAATCTAGAATCACAACACGTTACGACTGATACTATAACCAGTAATACCGTAATGCATAATATAAACAATGATATACATTCCCCTTGGTCTCAAACAACGAGTTGGCGTTTAAATCAACCCGCAATCAAAAAATTTACACTGACAACGACCAATAACGACAACCATCATTACACACTCACACTGATAAAGTTAGCGCAGGATTTTCAAGTAACAGTTAATAGCTGTAAACAACATATTCAAAACGAAAGCCAGAAAAAAAATCAAGTGTGTTCAGATAGCCTTGTGAGTGGTCAGCTTAATCGCAATGAACTCACCGCGTGTATCGATGGCCATAAAATTAAAGCAACGATTGTTATATCGCCATTACACATCACTGTTTTTTATGCGGGTAGTAACACTGTGCTATTACGCCAATCTCTAATGCAATCCACAGTGCAAAACAAGGCCTTACGATCTAGTATTGAAGATGAACTCGAAACAAAGATAACCGCACCAATGAATGGCGTTATTGTCAGTGTACTTTGCCAACCCGACCAAATCGTCGAGGCGGGTGAACCTTTAGTCGTGATGGAAGCGATGAAGATGGAGTGCAATATCAATGCACCCGTAGCTGGCACAGTAACAACCGTGTTTTATCAAGATGGCGACATGGTCAAAGATGGTGCTCAATTAATACAATTAACTCCATCCCTGACACTTGATAACAAGGAACAAGCGTAATGACGTCGCGACTCTCTGATAACCAGAACCAGCGCTCTAACCAAGCGTATCTACTGCCCGAAACAGTTAAAATTGTCGAAGTAGGCCCCCGGGACGGGCTACAAAATGAAATAGAAATAAGCCTAAATGATAAGATCTCGCTGGTGAATATTCTTAGCCATACCGGTTTGAGCATGATCGAATCAGGTAGCTTCGTCTCTCCCAAATGGGTGCCCCAGATGGCAAATAGTGGCGAGCTATTTAAACGTATAAAGCGCACTAATGGTGTTACTTATTCTGCGTTAACGCCCAATTTAATTGGTTTAAATGCTGCTATAGCTGCGAATGTCGATGAAGTGGCAATATTTGGTTCTGCGTCTGAAAGCTTTAGCCGCAAAAATATTAACTGCTCTATTAACGAATCGCTGCGTCAATTTGAGCCAGTTGTAACACAAGCGCTAGCGACAGGCTTACCCGTACGTGGTTACATATCTTGCACACTAGGCTGCCCCTATGAAGGCTACATCAGCGTTAACAAAGTCGCAAAAGTAGCTCAACAGTTACACGACATGGGCTGTTATCAAATTAGCCTTGGGGATACTGTTGGTGTTGGCACACCCGAAGCGGTAAAAACCATGATCAACGCCGTCGCTCAGCACGTTCCCATCACTAAATTAGCTGTACATTTCCATGATACTTATGGCCAAGCGTTAGCCAATATTTATGCCGCATTACAATTAGGCATTCGTGTTATCGACAGTGCAGTAGCAGGTTTAGGTGGTTGCCCTTATGCCCGTGGCGCGTCAGGTAATGTCGCCACCGAAGATGTGGTTTATATGCTTAATGGCTTAGGGATTGAATCTGGTGTTAATCTCAATGAATTAATTACTGCGGGTAACTTTATTTGCCAACGTTTAAATCGTCCCAATGGCTCTAAAGTCGCCTTAGCCTACCCAACCGCACAAGCGCGATTTCAATCATTAATATGAGGTTGTAATGACAGTAGAGACCGCAGTACCAATCTGGACACCGAGCCAAGCGCGCATTGATGGTAGTAACATTAACCATTATTTGCGATTTTTGCGTGATGAATACAGCCTTACTTTTGCACACTATCAGCAATTACATCAGTGGAGCATTAATAATACGGCTATATTTTGGCGCTCATTAGTTACTTTTTTTAAATTCAAAGGTGACTTTAACCTTAATCGTATCTTTGTTTACGATGACTGCTTTTACCGCTGCCAATGGTTTCCAGATTCAACATTAAACTTTGCAGAGAACCTGCTATTCCCCAATAATATTTCAGCCTATAAAAACGAGAAATATAACGAAGACAAGTTAGCCATAATCAGCCACGGTGAAGATGGTCGACGCACCCAACTTAGCTATAAACAGCTACGAAATGAAGTCACTCGTATTGCCGCCGCGATGCGTGAGCTAGGGATTGTAAAAGGCGATCGTGTTGCTGGTTTATTACCCAACAGCAGCGAAGCGATTATTGCAATGTTAGCCACAACCAGTATTGGCGCAATCTGGTCATCTTGCTCGCCTGATTTTGGTTTCCAAGGCGTAATGGACCGATTTAATCAAATCCAGCCAAAATTATTATTCGCATGTAACGGCTATTGTTATGCCGGAAAGCAAATTAATATCATGGATAAAGTGTCAGCCATTGCCAACGCCTTACCCGAATTAAATGAACTCGTCATTGTATCTTATTTAAAAACAACACCGACACCAACACAAAACGCGTATTCAAAAAAACTTGATGCACCTATCCGTGATAAGTCCTCACAATGTGACTGGCGGTATTTTAGTGCCGTAATTCCACGCTCTTTAACATTCGAGTCGGTTAATTTTTCAGACCCGCTGTATATTTTATACTCTTCAGGCACGACAGGCATGCCAAAATGTATTGTACACAGTGTTGGCGGCACATTGCTGCAGCATGTAAAAGAACTCGCCTTACATACCGATGTTAAGGTAGATGACCGCATTTTTTATTACACAACATGTGGCTGGATGATGTGGAATTGGTTGGTGAGCAGTTTATCTCAGGGCGCAACCTTGGTGTTATTTGACGGCTCACCATTTTATCCACATCAGCAGGTACTTTTTGAACTGGCTGATACAGAAAAAGTATCCATTTTTGGTGCCAGCGCCAAGTATTATTCAGCCTGTGATAAAGCCTTATTACATCCAGCGCAAGACTATAACCTCAGTCATTTAAAAACCTTGCTATCAACTGGATCCCCCTTGTCACACGAAAGCTTTGATTATATTTATCAATATATTAAACAAGATATTTGTGTTTCAAGTATCAGTGGTGGCACCGATATAATTTCTTGCTTCACACTGGGCATGCCAACCTTGCCTGTGTATCGCGGTGAACTGCAGTGCTTAGGGTTAGGTATGGACGTGACCTTTATGCATAATGAAGGGTCAAAACACAATACTGAAGGTAAAGGGGAACTAGTTTGTCGCCAGCCCTTCCCTTCGATGCCTACGGGTTTTTGGCAAGACCCTTATGGTCGTAAATATCATAACGCTTACTTTACCCACTTTGATAACATCTGGGCACAGGGTGATTATGGCGAATTGGTGAAACATCACATCGGTGCTTGGCATACCGAAAATGACATACCGCAAGATATACATATTAACCAAGTCGGTGTGATCATCCATGGTCGATCCGATGCGGTATTAAACCCCGGAGGGGTACGTATTGGCACCGCAGAAATATACCGACAGGTAGAAAAGCTTGCAGCGATACAAGAGTCAATTGCAATTGCACAGCAGTGGCATGATGACGTACGCGTGATCTTGTTTGTACGTTTATCAAAAAATGTCATATTAGATACACTATTAACTATGCAAATCAAAAATATAATTCGAACCAATACCAGTCCAAGACATGTCCCGGCTAAAATCATCGCGGTGGCTGATATACCCAAAACCATCAGTGGTAAGATTGTCGAACTGGCCGTGCGTAATGTAATACACGGTATTGCAGTAACGAATAAAGATGCCCTCGCTAACCCTGAGGCCTTAGCCTTATTTGCTGATTTACCTGAACTACAATGTGAGTAATGGTCATTGTATATCCCCTTTAATGCTACAACTTGTGCATCGTATATTAGCAATGTACGATGTGACTAATTATAAGGAACAGCGTTAAGGAAGCTAAGTTGTCTTCAATTATTATTAAACCATTTTTCCATAAAGATACTTGTACGATAAGTTACATTATTTATGATTTGAATAGCGCTAAGGCTGCAATCATTGATAGTGCTATCGATTATGAAAACAACGCTGGTAAGGTTGCTTTTTATTTTGCAGATGCTCAAATTGAGTTTGTACAACACCACAAACTAGAAGTTGAATGGATATTAGAAACGCACGCCCATGCAGATCACTTATCAGCCGCACATTATTTAAGATCCAAGCTTGGTGGTAAAATCGCTATTGGTAAGTACATTACGCAAGCACAGCGTATTTTTAAGGATATCTTTGCCTTGAGTGACAGTGAAATATCTGTATCGGGTGCCGAGTTTGATCTACTGCTTAGCCACAATGACAAGCTTTATATTGGTGACACTGTTATCAAGGTTATTGAAACACCTGGACACACAAAGGACAGCGTAACTTATCTCGTCGAAGACAATGCATTCATTGGAGATACGTTATTCATGCCAGATAGCGGCTCAGCACGTTGTGACTTCCCTGGCGGTGCTGCGACCGAATTATATCAGAGCATAATGCAACTCTACGCACTCCCAGACAATACCAAGCTATGGATGTGCCATGATTACCAACCAAACGGTAGAAAACTACAATACCAAACGACCGTTGCTGAAAGCAAAAAGTCGAATATACATATTCGTAATGATGTCAGCCATGACTGCTTTGTTGCAACAAGACAAACGCGTGATAAAACCTTAGCAGTGCCAAGGCTCTTGTACTCTGCATTGCAAGTCAATATTAAAGCAGGAGAACTGCCGCAAGCAAATAATCGCAATCAAGTGCTTTTAAAAGAGCCGATTCACGCACTAAAAATTGATTAACTATGAATGAAAAAATAAATAGGGTGCAAATTATGCACCCTGCTACTTCTAAGCATAAGTTCTCATCATTACTTCTAACTATGCGCTTATTACTAATCTAAATCCTAGTTTTGATATTTACTCACATCAATGCCCAATAATTTGGCAATGCCGTGACCATAATCGGGATCGGCTTTAAAGCAATGTCTTAAATGTCTGATTTGAATTTCCTCTGGTACACCACCTAAGTTACGCGCCGTATTATCAAACAAAATAGCTTGTTTTTCTGGCGTCATAAGTCGGAACAAATCACCTGGTTGACTAAAGTAATCATCATCTTCGCGATGGTCCCAGTGCGCAGCGGCACCATCTAAGCTTAACGGAGGCTCAGAGAAGTCAGGTTGTTCAGCCCATTCACCTTGATCGTTTGGCTCATAACCTAGCGTACCGCCATAGTTACCATCAACACGCATAGCGCCATCTCGGTGATAACTGTGTACAGGGCAGCGCGGCGCATTAACCGGAATACTGTGGTGATTAACCCCTAAACGGTAACGTTGTGCATCGCCATACGAGAACAGACGACCTTGTAACATTTTATCTGGTGAAAAACTGATACCCGGTACTACGCTTGCTGGATTAAAAGCGGATTGCTCCACTTCAGCAAAGAAGTTTTCAGGATTACGGTTTAGCTCGAACTCACCCACTTCAATCAGTGGATAGTCGCTATGTGGCCAGATTTTAGTAAGATCAAACGGGTTATAAGGCACTTTAGATGCGTCGTCTTCTGGCATGATTTGCACTTGCAGCGTCCACTTAGGGAAGTCGCTATTATCAATGCTTTCTAACAAATCTCGGTGATGACTTTCTCGGTCTTTACCGATCAATACTTCTGATTCTGCATCCGATAAGTTTTTAATACCCTGCTGTGATTTGAAATGGAATTTGACCCAGAAACGTTCATTATCACTGTTGATAAAGCTAAACGTGTGACTACCAAATCCGTGCATATGTCGATACGTTGCCGGAATACCACGATCACTCATTACTATTGTGATTTGATGCAACGCTTCAGGTAATGATGTCCAGAAATCCCAGTTGTTTTTTGCACTGCGCATATTCGTTCTAGGATCGCGCTTTACTGCATGATTTAGATCGGGAAATTTAAGCGGATCACGCAAGAAAAACACCGGTGTATTGTTACCGACGAGATCCCAGTTGCCTTCTTCTGTATAGAACTTCATTGCAAAACCACGAATATCACGCTCGGCATCTGCGGCTCCACGCTCACCTGCAACTGTAGTAAACCGTGTAAACATCTCTGTTTTTTTACCAATTGCCGAGAAAATTTTCGCTTTGGTAAATCGAGTAATATCATGCGTAACGGTAAACGTACCATAAGCACCAGAGCCTTTGGCATGCATACGACGTTCAGGGATCACCTCTCGATCAAAGTGTGCGAGTTTTTCCAGAAACCACACATCCTGTAGCAGTTGAGGCCCTCTTTTACCCGCGGTTTGGACATTCTGATTATGCGCAACAGGGCAACCTGCTGCAGTCGTTAATTTCTTGCTCATCACTAATTCCTTCTATATGTTATTTATTATTTTTACTTACATTGCTTGTAACGCTTTAATTAAACACTATTTTCGATGTGTTCCAGCCCGGCTTGCTTACCCATCAAGTAGCCTTTATTTAGAGTCTTTTTATTCATTGTTAACCGTTTAACGGCAAACTGTTCAGGTGGCGCAATGACTCGAATGTTCAAGTCACTCGGTGGATTTTTTATAAACTCGAGAGATTCGTTATAATTGCTCGCTCTTACCATCATTGATTTTGCGATATTAGGGTGCTGAGAGAATAATGTTTTAACCAACCATGGATACTTAATAGTTTGTTTTTTATAACTAAGCGGATGTGAAAGTACCACGGTAATATCACGCGCACCCAACCGATATGCTTTGCGTACAGGGATAGAATCGGCAACGCCTCCATCAGTATAGCAGCCGCCTGAAAAGCAAGGCGTTTCACGATAAGCAATCGGTAACGCCGTCGTTGCTTCAAGTACATTAGATAATGTGTCTGGCTTAATGCGATGGTAATCAGCATGACCGGTATCAATATTCGTTACTGCGGCATACATCGGAATATTAGTAAATAACTTATCCCGATCAATCGGATAGCGCTCGTTCGATACTTCCCATAACCATTTAACATCAATAAGGTTACCGCCTTTCGCAAATCGAATAGGATTAAAAAAGGCTTTATCAGTGGCCATTGTGGTGATGATATTGAAACTACGCTGTGGAGCATTACCAAGATAGCCCACCAAGTTAGACGCACCAGCAGAGACCCCAATAGCAAAATCATAGGGTAAATAGTGCTTATCCATAAAAGCGTCTAATACACCACTAGCAAAAATACCGCGCATACCGCCACCTTCTACAATTAATGCTCTTTTTTGCATTGGTTCACTCCTGCTTAAATCAATGTATTAAGAATAGAATCATTTTAAGATAAACAAAAAGCGATTAAATCTAACATTTCGATAGGTCAAAGCTATTAACCTTAATTTTATTAAATTCGCCTTAATTTGGTGCAGCAGATATGAAGCATTGCTGTATGATGGTGAAACAGAATATACCTATTTATAAATACTTTTGTAAATCAAATATTTAACTTTTGGCTCGATTTTTGATATAAATAAGACATACAGACCCGTAACTACTTGAATAAAAAATTAGGGAATGATTTAAATGCAAGATACATTAACGGTAGTCCTCGCTGGTGGAATGGGGGCACGCCTTGCTCCGCTCTCCGATAACAGAGCAAAACCCGCTGTGCCTTTCGGTGGTAAATATCGAATCATCGACTTTACCTTAACCAATTGCCTTCACTCTGGTCTAAGACGAATTCTGGTATTGACCCAATATAAGTCCCATTCATTACAGAAACATTTACGTGATGGCTGGTCTATCTTCAACCCAGAGTTAGGTGAATACATTACCGTCGTCCCGCCACAAATGCGTAAAGGCGACAAATGGTATAGCGGCACAGCCGACGCAATTTATCAAAACTTATGGTTGTTATCACGTAGCGAAGCTAAGTATGTTGTGGTTCTCTCTGGTGATCATATCTACAGAATGGATTATGCACCCATGCTGCAACGCCATCAGGAAATAGGCGCAGATTTAAGCATCGCTTGTATGGAAGTACCCGTTGCTGAAGCGACAAATTTTGGTGTAATGGCGATCGACGAAAAACGAAAAATTATCGAATTTTCAGAAAAACCCGAGCATCCAGCGTCACTACCCGATGACCCTGAAAAGAGTTTGGCGTCAATGGGCATCTATATTTTCACCACTGATGCGTTAATTGATGCGTTAGAAAAAGACGCAGATAACCCCAATTCTAACCACGATTTTGGTAAAGATATTATTCCAAGGTTAATTGATAAAGAAAAAGTCTACGCACACCAATTTGGCGGTTCGACTGGACGTGTGAGCGAGGATGCTTATTGGCGTGATGTGGGCACCATCGATTCGTTATATCAAGCCAATATGGACTTGCTACAACCCGTTTCACCCATCAATTTGTACCAACGCGACTGGGGTATTAGAACCTACGAACCACAATTACCACCAGCAAGAACGACGGCATCGGAAACCGGCAATGAAGGGATATTTATCAATTCGCTTATTTCTAACGGTGTGCTTATCACTGGTGGTTCAGTACAAAATTCGGTTTTATCATCAAATGTACAAATCAACGACGGGGCGACTGTTTCAGCAAGTATCTTGTTTGATGATGTTGAAGTCGGCGAATACAGCCAGCTGCAGAATTGCATTATCGACAAACATGTAAAAATCCCACCAAGAACCAAAATAGGGGTGAATAAAGCAGAAGACGCCGCGCGATTCACCATTTCAGAACGCGGTATTGTTGTCGTACCTGAATCTTATAAATTCGAGTGATCGTATTACATAAGTAACAAGTGTTATTCTTATTGACCACAATACTTGTTCATATTTAACCACCATTATTGTCCATCAAAATCTTAGCTATCGTTTATAAAAATGATAGCTAATCTTTCACTTTCAACACCGCGATTAACTCAGGCAATACTTCGAACAAGTCTGCTACTAAGCAATAGTCTGCCACATCAAAGATCGGGGCGTCTGGATCGTTATTGATGGCGACAATGACCTTGCTGCCTGTGATACCCGCTACATGTTGGATCGCACCAGATATACCCACGGCAATATACAGTTCGGGGGCAACGATTTTACCTGTTTGCCCGATCTGTAAATCATTCGCCACAAACCCGGCATCTACCGCTGCACGACTAGCGCCTACCGCCGCATTAAGCTGATCTGCGAGTGTGTAAAGCAACTCAAAATTATCAGCATTTTGCATCCCTCGCCCACCCGAAATAACAATCTTGGCCGTGGTTAATTCTGGTCGGGATGATTGCGTTAGTTCCGCTTTAATAAACGCTGATTTTCCACTATCCGCTTGCGCAGCTAATGCAACAACCGGTACTTGACTCTCTATTGCTAACAGCTCAGTCGTTAATGACGCAGCTGTAAACGCACTACTACGCACAGTTAAAACCTTGATGGCATCGCTCGATTGTACCGTCGCAATGGCTTTACCCGCATAAATAGGTCGTTTAAAGGTATCTGCTGATTCAACACTGATAATATCGGAGATCTGCGCAACATCTAACAAGGCAGCCACTCTGGGCTGATAATCTTTACCTGTGGTTCCGGCAGACGTAATGATGTGACTATATTCTACCTTATCAAACACTCGGTTTTCGTCGTTGCAGTGACCTTGCTCTTGTACTAACGAAAAAATTAACGGTGCGATATTCTCAGCTAAGGGATATTGATGAATCTGATGATCGGATACCAATATTTTACTCAAACCCGTTATCCCCTGTGCCATAGCAACCACAGACTGACATTCATCGCCGATAATAAGCAAGTGCAATTCCGTATCACGGATATGCTTTGCTATCTCAGATGCAGCAGTCAATACACTGAACGTCGCGGCTTGCAGTGTATGGTTGTCATGATCTGCTACTATCAATATTGCCATTTAAATCCCCTTCGATTACAGTTGCAATTTATCCACCAGTTCAGCGACATCAGCCACTTTAACCCCAGCTTGACGTACTGGGGGCGATTCTACTTTAAGCGTGGTTAGCCGTGGGGATAAACTAACCCCCAAAGAGACAGGGGACGTCATCGTGATGACTTTTCGTTTCGCTTTCATGATATTCGGTAACGAGGCATACCGGGGGATGTTTAAACGTAAATCAACAGTAATTACGGCAGGTAAGCTCAAGGCTAATGTGACTAAACCACCGTCAACTTCGCGGGTTACTTTGACTGTATTCGGGACGCTAAAAACGATATTAGAAGCAAAGGTGCCTTGTGGCATATTCGTGAGTGCCGCTAACATTTGCCCTGTTTGATTATTGTCGGTATCAATCGCTTGCTTACCCAGTAGTACTACATCTGGCAGTTCTTCTTGCACAATTTTGTGTAGTATTTTAGCCACATCAAGGGATTGTACTTCTTCATCGGTCCTAATCAGAATTGCGCGATCTGCACCGAAGGCTAATCCAGCCCGTAACTGTACATCCGCCTCTTTAGGGCCAATACAAACCAAGACAACTTCGTCAACCGAGCCCTGCTCTTTAAAGCGTACAGCTTGTTCAATAGCGATTTCACAGAATGGATTTATCGCCATTTTTACATTCGCGGTTTCAATACCCGTTTCATCCGCTTTCACCCTGACGTTGACCTTATGATCGACAACTCGCTTCACCGCGACCAATATCTTCATAGCTTCCCCACAACGTACTTATGTTTATTGAATCACCTATTTGTGTTTAATAAATCAAACAATTATGCATTAAGAATAGTGGTGTTATGGGGTATGGCAAATTAGGAGTGATTATAATTAAACACTTAAGATTTAAAGCGTAGCAAGGGTTTAAATCATCGCTTATAATCTGTAAAGTACAGAGCATATTATAACGAGTGACTTAGCTCCCTGTGAGCGGCAGAAATAAGAGTATTTAGAATGAATAACGAACATGATGTCATTGACAATTTAGCAGAACTTGAAAGCTTCCTACTAAGCATTGAAAACGGTGGTTTCGGTCTACAAGGCGTTGCAGGTATAGGCATGGCAACAAACACCAAAGACGGTCGTCACTTTGTCGCTGTATTTGATGATAACCAAAGTCTACTTTTAGCACGCTATGTGACCGATGACGTTTATGAAAACGGCAAAGAAATGGTACGTAATGGTGTGCAAACGAAACACTAAGATCTTGCCATTCAAAGCATAGCTATTTACCGCACAGATCGTAGCAGGGTTTGAACTGATAGTTTAAACCCCGTTATTCTTCCTCTCATATATGTATCAAACAGCGAAGCCAACAGTGTCTCGTCTTTGTTAGCGCTTGTTTACCTCTGGGTGGATATTGCTAAAACGCCACCAGCGCCAAAAAAATAGTACCAAAAACTTTTCCTAGAGTACTACCTAATACATATTGCTTAGTACCTACTTTTAATTTTTGACTCAAAAGAGAATACGAAAGCAAGCACAAAAACGAGCACATCAGAAGATGTGACGACCAATATTAAGCATTGCGGTAATAGCGGTTCTAAATAAAATTGAGGTAAAAAAGTTACTTTGAACTTGCTGCGAAAGTAACAACAAGTTCAACACTTGAATTAAGTGGTAACTGCGATACAGCTATCGCACTTCTAGCATGTTTTCCTTTCTCACCTAATATTTTTATAAGTAAATTAGAGGCTGTATTTATAATTTCAGCTTGCTGGTAAAAACCATCCACGCTCGCGATATAAGCATCCATTCTTAAAATACCATCAAGCGTAGCAAAATCATCCGTGCCATTTTTTAGTTGCGACAATACATTTAATGCCGCAATTTCAATTGCTATTTTTGCGTCGGTTAGCGATAACTCAGCCCCTACTTTTCCTGTATAAATTAACTTATTATCCCTAATTGGAAACTGGCCTGAAATAGCCCCTATCCCATTACGTATAATGTAGGGTTCGTAAGAGCCGATTGGTTTAGGCGCATCAGGAAGCGGAAAATTCACCATCAAAATTTAAATACCGTTAAACCTAGCGCTTTACCATCGGCTAAGTATTGGTGTGCTTCGGTTGCCTGTTCTGGCGTAAATACGGTGTCTATTTGGGGTTTTATATTACCGTTTTTGACTTGTTCAAGCCCCCATTCGAGATCGCTTACATTGCCCATCAGCGTGCCTCTTATTTGTTTTTGTGGGAAAAACAGACTTCTGACAGGGATCGTTGATTCTAATCCAAGAACATTACCCATTAAAACAACAATACCTAAAGGTTTAACCCATTCAACTGATTGTCTAAGGCTATCTCCACCTAATTGATCAATGACAACATCTAAACCAGCGCTGTTAGTCCATTCATTAATTAACTCAATAGTATTATCAGGATTACCGCTAATCACTAAATCGGCACCAATGGATTTTAGGAATTCAACTTTATCATCGGTGCGTGTAGTCGTCGCAACTTTTGCACCCAGTGTTTTAGCAACTTGGATCATCATTGAACCAGTACTTGATGCGCCAGCATGTACAAGTACATATTGACCCGCTTTAACTTCCCCTACTTCTTTTACTGCCCTAACCCCAGTCACTAATGGCATAGGTAACCCTGCTAATAATTCTGCTGGTAGTCCCGTGGTTTCTTTTAATAGCCAATTTTCAGGCACAACCATGTATTGCGCATAAGCACCGTGCTCAATTAATCCACGAATAGCGTACGACTTTGATGTCCCTAATACTTCAGCACCATGATCGTTCGGATCTACAGGGTAACCAGGCATAGGTATAACGCGCTCTCCAAGGGTAAATTGAGTCACTTGACTGCCAAGTTCAACAACATGACCGACGGCATCTGAGCCCAAAATAAAAGGAAAGTTTATATTTGGGTTTACACCGCCTTCGCGAATATAGTGATCTAGGCGATTAATACCAGCTGCTTCAACTTTGATTAATACTTCATTGTTTTTAGGGCGAGGCATAGCAATAGTAGCAACAGATAAAACTTCAGGTGTACCAAATGCTGACATCACGATCGCTTTCATTGTTTTAGACATAATTTTTCTCCAAAAAAGAACATTAGTTAATAATGACATCGCAGCCATTACCAAAGTCATAAACTAATTATCCGTTGCTAGTCGGTAATAAACAAACTAGACTTTATCACCAATACACGAAGGAAATCTTTGGATGAAAACAGTAACTAATTTAAATTCACTGAGAGCAATCGAAGCCACAGCAAGGCTTGGCAGCTATGCAAGTGCAGCAAAAGAAATTGGCGTCACCCCGGAAGCGATTGGGCAATTAGTTCGTAGCTATGAAGCCTATTTAGGTTATAAATTATTTCGAAGAAAAGTATCAGGAGTAAAAAGGCTGACGATTAACCAAGATTTTTCTGACATTATCTTAGATGTTCGTGATGCCTTCGAAATGCTTTCCCAAAGTGCACAATCACTTAAAAATATTACAGAAAAAGGAACGTTAACAGTATCTGTTCCTCCTTCTTTTGCAAGCCATGTGTTGATACCTAACATGTACTTATTTAGAGAAATGTACCCAGATATAAACCTAAAACTGGATATTTCAGATGATATTATTGATATATTTAATAATCAGTCTGAAATCGCTGTGCGATATGCTAAATCAGGATGGAAAAATGAAAGTGACATTTTATTTAGTAACGAAAAGGTATTTCCGGTCTGTACTCCTGAATATTTTAAGAATCATCCCTATTTATCTCATCCTACGGGTTTAATAAATACAACCTTAATTCATGATCTTACGATTGCAGGCTCGGACTTTCCTAATTGGCAACAATGGATTGAAACATTCAATATCGATTATAAAGAGATCCCATCTATATCATTTAATACTTCAACATCAGCCATAGATGCAGTGTTATTAAATCATGGCGTGGCGCTTGGTCGTGAAGAAATGGTAAAAAAACAGATTGCAGCTGGAACCTTGATTAATCTCTATCCTGAACTGTACTTGAACACAGGCCGATCATATTTTGTTGTTCATGCAAACAACCCCACCCCAAAACTAGTCGCTTTTATCAAATGGTTGAAATCTATTTATGAACTTGAATGTGATGGATAAAAAGGAAGTATTACTTTAAGTATTGATGCAAGATCCCAATCTCATTTAGTTCAACCTTTACGATTGCGCCATTGATTAACGTTAAGTTTGGTGGAACATGACCGATATCCAGATCTATCATAACTGGAACCCCTATATCCATCAGGTATTTTTCCAAGACCTCATAATAGCTAAGGCTCTGATCACTTTTTGGTTCAGCAGCTGCACTTCGACCGAGTAGTAACCCGCTGATACATGAGAATACGCCCCGGAACTTCATGCTTAAAATGGTTCTGGCTAGCTCAGTAGGTGGCATTTCAGCATTTTCTAGATATAAGACGACGCCCTCAGAGTAACGCTGAGATAGTCCTTTTAGATCTAAATACTCAGTTTCAAATAGATGAGATAGCGTATCCCAACACCCGCCTATTAACCTTCCCTCTATTGATGAACCAGATTCAGGTTTTACCAACCACTTCCAGTTAGTTGGTGTATCAGGCATTATTCCAGAGGTTGGCTCAGTGACAATATCTGGCCAGCTACTCGCATATAATTTCGATTCGGTTTGCGAAAAACCCCCTCCAACAGAAGTACTTAAATGCGTCAGTGTATTAGCTGTTAATGGATCATTAGCTTCGCTGGATAAATCCATCAAATTTGAGCAGTGTGCAGTTGCCCACTCCAGTTTACTCGCGAACACGGCAGCTACCGTACTCACGTCGGAAAATCCTAAGATCCACTTTGGCTTTACGGTTTGAAGTTTGGCAAAATCTATAAGCGGCAGGAGTTCAATCGCCAACTGTCCGCCCCAAGGAGGATAGATAGCGTCAATCTCGTCATCCATAAGAAATGACATAAGCTCATCCGCACGTTGCTGTGCTGGTGCGCTTGCGTGTTTATTTTGCCCGTATAGGCACTTTCCAACAACGACATTGAAGCCTCTAGATTCAAGGTTATCTCGCACGACTCTAAACCTAGCGTCATGTTTTTTTTCAATTCCTGATGAAAACGCAGTAATAGCGATAGTGCTACCTTGTTGCAGTGGTTTGGGATATTTCATTAGCATTCTCCGTAAATCTAGCCTGTAACAACAATAAGCATTAACAGTCTAGAATACAATAAAATACAATGCTTTATCACAAAATATTCGAATGGTGATACCGATTGTTATGGTCGTGGTAGTTTCTTTAGAATCGATGGTACAATAACTTTGTGCACAGGTCCTACAAAGAACATGTACACCTTACCCAACGTATTTTTCACGTGAACCACAGTATTTAGATATACAGTTGCAGTTTTACCGTTCGGCTCAATGTAAAACGATATTTTGACATTTAGGTGCTTGTCACTATCTTCGAGAATAATCTCGTTATGCTCATTAGCAGATAGAATAAATATTCCGACCCTATCACCAATTTTATAATCTGAGCTTAATTTACTTGGCTCAATTTCGGCTAAGTGCCCTAGATCTTTAAGACCAAACTTAGATACAACTTTGTTACGCAGTGACATTAACATATTAATCCAAACAGGTGTTTCCTGTACAAGCGATAGATATATATCTAGTGCAGACTGATTTTCATAACCTGTAAGTGATGAAAAACCATCAGCAAAAGAAGCATCATGCACATACTGATACATACTTGATTTAGTAGGGATTCCATTCATGTTAATTTCCTCTGTAAGGTATAATGTCACACTAACTGGTAAGGTTTATGGCGTAATACTTTGTATATACTTTAATCCAGCCATGAAAATGATTTTTCTAAAAAATCTCCCCCATTAACATCTACAATATCACCATGAGCCATTACAATTATTTCTGGATTCCATGATTTAATTTTGATTAAATGTTCCCTTAATCGTCTTTTGTTAAAACTGATTCGCCAATCCAATGGGGTTTTCCCATTAGGAGCGATAATCCCTGCAATGCTAGCCAATATACACTGCCACCAATTAAAATTCGACTTTGGAAAGTTCTCTATAAAGTCAGTTAGAATCAACACTTTTGAAGATTTATGAAAAAAAACAGCTTCTTGCATTAGCTTTGAACCTAAAACCAACTCTTGCGTTATTTCTGGTTTCCAAGGCCAATCATGTTCATCATTTAAAGAAAAATGAAATGCAATATCTTGTCGCTTTTTTATAACTTCGGATGTGCCAAACAAGCTAGACTTCGGAAATGCGTTATGCCAGTCAGCGATAAACAAATGATGAAGATGATTTGGAGCAACAATATACTTAACAGAACCAATAGATTGAATTTTTTGCTGTAATTCGGTTGTTAATTTAATTGGACTGTGAATCCATAAGTCACCGCTAAATAGCCTGACAACGGTCATTCTTGTCGTAAACGGACATGCTAAAAATGAAACCGGTTCGCCATCGAAAATCCAAATGTTATCTGCTATTTTTTGCATTAGCCCCTCTTTTAACCTCACATTTTGATAGTAAGACGTCTCAACTTTATCCATCCTTCAGGATCTTACCACCTTGCGGATTAGATTCAGCGAGGTCGAAGTAACTTTACCTCTCCCCCGTTAACGCTTCATTAAATACCTTGGTTATTTAATCTGTGCAATATAGCCAGCTAAGCGCTCTTTATTCATCATAATTTTTGATGATATCTGAGCTGCTGCAGTATTAGTTTGTTCGATATTAACAGCTGAACCGACCTGAATAACCCCAACCATCCCAAGAGCCAAATGAGGAGTACAATTGTAAATATAGACACCTTCATTTTTAAAATTAACGGTTTCTGTTTTACCCATTGCCGTATTAAATTTTGCAGCTCCAGTTGGAATTGAATAAGAACTCGCATTATGGCTCGCATCCGAAGGCACAAATTTAACGCTGTCGCCTGAAGCGATTTTAAGATAGCCAGGTTCCATGACCATCATGCCATTAGCTGATGACGTTAGCAATTTCACCGTATGCTCAGCGGCTTGCAATGCGGTACTACATGCCATTAATGCTACTACAGCAAGAATTTTTCGGTTAATCATATTAAATAAACTCCAGTAATTAAATGTGATGAAAGATTGAAAATCTAGATATAAAAACGCTTAAACATTGTAAATGTGAATACGACCAATATATTACGAATGATAATCATTATCAACCACGACCAAGTAAAATAACGTTGTACTTTTACCTTAATCCATTAATAATTTAGACATAAGAATGCTAATATATGTGTGCAACTTTAGACTTCCGGAACTATTTTATAACGTCTCTAAACAAGAACATTTGATGACGAATATCAACATTCAATACTTTAAACACCCTTATGCCGAATTTGTACTTGGCTCGTATGAAGGCAAACTGTGTTTGTGTGATTTTCGTTATCGAAAAATGAGAACGTCAGTTGATAACCGTATTCAGCGGGGCCTTAATGCTACCTTTGTCGAACAAAATAACGGCGTTTTAGAGCAAACAAAAGCCCAACTACAAGAGTATTTTCTTGGTGAACGCAGTGTGTTTGATATTCCGCTGTTATTGGTCGGCACAGATTTTCAAAAATCGATATGGCATGCACTAGAAGGGATAAAGTACGGTGAAACGGCGACATATTTAGCAATTAACGCCGTAAACCCTCGCCCGATCAGGGCGGGGATACAAGGCGAAAGTGCGTAGCACTTTGTTATTTGCTCTTTTTTATTTTCTACTTTATGGTATTATGCTGTACGCATATACAGAGGTTTATGATGTTAAGAGCCACAAAAGTACGTATCTATCCAACAGTAGAGCAAGCCGAGTTTTTAAACGCTCAGTTTGGCGCTGTTCGGTTTGCGTATAATAAAGCCCTTCACATTAAAAAGCATTTTTATAGTGTAAAAGGTGTATCTCTTGCGGTTAAAAAAGACTTAAAGCCATTACTCGCTAAAGGCAAGAAGTCCCGTAAGTATGGTTGGTTAAAGCAGTACGACTCCATTGCGCTACAGCAAGCGGTGATCAACCTTGATGGCGCTTACAAAAAGTTCTTTGATAAGAAATCAAGATCAGGTTTTCCAACTTTTAAACGTAGGCATGGCAAACAATCTAGTTATCACTGCACGAGCATTAAAGCCACTGATAACACCATAAAAATCCCCAAGTTAACGGCTATTAAAGCGCGTATCCACCGCGAATTGATTGGAACACTAAAGAGTATTACCATTTCAAGATCTGCCAGTGGCAAGTACTTTGCTTCGTTATTAGTCGAGTCTGATCAAGCCGCGCCCGATAAGCCTAAGCACATTACAAGCGTGTCTGGGTATGATCTTGGCCTAACACATTACTTGATTGATGATCAGGGCCATAAAACCGCTAACCCTCGTTTTCTCGTTAATGCATATAGCAACCTCAGAAAAAAACAAAAGGCGTTAAGCCGGACTAAGAAAGGTGCTAAGAATCGCTCAAAAGCACGTTTGATCCTGGCATTGGCACATGAGCGTGTTGTTAATGCGAGAAATGATTTTCAGCATAAGTTATCAAAACAAATTATTGACGAAAACCAAGCAGTAATAGTTGAGACTCTGAAAACATCGAATATGTTAAAAAATAGAAAATTAAGCCGTCACATTGCGGATGCTTCCTGGTCTAAATTTGTTGAAAAACTTGTTTATAAAGCAGAAATGTACAGCACTCACCTTGTTAAATGTAATCAGTGGCTTGCGAGCTCTAAAACGTGCTCGTGCTGCGGTTACAAAATGAAGGAAATGAAGCTAAATATTCGTCATTGGTCTTGCCCGTCATGCGACACAAAACATGACCGCGATATTAATGCAGCGAAGAATATTCGTCATTACGGAACACTAAAATTGAAAGCGGATGGATTGACCGTTTCTGCATAGTGATGCTGTGTAAGACCTGTAATATTTACAGGCTACGGCAAACGACCTATGAAGCATCGCCATTTATGGCGGTGAGCAATCACATTTGGCATTATCCATTAGCAATGAAAAAGCAGTCAGAGCCGTTGGTAATGCGAATGGTGCTAATGGATTAGCGATTATCATTCCTTGCCATCGTATTATTGGTAGCCAAGGTGAGCTAGTCGGTTACGGCGGTGGCTTGTCATTAAAGAAACGCCTTTTAGAGTTAGAGCAAAACCTATTTATCTGATACGTTTACTATTCTCTAACCAACTGTGCCACCCGTGCTTGTAGATGCGGGAGTACATCTAGTTCGAACCAAGGGTTTTTCTTCAACCAAATGTTGTTACGTGGACTAGGATGCGGTAGCGGTAATCGTTCTGGCCAATTTTTTTGCCCATAGTCTCGCCAGTGTTTTATTGTTTCGGTGAGGTTTTTCTGCTTCACATCACCCATATGCCATTTTTGCGCATATATACCAATAACCAATATCAACTCAATGTTTGGCATTGCAGCTAATATTTCAGTTCTCCATGTTCGAGCGCATTCGGGTCTTGGTGGCAGGTCGCCTGACTTACCTTTTCCTGGATAGCAGAATCCCATCGGTAAAATGGCTATTTTACTGGCATCATAAAACGTATCGCTATCAATGCCCATCCATTGGCGTAAACGATCACCACTGGGATCTGTAAATGGGATACCCGATTCATGCACGCGAATACCAGGCGCTTGCCCTGCTATCAGTATTTTCGCTTTATCATCGACTTGCAAAACAGGTCTGGCGCCCAGTGGAAGGTCAGGTTCGCACAAGGTACATTTTTTAACATCGGAAACAATGACATCGAGTTCACGATCTTTCATACAGTCATCCTAGAACGGTTTCTACTTTATACGGAAAAATAGGCTTTATTTTCCCGTAATCAAATTTATAATCATCTGAAGTATAACGAGTATATTGATTGTTCGTCTGCTTATATGGGTCCGTATAAATAAAATTATTGTTTTTGTCTCTCGTTTATTTGGTTAAGAGTCAGTAATTACCACTTATCTATTTGTTAAATATAATAAATTTGATATCATTTAAGTTGAATATGAATTCACGTTATACAGAATCCCGTATAATAAGCTGTTATATGCAACGGAGAATTAAGTGTTTATCGTATCCTTAACATACAAAACGGAATTATCAGAAGTCGACAAATATATCGACGAACATATTACCTATCTTGAAAAACATTATGCCTTAGGTAAATTTATTGCTTCAGGTCGTAAAGTCCCCAGAACGGGTGGCATCATTTTAGTTAATGCGGCAAACAAAGATGAGTTGGATTTAATTTTAAAAGAAGATCCATTTAATATTGCGAACGTTGCTGATTATGAAGTGACTGAATTTATTCCAACGATGGCTGCCACAGAGTTTGAAGCCATCAAAGGTTGCATATAACAAGTTTGTCAACGAGGACAAATTTTAGCTATGTATTTTGTGTTGCCGCTGCGCGTCAGTATCACACAAACGGCTTCACAAAATTTCGGCTGTTACAAAGGCGTTATAAAGCAAAGGGAATTCAGTGCAACTAAAAAGATTTAGCAAGGAAGTCGCGAGTGAAATTATTACTTGGTTTCCTACTCAAAAACAATCACTTTTATGGGGTGGTAGAGTGTTTGGTTGGCCTATAGAGGCTAGCGAAATCATTGAACGAAGTAAACAGTCTAATCTTGAGTTTTATACTCTAGCTGATGGTAATGATGCTCTCGGTTTTATTGAGCAGCAGAAAATCAGTGAAACCGAAATGCGTTTGTGCAGAATAGTTGTTTCCCCATACCATCGCGGCAAAGGTTTGGGTAAAAAACTAGTTCAGCTTTCACTGAATGAAATTCAGCAAAGAAGAACGTATAAAACAGTTACTTTAGGAGTGTTTACGGAAAACGTTTCGGCATACAACTGCTACAAGTCATTGGGGTTCGTAGCTATCGATAAAGAGCCAAAATTTAAAGAGTTTGGTGGTGAAAAATGGCCATGGGTTCAGATGGAAATTGCTTTATAATAGTGTAAATTTAGCTAAGGATAACTAATGTACAAAGGAAGTTGTTTGTGTGGCTCAATCCAGTTCTCATTGGACGGTAGTGTAACGGATATTATCCATTGTCACTGTTCGTTGTGCCGTAAGGCAAGCGGTAGCGCATATGCTACAAATGGTTTCATTGATGCCAAAGATTTAAAGCTAACTGACAGAGGTATCACGCTTACTTTTTACGAGAGCAGCGAGGGTAAACGAAAGTACTTTTGCAAAACCTGCGGAGCTCCGATTTATAGCTCAAATGCTCAATCTCCGAAAAGGTATCGCCTTCGTTTAGGCTCATTGGATAGTGATATATTAGAACGTCCAATTTCTCACAATTTCGTCACCTCAAAGGCAAACTGGGAAAATTTGGATGCAGATCTTCCACGTAATGAGAAGCACGAACTAGGTCGAAAGTAGGCGCGGTCAGAATTCGCCTAACAAGTCATTAAATCAGGACAAATAACAGTAGGCTTTTGCTCCTACGTCGCTAATTTAGCCAACAATTATTTGCCTCTTAATGAGGCGTATATGCCAAAGGGAGAACGATGGAGCAAAGCTAACAAGTAGCAGCAACGGATTTATAAACCTGTCGTTTTGCATAAAACCCGCAAAACAAGCGCCTGTTTCACAAGGCAGCTGTGCAGGCGTTAACTCACAATTATTGCCTCTAACTGAGGTATTTCGCTTTAATTAGAAATAACCGGATATCATGTTTGAATTAAAAACAATCGCACTTTTTTTCGTTACAGCTATTGCTGAAATCATTGGCTGTTATTTACCATATCTTTGGCTTAAACAAGATAAGAGTATATTACTGCTAATTCCTGCTGCAGCAAGTCTTGCACTGTTTGCTTGGTTGCTATCTCTGCATCCTGAAGCGGCAGGTCGTGTTTATGCCGCATATGGTGGTGTCTACATTTTCGTCGCCATACTATGGCTCTGGGGAGTTGATGGTATTAAGCCAACTATGTGGGATATGATTGGCGCTTCAGTCGCGCTTGTTGGTATGGCTATTATTATGTTCGCACCTAGAGCCTCGTAACCTAGTCTGCTTTAAAAATGCTAATATCCACTTGGTAATGAGCTTATCATCGGCTTGATAGCTGAGTGATGCCATCGCTGATTCGATAGTATCGGCAGGGATAATATCACGGCGCTGCTCCATCAGCGCTGCAGAATATCGCGCAGTAAACTCTGGATGCCCTTGCAAGCCAAGAAAGTGAGAGTCCACTTGGAACATGCTATACGGACAAAAATCATTGCTCATCAATACGGTTGCATTACGGGGTAACTTACAGACTTGGTCTTGATGACAAACGACGAGCGCGATATTATCTTGCTTCGGCTGCATCCAGCCTTGCCCTGCTAGCACTTTAGCATGCGCAATCCCGACTCCCCATCCCAGTGGGCTTTTTTCAACTTCCCCGCCGAGTGCTTTTGCCATGAGCTGATGACCAAAACAGATGCCGACCAAGCCTTTACGAGCGACATAAAGCGAACGAATAAAGTCCTCCAGTTGGCGGATCCAAAAATCCTCATCGTTAACCCCCCATTTACTACCACTACAAACATACACATCACATTCATCAATATGTTGTGGAAGCTGGCCATCTATCACCAGATAAAAACGAAGTTCTAATACTTCATCAGTTTGCTTAAATAGCGTTTCAAACATAGACGCATAATTACCAAAATTAGGCTGTAAGCTCTCTCGTACATCATCACATTGTAGGATACCGACTTTCATTCCCTTACCTCCATACTGGTCACACGTACAAGTCGCCATGTATCGCTGACAAGTAAATATCGGCGTATTGCTGCGCATCAAGTTTAATAGGATTACTACCTGCCGATGGGTCTTTCGCAGCCATAATGCCGATTTCAATTACACGCTCAGCATCAATACCAATCTCACCCAGAGAATGAGGTATATCAAGTTGCTTACGCAGCGTTAATACCCAGTCTATAAAACTATCAAAGTCAGACTCTTCCAACTCTAGGTAACGACTTAAACGCGTTAGCTTAACTTCAATGGCAGTGCGATTCGCCTTTAAAACGTAAGGCATTAAGATAGCGTTTACTAAACCATGATGACTATCGTAAAGCGCTCCGATAGGATGAGCGAGCGCATGCATGCCGCCAAGACCTCGCTGAAAAGCCGTTGATCCCATCGTCGAGGCTGCCATCATTTGCATTCTTGCTTCCAGATCCTGGCCATTTTCTACGGCGCGCGGTAGATATTCTTTAATTAGACGGATAGCCTCTAGTGCAATACCTTCCGCCATAGGGTGATAAGCATTAGCACAATATGCTTCTAAGGCATGGGACAATGCGTCCATCCCCGTTGTTGCGGTTAACGCAGCAGGTAAACCAACACTCAATTGAGGGTCTAAAATAACAACGGCTGGCAACATATTAGGATGAAAAATAATGCGCTTAATGTGATGCTCACTATCAGTGATCACCGAGGCGCGTCCTACTTCTGAACCAGTGCCTGATGTAGTTGGTACTGCGACAACAGGTGCCATACTTTCAGTATGCACGTTTAACCAGTTATCACCCACATCTTCAAAGTCCCAGAGAGGACGATCTTGGCCTACCATCAAGGCCACAGCTTTAGCAGCATCAAGTGCAGAACCACCACCAAATGCGATGACACCATCATGCTCGCCACGCCAGTATGCACTCACCCCATCGGTGACGTTTTCACCTGTTGGATTCCCCTTAATCTGTGAAAAAATACCACACCTTAAGCCTGCTTGCTGGCAATTGGCTAACGCAGCTTGCACTATAGCTAAGTCAGCTAGACCCGGATCGGTAATTAATAACGGCGATTTCATACCCAACTCTTGGCAAGTGGCCGGAAGTTCTTTAATGCGACCAATACCTGTGCGAATAGCGGTGGGATAATGCCAATTAGCAGTAAATTGATTAAGTTCCATGACTTCTCCTTACAGCGAAACCTTGCCAAACCCTGTATTGAAAACGGGTGTAAAAACTATTGTAAAATTTTAATGTGGAATGATTTCGGACGCGTTAACGACTCATAACCTAATGTTGATAAAGTACAGCCCCGTCCCGAATTCTTCACCCCCGTCCACGCTAATGCAGGATCGAGGTAGTCACAACGATTAACAAAGAAAGTGCCCGTTTCGAGTTGCTCGCCAATCGCGATAGCGGTCTCAATATCTTGAGTAAATACCGATGCAGTGAGACCGAACTCAGAATCATTCATTAACCATATCGCTTCTTCATCACTCTCTACTTTCATAATGCCAACGACAGGACCAAAACTTTCTTCGGTCATCACCCGCATTTGGTGATTAACATTGGTTAATAGTTGCGGAGCTAGGTAAGGCGTACCGACTTCATCCAGCGGAAAGTCACCTGTATTTATATGCGCAACAGCCCCTTTAGAAATGGCATCTTGTACTTGTGAACGCACAAAATCAGCCGCTGACGCTTTTACCACAGGCCCTAATGTGGTGTTAATATCATCAGGTCGCCCAAGCTGATAACCTTTAACTAGATCCACAGACTTACGGACAAATTCGTCAAACACGCGTCGATCTACATAGATACGCTCGATAGCACAGCAAGACTGTCCGGAATTGAAAAAAGCACCATCGATGCAAGTTGCGACCGCATGCTCGATATCCGCATCTGCACGAACATAAGCGGGATCTTTACCCCCTAGCTCTAAACCAACACCAATAAAACGCCCACAACTTGCGCTTTCAACCATGGTTCCACCAACCACTGAGCCAGTAAAAGCCACATAATCAATTCGACTATCCTTGATTACCGCTTCGGTATCTGCATGACTAAGATGTAAATATTGGAATACGCCATCCGGTAAACCGGCTTTTTGAAAAGCATTGAATAATTGCTCTGCGCATAATGGCGTCTGCGCGGAATGCTTTAATACCACACTATTCCCCGCCATGATGGCTGGCATAATGGCATTAATCGACGTGAGATAAGGATAATTCCACGGTGCGACAACAAAGACAGCCCCTAATGCTTCGCGTTTGATATAACGCCGGAGCCCTGTTTTTTCTGGCAGCTGAATAGTCGCTAAGGCTTCATCTGCGGCATCAATCATATAACGAGCACGCTCGGCTAAACCCGCGACTTCACCCCGTGCATATTGAATTGGACGTCCCATCATCCAACAGAGTTCATTTGCAATCTCGTCTTCATTAGCAACGAAAGCATCGACCATTTGATGGCAGATCGCAGCACGTTCTTGCAGGGTAACATGGTGCCAATTAGCTTGAGCCACAACCGCCTTTTGCAAAATATCATTAACGTCTTCGCTACTGGCGAGAACACGCTCAACGTAAACAGAGTTATCGATGGGTGAATAAGTTTGCTGTAGCTGCCTTTTGCTCGTCATTATCTGAGTTCTCCCTAGATAATTTCAAAATAACGTTCGAGTTCCCAATCAGTCACCTGTTTTCTAAATTCACGTTCTTCCCATTCACGGGTAGCGGCATAATGCAGTACAAATGCTTGGCCAAATAGTTCTTTGGCCGCTTCGGAACGTTTTAATTTACGCGCAGCATCAAACAGTGTTCGCGGTAGAGATAACGCTTCTGAATGGTCTTGCTCATACGCATTCCCTTTTACTTGTGCATGAGGTTCAAGTTTATTCTCTATACCCAGTAGACCAGACGCTAATGCGGCAGCGAGTGCAAGATAAGGATTCGCATCTGCGGATCCTAGACGGTACTCAATACGTTGAGATGTTGCCGAGCCAGGAATAACCCGCAGTGCTGTGGTGCGATTTTCTACGCCCCAAGTGGCATCGAGCGGTGCCCATAACCCCGGGACCATACGGCTATAGCTGTTTACCGTAGGTGCGATCATCGATAAGAACTCAGGCATGTATTTTTGCTGCCCAGCCAGGAAGTGACGTTGAGTATCACTCATGTTGTACGCCTTATTGGGATCGTGAAACACCGCTTTACCATTTTTGTCTTTTAACGATATATGAATGTGACCACTTTGCCCCGGCCAATCACTGGACCACTTAGCCATGAAGGTAGCCATCAGGTTATTACGTTGTGCCCAGACTTTAATAAAGGTTTTGAATAATGCCGCTTTATCTGCCGCATTTTGCGCGCCATCATAAGCAATAGCCGCCTCTAATACCCCCGGACCTGTTTCGGTATGCAGACTCTCTAATGGGAAATCCATCTCTTCACCTAGCGCCATGATTTGATGATGTAAGTCAGCATGAACGGAATTACGAATTATGGAATAGCCAAAGCAATCGGGGGTGAGTGGAGTTAAGTTTTTATAACCTTTTTCTCGCACTGATTCAGGCGTCTCTTTAAACATGAAGAACTCATATTCGAATGCAGCAGTGACATCGAATCCCATACGGTCTGCACGCTCTAATACGCGACGTAAGGTACCTCGGGGACAAACAGCTTCAGCTTGGTCACGAAACTCGGCAATGAATAGCAACATATCGCCTTCGGCAGGTAAATGACGACAAGTCTCGGGTAAAATACGCACAGGTGCATCAGGGTAGCCAGTATGCCAGCCCGTATATTCAACATTATCGTAAAGCTGATCTTTTGAATCCCAGCCTAAAATCACATCACAAAAAGAAAAACCATTATCGAGAGAAGAGAAGAATTTCTCTTTGCTCATATATTTACCGCGCATGACACCATCTGCATCAAACAGACCCACTTTCACATGGCTTAGACCTCGCTGCTCAATAATATGTTTTGCATCGGCAACGGTCTTTACTTCTCTTGGACTGAGCATAATACATCCTTATATTACAAGCCTATTACGGCTATGCTTAATAATCTGTGACTGCATTATTCTTAGTATAGGAAGTGTAAGTGGGTTGTGATGAATAGATCTCATCATATTTAACAAAAACTAGCTATTTAACAATTTTAAAAACCGTTTTAGCGCTTAGTCGTCCTCTAAAAACAAAACCTCTATCGGGTTAAATAGATGACCATGGCTATACCAGAGAGACCAAATACCAATGTCGTAACCATATATCAGCGTCACTTGAATTAAGTTTCTATCCGTCGAATCAGGGTAAGTGTTAGCAACCACCTGCGCTAATTTTTCAGCAAATGCTCTGTCATCGACAACATTTTCATTGAGGTAAACACTGGCCTTTACATACGTTGTAATACGCGTTTTAGCATTCGTAGACATCGTTTTTTTCGTACTGTCAGTAATACCGACATATTTAACCGGTAGGATACTGTTTAGTGCTTCTTGAGTAGATAATAGGCTTTTAAATTGCTCTGATTGATCTACGTTAGAAACAAATGCAGGTGCAAATCCTGCCATAATGAAAACGCCAGATACAAGTATTAAGTGGAGTTTCCAAACCTTATCCGTGTCTTTTGGCGATGCAGAAGCGTTAACAACATATGTGCCAACCACTAAGTCATGCAAAGACTGTCGAGTTGCGCGGTTAAAAACATAAAGATAGATAATTGCGAAAAAGCCACCAAATAACAAAATGGAGAAAGGATATATTAAGTAGGTAAGTAAATCATAATTATAAATTTGTGCTCCATTTACAAAGAATGGCACTGCAAGAATGCTATATCTAAGCATTGATTTAGGTACATTAATGGTTTGATTAGAAGCATCAACAACTTTTATTTTAAATGCTTTCTTACCAAAAGTTTGCCCATTAAACATGGCGCTATTCATCATTCC
Source organism: Moritella sp. 5 (assembly GCF_018219455.1). Taxonomy (NCBI): domain Bacteria; kingdom Pseudomonadati; phylum Pseudomonadota; class Gammaproteobacteria; order Alteromonadales; family Moritellaceae; genus Moritella; species Moritella sp. 5. Next base: position 3,053,714 of record NZ_CP056122.1, read on the forward strand.
AAAATAAATCATAGCGATACTAAAACCGATTAATTTACCCCAACCTCCTATTTGAACAAAAGTGCTTTCGAAAAAGAAACCTAAAGCAACACCAATACTCCCTAATATGAGGGAATCGACGAGCAAAGCTCCTATTCGAGTCCAAAATCCGCAAATCCATTTGTCTTGTACTTCGTCCAAAATTTAATCCTTATTAACCTATTTATCGCTATTTTATATTACAACGACTGTGAGAAAGTGTTCATTGCTGTCATTTACTAACAAGCTAAATATAGGTTTGATTTTATTAGTATTTTTACTAAATGAAAATAACAAGAAGACTGTTTACAGACAAACTGTGACCAATACGATAAACAATAGGATGATCGTGCGTAAAAACACAAAGTATAATTAGAACGGCGAGGCCGACGATATCAGTATAGGGCTTGAAGGTATGTGATAGGACAAAAAAAATGGCGAACCCATTAAGGTTCGCCATTCTTTAATATTTGTTCAGCTCAGTATTAGAACTGACTACATAGCAAATTAAAGTGCTACGATGTTTTCAGCGTTCGGGCCTTTTTGACCTTCGCCGATAGTGAATTCAACTTTTTGGCCTTCAGCTAAAGTTTTGAAACCTTCGCTAGCGATAGCGCTAAAGTGAGCGAATAAATCTGGGCCATTTTCTTGCTCGATGAAACCAAAACCTTTAGCTTCGTTAAACCACTTAACCGTACCTTGAACTTTAGACATAATAATATCCTGTAATCTTAATGTTAAATTGCCTTAATAGGCTTGAATAGCGTACAAAAATCTGGAACTTAAAAACTGCAGAGCGAGGTATTATGAATAAAACAACGAAATGGAGAATGTAAACAAAAGGCTTTCTTGCTGAGGCAGCACTTTATAGAATATTTAAAAAAAGTCAAAGGTATTTATAAAATAAATAATGCGCTACCTGTAAACATTTACTTGCACCTCTGTATATTCTACGACATTTTCAGCTAGCCCAAAGCGCTAATCTAGTCTTATACCCAAGTTACTTCAAGATGCTATATCAGAGACGAGCAGGGATATTCAAGGCATGAAGTCGAGGATTCCTTCTTTCGGTTTGCTGATTGTGCATCTCGAGGTAGCTTGGGTATATATACAAATATAATAAGGTTTAGCTTTTTTAGAACGATTACCGACTTTAGGGAACCATTTTTATTATTCGTTTGTATTTAATGATAAATTTGATACTGTTTCCAATATTGGAGTTGGATTCGCTTTATACGAAATTTAGTATCATAAGCAGTTCAACTTAGCGGTGTAGAGCCCCCTGCTTTAATCAATTATCTTTTGCCCGTTATTAGGGCGTAATGCAATTAAGGATTATATTCATATGCCTCACGTAGAAATTAAATATTCTGATAATTTAGATATAGATACGAATAAAATCTTTAATGCTGTAGAGAAAGTCATTAATGAGAATGACATAAGTGCTGGCGTATGCAAATCAAGAGCATATCCTTGTTCTCAATATAAATACTCACACATACTCGTTACTGTTTCGTTATTGACTAAAGCTCACCGAGATAAAATATTTACGCAGAAGTTAAGTGGCGAAATAGAACAGGTAGTAAAAGCTCACCTTAAACAAAGTTTATATTTTTCATTAAACATTGAATATAGCCTGGATTACTACACGACAAATACGCATCTTGTTGAAGGAGATAAGCTACAAAGCCTTGTCGATAACACAAGCAGTTAAGATGTTAGCTCAATATACGAGTTAAAATAAGTAAGAAGGGGGTCAGAACTAATCTAACCCCTTAAATTTAAGCTAGATAGCGTCATCGATAAACGAGCATATTTTCATTTTAGACATTGCGCCAACACTCGTTGCTGCAACTTTCCCTTTCTTAAAAATCATTAATGTAGGAACACCGCGAACATCAAATTTATTTTGAGTCGACACGTTATCTGTGATATCTAATTTGACAACTTTGAGCTGTCCTTCATACTCTCTGAACACGTCGTTAAGAGTAAGACCCATTGCTTTACAAGGGACACACCAATCAGCCGTAAATTCAACAACGACAGGCACATTCGATTCCAATACGTCCTGCGAAAAACTGGCATCCGTTACGTTAAAAATATCCTTATTCACGAGCGTTCCTCTCTACCTTAAAATGTTAAAAACGGGGGATTCAGTGGTTATTTTTGAAGCTAAACGAGTAGCCAAATAATGTTTAAATACCATTGTCTCACGGCTCTATTTCAATTTAATGACGGTGAGCATTATTGAATCAATACTGCAGCACAGGTTAAACTAGAAGAAATATAAAACATAGTTCGTCACATTTTGCCAATTACCGGTAAGAAATTGATTTAATTTTCTATATTACCCCTCTAAATTTCGGCCTGATTTATGCCATCGATACTACCCCCCCGCTCACCTGAAGATAACGTCAAAAATAAGTATCATTAACTGTAATACGAAAAGGAAGTACTTTAGGCGATCAAAGTGCAAGCATTCTAACCGTCTGCCCCGGCACAGATAATTTATGATAACGAGATTTAATAGTTTCCCGATGACTACTTAGCCTATCCTTATACGGCACATACCAATTAAGCTCCGTCTTATATGTATCAATAGTATAAGAACGATCTTCAGCGCATTTATTTATAGCGACTAACCCACTTTTCTCTCGCTTAAAAATGAGCATGCACTTATCACTATATAAAGTTTCCATCTGTTTTCCTTTCATATCATTATGAAAGCTAATCATTTTAACCATATAGTCACGATTCCAAACATCCTCCCATCGACGATTATCTTTATCTTCATCATCAGAAAGAGCGTCACTATAAATTAAAGGAGATCCACCATCCTTACCTAAAATATAACCATAAGCTAATTTTTCATTAGCAGGAGTCATTATTTGATAACGAAAACCATCATTCGTCGGAATATCATGAGTAATAGTAAAGGTGATGGCTCTATCATCAGGCAATGCTTGGCCATATTCTTGTGGGTCATGAAGTAAAGACATACTTCCATCATAAGAGAATGCAGACCTTATAGAAGCAAATAAAGGAAAGTCATATGCACCATGATTCGTGTTATTCAAATATGGTTCAAGAAATGTATGATACTGAGAATCACCCTTACCACCTGTTGTAATTACTTCACCAAAAACATGCATTCCCGACGTTATATCAGACGTAAATATTTGGTTAACTTGATAATCACTCATATGCTTAACGGCATCAATCCTAAAGCCTTTTATTCCCATACTTTTTAAAGATTGAAGATATTGACGCTGTTGCTTAATGACATAATCACTTGGATCTAGATCTGGTAGCCCTGTATCTTTATCGTTACCACACAATCTCCAGTATTGTACATTTCCAGGATCGCCATAATCAGATATACACCCTGCAGGATGAAAATCAAAACTAGAAAATATCCCCTTACTTAGATCTCCAAAAAGCTTTTGCTTGTTTATATATTCACTGTTTTCACTATACTGATTTAACAACTCGCGACCGGGATAGTTTAGATCATTTCTTTTCCAACTCTCATTAGCCATGTGATTTAAAACTATATCTGCGTATACGTCGACACCTTCCTTTTTAAGCGCTGAAATTAACGTCTGTAAATCTTCTTTATTGCCTAGAGGTGAGTCAATTAAGCGAATATCTTGAGGCTGATAACGTGCCCACCACTCTTTCCCTGAAGATTTTAATGGTGGAGATACTAAAACTTTCTTATAACCTGCTTTTGCAATATTTTGGGCTTGACTAGTGATATCACTATATTTCCAATTAAAAGCATGAAGAATGGTGTCGGCGTAAACATTGCCTTGTGTTCCAAGTAGAAAAGTAGCGCCTAACAAAATTTTTATTATTGGGTTTGATAAAAACTTTAAGTTTCGTTTCATAATTATTTACTAGTGTTGTTATGGGTTTAAATAATTATAAATCTAACCCTTTTTATAAAAAAATCTTTTCCTCTGCATATTAGATCTCTACCTCACTTTGTATATGTCTAATTATCTATTGAATAATAGCCAAGCTTAATTTTTATTCTTAACATGCGTTAGAGATTAAACTCAACAAGCTAGATTCGCATTACAGGATCTAATAAATTAAATTCATCTATGTTGAATATTAAGGACTCAGCATTATTTGTTATTGCTATATTAAGCTTATTTTAATAACTTCCACTTGTTACACATATGTAACAAGTGCTTATTTTAACTATCTTTAGAATCAATAACCCAATTTAAATGCAATTAAAGTGAATGATTATTTATTAAGCTGCTGGCGGTGTTGCATGCATTAGTAAAACTAATGATTAATGGTATTTTTTGTCATTGTTACATAGTTATTTCATGCGCTACTATATCCACTAGATAAGCATATAAACATCACCCAGTTAAAACATAAATTATTAAATTCAGGTAGAGGCTAATATGGCACACGCAGCGCACTTCAATATGATTCCACAAGATTTGGCTTTAGATAAAAAAGCTTATGCTGTTTCTATCAAAGGACTGATTAGACACACGAAAGACATTTTATTTAGTGATAAAAAAGAAATATCATCAGATATTCAATTAAGAGAGTTATCACCGCATATCCTACGTGATATCGGCATGATGCGATAATTGACATTCATCTTTAAAACGCCAGCATTTGCTGGCGTTTTTGTTTCTAATATTATTGAAGCTCCCCCACCTCGCTTCGCGCCCGACAAGTCGGGGAAGGAAGGGGATTCTTGTCGTCAACGGCTTAAGCATTGCAATCAATAGCTAAGTTGAGCAGCGCCAGCTCCATCAGACTATTTTCAATTTCTAGTCTGGTTCTGATCCGCCAAATCTCCTCAAGCCGAAAAGGCTTTTTACGCCGCTTCGTTTCTTTTTGTTGAAAGCTTCCATGATGACCTCCTTCTTTATTTGGTCATCACGATCGTAGTTGGAAGGAAATGAACAAAGACGTGTTTTAAGTTGACCTAATGAATGTCCGGAAATAACTTTAGCAACTAAATCTCTACTACATTCTCCCCTAATAGTGATAAAATCTCCGCACCAAAATAACCGAGAAACTCTATGTTTATCCATCATGTTAACGGCATCGACTGGCTGGTGATTACAGCTTTTGAAGAACTGAAAACTATATTTATCGAAGAAGCTGGTGCGATCCCCTTTTGCTTCTCTACCGCCAGCGAATTAAACCTGATTGATCAAACCAAGCGCACTTATGGATATTTGCCTACACTCAGCGGCGTAATCACCGATACCGGCACTTTTCAAAGTCAGGATAACGAAGAAGATTTGACCCCACAGCTTGCCTGCCTAGTTGAGGGGCGTGGTCGGGTATTTATCTATCACGGCGGCTTTGTGGCTTTTGTGGATGACGAGCAAACCTTTATTACCCGAATGGACTGAAAATTATTCAGTAAGTTGAAATCGGCGAGATGCATCCCTAGCAAGGAATTGGGCAATTTTGAGTTAGCTAGGCTAGCTAACTCGTTCGTGGACAGAAGTGCGTTAGATTTAATACTCTAACGCACTAAACTTAGATTAGGAAAAGTATCCTGAAGTATTAAATTTTGTTAGCTAATACTAATTGCGGGAAGCACTTCTGCGAAATCATTATCTAGCATATCTAATACACTCTCATAACCATATTTCGGCTGCCACCCTAATTCTAATTGCGCTAAACTAGAGTCATAAACTCGGTCGAGACTTTTAGGTAAATGCCAAGTTCGATCTGCGAAGTCTTTTGCAAGCTTCGCAGCATACTCTTTTACGACATCATCAGCGTTTAGATAAAGCTGCTCACAACATGTCTTATTAAATGGTGTTTTTCCAGAAATAATATAACGCCTGAACCCCGAAAGACGTTTTTCGATGGCACAAGCATGAGCATTCGCTACATCTCGAGCATCAATGCCACGCGTAAGACGATAGAGAGCCATTAAATTTGCAGGTTCAGGAAAGCAGCGAGACATTTGAAGAACAGTGACAGGTAAATTAAACAAGTTTGAGATATTTTCCAAAATCTGCTCTGCTTGTATCTTGGATTTGTGGTAAATCGTTTTAGGTCTAGGAGTAACCGTTTCATTGACCCATCCTGCAACGCCATCAGGCGTTGAAGAAAAACCATAGAGGGCTGTAGTGCTCGTAAACACAAAATGTTTAACCCCTTTTTTTACTGCTAATAGTGCTAATTGCTCCGTTGCTTTTATGTTGATATCTTCGAATTCGTGGTCAGATACCAAGCCTACATGCGGCGCATGCAATGCAGCTGTATGAACAATGACATCCACATCCTCTACAGCCTCAGTTAACAAACCAATATCACGAATGTCTCCAACATAGTTTACTGTAGAGCAAGGAGTTTTATCTATTCCTACGACTTTGTGAGTCTTCATCAATTTTATATAAATTGCACGTCCTACTCGACCAGCTGATCCTGTAACTAAAATTTTCAACTTTTACTACCTGTTTGAATCCAAGAGTCTATTCTATCAGTTTACGAATGGTATGGTCTTCCTCTTCGGTATTGCATTGACCAAAAATACCGCAAACAAGTATTTATGAATTAGAAAAATTCAGTCAAAATGCTGTTACTGGATAATGTGTGAGTTTTAACCCTAAGACTAAAAGGGGCAAATTTGGCTTAAAGCATAAGAACTAAGCCATAGCTGGACAGAAATAGGTTTCGTAAAATCGAATTTTAGCAATCAACGAATTACTTCAGGGTATGGCAAAGCTGAGTTGTTGGGAGATTATCTTCTGCGTAGTAAAACCCTTGAAGGCAGTTATTATACAGCACCAGTGCCTTTCACTGGCTTAGAGGGGACTCCAGCAGGGTACGGAGGCTTTTTAGATTTTGGGATAACCTGATTGTCTTTTGACAATTCGAGACCGTTTTCTGCAAAATACGAATAACACTGCATTAATCTACTCTATCGAACCGTTTTCATTATGCATAATGAAATGTATGGCAAATAATCATGTCTGTTCGTAACCTCAAAAACGGCCACAAAAAACCTTAGCCTTGTGAGTGCTACCCACAAGGCCGTAACGGACAGCGTATACCACACAATATCAGCACCTTAAAGATCAAATCCATTGTATTCACTGTCGAAAGCAGTTCAAAGCCAAGCTCTCAAATCAACAAAATTACAACATTTTGTGATTTACGTTTCAAGGCGATTTTGTAGCCAAATGTAACCTAGTGTAACTTTACTAAAATAGATCACACTTTAGTAAAAGTTTGGTTAATAAATACCAACATAGGTTGTAGACTCCATTTGAAATCACAGCGTAGCTAGCCTTTAGAGGTATATCAACTTGCGTATTATCCCTTTGTCACACAAACAGAAGCGATTCAGATGAAAACTAAATACGTAACGATACATCTGACTCTGATAACACAGTGTTTGTGATGCAGCACTTCTACTGATAACAAGGAATATGAATAATGAACTTAAATAAGTCACTTATTGCGATATCGATTGGCACAGCACTGCTGACTACAGGTTGCAGCCTGTCACCATTTTCAGCCAATAGTGAATCACAAACAACTGAATATAAGAATGTTATTGACCGTTCAGGTTCACCTGAATACATGCGTGATTATGATTTTTATGACCATCAGCGCTTTAACCCATTTTTTGACCTTGGCGCATGGCACGGTCATCTACTACCTGACAACGACGAAGGCATGGGCGGTTTCCCTGGTACGGCACTGTTAACTGAAGAATACATTAATTTTATGTCTAACAATTTTGATCGCTTGAGTGTGTTCAAAAACGGTAAAAAAGTTGCTTTTACAATGGACGCATACAGCTTACCAGGGGCATTAGTTCAGAAGTTAACATCAGATGATGTCACGGTTGAATTAACACTGCGCTTTGCATCAAACCGTACTTCATTGCTTGAAACCAAAGTAACGTCAGACTCACCAGTAGAATTGGTTTGGGATGGTGAGTTACTTGAGAAGAACCACGCAAAAGAAGGTAAATCACAATCAGATAAAACCATCGACCAAGCCTACCCTAATTATGATCGTATGCTTGTGGCAACAGACGATGGCTTAACGGTCACCTTCGGTAAAGTACGTGCAACTTCGTCACTACTAACTTCAGGTGATTCTGAATACCAAATCCATAAATCAATTCCAATGAATACCGAAATTGATGAACATAAGTTCAGCTCAAAAGCGACGATAGCAGGTTCAACAACCTTTTATACAACTTACTCGCACGTACTAACAGCAGAAGAAAATCAGGCTGAACAAGCAAACATTAAAGCAATACTCGCGAACCCGACTGCGTACTTAAGTGCTTCTGAACAGCGTTGGGAAGGTTATTTAGACAAAGGTTTAACCAATACTTACGCGACCCAAGAGCAAGAGCGTGTTGCCGTAAAAGCGATAGAAACATTAAACGGTAACTGGCGTGGCGTAGCTGGTGCAATGAAGTTTGATTCTGTTACACCTTCAGTAACAGCGCGTTGGTTCTCAGGTAACCAAACTTGGCCATGGGATACTTGGAAACAAGCATTTGCAATGGCACACTTCAATCCTGACGTAGCAAAAGATAACATTCGTGCGATGTTCGCTTACCAAATTCAAGCTAACGATCCTGTTCGTCCATGGGATGAAGGCTATATACCTGACTTACTGGCCTATAATACCAGCCCTGAACGTGGCGGTGACGGTAGTAACTGGAGTGAACGTAATACTAAACCAAGTTTAGCAGCTTGGGCTGTAATGGAAGTATACAACACCACTGGTGATATGGCTTGGATAGAAGAAATGTATCCGCAGCTAGTCGCTTATCATAACTGGTGGTTACGTAACCGAGATAACAATGGTAATGGTGTACCAGAATATGGTGCAACACGCCATAAAGCTCACAATGATACAGAAGGAAATATGCTGTTCACGGTTAAACGTGGTGGTAAAGATTACAAGTATGCGGGCATCGAAAAATACAACAGGATCCTTGCCGACGGTAACTTTGAACATATTGAAGTACCAGCACAAACAGCTGCATCTTGGGAGTCAGGTCGTGATGACGCCGCAGTATTCGGTTTTATCAGTGAAGAACAGCTAGATGCTTACGTTGCAAATGGTGGTAAACGCAGTGATTGGGATGTGGCATTTGCCCAAAACCGCGCTGAAGATGGCACCCTACTTGGTTACTCATTACTACAAGAGTCAGTTGATCAAGCCAGCTACATGTATAGCGATAATAAATACTTAGCACAAATGGCCGATATGTTAGGTAAAGATGATGAAGCGAAAGAATTCCGTGATAAAGCGGATTACCTAGCGACTTACATCAATACGTGTATGTTTGATGAAAGTACTGGCTTCTTCTACGATATCCGTATCGAAGATAAAGAACTAGCCAATGGCTGTGCGGGTAAACCTATTGTTGAACGTGGTAAAGGCCCTGAAGGTTGGTCACCACTATTTAATGGCGCAGCAACACAGGATAACGCTGACGCTGTAGTAAAAGTAATGAAGGATACGAGCGAATTCAATACTTATGTACCACTTGGAACAGCTGCTATTTCAAGCCCTGCTTTTGGTCCTGATATTTACTGGCGTGGACGTGTATGGGTTGACCAGTTCTACTTTGGCCTAAAAGGCATGGAACAATACGGTTACCGTGAAGATGCAGTTAAAATGGCAACGGCTTTCTTTGATAACGCCGATGGCCTAGTGCAAGACGGTCCAATTCGTGAGAACTACAACCCGCTAACAGGTGAACAACAAGGCGCGCCAAACTTCTCTTGGAGTGCTGCCCACCTATATATGTTATATAACGATTTCTTTACTGAAGAAAAATAACTAAAGCGTATAAGTAGCAACTGCTAACATTAAGAAAGGCCATTACAACAAAGTGATGGCCTTTTTATTTAGCCAGTATGCAACTAGCCCTCTCAGTAAATTCAACATAAACACACCTCAAATGATCAGTCCCGTAATTTGGCCACAACTAAACGATAAGAATTGAAATTTAAGGTTTATCACGAGAAACCGACTGACGATCTCAAATTTTAGCTTTTGTCTTAGCTCCCAGCAAAAAAGTTAATAATTAATGAATTACATTTTTTACCGTACTTGCCTACAAAAAGTGACTTGCTTAAACCTCCGTACATGCTTTTTGTTCCTTAATCACAAGACTAAGCCTAATTAGTGTGATTTATTTCAAATTAAATATTATCTCCCCCCTTTGCCTCCACCCCAAAGCTTATTAAAAAGGTTGATGTTATTGTCACCCATTTATTTATCATCACAGAAACAATTAATTATTTCTGAACTCTTAGCCAAATTTATAAATAACCAAGGGATTGAGACAGTGAAAAATAATACTACACAATTTAAATATTCAGCACTTGCGAAAATAATTATACCGCTATGCTCTGCAGCTATTACCGTAGGGTGTAATAACAATTCATCTACACCTTCAAAACCTGTCACTCCCACTATCCCAGATGAATTAATAGAACCGAGCATTTCACAACCTGTTCCAGTTGAACTTCAACCGACAATCGCCCTACCGGATGACGCACCTTCACCATCTAAAGAACAATTTATTATCAGCTATATAATAAGCCTTAATCCCGTCGAATCCTTGCAGTCAAGTGCGTCTAAATACACTCATTGGACGCTAAACTGCAATAATATTAACCCTGTATCTACAATTAGCGCTGATGAGTTTGGCCCTGTTTGGCTGCTTAATAAAAATGTACTCAATTCATGTAGCACGCTAGTAGTCAAAGATGGAAACCAAGTAACACAAGTTACAGTAGCTATTAGTGAAGCTGATTTAGGAAAAGAATTTTTTGTTGCAGACAATAGCACTAAAAAAGTTGAAGGGTCCCGTCGAGATGGACTACTCACGGCTAAAGGGCTTCCGCAGGCTGGTACAGATGTCACCATGCCTGAAACCATCAAACCAAGGGAGTTTGATGCTCCTCAAGAAGGCATGGTTGCATTGCAGATTTACGATGCCATGGGTGATTACACACCCTACGAGAACATGAACCTTCACCTCTGGGGAACAGATAAAATCCCAGATGGGGGCTGTGAAGGGTTAACTGATTCAGCTAAGAATAAAGGGTGGAACGATATCTCTGTGAGCCCAGCTGATAATGATGAGTTTGGCCCTATCTGGTATCTTCCTGTCACAAGTACGGAATCTGGTTGCTTCAATGTTATCTTCCGTAATGGAAATAAAGATAAGCTTATTGACTCAAATATTAAAATAAATATTGCCACTATGGGAAATAATCGCTCTGTTACTTTTATTCCAGGTAGTACGACTCAATACGATACTCGCGAACAAGCTTTTGAATTATCCGGACCATCATCTGAATTCTCAATCGATACCTTAGGCGCGATCATGCTAGACGACAAAACTCTTGTATGGAAAGGTGGAGCGAATGCCGACATGGTCCAAATTATGTTCAACCATGATGGTAAATATAAAGTTAAAGAGATCATTGAAAATGGAAAATCTAAGAAGGTCGTTTCTGGTGCTTCCATTATATTGAATTCTACCGAGCTAACAGTGGAGCAGAAAACGAAATACCCTCATCTTGCTGAATACCCTGTATTTTCTTTACCTACTCTTCCAGCAGATATAGCACTTTCTTCATTACTGAAAGGCAGTATGGTCGCGATTGCTTCAACCAACAATGGTAAATTTCGGTCCACCACAGGTATCCAGTACGCTGGCGCATTGGATGCATTATTTGCACAAGAAGCCACAGAACTGCAATACGGTCCAATCTATAATAATAACGACGTAACTTTCCGGCTTTGGGCCCCAACCGCCAGCAGCATCGAGCTGGTTATCTACAATAGTAATAAATCAGAAACTCAACGTATTGCAATGGTTGAAGACAAAACATCGGGTAGCTGGAGCGTCGATCTTGAAAGTAATGCGGTAGATGGTAAGTTCTATCGTTATGCTATGAAGATATTCCAACCTCGTGAACAAAAAGGCTACGGCTATGAAGTTACGGACCCGTATTCAATCAGTCTTTCAACTAACTCCATCTACAGTCAGGTAATTAACTTAAATTCAGACCAATTAAAACCAAACGGCTGGGATAACTTAGAAGCACCTCATTCCCAAAAAGAAAGCGATCTTTCTGACATGGTGATCTATGAATCACACGTCCGTGATTTCTCAGCACGCGATGAAAGTACGCAGAATAAAGGCAAGTACCTTGCCTTTACCGAGCAAGAATCCGTACCAGTCGAACACCTTAAGCAGCTAAGTAAAGCAGGCATGACCCACTTGCACTTAATGCCAGTATTCGATATTGCGACTATTAACGAAGACCCGGAAAAAGTAGCTAATATCGACCAAGCATTTAGCAAGCTTTGTGAGCTAAACCCTACGATAAAACAGTCTGAGTTTTCAAGCTATTGCACAAGTGGAGGCTCAATTTCAGATGCCTTCACAGAACTTGCTGAAGTCGACAGCAAAGACAATGCAAAAGTTCAAGAGCTCAATGAATACGTACGTAGCGTAGATAGCTACAACTGGGGCTATGATCCGCTTCACTACACAGTTCCAGAAGGTTCGTATGCAACAGAATCCGAGGGTTCCAAGCGGATCCTAGAATTCCGCGAAATGGTTAAATCAGTCAAAGAAGATATAGGTATGAATGTGATTGTGGATGTTGTTTACAACCACACTAATGCATCAGGCCTAAATGACAAGTCGGTACTAGACAAAGTTGTTCCGATTTATTACCAACGCTTAGTTCCTGATACTGGCGCGATAGAAACATCAACATGTTGCGATAACACTGCACCAGAAAATGCAATGTTTGCCAAACTTATCGATGATTCAATTCAAACCTGGGTCAAAGCATACAAGATTGATGCATTCCGTTGGGATTTAATGGGCCATCACCCACTTTCGCAAATGCAGGAAACACTTAAGGCTGCCCGTCAAGTTAATCCAGACGTATACTTCTATGGTGAAGGCTGGAACTTTGGTGAAGTCCAAGACGACAAACGTTTTGTTCAGGCAACCCAAAAACACTTAGGTGGTACCGGTATTGGTTCTTTCTCTGATCGACTGCGTGATGCCGTACGTGGAGGAAGCCCCTTTGATACCGGAGAAAGCATACGTAAAACACAAGGCTTTGCTACAGGTGCTTATGTGATGGCGAATGAGCTAGTCGACATTGCAGCCAATGTTAACGATGATGGAGTATCAGCTGAATTAGCACGTGCACTGCATCAAATTGATCTCACCCGTTTAGGTATGGCCGGTAACCTCAAAAATTTCGAATTTGTTGACTATAAAGGCAACACTCAGAAAGGTTCAACGTTAGACTATAATGGTCAGGCAGCTGGCTATGCAGAACAACCTTGGGAAACTCAAAACTATGTCTCTAAGCATGATAACCAGACGCTTTGGGATATTAATATGTACAAAATATCACACGATGTCTCACTAGACGATCACGTTCGCATGCAGGCGATCGGCATTTCTACCGTGTTACTTGGTCAAGCTATGCCATTTAACCATATGGGTGGTGAACTGCTGCGTTCTAAATCTATGCAGCGTGATTCCTACGATTATGGAGACTGGTATAATCGTGTTGATTTTACCCTTAATGACAACAACTGGAATAAAGGTCTTCCAGCGAAAGATAAAGACGCCGCCAACTATGACTTAATCGAAAAGATACAAACAGCAAACGCACAACCAAGTGCCGTAAACCTAGACCAGATGTTTGAGTTCTACAAAGAGCTGCTTCGACTTCGTAAAGCGTCACCACTGATGGCTCTGCCAAATGCAGATGAAATTATTAGCCGTGTTGATTTCCGTAACGTAGGAAAAGATCAAACGCCGGGAATCATTGTAATGAGCATCGATAATGGCTTAACACAAACAGCGGATTTAGACAGTAAACTTGATTCTATTGTTATTATAATTAATGCGACTCCTCAGAAACAAGCAATTGGTCATTTCCTTGATAACAGTAATAACACTACCGACCTTATAGGATTTGAACTGAGTACCACGCACAACCAAACTAACTCTATTGCCAGTAACGCTAGCTTTACTAATGGTCAATTTGAAGTTCCGCCATGGTCTAGTGCAGTATTCGTCCAAGCTCGTGATGGTGAACGCGGAGCAGGTCTTCCTGTTGCGCTGAAGGCCGAGATCGAATAAGTTTAATTTGTGATAATCAAGCAAAATTGCGAGTTAATATTAGTCCGTGATTTTGCTTCACTTTAACCCAACTCTAATTATTCAGCTATAGTTAGCAACTAGAATATGGTACTGATTTAAATACCAAAAAAATTAAAAAGGAAGCATTTCAGCTTCCTTAAATTATGTATCTAACACACGTTATAAACGCTATTTAGTGACTATAAATCAGCTAACGCTGCATTAATTTTTTTAACAGCATCGCTTGTTACCCATTGACTCCACATAGCCTTATTCTTCAATAAGAAGTGTTCTGCGGCATAATCACCATCGGCTTGCTCTTCTTCTACCCAAGCAAGCTGTTGATTCATTTCGCTATTAGTAAATGTACGTTTGGAAAGATACTGCATAACCGCAGGTTCTCTTTTAGAAAAACTAGTTGTGACAATGCTCTGTACAGGTGCAGCAGGATAATCCGTCACTTTCGGGTTTTCACAGTCTTCGATAATGGTACAGTTTTCAAATTCATCACGGTTAAAACCAGTACCAAAATCAACACGAACCATCTCATATTTATCCATAAGCGCGGTTGGCGACCAATAATAGCCAAACCATGCTTCTTTATTTTCGTACGCTTTTACCATTGAACCAGCTAATCCAGCACCGGAACCAGGATCCACTAAGTCAAAACCGTAGTCAGAAAGGCCCATCGCGTTGAATAAATTAGTGGTTGATATCTGACAAGTCCAGCCCGCAGGACACGCCATAAAAGCAGAACGACTTGGATCTTCAGGGTGTTTAAATAATTTCGCGTTGGCCTTAATACCTGCTAGTGTAGCTAAAGACGGATCTTTCTCTACCATATATGCAGGCACCCAAAAACCAGAAACGGCACCATCAGAAAGTAAATCCCCCGCAACAACAATACGACCTTCCTCCCCGCCTTTTTCCAATGTTGTCCTTATCTGGTTAGTCCAAAATTCGGGCGCGATATCAGGGGTGTTTTTTTCAATCATCGACGTCGCAGTTATCGTCGAGTTACCTGGCACTATTTCAACATCGCAGCCATAACCATTTGTTAAAATGAAAGCATCTATATTGGCGACTAAGGTTGCACTTCCCAAATTCATATCTGCTATTGTCACTGAGCCACATTCTGCGGCAAAGGTATTGAAAGACGCCATCGTTAGCAATATTGCTAAAGGGGATTTTTTAAACATAATAAAACCTCAAATTAAACTGAGTATATTGGTTGAAAGTCATTAACGTTATTGTAACCAATATTTTTAATTGCACATTCACTTTCACTAAAATAATTGAACTAACCAGTCTAATTCAACTAGTTAGTCGCTAATTACAATATGATTGGCGCTTATTCAAACATACACAATACTTAATGTAAGTCATTGAATAAGGATGCCAAGCGTGGAACATGAATCAATGGAGTTTGATGTTATCATTGTCGGGGCTGGCCCAGCTGGATTATCTGCGGCCTGTCGCTTGCGCCAACTAGCGCTAGAATCTGGCACCGAACTGAGCGTTTGTGTCCTCGAAAAAGCCGCTGATATTGGTGGACATACCCTTGCAGGTACAGTCTTTGAACCCCGCGCATTAGACGAACTGTTTCCCGACTGGCAAAACTTAAACACCCCAGTGACCAACGCCGTAAAACGAGATGAAACTTGGCTACTTAAAAATGCGACCACAGCCCGTCGCGTCCCCAGTATGTTAGTCCCATCAAGCTTAGACAACAAACATAACTATATCATCAGCCTTGGCGATTTATGTATTTGGTTAGCACAGCAAGCACAAGAGCTCGGTGTTGAGATCTTCACTGGTTTTACCGCCAACGATTTAGCATTTAATCAGGACGGCAGTGTCAAAGGCGTAATCACTGGCGATATGGGTCGCAATAAACACGGAAAAGAAAAAGATAACTTCATGCCGGGTATGGAATTGATTAGTAAATACACCTTAATCACAGAAGGTTCACGTGGTCACCTAGGTAAACAACTGATCGAAAAATACAAGCTAGATAAAGACGTAGACCCACAACATTACGGACTCGGTATTAAAGAACTGTGGCAAATCGATCCAGCCCTTCATCACCCGGGGTTCGTGATGCACAGTATCGGCTGGCCATTAGCAGAGCACGGCGCCACTGGCGGGGCATTCTTATATCATCTAGGTAAAGATCAGGCTTATGTTGGTTTGATCACCGACTTAAATTACCAAAACCCTAACCTCAGTCCTTTCGACGAATTTCAACGACTCAAATTACACCCCGCATTTAGTCGTTACCTTAAAGGAGGAAAGCGCCTTGCTTACGGAGCCAGAACTATCACCAAAGGTGGGTATAACTCACTACCTAAAATGGTGTTCCCCGGCGGGTTATTACTTGGTTGCGATGCAGGTACACTGAATGTGGCAAAATTGAAAGGTACGCACACCGCAATGAAAACGGGGATGGTTGGTGCCGAAACCGTATTTTCAGCAATGGCATTAAATAAAGAGACTCTTGATAATTTCACCCTATTATATGAAGCATCCTGGGTATACCAAGAGCTATATCAATCTCGTAATTTTGCACCTATCACCCACAGATGTAATGCCATGTTAGGTGTCACCTGGTTTGAACAGAATATACTGCATAAAAGCTTGCCTTTTACACTGCACGATTCAAAACCAGATCACAGCCAATTACAAAAAGTAAAATCTGCCACTGAAATCGTTTATCCTAAACCAGACAACGAATTAACGTTTGATCGATTAAGCTCGGTATTTTTAGCCAATATACAACATGATACAGACCAACCTTGCCACCTTAAACTCACCGACCCCAGTATCCCGATGTGCTCTAACCTACCCCGCTTTGCAGAACCTGCACAACGGTATTGCCCTGCGGCCGTTTATGAAATAATAACCATCGACGACGAAGTTAAATTCCAGATTAATGCTGAAAATTGCATTCACTGTAAGGCTTGTGATATTAAGGATCCCTCACAAAACATAGTATGGACACCACCGGAAGGCGGTAGCGGACCCAATTATGCCAGTATGTAATACGAATAATACCCATCATCATTATCTTAAATGACAGGTATAAAAAAGCGCTGCTAATCAATGATTAGCAGCGCTTTAATACAAGTTGTTCAATCAACGTAGTGAGTTACGCAATTAACCAACTTTATCTAGCTTTACCGGATTAAGCTTTACTACTTGTGCATTAATGTAGTCAGTAACAGCAGCTTGTTGTGCTTTACTTAAGTACAAACCAAGCTTAGTTCGACGCCATAATACGTCTTCCGCTTTCTTAGCAAATTCAGTTTCAATCAAGTAATCAATTTCGCGGCTATAAACGCCTTGGCCAAAGTGAATGCCAAAATCAGCTTCAGATTGACAATCTTTAAATAAGTTCCAAGAATCTGTACCGAACTGATTAACATAACGCTTAGCGGTTTCAGGGTTTAGCCATAAATGCTGTGAACAGATATTGGCAACTAGCTGTGTACGAGGATAGTTAAAATCACCACCTGGTAGCGCTGTATCAGCAGTCCATGAATCACCTAGCTTGTCAAAGTACGGTGAAATTAGATTCATCGCAGATTCAGCCAGTTTACGGTAAGTTGTTAACTTGCCACCGAAGATAGATAGCAATGGCGCTTGTGTGCCTTCTTGCTCAATTTCCAGTGTGTAATCACGTGTAATTGCTTGTGGTGATGACGATTCGTCATCACAGAGTGGACGTACACCACTGTAAGTCCAAACAACGTCACTCGGTGCAAGTTGTTTAACAAAATGTTCGTTTACAACATCAATCAGGTAATCAACTTCTTCATCAGAGATCGCTACTTTACGCGGGTCGCCAACGTATTCAACGTCTGTCGTACCGATAATTGAGAAGTCTTCCATATAAGGAATAACAAATACAATACGGTTATCTTTATTTTGTAGAATGTAAGCTTGTTCTTCATCATGAATGCGTGGAACAACAATGTGTGAACCTTTCACCAAACGAATGTTACGTGGCGATTTTTCTTCCATGCTGTCATCGAAAAATTGCTTAACCCAAGGGCCAGCTGCATTCACTAATGCACGCGCTGTACGCTCTAAACGAACATTTGTTTGCTCGTTTAGAATAGTGACTTGCCATAAACCATCCTTACGAACGGCTTTTTCTACACGGCAATAGTTTTCAACTTCAGCGCCATTACGTTGTGCTGCCATTGCGTTTAGAATCACTAAACGCGCATCATCAACCCAGCAATCTGAATATTCAAAACCTTTAGTAATTTCTTTTTTAAGCAAACCTGATTTCGCTAAATTTACTTGTTTGCTGCCTGGTAACGTTGTACGTTTACCCAAGTTATCATACAAGAACAAGCCTGCACGAATCAGTATTGCAGGACGTAAGAAAGGACGATGTGGTAAACGGAAACGCATTGGTTTAACAATGTGTGGCGCTTTTTTAAGTAATACTTCACGTTCTGCTAATGCTTCAGATACTAAACGGAATTCGTAATGCTCAAGGTAACGCAAACCGCCATGAACTAATTTAGAGCTTGCTGATGATGTTGCAGAAGCAAAATCAGCGGCTTCATATAAGCCAACAGTTAAGCCTCGGCCAGCAGCGTCTGCAGCAATACCTGCACCATTAATGCCACCGCCAACAACGATCAGATCTAATACTTCATTGGTCATTACTTTCTGATTTCCATTATTCATACTTAACTCACTTTAAATACATTCTTGTTTGAGCGAACGACCGCTATCGAACATCTGCAGTTAATATAGAACACTTTCATATTAAAATCACCATTTACTTTCGAATTCGCGCATTTATTTTTACATTTCGAACATTTGAGTTTAAATTCATGCCCAATTGAATGTTCGAATGGCTATTAAACATTAAAGACATGGCAATTTGATGACAAAAATAGACCAAATAGCAATAAAACACATAAAAAAAGAGCGCCACAGTATAAAACTTAATGGCACTCTTTCAATTTAAGTTAAGGCGACGACCTATTGGCAATCAAACTTAAACACGATTATAGTAAATCATCTTCTTCGTCATGACCTTCAGACCATGATTGTGCCGCTTTAACAGCACGTTTCCAACCGCGGTAGCGACGCTGACGTTTTACTTCATCATCATGTGCTTCAAATGATTTTTCAATAACAGCTTTGCCTGAAAGCTCATCAAGACTATCCCAGAAACCAACAGCAAGACCTGCAAGGTATGCAGCACCTAATGCTGTTACTTCCGTTACCGCTGGACGTAATACAGTTGTATCTAGTACATCAGCTTGGAATTGCATTAGGAAGTTATTTGCTACTGCACCACCATCTACACGTAGTTCAGTCAGTTTAATGCCTGAATCTGCTTGCATTGCATCAAGTACATCGCGTGTTTGATACGCGATACTTTCTAGTGTTGCACGGATAATGTGGTTTGCACCCACGCCACGTGTTAGACCAACGATCGTACCACGAGCATATGCATCCCAGTACGGTGCGCCTAAACCTGTGAATGCAGGAACAACATAAACACCATTAGAAGTCTCAACTTTAGTCGCAAAGTATTCAGAATCTTTCGCATCTGAAAGTAACTTCATTTCGTCACGTAACCATTGGATAGATGCACCACCCATGAATACAGCGCCTTCGAGTGCGTATGCAACTTCACCGCGTGGTCCACATGCTAACGTAGTTAATAGGCCATTCTTAGATGTTACTTTTTCTTTACCAGTGTTCATTAATAAGAAACAACCAGTACCATAAGTATTTTTCGCTTGACCTTGCTCTACACACATTTGACCATAAAGTGCAGCTTGCTGATCGCCCGCAATACCAGCAAGAGGGATACGCGTACCACCCTTGCCACCGATGTTCACTTGACCATACACTTCTGAAGAAGATTTCACTTCTGCCATCATTGATAGTGGAATATCAAGAATCTTAAGTAGTTTCTCATCCCACTGTAATGTATTGATGTTAAATAGCATGGTACGTGATGCATTCGTGTGGTCTGTTACATGAACGCGCCCTTGTGACATTTTCCAAACTAACCAAGTATCAACCGTACCGAACAGTAGTTTACCTGCTTCAGCGTCTTCACGCGCACCCTCTACATTATCAAGGATCCATTTAATTTTTGTACCTGAGAAGTACGGGTCAACAACAAGACCAGTGTTTTCACGAACGTACTCTTCAAAGCCTTCGTTTTGTGCTTTTAATTTGTCACAAATGTCTGCAGTACGACGACACTGCCATACAATTGCGTTATAAACTGGCTTGCCTGTTTCTTTATTCCAAACAATAGTCGTTTCACGTTGGTTCGTAATGCCGATGCCCGCGATCTCATCACTGGTGATACCTGTTTTCGCTAACGTTTCAACTAATACTGAACTCTGAGTTGCATAAATTTCAAGTGGATCATGCTCAACCCAACCAGCTTGCGGGTAGATTTGAGTAAATTCACGTTGAGAGACGCTAACAATATTTGCATCGTGGTCAAGAATAACGGCACGAGAACTAGTTGTTCCTTGGTCTAAAGCAATAATGTATTTTTTCTCAGTCATTATGAAGTCCTTTATATTTCATTTGGTAGAGTACTTTATACTTAGTGTTTAAAGTAATAGGTCTTATTTATTATAAATAATATCGTATTCAAAACCGCTTGGGTGTAATTCAAAGTGCATACTTATACTTTAGCAACTACACCTTCAGCTGATTCGTCATCACACTGGTTTGGGATAGTACAACCGTGGCCTGCTGATGGTAGGTATTGACCAATCACTTTTGGATACAACCAACCACCAAAACATGCACCAGCAATTGGCGCTAAAATTGGCACGATAAAGTAAGGAATCTCTTTAGCGCCTGTTAGTGCGTAATCCCAACCCGCGAAATAAGCGAATAGTTTTGGACCGAAGTCACGTGCAGGGTTCATTGCAAAACCAGTTAGTGGACCTAAAGAACCACCAATAACCGCAATTAACACACCGATAAGAACAGGGTTCATTGCGCCGCGTGGTTCGCCGTTATGCTCATCACCTAACGCTAAGATAGCGAACATTAATACCGCAGTGATTACGAACTCAACCGCAAATGCGCCAATGAACGTTAATGATGGGTGTGGGTAAGTTGAGAAGATACCCGCTGTTGATAATGCAGCTTCACTGTTACGTAGGAAACCGTTCGCGATTTCGTAGTCAGTAAATAAATTGCTATATAAGCCGTATACTAAAGCAGCTGAACAGAAAGCTCCTGATAGCTGAGCGAAAATATAAGGTAATACTTTGCTTTTATCAAATCCGTGAAAAGCTGCTAAGGCAATAGTCACAGCAGGGTTAATGTGAGCACCAGATACACCGGCTGTACAGTAAATAGCAATCGCTACCCCCATACCCCAAATAATACTGATTTCCCATTGACCAAAACTAGCGCCTGTTAATACTAATGCAGCTACACAGCCGACACCAAAAAAAATTAGCAGTCCAGTGCCAATAAACTCAGCGAGGCATTCGCCCATCAGAGTATGCTGTTTATTGTTAGCCATGATTCATTCCTTTGTTATGTTTTTATATTTTTATGTAGGGTATACACGATCTTCGTGTGCCAGTAAATTTACACTTTTAATACATAATTAAAACAAACAAAGAATAAAAGTGAGCGTTCGAACACATTAATACGCTCAAATAAGACACATTGAGTTATATTAACTTACAAAATACGCAGTATCGAGCTGGTTTGACCAGAATAAAATCATATACGGATAGAGTTACATTGTATTCCCGTAACAAAAATCAACACTTTATTGGTAATTAAATGTGTTTAAATCGCATAAATACTTCATATAGTCTAATTAGAAAGGGCTAAAAAAGATAAGATGTAACTAAACGAACACTGTAACGACAATATGATTAAAACGAACAAAATACGGTTAAACCATCAACAGGCTTAACCGTATCAACACTGTATTAACTAGGCGTGTGTGACCCTACTGCGAGATAGCAGAATGATCGCTTGGTTTTGATGTCACACTTTTAATAAGCATGTAAATGCACATCGTTAGCATGCAAACACCAAAATATGTAACTAAGCCATTGTTATAATGCTTAAAGCCTTGTGCAGCAACAGGCCCAACAACGGAACCCACACTATAACTTAATAACATGATCTCCGTTGCCGAAACAATTTTGCTAATGCTTAAATTATCGCACGCTAGCGAGATCGCAACCGGATATATCGAGAACACACTCGCACCCAATAGCATATAGCTTGAACTTAATAACACCGAATCACGGGTCGTTAATATCCCGATAATCCCTAGCACACCAACCAAGCAGAATAAGGACATTAGCAATGTCTTACTCATTTTTGGTGATAAATAGCTGACTAATGGTTGCACTAACATGCCGCCTAAGATAATGATCGCCATTAACATACCCGTCTGCTCAGCACTACCTGTTTGCGCTTTAATATACAAAGGCATCAAACCATAAACTGGTGCCATTAACATGCCTGACACTAAACAACCCAAAATTGCAGGTCGGCTGAGTGTTTTTAGTTCTGCTAACTTGATCTTTTGATGGCCAATACAATCAGGTTGCCCTACTTTAATTAATAGTGGTGGTAGTATCGCAATCAACAATACAGCAATCACCATGCTATAAGGAAAAATACCCTCTACGCCGATTGGCACAAGTCCTAACTGACCAAGTGAGTTACCACCGTATAAAGATGTCATATATAAACCAAGACGCTTTGCACGTTGTTTTGCTGTATCGGCTATTAATAGCCAAGATTCAACAACAACAAATACGCCAGCTACAGCAATACCCGCAATAAAACGAGACGCTAACCACGTTGCAGCCGTTGGTACTGCGATCATCAAAAATATTGATAATAACAACACACTTAAAAATAAAATAAACGCAAGACGATGACCTATTCTGGCGACGACTCTTTCTATCTGTAATGAACCAATTAATAGTCCCAGATAAAAGATACTTGCCAACCAAGGTGTTAGTGTCAGACTGAGACCAAATGATGGTAGTGATAGCGGAATTAGGCTCATTAAAAAGCCAGATGCAATAGCAAAAAATGACAAACCAACAACAGGTACGAAAGTACTGCTTCGTGGGTTTGTGCAGGCGAATGTTCCCACCTTGTATCCTCAAGTTAAGTTATTTAAATATAGGTTATGCGACTATATGTGTACCAGTTGCTGGTTACTGCATATTTCGGCGAGACTTTAATCTTAAATCATTCGGAAGTAAAGATCATTTCCATACAATTTAAAATAATTTACAAACTATATAAACCTCACTTATTCACCCATTTAATAAGGTTGCTGACATGTTAATATTTTAAAACGTCATATTTTCAATAATTAACTGTAAATAAAACACAAATCAAAAACAACAAAAAACCAAAGCTCTATTTAAGTAACAAAAATGCTATAAAATGTGATTTAAAAACATCATTAACACCTACTTATAGCTGTTTGGCTAATAGTCATTAAAAATGAAATCGCTAACAATTTCATTTCATAATTAGTTTTCACAATTACAACCTTTTTGTTCGTACGAGAATAGCAGTCGAGTAGCGTCATCAATACATGATAAATTCAGTCATTATGGAATGGTAATGGCGATTTTTTCAGCGCTGAAATCAGTGGAACTGGAGGTTTAGAGACCTTAGGATTCTGTCAGCTTCACGTAATTATATAGCACTAAACTAGCGTTCAATTGGATTACGGCTATTAAAATCACCATATAACACACGGTTTTTACCTGCAACCTTAGCTGTATACAAGAGTTCATCCGCCTGCTTTATAATGCTTTTGATTAATTTAATTTGATCAATCGAAGACGTAGTGATTGCACCACCAGACATGGTGACGTGAAATGCAATATCTCCGCTATAATGCGGTAAGTTAGCGACGGTTTCACAGATGCGTTCAAAAATATCAATTTGTTTATTGCCTTTGTTATAAGCAATCAACAAACCAAACTCTTCACCACCGAGACGGAAAAACATATCTTTTTCACGAACCATATGCCGAATTGCAGTGGTAACCCGAATAAGAACTTCATCGCCGACAGGGTGACCATAAGTATCGTTAACGTGTTTGAAGTTATCAAGATCTATGATCATAAACGAATAAAACTGATGCCTTCCAATACCTTCTAACTCAGCCATAAAACCACGGCGGTTAAGTAAGCCAGTCAATGGATCATGATGAGACTCTTTCGCTAGCGTTTGCGATACAAGACGTAATTTAAGCGTATACAACACCCAGCCAGCAAGGACAATAGCGACAAAATAAAACGTAATATCAACAAAACTATTTTTAATTAGATATTTTAACTTGTCAGCCATAGCGTTGGGCATCACTAAGCGTAAATCCGTAGTCTGACCATCAAAACTTAAAGTTTCACTGGATAAATTACCTAACGGTGGAAGAACTCCTGTATTGCTTATATAAAAATCTGAATCAATATCCGAGACTAAATCACTCCACAAAATGTCCATGTTCAGCACACCATAAAATGTCTTATCCATGAAAATTGCAATCGAAAAGGTAATGACATCTTTGTTGAGGCTTAAATCTGCATAAGGGCCAGTGATGAAGATCTGGTTCCCAAGATCTTCAACATCTACACTCAATGTTTTCTGCATGTACGGTCGAGTAAACAGCTTAGTTTCAAATTCATTTGGCTTCAGGACCAATGCATTATATTTTGGCGAGGTAATAACAAATTTATCCAACGAAATGAAATACAAACTAATCACATCCTCCGCACGGCCCGCAAGAAACGTCATCATAGGTGCTATTTTTATCGTCTCTTTAATCTTATTTTGCAGTACCGTGTTGTCCTCACAGCCCGCTTTATCACTGGCAACTAAGAAGTTTGTCTCAAACTCATACATATGCTCACTGGTTGGAAGTTTAGATACAAGACAAGTGTCATCGTCATTCAATGTGAAACTTAATTTTTTATCATCAACTAACGCGGTATTTAAGGAGCTTAATTGCGACATGCCATATTGAATTGCTTGCAACTGATAAAATAGTTCACCTAAGCGCCCTTCAACGGCCTGAAAAGAATGTTGGAATTTATCTAACTGCTTAACCTCAGAACGATTAACCTGATAAGTGATGATAATACCAATAATAATAACTAAATAAATAGCAATTCTAGCTTTCACAATACACCTGTTTACCGCATCTTTTTATGCCTGATAATTGGCTGGAAATAATATACTGAATCATTACTGATTACTATGGTTGACAATGTAAGGACATGCAATAGAAACATTATGTTACTGAAATGTGCATATTGGAAGCGTAATATATTAATAATAAGCGTGAAATATATAATTTTGGGACAAAACGCTTTATATACCGCTGGAATAAACCGTATACATAGTAAGGCCTCTATAAATAGAGGCCTTACATCCGTACTGTCATTAAATTTAATACCCTATCGCTATAACCAGAATAACCACGCTACGATCGATAAAATAAAGATACAAATCAAGTTCAGGTAGATACCAACACGTATCATTTCTGATTGTTTAATGTGCCCGGTACTAAATACAATCGCATTAGGAGGTGTTGCGACAGGTAACATAAATGCGCACGATGCCGCAATTGCGATAAGCACAGATAGAATAACAGGTGACATACCAAGCGCTTCAGCTACACCTGCAAAAACTGGGATTAACAGTGCAGCACTGGCGGTATTACTGGCAAACTCTGTCAGCATAACGACAAACGCAACAATGGTTAAAATGATAATAACCATTCCTGCCTGAGCAAGAATCCCGCTTAAGCTTTCCGCCAAGAATACACTGGTACCTGTTGCTTTTAATATATTACTTAAACAAATTCCACCGCCAAATAATAGGAGTACACCCCAGTCAGTAGTCTTCTCAATATCTTTCCAATTGACGACTCGAGCTACACCTACAAGCACAATAGCCATCAAGGCCACTAATGTATCAAACTTAGAGAAACCACCAAGCATTGCATTAATCGGTTTACTAAATATCCATAAAAATACCGTTAACGAGAAGATAGCAAGTGTAACAATTTTACCTTTATCCCACTCAATAGGTTGATGGTCTATCTCAAAGATTTCATTCAGATTTGGTTTAAGCAGTATATATAGCACTCCGACTGTCACAGGCAGTAATATCAAGGTAATTGGCACACCATATGACATCCATTCCGTAAAACTTAAATTTAATTGCGCCGCTGCAATCGCATTGGGAGGACTGCCAACGATAGTTGCAATTCCACCAATACTGGCGCAATAAGCAATACCAAGCAATACAAAGACATAAGTATTATGGCCTGTTTTAGTGTTTACTTTGTTAAGTACACCTAATACCAAAGGTAACATCATCGCGGTTGTCGCGGTGTTACTGATCCACATAGATAAACCCGCAGTGACACCAAACAGCATAAACACCGCAACATTCATTCTGCCTTTTGCCAGCACAAGTACCTTATCCGCAATTACCTTATCGAGTTCTTGTCGATGTAACGCGGCAGCAAGTGCAAAACCACCAAGGAACAAAAAAATAATAGGGTTAGAAAAATTATTAAGCGCAGTTTGAGTATTAAAGACTTCAAATACCACAGCAAGAATAGGCACTAATAAAGCGGTAATACTGACATGCAGTGCTTCTGTTAACCATAAAATGGCAATAAAACTCAGAATACTAAGCCCTAGTACGACATCTTTTTCAAAAGGTAAAAAATTATATAATAAGACAAATAAAACAACATCTAAAATAATAATAATGCTGTTTTTATTGGTTAGCCATTCCATCGTATTGGTGGGTAGCGGTAGGCTTTCATTTTTGTTCATGTGAGCTCTATTCTCCTAATGAATATATATTTACAAGTACTCCAATAGGGTTATTCTCACATGTAATATAAATCAACACGTCAATATAAAGATAATTATGGTGAATTAAACCAAAGCAATATGTAATAAATCGAACTCACTCACATTTTACATCGCAACTGCTATTTTTTAACCAAAAATCATCAGTGATATAATAAGGGTTTAACATTTATTTCTGTCTGATCTAGTCAACTCTTGGAGAAAGCACATAGTACGCCCCCTGAGTAATACGCTATGATTAATCGTGAACCAGTATATTAAAAACAGTGTTGAATTCATTCACGTTAAAACGTTGAGTGAAAACATTGAGTGAAAAAGTCAAATAAGAGTGAATACACGAATAAACCCGTGTATTATGCGGCACTTAGGTATCATAAGAATGCCATACATAATAGGCGAGTCGCTGCATTTAATAAGGGATAGAAAGTTTGAATCTAATGTTCATGGAAATGGGTATCCTACTCTTTGTATTTTCAATGATTGCGGTTGCAATTTTTGTACAAGTAAGAAAAATGATATTAACCAAAAAGCGCCAAGTTTTAGCGGTACAACGTCGGAGCATAGAAGAAACCGAAATTGTTTTAAAGTACGCAACGTCGCTTGCATTTAGCACAAAACTTACGATCTTATTACACCAACGTATTATCGCCGCGCTCAAAAACATTTTAACCGTCGAACCGCTGAACGATAAAATTAAACACCATATTACTCAACAAAAAATGCATATTGCGACAGCCAAAATAGTAGCACCATCAGGTTTATTTATTGAACCTGTTGATGAGCGAACCGCAATTGACTTAGCACGAAGTATTTCACGTCTCAAAGTAATTTTGCGTCACGAGCTACACAAGAGAAACATCTCATTAGAAGATTGTGTCACTGAAGAATCTAAGTTGGAAAAAATGCGCTTAAAACTGCGTTTGAGTAATTGCTTAATCAAAGCGACTACATTTTTTGAGCATGAAAAATATAGCACTGCGGTAAAAATGTTAAATGAAAATATTACATTAATCGAAGCTGTCGACCTCAAAGACGATTTTTTAATAGATAAACGAGACAACATGATTAAACTATTAAATAAATCGACCTACCAATTAGCTGAAATCGAAGCTCAAAGTAAGTTAGATGAACAACCAGAAAAGACTTCAGCACTTGATACTTTATTTGACCAACAACAGCCCCAATAAATAATGAAAGAAGAGTGGACTCTATGACTAGGTAACCCCTTCTAAATAATGTCTAGACATTATTAATTAAGTAGGCTACCAGCTGAATCTTGGATTTTACCGTCTGTCTGTTTTTTTACATCATCTACTGCTTCTGTAGCTGACTCACTCGTGTCAGATGCTGTTTCAGACACAGACTCAAGAGCAGTCTTAGCTCTGTCTTTCGCTTTATTATAAGTATCACTGGTCGCTTCTGACGCTGTATCTATTACATTAGCTGCACTTTGTTTTGTACTATCCCAGGCTTCTACAGACGCACTCTTAACATCATCAGCCATTTCTTTAGCCTCATCGACAGCGCTTACAGCAGCGGCTTTAGTTGTATCTAACACATCCTCAGCTGTACTCTTTGCATCATCATAGCTCTGCTCTATGGCACTCTTATCCGGTTCTTCTTGCTCAGTGGCTTTTTCACTACTATCACAAGCACTGAGTAAACCCAAAGGTAATAAAATAATTGCAAGGTTACGCATCATAATATTCACTCCTAATCGTGATTACATGAGATGCTTAAGTTTATCTTAAGTCCTATGAGCGTAGCAGCAAATGATAATTCGGCAATTATCATACCAGAGTGCTAAAGACAAAAAAGGCTCGTTATCTGCTTAAGATAACGAGCCTTTATCTAATAGACAACGCTATTATTTATCTGCACGACTCATGAACTTGTGATCAGTCGTATTGATCTTGATTTTTTCGCCGCTTGCGATGTATTCAGGTACTTGAACCGTAAGGCCAGTAGAAAGGATCGCAGGTTTAGTACGAGCACTTGCCGACGCACCTTTAATTGATGGGTCAGTTTCTACAATAACCATTTCAACAGCAGAAGGTAGCTCAATAGATACTGGCTTACCATCAACAATAAGAACTTGAAGACCTTGTGTGTCTTCTGTGATGAATAATAACTCATCAGCAATTATTGCTTTATCTAGGCTGTAAGGTGTGTAGTCTTCTGTATCCATGAATACATATTCTTCACCATCAGAGTATGAGAACATAACTTGGTTACGTGTAAGATCTGCAAGATTAAGATTGTCGCTGTCTTTGAATACTTCGTCAATTTTTGAACCCGTAACTACATCGTACATACGCATACGGTAGATACTACCACCAGCACGGCCTTGTGGTACTGAACGTTCGATATCACGGATAATGTATACGCCATTATTATATTCAACAGCGGTATTCTTTTTAACGTCACTTGCCTTTGGCATTTTAGGTATTCCCAATAATAAATTGTGTAATAGAAAATAACATAAAGGCTAAAACAGACCAAGTACTGCAACAAGGAAGCGCCGACTTATTCACCATTTTTAACGACTTTATTGTATTACTAAACAAATATCTATTTAAGTAGGCCCTGGCTCACCGCCTTTTCAAGTTTCTGCTCTAACGACGTCCACAGCTGCTTGCTACCTTTTCCAATTCTACTGTTAACCGAAAACACTTGTTCTTTCGAGATATTATGTGCTTTCCAACTATGCCCTTCACCATGTATGTTATGCAATAATGGAGGAACGCGATCAATAGCTTTAGCGTAAACAGAATCTGCTGTAACCCCGAGTTCAAATTCATGCCAAAGCTCGATATAATCTTTTGCTTGTTCGGCCGGTAATATATTCAATAATCTGTTGATACCCGATGCTTCATTCGCCTTGTTCTCCGCCGTTTCAGCAGCATAAACAATCGTATCTCCTGCATCTATTTCACCAAGATCATGCAGCAATAGCATTTTAATTACACGGTCAATATTAATCTCATCATCCGCATAGTCTTTTAGCATCAATGCAGATATACACACGTGCCAGCTATGCTCTGCAGAATTCTCATAACGATCTAATCCGACAGGTTGTGTCTTACGTAATACACCTTTCAGTTTTTCAATTTCGACTATAAAATTTAATACCTTTTCAATATTTCCCACACCAACTCCTTGGTCATAATACGTTTAGCTATTAATGAGTACACTTTATAATTTAACATCACTAAAGCTTATCCACCAGTACGCTGCCACTAACTTTACGTTAGACAGCGAGTCCAACCGCAGTCGCTTGCATGGGAACAAAGCCTCTAAGCTCCTCAACACGAGATAACCAGCGTCTAACATGTGGATAGTCTTGTAACGATACGCCCCCTTCTGGCGCATGCGCGATATGGGTATAGTTCGCAATATCTGCAATAGTAGGTTTGTGTCCAACTAACCAAGGATTATGTTCTAAATGCGGGTCTAATTGTTTTAAAATCGCATGTGCTATGTCTAGCGCTTTTTGATGATCAAGTTTCGCGTGAAAGATGTTAATTAAACGCGCAGTCGCGGGTCCATAAGCAACGCTACTCGCAGCAATGGTCAGAAAGCCTTGTACTTGGGCAGCGAGTACAGGATCTATTGGCAACCAAGTATGCGCATTATCGTATTTACTGGCGAGGTAAATCAAAATAGCATTAGAGTCTGACAAGGTCACATCACCGTCTTCAATAACGGGCACTTGCCCTGCGCTATTTTTGTTCAAAAATTCAGGCTGTTTATGCTCTCCTTTCAACAAGTCGACATCAATAAGTTCCGTTTCTAATCCAAGTAAGGATAACAGCAATTCCACTCTGTGGGCATGCCCAGACAGTGGATGACGGTATAGTTTGATTGCTGACATGAGATATCCCCAATTATTGTTTATGTCTATAAATAATAGCCGCTGCTGAGATAACTATCTTCGCTAACGGTAGAATCATCCTCATTACAACCGTGATCACGAGCTAGCATTGGTCACCAATGTACCGTCACAATCAAAGAGTAGACATTTTTTCATGATATTCCTTTATTCATTACTTTCAAAATACGATGTTCTCATTTTATTTAATACCAAGCCTAAACCAACAATCACGCATGAGCCGATCAACACAGGATTAAATAAGAATGCCCAACTTTGACCTGATAACATAATAACCATGGGGTTTGCGCCAGCTGGTGGGTGCGTTGTATTTGTCAGTAGCATAATAGTAACAGCTAATCCCGTTGCAATAGCCAACGACCAAGGTGCAACGCCAACATATTCAACAAATAACACACCGATAAACGCTGTTAATAAGTGCCCAACAATAACGTTCTTAGGCTGAGCAAGTGGACTCTTAGGTACGCCAAATACCAACACAACAGTAGCGCCAAAGGCGGCCATTAACCACAGTCCAGAATTTGTGACACTAGCCAAATAAGCCAAAACACCAATAGTTAGCGTTGCAAAAGTGCCTGCGATAATCGTAAAAACAAATTTTTTCATATAACTTCCTTTCAATGTAGACCACTCTGTCTACCAGCAATGGTAGACAGAGTGGTCTACATGTGTCAACATATTTCATAACAAGGAGTTATTCATGAATGAAAAAAAATTAGTATTAATTCAAACAGCCTTACACCTTTTTTATAGCAAAGGTGTAAATTCTGTCGGCATTAATGAAATATTGAGGCTGTCAGGTATCGCGAAGAAAACGCTATATAGTCATTTTTCTGGTAAGGATGATCTTGTATTAGCGACCCTTCAATATAGAGATGGTATTTTTAATCAATGGTTTAATGAAGTGCTTGAAAGTGAAAAATCCGGCGAAAAATCCATACTGGCGCTGTTTTACGGTTTAGATGATTGGTTTAATAATAGGGTGCCAGAACTGAGCCCATTTAGAGGTTGTTTTTTTATCAATACAGCAGCCGAATACAGCGTAACCGACTCACCGGTACGTCAGTACTGTCGTTCGCATAAACAAGAAATCCGATCATTAATAAAAAACAAAATTAGTTTATTTATAGACGATCCCAAAAAAGTTAGCACGCTTACGGACATGGTTTTTATGCTTAAAGAAGGAGCGATTGTTTCAGCGTTGGTCGAAGGGAACAAAAATGCAGGAAAGGCATGTATTCCCGCTGTTACTAGGATTCTTAATCTAAAATAATAATTGTTAGCGAAGTTCTAATCTGTTCCCTTATTAACGGTTAACCATCTATCCATAGAATTAAATTTATATCAGATGAAAACAGTGCAAAATCAATTACTTTAATAGTAGAATGTTTTCAAAGCTAAAACCGTGATTTAAAGGGATAAACAGTGATTGGAAAACACAAATTAGAATTAGATACGCCATGCTTGGTTATCGACAAGAACAAACTGATTGATAACATCGAAACGATGCAAAAGTTCGCATCAGTAAAATCGAAGCATGTTCGACCTCATGCAAAAACCCACAAATGTGTAGAAATATGCCAGCTACAACTTGATGCGGGTAGCATAGGTATATCAATAACCAAGCCGTCGGAAGCCTATGAACTTGCCAAGGCCCATATTCGCCACCTGCTAATCACCTCCCCAATTGTCACTAAACAAAAATTGGCTACATTGGCTAAGATTATCAAGCTTGCACCAGAGACAATGATCGTCGTGGATTCAGAGGCTAATCTCACTCAGTTAAATCAATTAGGCAGCGAGCTTAACCTACAAATTAATCTGCTTGTTGATATTGATGCAGGAATCGGTAGAACTGGCGCATCATTTGAAACTGCGTTTGATTTAGCATTATCAGTACACGCGCATGCCAACACGACCCTTAAAGGTATTCAGTGTTATGCCGGGCATTTCCAACACATTCTTGACAACGAAGAAAGAAAACAAGCGTCTGCCGCATTATTAAATAAAGCGGGTAAGCTAAAGCAAGACATTGAAAACGCGACAGGATTAGTGAATCTGATCCAATCAGGCTCAGGCACAGGTACTTATGAAATAGACAGTGACATTGCGTCTGTAACCGAAATACAACCAGGTTCATACACTGTAATGGATAAGGAATATTTCGATATTGAATATAGCGCAGGTCACTTCCAACCTGCTATGACACTGCTGACCAGCGTTATCAGTGCTAATCATGCAACGCATGTAACCGTTGATGCGGGCACCAAGGCCCTTTACAAAGAAGCGACCCACCCACAAATTATCAGTCATGAAAACCTAAACTATGAGTGGCATTACTTTGGTGACGAGCACGGTAAAGTATCTGGAGAACATTTACCTGCTGTCGGAGAGGTGATTGAAATGATCGTACCGCACTGCGATCCAACCATTAACCTGCATGACAAATTCTATGTGGTCGAAAATGATATTGTTGTCGACATCTGGGATATCGCGTTACGTGGTAAATTAGCTTAGTATTTTTGTCCTAATAAGGTGTCGGTTAAACGACACCTATTTTTATACGCTAATCATGGCTGAAGCGCTGTCTTGTTACTACACCCCATTGCTCATCGTCGTAGCTATCTTCGACATAACCACCAGCTATGTCATTGTCCGACGTGTAATCAGAAAGTACATCACGCCAAAACTTAACGGCATGTTCAGCTCCTGCAACCTGCTTGATTTCCCAACTGCCGCCGAGGTTGTTAAAAACCTGAGAGATAAAACGTTTACCGACTTTATTTTTACGGAAATAAGGCACTACATAAAAGTCACATACTTCATAACAACCCGGAGCCTCATTAGCAATCGCGGTATGCCCAGCAGGGACGCCATCCACATATAATAGATAACCCGACACATTGCCTTCGATTTTTGTATCTAATGGAAACAAACCATCTTCATCCGGTTTCTTCTGCATGATCTTTGAAAATTCAGCCTCATAGGCTTGCGCTAAATTCATGTATACATGCTTATTACTGCTATCTACTTTTATAATTTGCATAAATGACGCCAATATTTGAATATACTCATAGTTGAATCGCTATACCAAAGAAGTAATTAAACACATTACATTATTAGCTGCTCTGTGCAACATAAAAACTCAGGCCAGCAATTGACCAAAAGAATATCCAAGATATGTGCTTACCTTTTGTGAACCCAGCAGAGAACAAGCCACTCACTAAAAATACAACGCTGATCACCATTAGAATTTGCTTTTGAATGTCTGCAGTAGGACTTGAAAGGATGAAAAGAATCGCTGCAAATCCCCACCAAGCCACTGTCGTTAAATGCCAAGCGAACCTTAAAATTCGTTTTGTAAACCAGTCACTACCAAGAAGCGTTGGAAGTTCTCTTTTAAACAACCGAGTCAAAATAAAGCGCTCACCTAGGTAGGAATGCACGAGTCCGATAAATATTGCCAAAAAACTTCCTGTAACTAACATATAATCTCCATGATTTATTTTGTTCGGCCTGTGATGCTACAACACCAACTGACTTGTTCTATTTATCGTAGAGCTTAACAGCGACTCGATTACGATGAGTAATTTGTAGTAACTTTAAATATGCTGACTTAGCAGGGTCGTTAGTTGGGTTTTACTCAATACACCCACTGTTGACGATAAAATTTCGCCATCTTTGAATAACATCATTGCAGGAAGGGCGCGAATACCATATTTGGCCGCGATTTGGGGACTAGTATCAATATTCAGTTTTCCAATTTTCACTTTACCGCTATATGCAAAAGCGATTTCTTCCAACACTGGACCTACACTTAAACAAGGGGCGCACCAAGACGCCCAATATTCAACTAATACCGGTTGACTGCCAGTCATTAACTCCGCTTCAAAGTTCTCATCCCTCAATTCCACTATTTTGTTCATCATAAATTCTCCATCATTCATATTTAATTTATTCAACGGACATTAATCTAAGTTGTTGTTCATAAATATAAATTAAAAAGGAAAACTTCAGTTTATGATAACAAAAGTTATATCATTTTAGTTTGGTTTCACATACTTCAACGTCGAAAAATAACGTTTTTCATCATCACACGACTTATCTTTAATCAGCAAACTAAAAACTAAAAAAATCTGAACATAAATCAAGATGAGGACAAAAGCATTAGCCGATGTGTGCCAGCGTAGCTAGCTAGAATCCCATCCCTTTCCATATCATTGGCTTATTATGAACATACCAACTATTAATAATACTGATGTCATCAAGCTAATGTGTTAGCAACTAACGCTGAATCTAAATATGCTCGAACCCGTACTACTTGATTACTCTCGAATTCACAAACCCAGCAATAGCGATTATGATACTCAGCTCCTTTTTTGGTTATTGAATTTGCGACCAATTCAACGGATGCGGAACGCCCATCGGTTATACAAGAGAGTAATTTTAACGATAGAGGTGACTCTAATACTTCATTTAATTTTGAGATGGTGCCAGTAATGAAGTCTTGTTTTGATGTATAAATGCCTGCAAGCGGATGAGTACCCGTTACTTCCCAAACAACATCATCACTCACATGTTCAAAAAAACCTTGAGGATTACCGTTTTCCAAATGCGAAAATATTTCAATTATCCATGCTTGATCAATCATTATTCTCTCCGTGTAATATTGTTTTACTTTACCGCTACGATTGTTTGAAATCCGTTGCTGTTACTTGATTCTTCGAGTTTAAACCCAATACTTAAAAGCTGGTTTTCAACCCACTCTACAGATAACCTAATCTTGCGATAACAGCTTTTGTTCAGTTCCCATTTACCATGTGTTTTTATGTAAACAATGTCATGGATCTTAACTGTTTCGGGCTCATATTCTAAAAAGCAGGTAAAAATGATATTTTCATCACTTCTCACAGGAATAAATCTATCCGTGTCTTTGAGCTCAATCGATAAGTCACGAAAAGTTAAAATCAACTTCCCATCATCTTCAAGTGAATTAAATGAATCTTGAAGTATTTTTAAGGCATCGTCTTTCGATTTTAGGTGTGTAATCGTATCCGTCATGCAAACGATCAATTCACAGTTAATACTGACATGCTCTTTGAAATTTAAAATATCATCGTTAATGGTCACAAGTGAGTGTTCACAAGCATTCGAATTCAGTTCACTCAATAATTTTTGGCTAAGGTCTATTGCTGTAACATTAAAACCAAGCTCAGCCAAAGGGATCGATTGAAAGCCAGAACCAGCGCCTAAATCAACAGCAATACCTGAGGATGAGGGAGTAATATTTCTGCTTTTAAAGAACTCAATATTATTGCTTTTAGCTTGCTCAAATCCCCCCATTAACCATGTATATACATCAGATAATAAGCTTTCGTAATGTTCTTCAACTGTAACCATTAATACTACTCCTTTAAGTGTTTTACATCTGCTGTTTAAAGCCCTGTTAATCCCTAATACCAACACGATTACCATCTGGATCGACAATGTTTATCACCGCCCCCCACGGATTGCTTTCGATATGAGCATCAATACCATAGTCACATACAGAGCGTAATGCTGACTCTATGTCTGCAACATTGAATCTCAATTTTGTTGCATTCTCAGCAATTGATTTACCGGAAGTATTAGCAACGCCTTCTGTTTCAATCATCAAATAAGTTTCGCCATACTCTAAACAGGTCAGTTTAAAGTCACCTTCCGTTTTCGAAAACAATATCGGTAAACCAAATAAATCTCGGTAGAAAGCGACGCATTCATCAAAATATTCGACGTTTAATATAATTCCGTGTCGTTGTATTTCCATAAACCCCTCTTAAGCTAAACCTAAATTAGACACCCAAAAGGCGATGCTGAATATCTGGCGCTTGCATCAAAGCTTGTGGTGTTCCGCTCCAAGCAACCTTGCCTTTATCGATAATGTAGTGCCTATCGACTAATTGATTCAGCGCGTGAAGATGTTTATCGACAATCAAAATAGCAAGACCTTCTGTTTTCAGCTGCACTAAACAGTCCATGATTTCCTGCCGAATAAGTGGCGCAAGTCCTTCTGTTGCTTCATCTAGAATGAGTAAATCTGGATTGGTCAATAAGGCACGTCCTATCGCTAACATTTGTTGCTCACCACCAGATAGTTGATTTCCCATGCTATGCTCCCGCTCCTCAAGCCGAGGAAAAAGTGAATATACCCGCGACAATGTCCATGGGTTATCCCGCCCTTTGGGAATAAACGCAGTCGCAATCAAGTTTTCCTTCACTGATAAGTTCGGCGTGATCATTCTGCCTTCAGGTACTAAACCAAGCCCTAATCGCGCAATTTTATATGGTTGAAGTGCTTCGCTGCGTTGGTCCTTAAAATGAATAGTGCCAGCTGCCACAGGCGTTAGTCCCATAATAGAGCGCACTGTGGTGGTTTTACCTGCGCCATTCCGTCCCATTAGTGATACAACTTCACCCGCGTTAATTGTAATCGAAATACCAAACAAGACCTGACTTTGCCCGTAGAGCGTCTCAATATCGTTAACCACAAGCATCTAAACCTCCTTCATCACCCAAATAAGCCATACGTACCTCTGGGTCACTTTTAATCTCTGCTGCCGATCCCGTTGCGATAATGCGCCCATAAACTAACACCGAAATTCGGTCTGCTAATGCAAAAACCACATCCATATCATGCTCAATCAACAAGATCGTATTCTGTTGGTCTTTTAACGCCTTCAAGGTATCCACTAATTTCCAACTATCTTCCACAGACATGCCAGCCATAGGTTCATCCATTAATAGCATTTTAGGTTTGCTCGCTAATGCTACTGCTATCTCTAGTTGTCGCTGCTCGCCGTGTGATAATGCGCTAACTAACACATGTAGTTTTGTCTCCAATCCAACACGTGCTAAATATTGCTTGGCAGGATCAGTCAGGCTTTTATCATTGTTCACATTTTTCCAAAATCGAAATGAATGACCGGCCTGTGCTTGTACCGCGAGTACCACATTTTGTAATACAGTAAAATCTTGAAACAGCGAAGTAATTTGAAATGTACGCGCTAAGCCTTTATGACATCGCGCTGGTATCGAACATTTATCAATATTGCCACCAGCAAATGTAATATGACCATGGTCTTGCTTAATCTCACCCGTTAACTGGCGGATCAAGGTGGTTTTACCTGCGCCATTAGGGCCGATAATCGCGTGAATTTCTCCTTTTCTAACACACAAATTTAGTTCGTCTGTTGCCAAAACCCCACCGAA
This sequence comes from Moritella sp. 5, assembly GCF_018219455.1. Taxonomy (NCBI): domain Bacteria; kingdom Pseudomonadati; phylum Pseudomonadota; class Gammaproteobacteria; order Alteromonadales; family Moritellaceae; genus Moritella; species Moritella sp. 5. The sequence continues at coordinate 3,091,968 of NZ_CP056122.1, forward strand.
GCTCTTTCTCAAGCCTGTCACGGTTAGTAGATCATTTGTCATGCTTTGCTCCAGGTAACAATCCATCAATACCATTACGGGCACACAACACCAGCACGATGAGTAACGGTCCAAATATTAATTGCCAGTATTCTCCAACCCTTAGTCCAGCAATATTAAGTGGAATAGAAGAAAGTAACTCCTCTAATAACAAGAAGGCTAGCGCTCCATATAAAGGACCAAACAAACCTGCGACACCACCCAGTACAATCATTACAATCAGTTCGCACGACCGCGTCCAGTGCATCATATCAGGACTAACAAAATCGTTTAGATTAGCCATTAAAAAGCCTGAATACCCTGCAAATACGCCCGATATAACAAACGCAGCAAGTCGGTATTTAAACGGTGAAAAACCTATCGCTAACATGCGTTCTTCGTTAGATTTACTGCCTGAGATCACCTGACCAAAACGAGAATGATTAATTTTATGAAAAAACCAGAGCACAAATAACAAGGAGGTAAAACACAGGTAATAAAAACTGTCTTCATCATTTAAATCAATTAACCCCAGCATGTCACTGCGTTCATAAATTGATAGACCGTCATCACCACCATAAAGATCCACGCCGACGGCTGTAAAATAGAGCATTTGTGAAAACGCAATGGTGATCATAATGAAATACATACCACGGGTACGCAGGCTAATCGTACCTATGATTAAACAGAGTACGACTGAAATAACCACGCTTCCCGCTAACTGGATGTAACCATTGCCCATCCAATCAATGCCGTCTTCCAGCATATGAAATGAACCGATACCAACCGCATAAGCACCAACGCCCATAAATGCGGCCTGTCCAAAACTAACAAGGCCACCAAAACCAATTAATAAATTAAGGCTAATCGCTGCAATGGCTAAAATTAATACCCGAGAAAACACACCTGTATAAAAACTATCATCAACAAGCGTGGTTATTGTCGGCACTAACGCGAGCAATACCAACAAACATATATTAATTTTATTCCGTATAGATATGACCATTAAGCCACCCCCTTAGGCGGAAACAAGCCTTGTGGTCGTATCGCAAGCACCAACGCCATCATGAAATAAATCAACATAGACGAAATAGCAGGTGCAGCCGTGGAAGCCGCATCACTCGACACCATCAATTTTAATATATCGGGAAGAAATGAACGGCCAACAGTATCAATTATTCCGACCACAATAGCAGCAATAAACGCGCCTTTAATCGAGCCGATACCACCAATAACAATCACCACGAATGTTAAAATGATAATACTTCGACCCATACCAATTTCGACAGATAAAATAGGGCCCGCCATCAAGCCCGCGATCCCTGCCAGCGTTGCACCCAAACCAAAAACGAGCGTAAACAACAGCTGAACATTAATGCCTAACGCCCCCATCATTTCCCGGTTACTTGCGCCCGCTCGAATTAACATGCCTAAACGTGTTTTTGAGATAATCCAATACAATAACAAGGCCACAGCGAGTCCTAATACAATAATGGCAAGACGATAAATGGGATAAGGAACACCAGGGATAATTTCAACACTGCGATTTAAGAAATCAGGTAGTACAATATCTAAGCCAACAGGTCCCCAAATGAGTCGAACTAACTCATTAAAGAATAAAATGAGGCCAAACGTTACAAGCACTTGGTCGAGATGATTCCGTGAATACAATCGCCTTAAAGCAACCATTTCTACAACGACACCCAGAATAAATGTCGCAGGAATGGTAAGTAATGCACCAAACAAAAATGAATTCGTCCATTCACTGAACGTGGCACAGAAGAACGCCCCCATCATATACAATGAGCCGTGCGCCAGATTAACAAAATCCATAATGCCGAAAACAAGCGTTAAACCTGCGGCGAGAAGAAAGAGAAGCATTCCAAGTTGGAAGCCATTTAAGACTTGTTCCAACAATAACAACCAATTCATGGTAAATTCCATTTAAAAATAAAGATAAAAAAAAACACGTACCTGTGAGTACGCGCTTTCATTTATTGAGTACTTACGACCTATTAAATTTTACATTTACTTGCGTAAGGATCTTGATGATTTGACAGTACTTTCTTCACAATTTCCGTGGTATATACACCATCACTATCTTTAATCACTTTTGTCAGGTAGAAATCCTGAATAGGAAAATGATTATTACCGTAATTTATTTTGCCACGGACAGATTCAAAATCAGCCTCAGTCAAAGCAGCACGAACAGCATCCTTATCAGAGACATCACCATCGACTTTACGCACCGCGCTATCAATTAGCATCATAGAATCATACGATTGGGCTGCATAAAAACTTGGGTAGCGGTCGTATTTTTCCTTAAAGCCATCAACGAAACGCTTATTCGCAGGCGTATCAAGATTTGGTGCCCAAAATTGGGTCATCAAACTACCTTCAGCCCACTCACCCACACGAGGAAGACTTAAATTATCGATAGTGAAGATATTATACAAAGGGACGTCTTTAGCTAACTTCGACTGTGAATACTGCTTAAGAAATTGCACACCGTGTTTACCTGGGTAAAACACCCAAAGTGCGTCTGGCTTAGCCGCTCTTACTTTCGCTAGTTCGGCAGAGAAGTCTAATTGTGCAGGGAACTTAGTCATGTCTTGACCAACGACCTCACCTTTAAACGTACGCTTCACACCGGCAACCATGTTCTTACCCGCTGCATAGTTAGGAGCCATAATATAAAGGCGTTTAATGCCGCGTTGGTTAAGCACTTCGCCCATTGCCATTGCATTTTGATCATTCTGCCAAGACGTAGAGAAGAAGTTCTCGTGACAACGCTTGCCAGCAATCGTACTTGGGCCCGCGTTTGAACCGATTAGAAATACATCGTTATCAACCACTTTCTTATAAGACGCCATTAATACATGGCTCCAGATATAACCGGAAACAAAATCAACTTTGTCTTTCTTTACTAGCTTATCCGTTTTCTGTTTACCAATTTCAGGCTTAAAACCATCATCTTCGTAGATAATTGTTACGTCTGAACCGCCCATTTTACGATCCAATTGATCAAGTGCTAACTCAGCACCGTCACGCATATCCTGCCCTATTACGCCAGCCCCCGTGCTCAACGTAGTAACAAAACCGATCTTAATCGGCTCACCAGCAAACACAGAGCTTGTTGCTAATGCAATAACAGAAGCAAGTGCTAATTTTTTAAACATGGCTATAAATCCTTTTATTATGTTTGCATAACGCTCAAACATAAACTTAGCTGATAACTGAACTCGTTTAATATCGATGACAAACAATACCTAAATTTAGGCATATTACAAGATTAAAATACGAAGATTACACAGATCAAGTTAGTTACTTGGTTAGCTGCAACAAATCCCATTTTGTACCGTATAAGTCTTTAAATACCGCTACAGTGCCGTATTCTTCGCTACGGGGTTCTTCAGTAAACTCAACGCCCTGATTTTTCATGAATTCATAATCACGCCAAAAATCATTAGTTTGTAGAAATAAGAAGACACGACCACCCGCTTGATTGCCAATAGATTGTTGCTGTTCTTCGTTACTAGCTTGAGCCAATAATAAATTGGTTCCAGTCGAGTTAGGAGGACAAATCTGAACCCAACGCTTCCCACCACCTAAATCAGTGTCTTCAACAAGCTCGAATTGCAGTTTAATAGTATAAAATTCAATAGCGTCATCATAGTTTTCAACAACTAACGCTACATTTCCGATTCTTTGTTCGATAAATTTACTCATTTAAATCTAACTTTAGTTTAAGTTCTTAATTTAATTTCCATTTTATAGTATGGAATACCTGATTTATTAAACTCATGCCCCTGTATTTCCAGACCAAATCGTCGATAGAAACCCACCGCAGTTTTACGGGCGTCACACCAAAAACAATCTACGCCTGCTACTTTCAATTCTTTAACTACATGAGCTATCACAAGAGAGCCTACGCCCTTCCCTTGAAAAGGTGGTAACGTGGCGAATTTTCGAAGTCTAGCGGTTCGACCTTCAATGTAAATTGAAGCAACACATATTAGTTCACCATCAATATAAGCACCGTAATGAATGGCGCTTTCATCTCCGTCAACTTTACAAAATGAAGGTTGCTTATTTGGCCATAATACACGATGTCGTATTGGCAGCGCCTCTTGCCATTGAATAGTAAGTATATTGACAATACTGTTTGCATCTTTGCTCGTAGCTTTACGTTTTTTAATGTTTTACTCACTTATTTTTCTAGCGATGACTAAGCCATGGTTACTTGACCCTAGCAGAGACGGCTCATCACATGTTTTTAAATGATAGCTCAACCATGTTTGATATTGCGCAGGGGTAAAATTGTTAACCCCTGACGAGATATATCGCCCAAAGCCGTCTGTCGCTACATGACGTAATGTAGTAAAACCATGTGTGCTTACCAGCGCTTCCACTTCAGCTGGAGTAGCAAAGTAACCCACATTAAAAAAACTATCAGCAAGCTGACTTGGAACCAAACCAGATTCAAAAAGCGTGGATAGAATCTCTGGTGTAACCAGCTCTGGAGATTGCTGAGCGAACATACCGGCAACGAAATAACGCGAAATGTAAGCAATCGCTAACACACCACCAGGCTTTAGGATTCGATAAGCCTCTGAGATTGCTTGGTCACGCAGTTCTTGAGTCTGTAAATGATAGAGAGGCCCAAGAATAACGCAAAGGTCATGTGAATTGCTTTCAATAAACGGAACTGAACAAGCATTCCCTTCATAAATTGAAAGTGTTAAATCTTGCTCTTCGGCTTTGCGCTTCAGAATGTTGACTTGATCAGGTACCAGCTCGACAGCCGTTGTATTACAACCCATTTTCGAAAAATTAAGAGAATATCGGCCAGTTGCAGCACCTAATTCGATGACTTTCACGTTTGGAACAAGATACGCTTTCAGCGTATCCATTGTGGTATCAAATTCCATTTGAGTAATGAATTGCCGAGTAAGACGACTATCTTCATTAGCACCTGTATATTGCTCTATTAATTCTTGCATGATAATTCCTTTTACAAGATCCGTTGACATAATCCAACAACCAAAAGTCAGCTAGATATTACTAATTAACCCTTTGTAGGCTCGATTATATGGCAGCGGTCCACCTCATTACAGTTGTTAATATTTCATAATGGTTAGCCTGATGTAACGCTTCAAAACCATGTTTTTTATAAAGCGCTATATTATGAGTCTCACACTGCAAATACAATTGCTGAATCCCTAAGCTCACGGCTTTGCTTTTAGCCTCTGAAATTAATAGACCTCCAATGCCACGCCCTCGGCTTAAAGGGTCAACAAAGACACCGCCTAACCAGAGCTCATATTCTGGATAGTTAGCATTTTCACGGTACTTAAGTTCAACAACTCCAACAAGTTCTCGATTCTCATGAGCCACGATTGCTAACGGAATGGCAGTGCGATTAACCGACTTTTCAGTCACTTTTTCTAGCACCATATTTACGGTCATATTTGGGAATACATGAGCCCACTCACTGTAATACCATTGAGCTATGTTCTTTGCTTCATACGGATGATCTGCTAACAGCGAAATTTCCATGACCCCTCCAGCCAGTAATGTCCGGTTATAGGTTTATTACACCTATTTACTTGATGCTGCCAAGCCTACGCCAAAGCACATGAAAACACTGCCACTCACTTTATTAAGCGCTTTTCTGCCCTTTGGTTCTAATAATTTATTTTTAGCAAAGCTTGCCACAAAGGCATAGCCACTATGGATGATGATAACTAAACAGCAAAATGTTAAAGATAAAATCATAAATTGACTGATATAACTCCCTTGAGAGTCAATAAATTGTGGAAATAAGGACATGAAAAATAATATGGGTTTGGGATTTGAGAGTGTAAGAGAGAGCCCTTCGAGATAACATTTTGCATTCGATTTCGCTTTCAGTTCGACATGGGAATTTAAGGGCGCTTGCGCTCCCCACATCTTAATACCCAAATAAATTAAATAGGCTGCCCCAATCAATTTCACAGCAGTAAATGCGGTGGCTGAGGTTGCCAAAATAACGCCGATACTTGTTGCAGAAAGAACTGAAACAGTTAGCACCCCAGTGGCAATACCAAATATGCCAGAAAAGGTATTCGAAGCCCGCCTTTGTATTGCGTTATTTATAGTTAAGATAACACCAGGGCCGGGGCTGGCAATAGTAAGCGCAGCCACGGCAACATACATTAAATAATTTTCCACAACTTATCCTTATTGAACAATACGACAGGAATCGTTCACAGCGACAGTGATTTAATTGTCTTTATGAACAACACTTTACCAATTTAATTCAACAAGGTAAACGGTCAGCGAGTACTGATAGCAACGCTATTAACAACTTAGTTTATTATGCCGATTTACCCACAGATAGAGTCACTAATCTTTCGTCATCATAGATCACAACTGAATTATCAGCATTCATACCTAGTTTTTCTAAAATTGTAATTGATGGGGTGTTTTCTTTTACCGCCACGCCATATATTTTCATATGCAGACCTAAAGCAAAAGTATGCTCTAAAACAGATTTTGCGGCTTCATACGCATAACCTTTACCTTGGGCATCTTGCTTAAACCCAAATCGAATATCACAGCATTCCAAATTAGGAGAGATCTCGATTCCTGTATAACCGAGCTTAACGCTTGGATTATTCTTTAGATATACAACAAATGAACCAAAACCTTGCTTCCAATGCTCGACCCTTTTCGCCACATGCTGGAGAATGTCTTCATCATTGTAGGGTTCACCTTTTGGAAGATATAAGCTCATCATCGGACAAGACATTATGTCTTTATAGATATCAAAATCTACTATTGTGACGGGTTTTAATATCAGCCGTTCTGTTTCAATCATACCGCTATCCAAGCCTCAAACGTTCAAGTAATCGCTGGCGCTTAATCTCTAAATTTAGTACGCCTTTATTTCTGTTTACTTCCTTAAAACCCAACGAAAAATACTGTTCTTTCGCCACGTTATTTTCGAAGACACAGCATGAGACTTGAGAGTCGTGGTCAACATAATCCAGCTCTGTTGTAAGTACCGCTTTTAACAAACGATATCCACACAAACCATTTTGATATTCTCGAGATATTTGAAGTGAGTGAATAGTTTGATTGTTGGTTGACACATCATAAGCAATAAACCCTATAACATGACATCCAGATTCAGCAACTAATACCGTCTTAGACCTGTAATGCTTAATAATTGACTCTCTATTCCAATCGAGTCCCAATTCTTGTTGCATTGAGAACATGTTTGCTTCTATCAGCTGGTAGATATGCTCCCAATCCACACTAGAAACTTGTCTTATTTTTACCACCGACTACACCCTACTCGTCTTTATGGCTACTGTTCTTGTCATTCAAATCCAAGAACTTTAATGCCAGTGCTAAGAGTAAAATCGAAATAGGTAAAATCAATATTTCCCAGCTTAAGTCATTCAAATTAATTAAGATCATTTCTAAAAACTTAACAAACAAAATAATAACGATTACTTCACCTAAAATATTCTTTAAATGGCCAATATCAGGGGTTTTTATCCAGCTTAATACGGTTGGAATATTGTTTAGTTTTTTATCTGTGATGAATAGCGTGAATACGCCATGTGCAAAGATAAATAATACCAAGGCAATCAAGAAGGTATCTAAGCCTTTAATCAAGTAGGCGGTGGCAATATCCGCTGAATCAAGATGAGCCAAACTTTCATTTGGTATATAGCCAAACGCAACGGCAGTAAAGGCATAATACGTTTTGATTGCTCCCACAACAAACAGTAGTAAAGAACCAAATAATGAACAGATAATTGCTATCCAACTTATAAATCTGAAGATAAAGAATACATCCTTCATTCTTTTAACACTGTGGTTTTTCATTTTTACTCCGATTCCTTGTTATTCTATTTCATGTGTTTAAACAGCGAACTATCGCGTTAATAGCGGGCAATATATAGCGTTTTTCGTTCTTGAACAAGATTAATTAACCCAGTGAAGTATAGATGATATTAGTCTCGAAGACTATTACAGCTGAGTAATAGTAATTTACTATTTATAGGGATTATCAATATTTGAGACGTAGATATAATGCTGCAATCAGATTTAGTTACACAGAATGGTAGAGCGTATTATGTTAAGAATTGTTGTTGTAGGTGGTGGCGCAGCTGGCCTTGAATTAGTGACTCGATTAGGCCGTAATAAACGCCATGAAATCATGCTCGTTGAGCCGTCTTCACATCACTTCTGGAAACCTCGTCTACATGAAATCGCGGCGGGTACCTTTGATACCGAGTTGGATGCAGTGAGTTATTTCCAACATGCCGAATGTAATGGTTATACCCACATTCAAGATGCGATGACAGGATTAGACCGCGACAGCAAAATCATCCATTTACGTGGTATGAATAGTGGTCCAACGAAACTGCAATACGATTACTTAGTCATGGCTGTTGGTGCGATCAGTAATGATTTTAAAACCCCAGGTGTGAGTGAACATTGTTTGTTTTTAGACTCATCTGGACAAGCTGAACTGGCTTGGCAACAAATCAAACAACAACTAAAAGCCACAGGTACACGTCGTATATCTATTGTTGGTGCTGGCGCAACAGGCGTAGAACTCGCCGCAGAACTCGCGAAGGTAAGCAGTAAATTACAGCGTTATAGACAAGCATCAAAATTTGAAATTACCTTAGTCGAAGCGGCAGACCGTGTGTTACCCAGTAGTCCAGAATGCATGTCAGAAAAGGTGCTGGAGGCACTTAAGAAACAAGGCATCACAATTCGCACCGAAACGCGTGTTCAACGTGCTGAAACAGGTAAATTAATCACATCGGAAAACGAGATTATTCCCGCAGATTTACAGATATGGGCTGCAGGTATTAAATGTGCGGAATGGTTAACCAAGCTCGACGGATTAGAAACAAACCGTTTAAACCAATTAATCGTTAATCCAACCCTACAGTCGAACCTTGATGACAGTATTTTTGTGATAGGTGATAATGCGCAGTGCACGCAACCTGACGGTAATTTTGTGCCACCGCGTGCGCAAGCAGCTAACCAAGCGGCGACACATTTAGCAAAACAGTTTAATCGAATGCTAAAAGACAAACCGCTACAGCCGTTTATCTATAACGATGGTGGTATGGTTGTCGCTGTCGGGAACGGCAATGCCGTTGGTGCTTTAATGAATAATAGGATCGTATTGAAAGGACGTTTAATCCGACATTTATACGATACGATATTTCGTTTACACCAACGGGTGCTATTTAGCTGGGGACGCGTAACAGCACTTGTGGTACTAAAACGTATCAAAGCGATGCTAAATCCCTATTATAAAAGCTTTTAACCTAAATCGGATGCAGCTGGTTCTGGCAGTACCGGCTCTGAACTGTCCATATATGTTAAGTACTGTGACCAAAGTTCATGGGTGCGTTGTTGAGTAAGTTTAGTTCGACAGCTTAATGTCATCACAACGCGCATCGACCCATCTCTGTACATAGTAAATACCGAATCACACTGTGATTTACTGTACGACTGCCACGCCGATTGTGCGATGCTGATCGACTCAAGAATATGAATGTCAGCGGTATATTGCGCAATACTTTTATCGAGGTATCGCTGCATTTCGGCTTCTGCTTTATCTAATTCTACTTTAGCGCAGTAATTAATTTCTAACGTATTAAACGCTTTATCGCAGTTCACTGACGTCGCCATCGCTGCAAAACTGCAAACACTTATCAGTAAGAATGTAATTACCTTTACCATTATAGAACCAACCTAGAAATAAATAGGCTGACAATATAACGGTATATTAAAATTAATCCAATTATTCTATTAACTGGTTTGATTAGTTTGGCATTCTAGACTGAATGTTATCCATAAGAATACTGATTAACCATTATCGGCTGGAATACGCACCCAACCTTCCATTAAGATACGAGCGCTGCGGCTCATACTTGCTTTAGTTACCGTCCACTCACCATTAATTTCGGTTGCTTGTGCACCAACGCGTAATGTTCCTGATGGATGGCCGAAATTCACCGAGTCACGCGCACCACCACCTGCAGCCAAATTAACCAATGTCCCCGGAACTGCTGCTGCAGCACCAATTGCAACAGCCGCAGTCCCCATCATCGCGTGATGCAGTTTGCCCATAGACAAGGCGCGCACCGACAAATCAATATCACTCGCGACGACTTGCTTATCACTTGAAGACACATAATCTGCCGACTTAGCGACAAACGCGACCTTAGGGGTATGCTGACGCTGCGCGGCTTCTGCTATGTTTGATATCAATCCCATCTGCACCGCACCGTAAGCACGAATAGTTTCAAACATAGTTAACGCTTCAGCATCATTATTAATGGCATCTTGCAGTTCTGTACCTGTATAACCAACATCTTCGGCATTAATAAAGATGGTTGGGATACCCGCATTAATCATTGTCGCTTTTAACTGCCCACTAAGGACAACTGATTCCGGTACAATCAAGTCATCAATCAGATTACCTGTGGGGAACATAGATCCTTCGCCATCTGCTGGTTCCATAAATTCCACTGGTACTTCAGCTGCTGGAAAAGTGACGCCGTCCAACTCAAAATCACCAGTCTCTTGCACTAAACCATTAGTAATTGGCACATAGGCGATAATTGTTTTAGCAATATTCACCTGCCAAATACGCACAACCGCGACACCATTGTCTGGAATACGACTGGCATCCACCAATCCACAGTTAATGGCAAAAGAGCCCACTGCAGCGGATAGATTTCCACAGTTACCACTCCAATCCACAAACGGTTTATCAATCGATACCTGCCCAAACAGGTAATCAACATCGTGATCGGGTTTATCGGTTGCAGACACGATCACAGTCTTACTGGTACTCGATGTTGCTCCGCCCATACCATCTGTTTGCTTACCATAGGGATCGGGACTACCAATAACACGCAGTAATAATGCATCACGCGCAGCCCCCGCGGTTTGTGCGGAGACAGGCAAGTCTTGGAGATTAAAGAATACCCCCTTACTGGTGCCGCCCCGCATATAAGTGGCAGGTATCCTAAGCTGTGGTAAATATCCTATGTTGTTTTTCATCATAAATAGCTAGGCCTCACTCGATTCAAGGAAATCTTGTGCAAAGCGTTGTAGTACACCACCTGCCGCATAGATAGATACTTCTTCTGCCGTATCCAAACGACAAGTCACAGGCACTTCAAGGATTTCACCATTTTTACGAGTTATGACTAGCGTTAGGGCTGCAAGCGGGGTTGGCTCACCAATGACGTCAAAAGTTTCACTGCCATCAATTGCATAAGTTTTACGGCTTTCACTCGCTTTAAACTCAAGTGGTAGTACGCCCATACCAACCAAGTTAGTACGGTGAATACGTTCAAACCCTTCTGCAACAATCGCTTCTACACCCGCTAAACGAACGCCTTTCGCCGCCCAGTCACGTGAAGAGCCTTGGCCATAATCGGCACCTGCGACGATAATCAGAGGTTGCTTACGATCCATGTAGGTTTCAATCGCTTCCCACATGCGCATTACGTTCCCTTCAGGCTCAACTCGTGCTAATGAACCTTGTTTAACTTTGCCGTTTTCTAGCACCATTTCATTATTCAATTTAGGATTTGCAAAGGTCGCTCGTTGCGCCGTAAGGTGATCACCTCGGTGGGTAGCGTATGAGTTAAAGTCAACTTCCGGCAAACCCATTTTATCTAAATACGCACCTGCCGCACTATCAAGCATGATGGCGTTAGAAGGAGATAAATGATCGGTAGTAATATTATCGCCCAATACCGCTAGAGGGCGCATACCTTTAAGGCTACGCTCACCTGCTAATGCACCTTCCCAATAAGGCGGACGACGAATGTAGGTACTCATTTCACGCCAGTCATACAGCGGGTTATTTTTCTCACCGTAATCAACACTACACTCTATATCACTACTAAACATCGGGTTGTAGACTTGACGAAATTGTTCTGGTTTCACACTTGCCTTAAGCACAGCATCAATTTCTTCATCGCTCGGCCAAATGTCTTTCAGTGTGATTGCGTTACCAGCTTGATCTAAACCAAGAGTGTCACGTTCAATATCAAAACGGATAGTTCCAGCAATCGCATAAGCAACCACTAAAGGTGGGGACGCAATAAAGGCCTCATTGGCATGTGGGTGAATACGACCATCAAAGTTCCTGTTACCTGATAACACAGCGGTCGCATACAGGTCACGATCTAAAATCTCTTGCTGAATAACGGGATCAAGTGCCCCACTCATACCATTACAAGACGTACAGGCAAACGCCACAATACCAAAGCCAAGTTGCTCTAGTTCCGGCAATAAATCGGCTTCTTGTAGGTAGAGTTCCACCGCTTTTGAACCTGGAGCCAATGAGGTTTTAACCCAAGGTTTACGTGTTAATCCAAGCTTATTGGCGTTACGCGCAATCAAACCTGCCGCAATCATATTGCGTGGATTACTGGTATTGGTACAGCTGGTGATAGCGGCTATGATCACTGAACCATCTGGCATTTTACCTGGTATATTTTCGACCTTGCCACTGATACCACGCTTGGCTAATTCAGAGGTAGGAACACGATTATGCGGATTAGATGGTCCAGCAATGTTACGGCACACAGTCGATAAATCGAATGTAAGTACACGTTCATATTCAACGTTTGCTAAGTCATCGGCCCATAGACCCGTTTCTTTGGCGTAAGTTTCCACCAGCTTAACTTGTTCGTCTTCACGACCAGTTAACTTAAGGTAATCAATGGTCTGATCATCAATTGAGAACAATGCCGCGGTCGCACCATATTCAGGTGTCATATTAGAAATGGTGGCCCGATCGCCTAAGGTCAGATGCGCAACACCCGTACCATAAAACTCTAAATAACTTGATACTACTTTCTGTGCGCGTAAGAACTCGGTCAATGCTAAAACGGTATCTGTTGCTGTCATACCTTCTGGTGGTTGACCTGTCAGTTCAACACCAATGATATCGGGTAGGCGCATATATGATGCACGTCCAAGCATGACGCTTTCTGCTTCAAGCCCGCCCACACCAATTGCAATTACACCTAATGCATCAACCATAGGCGTATGACTATCTGTGCCCACTAAGGTATCAGGAAATGCCACACCATTGCGTGATTGGATCACAGGTGACATACGCTCCAAATTAATCTGATGCAGAATACCGTTGCCAGGAGGAATAACATCAATGTTTTTAAAGGCTGTTTTCGTCCAGTTAATAAAGTGAAAACGATCATCGTTGCGACGATCTTCAATTGCACGATTTTTTTCAAATGCATCAGGTTCAAAACCTGCATGTTCAACCGCCAATGAATGGTCAACAATCAATTGCGTTGGTACGACTGGATTAACCTTAGATGGGTCTCCACCTTTCTCTGCAATCGCATCACGTAATCCCGCTAAATCAACTAATGCGGTTTGACCTAAAATATCATGACAAACGACACGCGCAGGAAACCAAGGAAAATCTAGATCGCGTTTACGTTCAATTAACTGCTTTAACGAATCTTCTAATATCTCTGGATCACAGCGACGTACTAAATTTTCTGCAAATACGCGTGAAGTATAAGGCAAAGTGGCATACGCACCGGGTTGGATTGAATCAACTGCAGAACGGGTATCAAAATAATCGAGCTCACTGCCCGGTAACGGTTTACGATAGTTAATGTTCATAACTTAATCCATTAAATAAATGGGGCTGAGGTAAAGCACAAATAATCGGCTTTACTCCTCCCTCTTTTAATCAAACTAACATTTTGACCTGCTCATTTTATCAATAATGAAAACAAGTAGATCACGCAATACAGTGTTATTTACTCATTCTGTATGAATGCTTTAATAACAGTTACTATTCTGTCTTTAGTTATCTGTCTGCAATAGGTGTTACCACTCTAGGCTCTGCACCAATATAATCTGCACTTGGGCGAATAATACGGTTGTTATTACGCTGTTCCATCACGTGCGCAGCCCAACCGGTTAAACGTGAGCAGACAAAAATAGGGGTAAACAATTTAGTCGGAATGCCCATAAAATGATAAGCAGACGCATGAAAGAAATCGGCGTTACAGAATAATTTTTTGCTGTCCCACATGAACTCTTCACATGCCACCGAAATATCGTATAACGAAGTATCACCGTGTTCGTGAGCCAGTTTTTCTGACCATTTTTTGATGATCACATTACGCGGATCGGAAGTGCGGTAAATTGCATGACCAAAGCCCATAATTTTTTCTTTGCGTTCAAGCATGCCAGCCATCTGCATTTTTGCGTCTGCAGGTGAAGTAAACGTCTGGATCATGTCCATTGCCGCTTCGTTTGCACCACCGTGTAATGGCCCACGTAATGTACCAATCGCCCCCGTTACACACGAGAACATATCCGACAATGTCGATGCACACACGCGCGCAGTAAAGGTTGAGGCATTAAATTCATGTTCAGAATAGAGGATCAGCGATACATCCATCACTCGACGATGCTGTTCTGACGGTGTTTCACCGCGCAATAATTTAAGGAAGTGACCAGCCAGAGATTCTTCATCAGTAGTACAGTCAATTTCTACACCATCATGAGAATAACGATACCAATAACACATGATTGCAGGGAATGCTGCCAGTAGACGATTTGCGGCTTTGTTTTGCGCGGAAAAATCCGTCTCAGGTTCAATGTTACCTAAGAATGAACAACCCGTTCGCATGACGTCCATTGGATGCGCATCTGCAGGAATGTGCTGTAATACTTCTTTTAACGATTGAGGTAAATCACGTAGGGTGTCCAATTCAGCTTTGTATGTTTCAAGCTGATCAAGTGTCGGTAATTCACCGTTAAACAATAGGTAAGCAACCTCTTCGAATGTAGCGTGCTCGGCTAGATCGGCTATGTCATAACCACAATACGTTAAGCCACTACCTGATTTACCAACCGTACATAATTTTGTTTCACCTGCGCTTTGGCCACGTAAGCCAGCGCCTGATAATTTTTTATCTGTCATAATTATTCCTTTAATTATTATTTTGATTAATGTAAAACAGTTAATTTCAAACGGTTAATAGCAACTCTACATACTCAACTGTCCTTGACTACAGTTGGCTCACATTGCAACATCCTGTTCACTACTATTCGCTTGATGATTTAATTTCTATATCTGTAATGCCTATATTTTATGTGTATCGTTTTATGTCTAATGTAAGTAATTTTAGTCGATGATTACGCGGACTATTTATTCCATCGATTTTGATTTATTCTTACCTTCGCTTTTTATTTGTTTTTTCCTTCGACTTTTTATTTGTTTTTTCCTTCGGAAAATAGGCTATCGAGTTTTTGCTCATAATCGTGGTAACCGAGATAATCGTATAAATCCATACGTGTTTGCATGTTATCAACTACGGCTTTTTGGTCTCCGTCAGCTAGCAAGGTTTTATAAACCTGTTCAGCCGCTTTATTCATCGCACGAAATGCAGATAATGGATAAAGCACCATGGCGCAACCCCACTCTCCAAGCTGCTCTTTATTCCATAATTCGGTTTGCCCAAACTCAGTGATATTCGCCAAAATAGGTACATCTAACGCCGCCGAGAACGCACGATAATGCGCTTCGGTTTTCACAGCTTCAGCAAAAATACCGTCAGCACCCGCTTCAACATACGCTTGTGCTCTAGCAATCGCGGCTTCTAAACCCTCTTGTGCGAATGAATCGGTACGCGCCATAATGAAAAAATCAGCATCGGTACGC
Source organism: Moritella sp. 5 (assembly GCF_018219455.1). Classification (NCBI taxonomy): domain Bacteria; kingdom Pseudomonadati; phylum Pseudomonadota; class Gammaproteobacteria; order Alteromonadales; family Moritellaceae; genus Moritella; species Moritella sp. 5. The sequence goes on from NZ_CP056122.1 coordinate 3,107,749, forward strand.
GCATCAACCGCTGCTTTGATACGGTCAACCATCTCTTCTGTCGACACGATTTCTTTATTGGGACGATGACCACAACGTTTTTGTGCTACTTGATCTTCAATATGTACAGCTGCCGCACCGGCTTTTTCCATATCACGGATGGTTTTAGCAATGTTAAATGCACCGCCCCAGCCCGTATCAATGTCGACCAACAAAGGTAAGCTCGATGCGGCAGTAATACGCTGTACATCGGCGATCACATCACTCAATGAGGTCATACCTAAGTCAGGTAAACCGTAAGACGCATTGGCAACACCGCCACCTGACAGATAGATAGCCTGATGACCCAGCTGCTCTGCCATCATTGCGCAATACGCATTAATAGTACCGACGACTTGCAGGGGTTTATTATTGGTCAGTGCTAAACGAAACTTAGCGCCTGGGGATAAACGTTGAGACGAAGCTGATTCTGTAGACATATTATTTCTCTCCTTGAACTGGTGTAGTGTCTGTCTTTAATTCTGCGGCTAGTTGACGTGCAATTTTACTTTCAATGTTTTTACGTGAAGCCGCGATATGACGACGCATTAGCATTTCGGCTAATTCACCATCTCGGTCACTGATGGCTTCGATGATTTGGGCGTGTTCTGAAAAAGCGCGGCTGGCTCTGGGACTGTGCATACCAAACTGACAGCGGTACATGCGAACTAAATGATAGAGCTGACCACATATCAAATGAATGAGTTGAGCATTATGACTACCCAAAATCACTTTATAATGAAAGTCTAAATCGCCTTCTTCTTGATAATAAGCGACACCATCTTTCAATGCTTGTACTGACGCATGTTGATTAAGCATGTCTTTCATGTCGACAATTTCATTATCAGTCATGTTTTCTGCCGCTTGTCTGCATGCCATGCCTTCTAGCGCTTCACGTACAAAGTAAAGATCGAGTAGACCTTGAGTTGTGCACTGTACTACGCGTGAACCGACATTTGCTTTACGCTCAATTAAATGGCACTTTTCTAATCGGTTTAATGCTTCACGAAGGGTAGAGCGACTAACTTGGTAGCGCTTTGCGAGCTCGGGCTCACTGATCTTACTGCCTGCAAGTATTTCACCATCTACAATGGCACGCTGCATTAGCTCAAAAACTTTATCGGCTGTAGTCACAGCGACTATTTTTGTTGGATCTTCTAAAGGCATAAGATTGTCGACAATGTTTGAATTTCATTCAATACTATTGATTTTTTACATCTTGTCAACATTTGCGCAACTAAATAGTCGATTTACAAGTTTATAACCAACGACGAACCTGTGATAGGTACGCTGTAAATTCGGCGCCAAATATTGTGGTTAGCGCTCTCTCCTCTGGAATGATTTGGAACTTATTCATATAAAAAACAAAGCCCACTATGACTAAAATAGTCCAAGGTGAGGATAAGTAAACGCCCCAGGAAAGTAAAAACAAAGAAAAGCCAACATACATAGGGTTTCGAGATATTCTATAAATACCAGAATTCACTAATGATGATGCAGTTTCTGGCTTTAATGGATTAACTGTCGTAGCCGCCTTTTTAAAAGACACCACACCTGCGACACAAAAGAAACTACCTAAGGCAACGATTAGCAAGGATAAGGGTAACCGCAGTGTTAAACTAAATGTCAGACTTGGAGTAATAAGTGATACTCCCCACATAAATACGGCAAATAATAAAGTAATAACAGGTGGTGGAATTTTGTTTTCAAGTATCAACATCGTGTCGCTCCAAATAACTTAAATTATTGTTATAGAATACGTTATTTAGTCTTCTTGAAAATAACTTAATATCATAATTTTGTGAACTGGACAGTTATTCAACCTGATCTATACTAAACAATGAAGAGCGTTTTTTTCTACCAATAGACCTTAGAGGTGAGGTAGATATAGCAACCACGTCAGTTTCTGGGCTTAAAGCGTGGTCAACGAGAAAGAAGCAGAACCCTGTAATAGCTAATTCTCGACGCGCTTTTCACACTTTTTCCATCACAGATAAACCGCTTATTAGGCGGTTTTATACTTTATAACCTTTTATTCTTCTGATATTTAACTCTAAATTTGCTAAACTAACCCATAATAAATAAATACACCAATATAGAACAGGACTGTTCTAACTGAGGACTAATGAGTATTAATAGGGATAAATACAGTATTGATAATACTGATTATACTGTTGGACAAGATAACGTTCAAAAATGGGGGTTTGACGTACATAACCCTGTATTTGGTATTAGTGCATCGTTAATTGGCCTATTCTTGGTCGCTATTTTATTAGTAGAACCTGAAACATCGAAATCATTCCTAGATGGTATAAAATGGCAAATCATCGCCAGTTTTGATGGCTTATTCATGTGGTCTGCAAATATCTTCGTTATTTTCTGCCTAGCGCTAATTGTCTCGCCATACGGTAAAATTCGTTTAGGTGGTGATGACGCTAAAACTGATTATAGCCGTATGTCATGGCTAGCTATGTTATTTGCTGCTGGCATGGGTATCGGTCTTATGTTTTGGGGGGTTGCAGAGCCCGTTTCTTATTATACAGGCTCGTATCACACGCCTCTCAATGTGACAGCTAATACACCTGAAGCCGCTCAGCTTGCATTAGGCGCAACAATGTTCCACTGGGGCTTACACCCATGGGCAATCTATGGTGTCGTCGCATTAGCACTGGCTTTCTTTGCTTATAATAAAGGCCTTCCACTTTCAATGCGCTCTGTGTTTTACCCAATACTAGGGGATCGTACTTGGGGCTGGGCTGGTCACATTGTCGATATTCTTGCGGTAATAGCAACCTTGTTTGGTCTTGCTACATCACTTGGTTTAGGTGCACAACAAGCCGCGAGTGGTTTCCATCACGTGTTCGGTATTGCTGATAGCCTGGGTTTACAGATCACCATTATCATTGTTGTCACACTGATTGCGGTCGGCTCTGTGGTACGTGGTATTGATGGCGGCGTAAAAGTAATTAGTAATATCAATATGCTACTTGCCATTGTGTTACTTGTTTTTGTTGCTTTAGTTACCCTGGCTGTTTCTATGGGCACCATCCCAATGACAATCATGGGTTATGTTAAGAATATCATTCCACTCAGCAACCCTATGGACCGAGCTGATGAAGCATGGATGCACGGCTGGACAGTGTTCTATTGGGCATGGTGGATCTCATGGTCACCATTCGTTGGTATGTTCATTGCGCGTATTTCACGTGGCCGTACTATTCGTGAATTCCTGACTGCGGTATTACTTGTTCCAACCGCTGTGACTATCTTATGGATGTCTGTATTTGGTGGCGTAGCCATTGATCAAATCGTGAATAATATTGGTACTTTAGGCAGTGAAGGGTTAACAGAAGTACCTTTAGCTATGTTCCAAATGTTTGATTCTTTACCTTTAGGTGATTTTTTATCAATACTTGCGATCATACTGGTATTAGTTTTCTTTATTACTTCTTCTGATTCAGGCTCTTTGGTTATCGACAGCATTACTGCGGGCGGTAAAGTTGATGCTCCGATTCCACAGCGCGTGTTCTGGGCATTAATTGAAGGTGCAATTGCTACAGCTCTCCTTTGGGTTGGTGGTACACAAGCAATTGAAGCACTACAAGCTGGTGCGATTTCAACAGCCCTCCCCTTCACTATTATCTTATTAGTGATGTGTGTGAGCTTGATTATGGGTTTGAGAACAGAGCAACGTAAGCGCTAAGCTGACTTAACATAACAAACTGATGACAGTGAACTTTTAGTTTACGACACTGCACTACAATACAGGCCACCGTTACATTGACGAGTGGCCTTTTCTTTATCTTTGATAAACCAATTATATAATGTAAGTAACTGGCTATTGCGAGACCCGTTGAACCTGATTCAGTTAACACTGGCGTAGGGAACTATCGATCTTGCTTCTCATGATTTGACCTTCTGCGTCTCTCAATCTTTCGCTTGATAAAGTTCCTATGCGCCAGCTCTAGGAATATTTATGCTAAAGGTAATAACAAACACATCAACACCAATTGTATTAACGATTGCAGGGTCTGATAGCGGTGGCGGTGCAGGTATTCAAGCTGATATCAAAGCAATATCAGCAACTGGCAGTTATGCTTGTTCTGCAATCACCGCATTTACAAAGCGCGTACCTTAGCTGATATGCGTAAAGCACTGCCAAGTGTCCATGCATTACTAGATTCTGAAATCGGTCATCACGTTACTTACTGTGGTAATTGGGGGTTAACTGAATCAGATTTAGAAGCAGAACCGGAAGACTTTGGCACCGTTGCTTATACACGTTATGTGCTCGATGCGGGTATGGCTGGTGATATCGTCGACCTTTATGCTGCACTTGCCCCCTGTTCGATCGGATACGCTGAAATAGGCCGAAACCTAGCTGCGGATGCAAACACCAAGCTAATAGATAATCCATTCGCAAGCTGGATTGAACTCTATAGTGGTGATGAATTTCAACAAGGTGTCGCACAAGGTACATCGCATATTGATGAATTACTGGCTGAAATCGACCTTAATAGCCAACGCGGTCGTAATCTAGTACATGTATTTAGAACGGCTACTCGTATGGAAATTGCATTTTGGCAGCAAGGACTCGATGTATCCTAGTTAAAATAAGAAATAAAAACAGAGCCTAATAAAACAAAATAGCGCGTTAATATAATATTAACGCGCTATTTTTTAAAACGCTTACTGATTTGATTACAACGACTATCTACTATCTACAGCCAAAGCCTTTTAATCGGTGTATCTGGCGAAAAGTGATAATGAATCTGAGCTTGTAATAGTTCAGCTGTCGCAATTGCATCTGTTAATGCATCATGTGGTGGATACACAGGTAAATGATAACGAGAACGGCTATTTGCAAGACGAATAGAATCCTGACGTTTACGTTTAAATAAATTGAAAAAGCCCTTAGCTTGCGCATCTTGCACATCAGCTTCTATCTGCATGGTATCTACAACAGGAAACACAATACCTTCGTTAATTAAACTACGTAAATTACTATCAAAAAAATCACGTTCAATACGGCGGTAATGAACCACAACAACCTTCCCCGCCAATGCCTCTAATACGGGTTCTAGTATCCGTAGTAAATCGGGTGCACCTTTTAGATCTGTATGGGTAATACCGTGAATAATAATGGAATTTTCTTGTAACTTATCCTCTGGATCAATATACCAATGCTGCGCTTGCCGACAAAAAATACGTTTCAAATTAAACGGCACCAAGCCAATGCTAATAATGCTATTTTGTTGTGAATCCAGCCCTGTCGTTTCAAAATCTAACGCGACAAAATCAATATCACTTAACTTCGTTTCATCATGATACATGCCAGTCTGGTAAAAAGACTTTAAACGTTCATCCTTACTCTGGGCTACCTTAACTTGATAAAACGCACCCCAGTTTAAAATCTCTTTATTCATAAAATTATGCATTAATAACCCCTACATTTTATTGGCGGTATAACGATATTTTAAAAAGTTCTGTGCGTTACTTAAAACCAAAAAAGCATCTTTAAGGTTACGTCGCTCAAATTCCGACATATTTTCTGGTTCAATATTATTATCCGGTTCAATTTCCGACTCCACATCTAACGCTTGGTGACGTAAACGAACTAAGGAAATGAACTCCATCGCATGCTGTAAGTCCTGCCCTTTTGATGCTGGTAAAATGCCCGCTTCAATAATATCTTCCAAACGTTCAAATGAATTTTGCGATTGAGAGCCAATTGCCAATCCATGTACGCGGATCAAATCCGCCAGCGGTGCTGTACCACGACGTTTTAAGTTAATTGAATTATTATGACGACCATCCTTCTCCATCACAAAATTTTTGAAGAAACCCAGTGGCGGCGTGCGGTTTAATGCATTACGTGCTAAACAAGCTAAGAATCGGTTATTTTTCTTGGCGCGGCGTAAAATAAAGGCATTTAGCTGCTCAGCCCATTTGACCCGGCCATACACGCCTGTTAAATCAAAGAAGATAGAACAATTTAATAATGCTTGTGGGTTCGGGTTATCAATCCAGTCAGCAAAACAATCTTCCCATTCAGCTTGGGTTTTACGAAACTCAGGGTTAGTTGCCATAATATCGCCTGTACAATAGGTATAGCCGCAAGCGGCTAATCCATCACATACAAACTTAGATAATTTTTCAAAATATGCGCAGTGCTTCTCATGATCATAACTATTATCTAAAATAATACCGTTGTCTTGGTCTGTTACAATCAATTGCTCATCACGTGCCATTGAGCCCAAAGCTAGGAAACAATAAGGAACTGGAGGCTGACCTAACTCTTCTTCGGCAAGTTCGAGTAATCGCTGCTTAAAACTGCGACCGATCTCGGACATCGCGCTACCAATCATGTGTGAATTCGCATCTTCATTGACCATACGTACAAAACAATCTTTGAGCTGCTCAGAGAGTAAAACCAGATCTTCAATATTTTGTTGTTGGAAAATACTGCCCGACAACAACAAGCTATTTTGAGATTCATAACGAATAATATCAGCCACTTCAATGAGGCCAATAGGTTGCTTGTTCTTTAAGATAGGTAAATGATGGACATTATATCGTAGCATCATCAGCATCGCTTCTGAGACATAGGCATTATGATCGAGTGACATCAGTTCTGTCGACATTACATCAGAAACAGGATTATCAACACTCATCCCCGTCGCAATCACTTTTGCACATAAATCATGCTGAGTAATAATACCGACAAAATTACTCCCATCTTCATGGATAATAGTCGGATCATTAATCAGTACCGCGGACACACTCTCTTCCGCCATTACCTTGGCAACATCTTGAATTGACGTCGTATTTTTTAACATTACTAAGTCTCGACTTAATAATGTCTTAACTTTTGAAGTGGTTAATGAGTTCGCATCATCGTTATTATCTTCAACAGCTTGCTTTAATCGAATCGTGCCTTCCACTTCCGAGAAATCAGAAAACGCTTCATAACGCTCACAAAAATCATGGAAGAGCGCTTCTGGAATACAATAAACAAGCGTGTCTTTAACCGCTTTTGCTGGAAGTCGAACTTTATTATTGGCGAGTAAACCCATCTGACCAAATATTTCGCCTTGATCGAGACGGTTATATAATTCACCTTTGCGGCGGTATATTTCCACCACGCCACTGCGAATAAAATACAGATCATGGATCTTGTCGCCATACTCAATAATCATCGAGTCTGCACGGAAGTATGAGATCTCAATACTTTTAACCACTTCTTCCAACGCTTCTTCAGGAAGTTGATCAAAAGGTTGATACTGGCTAATAAAGTTTTTAATTTCTAGTAGTTCGATTTCCATTCTTTGCTCTATTTATAAATTATTGATATGCCGCGGCACGTTCAATTAAAGATTCAGCTTGTCGACGTAACAGCCAGTCTGCACCCAATGTTATCGACTTTTCAGCCAATGAGCGGGCTTGTTTATAGTTACCTTGATAGAAATAACGCTCACCTAAACGGAAATAAGTGTCTGGATAGCGTGGCGCGATTCGGATAGCCCGCTCTAATGATGCAATCGCAGCTCGATTATCACCACCATTTACCTGTTTTTCAGCACGTTTCATTAGTGATAATACCGCAGCAGGTGCTTGCGCCGTATCATCTACCGGTGTAGGTTTTGGCTTAACCTTTGGTTCAGGTTTGCTTTTTTCACTCGCAACCGGAGCTGTATTATTCGTCTCTTGCACTTGCGTACCATTGGAATTATACGTAGGTATTGTCCCACAGGCAGTTAAAAGTAATGGCAGTGCGAACAGACACGCGCGTTTTATTATTTTCATGTTACTTCCAAAATTTATGTTTAATGACAAATCGCATTATTCGACAAGATCACGGAACCACTCAATCACTCGCTTAACCCCTTGATTACAACGTAATTCAATTTCAGGTTCATAACCACTCATAAAAGGCAGCGGGATCGAGTTAAGACAACTACCTTGGCTACCTTGACCAGTATCACTATCAACCCAACCGACTGTAATATTCTGTGGTGGCAAGTTCTGAATCGGCAATGCTGAACGTTGGCGGAAAATGTCAGCCCAAACACGCAAAGCCCCACTCGAACCTGTTAAACCAGTCGTCACATTATCATCACGTCCCATCCATACAACGGCCATCATGTCACCAGAAAATCCTGCGAACCAACTGTCTCTTAGATCATTCGTTGTTCCCGTTTTACCTGCGACTTCAAAGTTTGGTAGCAACCATTCGAGGGCTCTCCCCGAGCCTTCATGCGTAACAGCTTGCATCGCATGACGCAGCATGTACACAGAACCAGCATCAAAGCGCTTATCAACGGCTAACGGATAACGCTTCAACACATTACCCTTTGGATCGACAACGGCATTAATAGCTAATAAAGGTGTATAGAAACCATCCGCAGATAATGTTTGATACATTTGAGCAACGGTTAATGGCGTCATATCGACTGCGCCTAACGTGACCGATGGCAAAGCCGCTATACGTTGTTCGACACCAAGACCATGGATCGTATTAATGACCTTATCTAACCCAATCTCATTGCCTAAGCGTGCTGTAGCTTGATTATAAGACTTAGCAAGCGCTTTATATAACAGTACCTCACCATGATCTTTCTTATCGTAGTTTTTAGGTGACCAAATATCCCCATTGGGTAAATTTAGATTATATTCATCATCACTGATCAAGGTAGACAGATTATACTTCTCAGGCTGCTCTAATGCTGTCAGGTACACAGCAGGTTTAATCAATGAGCCCACTTGACGCTTAGCATCTATGGCGCGATTAAAACCAGCATAACGCGCATTCGCACCACCAACAATAGCAATAACAGCGCCTGTATTTGGTCGTGTGATCACCACAGCACCTTCAAGTTTAGCACTCAAGCCATTACGTTTATGTCGTGCAATGGATTTAGTGAGACTTGACTCTGCGCTACTTTGCACAAGTGGGTCAAAATGCGTAAAAATAGATAAACCATTCTCACTTAAATCTTCAACTTTATAGTCTCGCTGTAATTGGCGGCGAACTAAATCAAGATAAGCAGGAAATCGCTTGGTGCTACTCGCAGTCTGCTCACCCATGCCTAACGGTTTAGCTTTTGCTGTCGCCGCTAATTCACTGTCTAAACGACCTTCTCGAACCGCAATATCTAACACTAAATCACGACGTTTAAGTGCTCGTTCAGGGTTTCGCCAAGGATTATAATAACTTGCGCCACGCACTAATGCGACCAATAAGGCTTGCTTATCGATCGGTAAATCTGCAAGTGGTGTTTTAAAGTAATACTGACTCGCTAAGCCAAAGCCATGGATAGCACGAGGGCCATCTTGACCAAGATAAATTTCGTTAATATACCCTTCTAGAATCTTATCTTTCGAAAAATGGAATTCAAGTAAGATTGCCATCAATGCTTCTTTTGCTTTGCGGCTAAAGGTACGTTCAGAACTTAGGTAATAATTTTTAACCAGTTGCTGAGTCAATGTTGACGCGCCTTGGGAAATACCACCTTGTTTAATATTCGCCACTAATGCACGGCCGATACCACGAACAGAAATACCAAAATGTTCATAGAAGCTATCATCTTCAACCGCCACTAACATTGCCTGTAACGACGTAGGTACTTCGGATAACTGTACTAGTAGTCTATCTTCGTTATGCGCAGGATAAATACCGCCAATAACAACAGGCTCTAATCGTAAAAGACCGGCACCATCGTCAGTATCCAGTTTAGCAACCATGCCATCATTCAATAGCAACGAAATATTACGTGGAGGCTCTAAGCCATCACTAAATTGAAATCCAGGCGTATAAATATGAACCTGATTACCTCGTATATTTGCTTGCCCAGGTTTAGTCGGACGAGCAACAAATTTATAACCTAATAAACCGAGTTCCGTTTTTAAATCAGCCACAGTTAAAGCTGCGCCTTCGTATAATTCGAGCGGACGTGCGTAAACCGTCGATGGTACAGCCCACTTATTTTCATCAAATGTTGAACGAATAATAATATCTAAATAAATCATTACAGCTAACCCGATAAACACTGGGATTAGTAATAACTTCCACCATAAACCACGACCTTTTACATTCTTACTCACAAGCACCTCTCGTTATCATTTCACCGTTAATGACAACTCATAAAATCCGTTACTATATTCGAATAATAACATAGTAAATACACTCTAATCGATAATGAATTTAAAGTAATAATCGCTACTCTAAATTGTAATTTAGACTTAAATGGGCATTTTAAAAACGCATTAAAATCATACCCTTTACTACAAAATTTGTTATAGCTCGACGATTAACCCCACCTCCACTGCCTTCAAGTGAAACCACAAGTGATTATATTGGAAAACAACTTTTTCTCCTTACTAAATCAACTTTAATAACACCCAAAGCAGTAGATCAATATCACTAACATCGTTTGATTTATTAGATAATCGACTGATATACAACTTATATTATAGCGAAATTAATTCTTGTAACTATGATTAAAAAAACACGGCATAGTTCACATAAAACAAGGATAAACGATGAAAAAATTAACCCCTCTCATTTTATCACTCGCAACAATCGCAACAACCTCTGCCACGGCAGAAGATAAAACATCTGGCGATATCGACTTTTACCTCGGCGCTAAAACAGGTTATATATATACTGCATTTGACAAACTCGATTCTAAAATACCCGCTACTTTTCTTGTAGGTATTCAAAAGAGTGGTTTTGGTTTAGAGTTTGAAGGTACTTTTGTCGATATGGATAAAAACAATATTGATTTGGAATATGAGTCATACGCTATCTATGGGACATATCGTACACCAGGTACATACTATGCAAAATTAAGGGCTGGTTATTTAGAAGGGACGCTGAAGTCAGACACAAAAAAATCGGACGAAGATGGTTTTTCTGGCGGTATATTATTTGGCATTGAGCTTGGTGATGCATTCACGGTAGAAGCGGGCTATACCGTCATTCAGGCAGATTTGAAATATTTTAGTTTAGGCGGTAATGTTCATTTTTAACCACAAGGGATAGTCAATGACTTGAACTATCCCTTTGCCAAAATTAATAAGGGCTAATGATTAAGCTTTAACGACTTTTAATTGATTTACTTCTTCCCCTAATATGGCGGCTTTATCAACTGGTTTAGTGAAGAAAGCAATGACAGTCACAGTAACTAATAGTGCCGAAAAAGCAAAATAAGTATTATTAGTTGAACCTGCTACAGTTGCTAAGAAACTACCGAAGAAGCCTGATACCCCCCATGCAGAATAAAGGATACCAAAGTTAGTCCCGTAATTTTTTAAACCATAGTTATCCGCAGTCATTGGTGGAAATACACTGAATAATGCACCGTATGACATTGCACCTACCGCAATCCCAACCATCAATGGAATTTGCGTTGTAATAATAGTGAAAAATGCCATGTTACCCGCTTGAAGCATGTATATTAAAGCAAGTGTATTAACACGGCCAATCCTATCAGAGATTAAACCTCCGACTACACGACCACCCGTGTTAAAGATAGCCAGTAAAACAACACCGAATGCAATCTTATCTGATGTTAAACCAATTGATTTACTGATGCTACCAACAGAACCAATAAGCATGATACCTGCAGCAGATGACACCATAAACATTATCCATAACTGGTAAAATTGAGGTGTTTTCAACATTTGTTGCCAGTTAAGATTGATATTATCACTTGATACAGCTTTCACTTCTAATGGTGCTGCAATGTAACCTGTAGGAGGATCAACAAGCAGAGACGCGCATGGAATAGCGATTGCTAATAGGCCTGCACCTAATATTTTAAATGTATCGTAGATACCATAGCTGTCAATTAGGCTTGTAGATAATGGCGCAAGGTAGACAGAAGCCAATGCGAAACCACCCGCAGTTAAACCACTTACTAGACCTTTTTTATCTTCTGGCCACCACTTCATCGCACTTGGGCTAATGCATGCGTATGCGAACCCCATACCGGCACCAACAATACCGCCAAAGGTGAATTCGAGTTCAGCTAAGGTCGTTGTATAACCTGAAGCAATAAGACCAAAACCAACGAGAGAGACGCCAAGCATGGCTACTTTTCTAGGACCAATCTTGTCTTGTAAGATACCAGCGATAAGTAAACAAGTCGCAAATGTGAAAACGGAAATTTTGTACGGTGATACGACATTTTCTACAACCACATTTAATGCTTCTGCGAGAGGTACAGTGAAAATACCCCACACGTATAGAATACCGATGGTTAAGTTAATGCCGATACCCGTTAATAATATTTGCAGTGGTTTATTAGTCATTTTGTCCTCAAGATCACACCATTGTGTAAACTTACACGTGTTGTGATCTAGTTAGCGAGTGACGCCCTGCTATCCAGATTTCATTCCCCTTGAGCAGGGTGATACAGACTTCGTTCAATCTGTCAGGTTTACAAGTTTCGCAAGGCAAAAAAAAGGGATAACCAATTACTTGAGCTATCCCTTTAACACAAATTAATAAACGCTAATGATTAAACTTTAGCCGTTTTTAATTTATTTTTTTCTTTCGCTAATACAGCTTCTTTATCTACAGGTTTAGTGAAGAAAGCGATGACAGTAGCGGCGATTAATAGTGCCGCAAAAGCAAAATAAGTATTATTAGTTGAACCGGCAACAGTTGCTAAGAAACCACCGAAGAAACCAGATACACCCCATGAAGAATAAAGGATGCCGAAGTTAGTTCCGTAAGTTTTTAGACCGTAGTTATCAGCAGTAATTGTAGGGAATACACTTAATAGTGCACCGTATGACATCGCGCCAATTGCAATCGCAACCATCAGCGGCATTTGCGTTGTAATGGTAGTAAAGAATGCCATGTTACCCGCTTGAAGCATAAATACTAAAGCAAGTGTATTTACACGGCCAATCTTATCAGAAATTAAACCACCAACGACACGGCCACCTGTATTAAAGATAGCAAGTAAAACAACACTGAATGCAATTTGCTCTGATGTCAGACCGATTGATTTACTGATGTTACCAATACTACCAATAAGCATGATACCTGCAGCAGCTGAAACCATGAACATTACCCATAACTGGTAAAATTGAGGCGTTTTCAGCATTTGTTGCCAGCTAAGATTAATATCATCGCTTGATGCAACCGCTTTCGCTTCAGATGGGTCAGCAACATAACCTGCAGGAGGCGCAATAAGCAGAGACGCTAATGGAATAGCGATTACTAATAGGCCTGCACCTAAGATTTTGAATGTATCATAGATACCGTAGTTTTCGATAAGGCTTGTAGATAATGGCGCTAGGTATACAGACGCAAGTCCGAAACCACCCGCAGTTAAACCACTTACTAAACCTTTTTTACCTTTCGGCCACCATTTCATCGCACTTGGGCTAATACATGCATATGAGAAACCGATACCGGCACCAACAATACCGCCAAAGGTAAATTCAAGTTCTACCAAAGTCGTAGTGTAACCTGAAGCAATGAGACCAAGACCAACGAGAGTCACACCAAGCATGGCCACTTTTTGAGGTCCAATCTTGTCTTGTAAAATACCAGCAATAAGTAAGCAAGTAGCAAATGTGAAAACAGCAATTTTATACGGTGCTTTTACATCTGTAGCATCAACGTTTAATGCTTCAGCGAGAGGTACAGTGAAAACACCCCATGCGTATAGGATACCGATAGTTAGGTTAATGCCGATGCCAGCTAATAGGATTTGCAGTGGTTTATTACTCATTATTGCCTCAAAATTACAAAGATTGCGGCAATCTACACGTTTTGTGATCTAGGTACAACTTTTAATTCAAAATATATTACTTTTGTTGATATAAAACATTACTAGAAAAGCGAGGGGCAATTTAAATTTATATAAATAACAATACGTTAAAGGTCGACGCTGCAATTATAAGCCTTTCAGTTATATTTTTAACACTACAAACCAAAAAATAAACTTATCACCATTATTAAAAGTAGCATATGAGTCTTTGTATAGAGCCATCGCGCTAGGCCCAACTTGTGTTATTACAAACTAAAAATGTATAAAAAATGGGCACCGAAGCACCCATCTAGTCATTAATCATTTATTACTGATTAAAGTACTGCAGCAATCGCTTTACATAAAGGCTGCATATTGTCTTTGGTCATACCAGCAACACTGATACGCCCAGAACCGACAATGTAAACAGCGTGCTCATCTTTCAATGTAGCAACCTGTTCTTTAGTAAGACCTGAGAATGAGAACATTCCGTTCTGACGAGTAATGAAGCTATAGTCACCAGTCACACCCATTTCAGCAAGTGTTGCTACAAATAGCTCACGCATTTCATGGATACGAACACGCATTTCAGCGACTTCTGCAACCCATTGATTACGTAATATTTCATCATCAAGAATTATCGCAACAACCGCCGCACCATGTGCCGGTGGGTTTGAGTAGTTTGCACGAATACCAGATTTAATTTGACTAAATGCTGCAGCCGCAACATCTTGATCTTTCGCCACGAGCGTTAGGCCGCCAACACGTTCGTTGTACAAACCAAAGTTTTTAGAGAAAGAATTCGCCACTAATATCTCTTCACAATGCGCTGTAAATACACGTAGACCAGCAGCATCTTCTTCTACACCTGTTGCAAAACCTTGGTATGCAAAATCAAACAAAGGTAATAGTTTTTTGTTCGCACATAATTGCGCAAGTGTCGTCCACTGTTCAAGCGTTGGATCAATACCCGTTGGGTTATGGCAGCAACCGTGGAAAAGTATGACATCACCCGCTTCTGCTTCAGCTAAAGATGCGAGCATTGCGTTGAAATCTAAACCGCGTGTTTCAGCGTCATAATAAGCATACTGCTTAACTTCTAAACCCGCAGTATTAAAAACATTACCATGATTTGCCCATGTTGGATTACTAACCCAAATACGATCACTTGTTAAATGATTTTTGATAAAATCAGCAGCTGTACGTAGTGCACCTGTACCACCCGGTGCTTGTGCTGTGATTGCGCGTTGCTTTGTTACAACCTCGCTATCAGCACCAAATAATAGTTTTTGTACTGCTGACGCATACGCTTTATGGCCTTCAATACTTAAATAACTTTTACTTTTTTCTTCATTAATTAACTTTTGCTCTGCTAATTTAACTGATTTTAAGATAGGCGTTTGACCTGTTTCATCTTTATAAATACCCACACCTAAATTGATTTTTTCGGCGCGTGGATCTTTAGCAAATGCTTCAGTTAAACCTAAAATTGGATCTGCTGCTGCTGTAACGATTTTCTCAAACATGGTATTCCCTATCTGCTTGTAATTAAACTACGTATTAAACCTAACATTTCACTTATTTATACCATCACAATCCCTAAATTCATAGCGATGTGGCAAAAAAATGGCTGAGATATAACAAATAATGTCAGAGATGAATCGCATTAAATCGATGTTCCATTACTTCACTGTAAAACAGACGACTTGTTCAATTTAGCTTGCGTGGTCACATTTCAATTACGATTTAGCATTTAGGCGTTAATAGTTCAAGTAAATCATACACATAAGATAATAAATCAATTAATTTACTCAACGTTATCAGTGGTGAGTAGAAAGCGATGTCGAAAATATAGAATAACCCACAATTCATCAGATTTACTGACGAATCATGAACAAAAATTGAGATGTTATTAAGTGTCATCAAAAATAACGCCTTATAACAATAATGGAAGGTATTATTTTATGGTCAATGTTTTATTTTTATTAGCCCCAATTTTTTTATTACTCACTCTTGGTAAAGTGATAAAAAAGACCATAGTTACTGATGAAAATGCTCATACAGGGTTAGTTAATACTCCAATAATTAGATCCTAAAAAGTTTGGCTCTGAGGTTTATTTAAAAACAAAAAAAGGAGCCTTTCGGCTCCTTCAATCTTCACAAAATCTTGTATCATTTAACCGATACTAACATCGCAATTACATTGCTTTGAAGATTTCTTCTACGCTTTCTTTAGCATCGCCAAACAGCATAGTTGTATTCTCTTTGAAGAATAATGGGTTTTGAACACCAGCATAACCAGTTGCCATACTACGTTTGAATACAACAACGTTCGTTGCATTCCATACTTCTAGTACAGGCATACCTGAGATTGGCGAGTTTTCTTCTTTCGCTGCTGGGTTAACCGTATCATTCGCACCAATTACAAGTACAGTATCAGTGTCGTTGAAATCATCATTGATCTCATCCATCTCTAATACGATATCGTAAGGTACTTTTGCTTCAGCAAGTAATACGTTCATGTGACCAGGTAAACGACCCGCTACAGGGTGAATACCAAAACGTACATCAACACCCGCGTCACGCAATTTCTTCGTGATTGCAAATACAGGATACTGCGCTTGCGCTACAGCCATACCATAACCCGGAGTGATGATTACACGCTTAGAACCCATTAACATTTCAGCAACTTCAGCTGCAGATGTTTCAACGTGAACACCTTGCTCTTCATCACCTGTTGATGCAACAACGTCGTTACCGAAGCCACCTGCAATAACAGAGATAAACGAACGGTTCATCGCTTTACACATTACATAACTTAAAATTGCACCTGATGAACCAACTAGCGCACCCGTTACGATTAACAGATCATTACCTAAGATAAGACCTGTAGCTGCACCCGCCCAACCAGAATAAGAGTTAAGCATAGATACAACAACTGGCATATCCGCGCCACCAATTGATAGCACTAAATGCGCACCAAATACGATTGCGATAAGACTCATTAATACTAATGCTGTTGTGTTACCTTCAAAACCAGCACCAACAAACGAGAACATTAGATAAATAGTAGCAAGTAATGCAACTAAGTTCATTTTATGGCGGTGTGGTAGCATTAACGCGCTCGATTTAACACGACCGTTTAATTTACCCCAAGCAATTAATGAACCAACAAATGTAACGATACCAATGAATACACCCAGGAAGATTAATGTTAAGTGAATACTTAACATTACTGGATCTGTAATATTGTATTCAATATAACTGTTGTAACCGATAAATACAGCCGCTAAACCGCCGAAGCTGTTTAGGATCGCAACCATTTCTGGCATTTCTGTCATTCCGACTTTGTTTGCCCAGCGCACACCAAATGCACCACCAGCAAGCATAGCGGCAATGATATAACCGATATTTGTTACGTCACTACTAAATAATGTTGCAACAACCGCTACAATCATACCCAGAATACCGACATAAATACCTTTCTGTGCCGTTTCTTGCTTTGATAACGCAGCAAGAGCAAGTACAAACAGTACCGCTGCCGCGATATATGCGGCTTCTAAAATACTTTTACCACCCGTTGCAACTGCAACTTCCTGTACCACGTCAACAGCGACAGGAGCTTGTTCTGCAACTGCAATCTGTGCCAATTGCGCGGCTTGTGTTGCTGCATCTACCGCTACTTGCGCAGCATTGATAGCATGTTGTGCAGCTTCAATTGATTCTTGAGACATTATAAAAATCCTTATTTACGGAACATTTTCAACATACGCTCAGTAACGGCAAAACCACCGGCGATGTTGACAGTGGCAATAAATGTGCCGAGGAATGCGAGTAAGGTTACAAGACCACTCTCTGCGCCCATTTGGAAGAAAGCACCAAGAATAACAATACCTGAAATCGCATTCGTTACACTCATCAGCGGCGTATGTAATGACGCTGCCACATCCCAAATCAAGTAATAACCAATAACACAAGCCAGTGCGAATACCATTAAGTGATTTAAAAATTCAGCAGGAACATAATTTGCTAGCGCTGAATATGCCCAGATACCGCCACCCGCTAATAATGCCTTATAGATACCTGTTTTTTTCTTTTCAGGTTTAACTAGCGCTTCTTTCACTTCTTCTTGTTTCGCAGCTTGAGGAGCAGCTGAAACTTGAATCGGTGGCGCAGGCCAAGTAATTTCACCGTCTTTAATTACCGTCACACCACGTTGAACGACATCATCAAAGTTGATGGTCATTTCGCCGTCTTTTTCTGGTGTAAGTAATTTAAGTAAGTTAACTAAGTTGGTACCGTAAAGCTGAGATGCTTGTGCTGGTAGACGACGAGCCATTTCGTTATAACCGATGACTTTAACACCACCGTCAGTCGTAATAACTTTATCAACCACACTAGGTTCAACGTTACCACCGTTCACAGCAGCTAAATCGACAATCACACTACCCGCTTTCATTGCATCAACCATTTCTTGGCTAATTAGGCGTGGTGCTGGACGACCAGGAATTAATGCAGTGGTAATGATGATATCAGCATCAGCAACTTGCTCAGCAAGCATTTTCTGCTCTTGAACTTTATAGTCGTCACTCATTACTTTCGCGTAACCATCACCAGATCCCGCAGACTCGTCAAAGTCTACCGTTAAGAATTCAGCACCCAAACTGGTGATTTGTTCTTTAACTTCAGGACGCGTATCGTACGCACGAACAATCGCACCTAAACTGCCTGCAGCACCTACAGCAGCAAGACCAGCAACACCAGCACCAATAATCAGTACTTTGGCAGGTGGTACTTTGCCAGCAGCGGTAATTTGACCGGTAAAGAAACGGCCAAATTCATTTGCTGATTCGATTACTGCACGGTAACCGGCGATATTAGCCATTGAGCTTAATGCATCAAGTGACTGTGAACGTGAAATACGTGGCACAGAATCCATTGCTAAAACATTGATTTCACGTTTTGCAAGTTTCTCTAAAAGTGCTTCATTTTGGGCTGGCCAAATAAAGCTGATTAATGAAGTGCCTTTTTGTAATAACTTAATTTCTTTGTCGTTCGCTGGCGCATTAACTTTTAGTACAATGTCAGAAGCCCAAACTTGTTTGGTATCTTCCGATATCGTTGCTCCAGCCGCCTCAAAAGTAGCATCACTAAAATTAGCTAATTTACCAGCATTGCTTTCAACCAATACTGAAAAGCCTAATTTTTGTAACTGCTCAACCGTTGCTGGTGTTGCAGCAACTCGAGTTTCACCTTTGAGGCTCTCTCTTGGTATACCTATTTGCATCATCTGTTCCTGTCTGTTTCAACATCAAAGATAAAATACTACGTTCCATGTGTACTCATATAGCATGAGGTACGGAGAAGCATCAGTACAAAATATCGGATTTAACCCTTCATATTCAAAATGAAGAGTGTCATTTGTCACTAACGATTGTTCACAAAAATGTGACTTAACGCAACAACAATTTATATTAACTTACCCCATTTTAAATGGAAATTAGAATCTAAAATGTAGATTAAAAGTAAAATAAATAATTATCCAGCTAGAATTAAAGCATCTTTGAAGTACAATTGACAAGATTAAATTAGTTTAATCTTCAATGGTTTACATGACTAACATGAAAGGGTTTCGTTCGAAATAAAGTGGGCTGTCAAAATAGTATAATGTCTAAAAATGACACTATGAAACAAATAGACATATGTTGTTACTTTTTATTATAAAGTGTAATTTTATACTTATCATGAGTGATTCATGGCTAATTTTACAGCACCAAAGGTTAAAATATAATAACCTAAAAATAACGAATCCATAATTTAAACATGCGTTTGATGATGATTGATCAGCTATAGCTATCAAATTAAATGGTTTTACATATCAAACAGTGAAAAGATTATCTGTAACCCCCACTATTTCTACACCATTAACGTTATATTTGCCGAACCGACTAGCTCCTTGTCTTTAAACAACAATATTGGATGAATATTACTGTCATAATTCGCCACAGAGAATAACTCAATATGATGATGTGCTGATTCTATACTCATCCGTAAGAAGCCATTATGTATGTGCCATTCACCATAAAATTGATCTCTCAAAAACAGTGGACATAAGACCGCATCACGAGTTCGTAAACAATCTAACTTAGCCGCTTGACCGCGATAGGTAGTCTCTAACCAATGTGAATTGGCCATTTCGGGATAATCAAAGTCACGCTTACCCGCCTCCCACAAAATATATTCACCCGAAGTACGGATAAAACGCGCTTCTTCGTCAGATATATCAAGCACCGATTCTGTCTCTAACGTCCCCTGAGTTTCATACTTGTATAACAAGATTAATTTATCGATTTCAGTTATCTGGCCAAGCATACTGTTACACTCTTAAACATGGGGTATAATTTAACGGTAGCCAAGATAAATAAAAATGCATAAATAAATGTGCATATGTATGATAACAATACAGCCGCTTACAAAAAAACCAAGCATAGATCGCACTAACTAAGATTTAATATGCCCTACTTTTATTGTTGCGATTAGTATCTACGCGCAGTTAGGCCCTAAATAAACATATTATTAAGACGATATAAGAGGTAAGGACACAATGGATACACACGTATTGGTGGTAGAAGACCAACAAGATATCGCAAATTTAATTCGAATCAATTTAGAGATGATCGGCAAAAAAGTGACTTGTTGCCATAACGCTAAAGATGCATTTGAACAGCTACGTGGCAATGTATTCCAGCTTATATTATTAGACCTAAACCTACCAGATATGGATGGATTAGATATATGCAAAAAAATAAGAACCAATGATGCGATTGTTCCTATTATGATGTTAACCGCCCGCACAGAAGAATTAGATCGGGTTCAAGGGTTAGAAGCTGGCGCAGATGACTATCTTGCCAAACCATTTAGCGTATTAGAATTACAAGCCCGTGTAAAAGCCTTACTTCGCCGCAGTAATGTACAAGCTGCAAATAACCTTGAACCAGAACAAATCAAGATTGCAGATCTAGTCATAGATCAAGCGACGCATAGTGTTCATCGGAATAAGGAACTCATATCTTTAACCAGTACTGAATTTTCTTTATTATTCTTTTTAGCCAAATCGCCTGGCCGTGTGTATAGCAGAGAGCAATTGCTTGCTGAAGTATGGGATTATCATAACGACTGTTATGAACATACGGTAAATTCACACATGAATAGATTAAGAAACAAAATAGAGCCGAACCCTGCAAAACCTACATACATTAAAACAGTGTGGGGCGTTGGTTACAAACTGGAGGCCAGCGATGTCACATAGATCTTTATTAGGACAAATTACATTCCCGTTAATTATTTTGTTTACCTCTATGGCTGCCGGGTTGTTTTTTATTTATTGTGTAATTACCGATACAAACTCAGCCCGCGTAGAACAAACACTACACAAAAATTTAGCGCAGCAAATCATCCACTACTCTGAAGATTTACAGCAAGGCGAGATTAGTCTTACAGCACTAAAACCCGCCTTCCACAGTTTAATGTTACTTGGCCCCAGCTATGAAATATACATCACAGATAACCAAGGTAAATTACTCGTCTATGCAGCAGAACCGAGTAAAATAAAAAGGGAATCGATTGATACAAAACAATTAGACCATTTTATAAAAGGGGCTACCTACCCTATTTATGCCGATAACCCTAGAAGTCTAGATCAACAAAAGCTCTTTTCAACAGCCCCTATATTTAAAGATAACCAACAAATTGGCTATGTCTTTGTCATTCTCGGTGGCGATAAATACGATAGCATCGTAAAAAACTTAGCGTTCGATAGCAGTATGTACAAGATCCTTGCGGCACTTATTGTATTCTTCGCACTTGCTTTTGCGCTATTAGTATTCATTTTTGCACGAGTCGTGAGGCCGATAATACAACTTGATCAAGACATGACTAATTTTGTTAAAAATGACTTCACGACGGTTTCAACGTCAACACCGCATCAGTATGCTGCGAATGAAATTATCAATCTACATAATAATTTTTCGTCATTAGAAGAGAAGATACACAAGCAACTCACACAGATTAAATCGACGGAGCAACTGCGTCGAGAAATGCTTTCACATATCTCCCATGATCTCAAAACACCGCTAGTTTCCTTAAAAGGTTATCTTGAAACCTGGTTGTTACAATATCCAGAAACGGCCGGAAGTGACTTTATTCAAGTGGCACAAAAGAACGCGAATCAATTACAACGCCTTGTCGAACAAATCATCGAGCTCGCTCAACTCGACAGTAATACGGTAAGCCTATATCAAGAACCTGTCGCAGTTGCCGAGTTAGCACAAGATGTATTAAGCAAATTCCAGCTACAAGCACAACAGAAAAATATTACCCTGTCAGTTGAACCTAAAGATCCAAGTCTACAAGCCATTGCCGACATTGCTAAATTGGAGCGAGTACTAACCAACCTCGTTGATAACGCCCTAAGACACTGTAAATCCGGTGACAGTATTAAGATCCATCTGCAACCGAAAGATAACCAGCTAATAATTAGTATTGCCGATTCTGGCGTGGGTATTCCGAAGGAAGATGTTGACCGGATTTTTGACGCACATTTTAGGGCTAAAAATACCGTCAATGGTCAGCAAGGAAACTCGGGATTAGGACTTGCTATCGTTGCTAAACTACTTTCACTGCATCATGCCAAGATCTCGGTTTCTAGCGTGTTAAGCCAAGGTACAACGTTCAGCTTTAGCTTACCGACCAATGTGAGAATTTAAACTTTGCTGCAGCTTAGTGTTAGTTAACTAAGCTGCAGATCTTGTCTTTAATTATTTTTGAATAACACAACCTCTCCACATCCCCTTCCAATTTTATTCACTCTAGATCAAATTTTTCAAATAGTTATCACTACTTATCATTATTTTCACCACAAATATATTAACCCACACTAGTCTTATACAAACCGTTAAATTACGGTTATTCACCCCTCAATACACCCTTTCGGATGGATGAACATGTACATATTTAAACTCACTCATACCCTTGTATTTATCACCCTTATCACAGGTTGTGCCAGCTTTGAAAAAAAGTCATCGACGACAGTAGAACTCCAACAAATTAAAGTCAGTAATACACGCCTCAATCAACGCGTAAACGATGCTGTGACGAACGTTGAGCAAACTTACCTAAAGGTGAAAGATGAAAACTTTGCTACCTATGCCCCAAATACTTGGGAGTCAGTTCAAAAAGATTTAGTCAGTATGCGCAAACTCGTGAATAGATTCGATCCCAATGATCAAGGTTTTTTTGGTGGCCCATCAGAAAGTACTGTTTTAGAAGGGATATCAGAGGTCAATGATGGATTAATTAAAGCGCAAAAAATAAAAACTCAGGTAACTACATTTTTATCTCAACCCTTAGCTGATATTGAATATCTAGCCCCTAAAATAGACAATGTATGGCAAAGAGATTTCGCGATTATTAATCAAGATTTAAACCACATCATAAATATGATTGAGGATGATTATTTAGTTTCAAGACAAGAATTTGAGCGCGCTAAGTTACAGAAAAAAATCAGTGTTCTCGAAATAAATATAGTTACAGCAAACTATTACTCTCCACTTGAAGAACAATTCAAACTGTTAAATCAGCAATTAATTCCACTAAGCTACAATAACGTATCACAGAGTTTACAACGGCTTAATACCATTATCATTACCAGCCCTCGTGATACAGATTTGCTGACAACAACAGCGAACTTAATCAAAAATGGGATTCAACGTGCAGAGCATATAACGACAGATGTTAGCTGGATAAATGGACTTGATATAAAGCAGCGTGAACAGATTGTTTTACACTACCGCGCCACACTAGAAGGATTAGGTACTAAGTTTATCGGTCAAGACCTATCAAACTTGTCATACAAGGCTCAAGTGCAAACGTTTGAACTCGCGCTTACTGCTAAGTTAGCAAAGTTTGAAACAACAGATGCAGGTACGGCTTA
Source organism: Moritella sp. 5 (assembly GCF_018219455.1). Classification (NCBI taxonomy): domain Bacteria; kingdom Pseudomonadati; phylum Pseudomonadota; class Gammaproteobacteria; order Alteromonadales; family Moritellaceae; genus Moritella; species Moritella sp. 5. Next base: position 3,131,527 of record NZ_CP056122.1, read on the forward strand.
TAATAAGCAACGTACGTTAAGCGACCTTGATAATTAGCCTTTACAGCAAAAAGGGCCTAAATTTCTCTAGGCCCTTTTTACGATGACTTAGATTCCAATAATAAGTGGCATTGTAAAAATACGTCACAATTGCGCCAACTCAATAGGAGGGATGACCCTTAACTAAGTTATTGACACGTCTTAACGATAAAACGATTCAACAGTTCCTTTTATCGTCATCATAAGCGGTTGACCGCGACGGTCCAACGCTTTATGTGACGGTACTTTTACCCAACCTTCACTGATACAATATTCTTCAACATCGAAACGCTCTTTACCATTAAGCATAATACCAATGTCGTACTGGAAAACTTCTTCTATATGATGTGGGCTGCGGGGATTACCCGAAAGGCGATCCGGTAAAGCTGGTTTCGATTTAATATCGTTCATGTTCGTGACCTGTAGTAAATAAAAAGTGCGCTATTGTAGACAATATAGGCGTAACGCTCAAGGGCTGCGGTAATAAATGTTTCTAAAAATACCTATCGTAACGGATAACTCGTGACAGAAACCGTGGTAGCTTAACCAAAGTATCAATAACAGTGCATCAATTAATCTATCGTACCGTTTTCATTCAGCACAGATTATAGTCAGTAAAATTAAAGTGGCTCACCACGATTGTTTTCGCTATGCGTTTAACCTTTTCACTGCCAACGTGATGTGGGAGAGCAACAATCGGCTACCGCGCTATTCCACCAGTCTAGTAAATGCTAAGCTACGCCTTAGTGATGCTAAGCAGTGAGCCGCACGCAAAAAATTGACTAATCACACGGAACTAACTAAACGGAATTGACCATGCGTTTACGCCATATTGAAGTATTTCATGCCATTTATATGACTGGTTCAGTGACTAATGCGGCTGAGTTTTTGCATGTGTCGCAGCCATCGGTCAGCAAAGTGTTAGCTCATGCCGAGCAGCAACTAGGCTTTGCGTTATTTGAGCGGATAAAAGGACGGTTGATTGCCACCGAAGAGGCGAACTTGCTTTTTGGTGAGGTAGACAAAATGTATCAACAGCTCCGCTCGGTTCGTCATTGTGCGCTTAATCTTAAAAATAAAAGCAGTGGTAAAATAACCATTGGTCTAGCACCTGCGTTGGGGTTCGAACTTATTCCGCAGGCTGTTGCGCGTTATAATAAACTTAACCCGCAGGTCCATATACACCTACAAACGATGCACCATGACGAGGTTCGTCAGGCCCTCACTGAGCACAAAATTGATTTTGCATTGATGTTCTCACCGCCGCCATTGCCTGGGATTAAGCAGCAGCTAGTTTGTTTGTCACAGTTGGTCATGATGTACCCACGTGATTTACTACCCGACATACCAACTCAGGTTAGTCTAGATCAATTTGAACATCAGGAAGTGATTGGCATTGGCGACAGTGGCCCCTTAGGTGATTTACTCTGGCATCGATTAACTGAAGATGATATTGCCATTAATACTAATATCACGGTTCAAACCTATTTTATTGCCGCACGTTTGGTTGCTCAAAATATCGGAGTGTGCGCTATTGATGAATTTACCGCCCGGGGTAATCTCAGTGATAAGGTTGCTATTGCGGCCATTAAACCAGCACTTAATTTTAATTTAACCGTGTTACGACTTGAAGATAAAAATCTTTCGCAGATAGCCAATGATTTTCTTGAACTGGTGATTGAATTTTCAAATGCTAAACACCACACGTCAGAATCCCAGCCTATAACCTAGGGTTATAGGCTGGGTAGTTTTTACTATTTCCAGTTTTTTGTTTGCTCGCTTAAGGTTAGTTCTCCAAACAACACTAACCCTAAGATGGAAATAGCCCCATGAAGATACAAGCGCCATACTTACTTTTTTTAGGTGATGCCACCGATAACCTTTCAATTAAAATGGCTAAAGGGGTTGCCGATTGGCGCCCTGAGCTTTGTACAGGTCAATTCCGCTTAGATGGCTGTAGCGTCACAGCCAATCAACCAGATATGACTATCGCAGAAGCAAAACAAGCTGGCGCAAAAACGTTTGTGCTCGGTTTTGCTAACAGCGGCGGGACTATCGATAAAAAGTGGATACCATTTATTGTTGATGCGCTAAATAACGGTTTTGATATTGTCAGTGGTTTACATGATAAATTAAGTGATATACCACAAATTGAACAGCTCGCAGAAAAGCTAAATCTACAACTAATTGATATTCGACATCCACAGCAAAAATTTAACACTGGCACTGGCGAGCAACGCAGCGGTAAACGGTTAATCACCGTTGGTACTGATTGTTCGGTTGGTAAGATGTATAGCTCACTAAGCCTTGAACAGGCAATGAAACAGCGTGGTTTAGCTGTGGACTTTCGTGCTACCGGCCAATGTGGCATTTTGATTGCTGGTAATGGCGTTGCCATTGATTGCGTCGTAGCTGATTTCATTGCAGGTGCTAGTGAGAGCGTATCACCAGCCAATGACCCAGAGCATTGGGATGTCGTTGAAGGTCAGGGATCATTATCGCATCCCGCATTTGCAGGGGTTAGCCTTGGTTTACTGCACGGTGCTCAGGCAGATGCAATTGTGGTTTGTCATGCCATTAACCGAGAGTCAATGCGTGGTATTAAAAATCGCGCACTACCTTCAATTGCAGACACCATCACGCTAAATGTTGCCACAGCACGAGTCACAAACCCCCAAGCACAGGTGGTTGGCATTACCCTTAATACTTCCAGTGTCAGTGATGGCGAGGCGCTTGATATCTGTCGCACCATAGAGCTAGAGCTCGGCTTACCTTGTGTAGACCCTATGCGTCATGGCGTTGACTCCATCATCGATAACTTGTGTTCGGAGAACTAGGATGAGCCAACTTAATTGCACTATAACCAAGCAGCAATGGCGGCTAGCCAAAGAATTTAGGATTTCACGCGGGGTAAAAAATCAGGCGGATGTGGTGGTGGTTACATTAAGCGACGGCCAACATACGGGCTGGGCCGAAGCCGTCCCTTATGCCCGTTATGACGAAACGGTCGAATCTGTGATGTCGCAAATATCGCAAATAGTGCCACAGCTAACTAACACGATAACGGGCCAAGACTTGTTAGCACTGTTACCGCCTGGCGCCGCCCGCAATGCCCTAGACTGCGCCCTATGGGACTTAACTGCTAAACAACACCAGTTACCAGTGGCGCAGTTAGTCAATATCACGACTCCAATACCTCAGGTCACGGCGCAAACTTTGAGTTTAGATACAGTTGACAAGATGGCCCGCGAGGCGGCAAGCCTTAGCGAACGACCACTAATAAAAGTAAAGTTAGATCACAAACTGGTATTAGAGCGCATGTGTGCCATTGCGTTGGCTGCACCGGACTCTCGTTTTATTATTGACGCAAACGAAGCCTGGGATATCGACTTGTTAAAGCAGTTACTCCCGCGATTAAAGCAACTTAATGTTGCCCTAATTGAACAACCGCTGCCCAGCGCAGACGATCATCAGCTGGCAGGATTTAAGTCTGAAATACCGCTTTGCGCCGATGAATCTTGCCATACCAGCGATGATTTACCGCGTTTGGCTGGGCTCTATCAGGCAATTAATATTAAGCTTGATAAAACCGGTGGTTTAACCGAAGCCTTACGGTTACTAACCGCTGCGCAGCAACAAGGTTTTATCGTGATGACCGGTTGCATGGTTGGTACCTCATTAGCCATGGCTCCCGCTTTCTTAATCGCTCAAAACGCTTCCTTTGTTGACCTTGACGGGCCGCTATTGTTAGCAACAGATCGCGACCATGCCTTCAACTTTGAGCAGGGCGATATGCAGTTATTGTCGAGTGAACTATGGGGCGGGGCCAGCAATGGCAATAACCAGGAATTACAGAAAGTAGCCATGGCTATGGATAACAATATTCCGGTTTAAATAACTGGCGGCATTGGTTGAATTCTTGTCGATGGCATTAATGCTAATCGCCTTCCCCTTATTCCGCCTGCACCATGTCATAACTCACGAAAGGCCCTATAACCGAATCAAAGCGTGCATAACAAGCCTGCCTAAAGGGCAAGCAATACACGTTCTACGTCACACATTTGCAGCTCACTTTATGATGAACTGCGGAAATATATTAGTATTAATAACAAAACAGAGTGCTTATTGCTACGCAACAATGACTTACATCACCGCCCTAAAAGACAGTATTTTTCGTCAAAGGTGATAAAAAAGTGGCGCACCAAGTAAAAACATAGACTAAATCATACAAATATATGCTTAATACGGCTATTATAAAATATCGGATATAAGTTAAAACCACTAATATCAAACACTTAAATTAAAGCAACATAATATGTTACAAGGAATAATATGAGTCTTGAAGTTCGTGACCTGTCAATTTTATTAATTGAGCCTTCTAGCACACAACGTAAATTCATTACTACACAATTACAAGACGCTGGTGTTGATAACATCGAATGCCTTGTCTCAATCGAGCAGGCAAAGCAAAGTTTAACCGGATTTATTCCGGATTTGATTATCAGCGCGATGTATTTTGAAGATGGCTCTGGCGCGGAATTGGCAGAGTTCGTTAAATCTAATGTGCTGACTGAAAATATTGCCTTTATGCTCATTTCTAGCGAGCAACGATTTTCTGTCTTAGATCAAGTGAAACAAGCTGGCGCTATCGCAATTTTGCCCAAGCCATTTAAGTTTGTCGACTTGCAACGCGCACTCAATGCCACGCTGAGTTACATTGAACCAGAAGAAATGGAGCTGGATTTATACGATGTAACCTCATTAAAAATACTGGTGGTTGATGACAGCCTGACAGCGAGAAAACACATCTGTCGCGTACTAAATAGCATGGGTATTGTGAATATCACCACAGCAGAGAATGGTGTCGAAGCACTGGAATATCTAGCACAAAATACATTCGATTTGATCGTTACCGATTACAACATGCCGGAAATGGATGGCAAAGAGTTAATTGAAAAGATCAGAATGAACCCAGAATTATCTTACTTGCCCATTTTGATGGTGACATCTGAAGAAGGCTGCGCCCAGTTAACCGCTGTAAAACAAGCTGGTGTCTCGGCACTATGTGATAAACCTTTTGATATTGATACGGTCAGAATGCTTGTGCAGCAGTTATTGAATGAACAATAGTACAGGTCTACTCGTAACTTGAAGACTGCTCTTAATATAGAGTAGATTCATCAAGGGGAATGAACTCACCAAGCTCATTCCCTTTTTAACCATTAAAAGACTATCCGTTCACTGCTTTTATCCCTTTCAACTGCTGAAATGAACTTTCTTTCGCATCTTTTAAAAACTCAACCATATATGGCATTTCAAGTTGTTCAATACGAATAGCCGCATATAGGGTTGTCCAACAACTGTCTTCGCCCAGTGGTTTTGCTAAAATATAATCTTTCTCTAAATACTCTGTTAACGCCCAATTTGGCAACGCTGCAACACCGCGCCCACTCGCCACCAGCTGTAACATCATGATGGTTAATTCCGCATGTCGAATGGCATGAGGGGAAACACCTGCAGGGTCTAAAAATAAATTAAAAATATCTAATCGTTCCTGCTCTACAGGGTACGTGATCAACGTTTCATCACTCAAATCCTCTGGATCTATATACGCTTTATCTGCTAAAGCATGATGGCGACTGACCGCAAGCATCGGCTGATAGCTAAACAGCGGTTCGTAATGAATACCGGATAATATTTGTGGATCAGAGGTCACCACTAAATCTACGTCCCCCCGCTTTAACGCTGGTAAAGGCGCAAAGCTAAAGCCCGAGGTTAAATCAAGCTCGACTTCAGGCCACTGGTCACGGAACACATCAATCGCCGGCATTAACCACTGAAAGCAACTGTGACATTCGATTGCCATGTGTAAACGCCCTGCATTACCCGATAATAAACGGCTAATATCGCGCTCAGTATTCGCAAACATAGGTAATACTGATTTAGCAAGTTTAAGCACCCTCTCCCCTGCTACCGTAAAGCGTAGCGGTCTTGTTTTTCGAATAAATAACGCCGTATTTAAACGATCTTCAAGATCTTTTATCTGATGTGATAACGCTGATTGCGTCATATAGAGGCTTTCAGATGCTTCGACTAATGAACCTGTCTTTTCTAATGCAATTATAGTTTTCAAATGCTTAACTTCGAGCATCGTTAATTCCCTTTTAAACGGATAGCTAAATTCAGCATAATGCCAACATCAATTAATTTCAACTTAATCAGTAAAAATATGAATTTGATTCATGTGAGATAATGTTCAATACTTTAGCCATCTAAACAGCTAAGCGTCTATACATTAAATTTACCGTTTTAATTTAAAATTTAAGACTCAAGCAAACAAATACATCTAAGAAAATGGAGTTAAAGATGGCTAAATCACACATATTAGGTTTCCCCCGTATCGGTGCAGACCGCGAATTAAAAAAAGCAATTGAGTCATATTGGAAAAATGACATCACCAAAGTTGAGCTAGAAACCGTTGGTAAACAACTCCGCGCTAAACATTGGCAACAGCAAATTGATGCGGGTTTAGACTTCATCACTGTGGGTGACTTTGCTTGGTACGACCAAGTATTGGCATTGTCAGCGACGTTAGGTGTTATCCCAGAGCGTCATCAAGAAGAAACGATCACCCTTGATACACTGTTTAATATGGCGCGAGGTTCTAGCCCTTGCTGTGGTCAACAAGCTGCGGCATGTGAAATGACGAAATGGTTTGATACTAATTATCACTACCTTGTTCCAGAACTAAACGAAGACCAAAATTTCGCATTAAGCTACAACCAACTT